>NZ_JBFAJJ010000002.1:0-942119 GCF_040655155.1 Streptomyces sp. NPDC050508
CCGGGTCAGGGCGTGCGTGATGTTGCCCCACTCGATGCGGGAGCCGAAGGGGTGCGCGGTGAACTGGCCCCGTCTCGATCGAGACGGGGCGCCGGTCGTAGGAGAAGGGGTGCCGGTGTCAGCCGGTGACGTCGAAGGTGGCGGCCTTGGACACGAACGTCGTGTCGCCGTCCTTGGCGGTCGCGAGCGCCGAGACGTACCAGGTGCCCTTGGCCGCGTCGGCCGCCTCCTTCTTGGTGACCTTGAACGTGTAGGTGCAGCGCGAGGTGTCGTCCGAGGTGCTCCTGCACGTGGCGGACTCGACGGACCGCAGGTCGGCCGCGGTCGGGTTCAGCTTCGAACTCGCGGGCCACGCAACGACCTTGAGGCCGCGGATGCCCGAGTTGTCACTGACGTCCACGGTGTAGGTGAAGGAGCCGGCACCGCTCGCGGACGGGGCGGTGTAGTGGGCCGAGCCCTTCTCCAGGGCCGGCTTCTCGGGGGCCGAGGCGGCCGATGCGGCGAGACCGCCGGCGACGACTCCGCCGACCGCGGCGACGCCGGCGAGGGAGAAGAGGAGAGCGCGCTTGGACATGGACATGGGAGATCCCCCTGGGTTGTGTGGGTGGTGTCGGGAGCGGCGGTCGACCGCTTCCCTCGATGTGATCGAGCCTATGAGCGGGGCCGGGCGCAGTCCTCGGGCTGAAGGACGGTCGCCGCGTCGAACCAGAGATAGAGAGGGCAGGACCGGGATCCCCCTTCAGCCTGAGTCGGTCCGTTCACCTGCGCCCATAGCCTTTGGATGTCATGAAACGAACCGACGACCGGCTGCTCCCGGTCCTGCTGATCTGCGCCCAGGCCCTGGTGTGGCCGGTGGCTCCACTGCTGCGCGGCACCGTGCCGACCGCGGCCGACCTGCTCGTGGCCGCCCTCGTCGGCGGATCGGTGACGGCCGCGCTCGCCCTGCGCCGCACCCGCCCGGTGATCACGCTCCTCGTGGTCGTCGTGGCCTGCGCGATGGGCGCGGGACCGCTGCCCGTCGGGGCGGTCGCGGTACTGGGGACCGCGGCCGTCGCGCTGGCCCTGTTCACTGTGGCGACCGAACGCGACACCTTCACCACCCTGCTCTGCGTGATCACGCTCGCCCTCTGGCAGCTGCTGCCGAGCGTCACCCTGAACGGCCTCAGTGACACCAACGGCCTCGACATCGTCCTGACCGCGCTGCTGTACGCCACCGCGTGCGGCGCGGGTCTGTTCGTACGCCGGACCCGTCGCGCCCGCCGAACCGCCGAACTCCTCCTGAACCGGGCCGAGACCGAGCGCCACCGGCTCCCGGCGACCGAACGGCGCCGCATGGAAAGGGAGTTGCACGACGTCAGCGCCCACCACCTCACCGCCGTGGTCGTCACCGCCGGCGCCGCGCTCGGCCTGCGCGAACGCCGTCCCGAACTCGCCGCCGAGGCACTGGAGTTCGCGACCGAGACCGGCCGCGAGGTCACCCGCGCACTCGGCGCGGTCCGCGCACCGGCACCCTCACGCGAGGAACTCCCCTCCCCCGAGGAGCGGTTGCACGCCCTGATCGCCGGCTTCCGCCGCCTCGACCAACCGGTCGACTTCGAGATCGACCCCCTCCCCGACGGCGCCGTCGCCGACGCGGCCTACGGCATCGTCCGCGAGGCCCTGACCAACGTGGCCCGCCACGCGCCGGGCGCGCGCACGACGGTGACCTGCCGCTACGGCGACACCCGCACCGACGTCGTGATCACCAGCGCGGCACCCCCGTCCGGTACGACGGCACACGGCGCGGGCCTGGGCGGCGGCCGCGGCCAGGGCTTCCTCCGCTCCCGGGCCCGGGAAGCGGGCGGCACCCTGACCACCGGCCCGACAGGGAACGGCGGTTGGGAGGTACGCGCGGTCCTGCCCGGCCGTACCGCGGCCCCGGTGGAACGATCCGTCCCGCCGAGCTACCGCGTCGCCCAGGTGGTCGCCGCGATCGGCCTGCTCGTACAGCCCCTGCTCCCGACACTGATCATCCGAACAGAGTCCGCACCGACCGGTTCCCACGTATCGGCAGGCGTCCTCTTCACCCTGCTGGCAGCGACCCAGGCGGTGGCCTTGCTGTGGCTGCGCAAGGCACCTACAGCTGTCCAACTGGCTTTGATCGGGCTGGCGTTGCTGTGGCCGATGGCGATGGAGGTGGGCGACTACACAGGCCCGGCACTGCTGCCACCAACACTGAGCATGGTCGCAACTTGCGTGGCGCTATGGGCTTTTAAGGGGCGCGGGGCTGTATCGATTTGCGGCTCCGCCGCGGGGCGCGACCAGCCCCCACCGGCTCGCACCTACCGACTACCTCAAGTCCCCATCTCTCTCTTTGCGTTCACAGCAACAGCCGCACACACCACCGCCCTGACCATCGCCGTCCTGCACCGAGGCACAACCCTCCCCACCTGGACCGTCGTCCTGCTCGCAACAGCCGGGGTGTCACTAACAATCACCGCCGCCCACCAGCTGGGAGCTCTCCGCAGCCGGCGCGACCAGGCAACCCACGGCGCCCATACAGAACAACTCGCCACCTGGACCGAGGAAGCCGTAAGAGACGCCTGGGCCGAACGCCGCCGTATCGCAGCAGGGCTCGAAACCACCGTGCTGGCCCGAACCGCCGACATGATCGCGGAAGCACAGGCAGGCAAGCTGGACGCGACAGCGACCCGCGCCCGTGAGGCCCTCGCCGCGATGCGCGCCCTGCTGGACGCGGTCCGCGACGGCGACACCGCACCCGACCTGCGCCCCCAGCCCACTCTCCAGGCCCTCGATCTGCTCGCCCACCAGTGCCGGGCCACGGGCCGTGACGTGGAGATACGGCTCACCGACCGGGTCCCGGAACGGCTGCCCACCGAAGTCGACCTGGCCGCCTACCACGTCGTAGAAACCCTGCTCGCGACCGGCGGCAACGAACCCGCCGTACTCGAACTCGACGCGGCCGACGGCACGTTGACGATCACGGCCACCGGCGTGCCACTCGCCACTGACACCACCGGCACCGCCCTACGGGACCGGCTGACGGCGCGGATCGCGCCGCTCGGCGGCACCCTGACGACCGGCCGCCCGCCGGGCACGGTCCACCTCCGGCTGCCTCTCACGGCGGTGCCGGACGACGAGGAGAGAGAACGATGAGCCTCAGGGTGCTGGTCGTCGACGACCAGGGCATCGTACGGGCGGGCTTCGCCGCCGTGATCGACGCCGAGGACGACATGACGGTCGTGGGGGAGGCCGCCGACGGGGTGACCGCGGTGGTTCTCGCGGCCGAACTGGCGCCCGACGTCGTCGTGATGGACGTACGGATGCCCGAACTGGACGGTATCGCCGCCACCCGGATCATCACCGGCAGGGAGAACGCGCCCCGGGTCCTGGTGCTGACCACCTTCGACCTCGACGCGTACGTCTTCGACGCGCTGCGCGCGGGAGCCTCCGGCTTCCTCCTCAAGGACGTGCACGCCTCCGAACTCCTGCACGGCATCCGGGTGGTGGCGAACGGCGAGAGCGTGCTCGCCCCGTCCGCGACCCGGCGGCTGATCGGCCACTACGCGTCCGGCGCGGGTACCGGTTTCCGGTCCGGTGCCGCGAACGGCCCGCGCGAGCTGGAGAGCCTCACCGGCAGCCAGCGCAACGTCCTCGCCCTGCTCGCCTCCGGCCTCAACAACGCGGAGATCGCTGCGGAGTTGGACATCACCGTCGGCACCGTCAAGTCCCATGTGAACGCCCTGCTCCGCAAACTCGGCCTGCGCGACCGCGTCCAGGCCACGATCCTCGCCTACGACCTCGGCATCACCCGCCCGAACCCGCCCGGCGCCGACCACCTCTGACCGTCCCACCCGAAGGAGCATCTCCCGTGACCGGTACCGACGCCCCCGCAGACCGTTCCCCTCTCCACCGACTGGGCCGGAACCTCCGTAGCCCCTTCGCCCTCGGCTACCTCCTGATCTGCGCGGCCCTGCTCGTCTGGGCGCTCGTCGTGACCGTCATGGACGACTCGGGCGAGTCCATGGCGGGCGTCGTCCCGCTGCTGGCCACCGCCCCGACCAGCCTCTTCTTCCTCGCCCTGCCGGGCGGCGCCCCGACGCTCGTCGTCTCCATGGTCCTCGGGGCACTCGTCAACGCCGCCGTCATCGGCTGGTGCGTCCGCGCACTGAGCCGCGGCAACCACCCGGATCCGACCCCCTGAGCCGGCCTCCAGAGCTCTGGGGAGGACTACGCTGTCCGTGAGGCCCTGGTCCCCGGTATCGATGCTGTGTCCAGCTCCCGGGGAGGTCCCTGCACATGCGCCGACTGGCCCAGCCGACCGCATCCCCCGAAGAGCAGCCGCTGTTGACGGGCGCACCCGTGGCGGGCGAGGCGGCCCTGCTGGCCGAGATCGCCGAACTCCGTGCGGAGAACGGGCAGTTGGCACTGGCCCTGGAGACCCGTGCGGTGATCGACCAGGCCCGCGGCATGGTGATGGCCCTGGCGCCGTGTTCCAGCGACCGGGCCTGGGACCTGCTGGTGGGGGTGTCGCAGCACTGCAACATCAAGCTCCGGGTCGTGGCGGCGGCACTGGTCGCCACGACGGAGGACAGGGCCCTCCCGGACCGGATCCAGCGGGAGTTGCGCCGTGCGCTGCGGCACCTGCACGCGGCGGGCCGAGCGTGAGCGGCACCTGCCGGACGGCACCGGGAGCTGTGGTTCCAACTCTCCGGTGCCTTCGTCCAGGACGGCCGTCGGACGCGTCTGCTGGGTAGCCCGGCCCGCGGAACCTAAACTATTCGGGTCGTTGGGTCCGGTCGTTGTGGGCCAGACCGTCCGGGTGGTCCTCCGTACGCTCACCGAGCGGAAGGACCAGTACACGTACGGTCGTTGCACCGGGCTCGCGCTCGATCCGCCCCACCTCCTGCCAGCCCCAGCCCTTGAGCGCGGCGCCGGTCCACCGGGCGGACTGGTCCACCAACGTGACGCCCAGGGAGGCCTGGTGGTCGGTGAGCAGGCGCTCCTGCATCCGGCGGGCGAGTCCGCGGGCGTGCTGGTGGGGATGGACGAGGGTCTCCAGGATCGCGAACACGTGCCCGGACGCGGTCAGTTGCTCCAGGTTCTGCGGCAACGGCCCGTCGAACCCCTGCCACCACGACCCGTCGCGCGGCACGGAGAAACCGCGGACGCACCCGGCCAGGGCCTCCGCCTCGGCGACGAGCATGTCGAATCCCGGCAGTTTCACGTCCTCCGCCAGCCGGGCCAGGAACTTCTGCCGGTCGTGGAACTCCTCGCCGGGCTCGGCGGCGGCGGTGGACTCCACGTACAGGTCCGCCAGATCCTCCCGCAGGCCCTCGGCCTGCCAGCGGTTCAGCCGGCGCAGCCGCACCGCGTCCGTGGCGTCCACGGCGCCCATGCCGGACGGCTCCGGGCCTTCGGGTTCGTGCGATTGCCGCGCGGTGCTCATGAGGCGCCTCGGTTCGGAAGACCAGGGAGGGAAAGATGGTCGGTGCGGCGCCGGGGACTGGGACGTCTCCACAGCAGCATAGCCTCGGATCGCCGTCGTGCCGGGGCCTGTTGGAGTCGCGGACACTCGCGGGAGTGCGCCGGTTTGAAAGCGGAGCGTCCGGGCACTCGTCCGGTGTGCTTCGGACCGGAGGCACCCCCGTGGGAGCGGTGTTCGCTGCTCCCCAGTGTGCTGCGGTCTGCCGACCCCCACGGCGAGTGACGCCCCGACGAGGGAAACACATGCCCACGCAGGTCGAACGTACCCGGAAGCCCCGCCCCGCCCTCCGCTCCTACGACGACACCCCGGACACCGCCGAGTCGTTCCGCCGTATCGCCGCCCTGCCGCCCGGTCCGGAGCGGTCGGCGTTGTGCCAGGAGGTGGTGGTGGCCTGGATGCCGATGGCCGTACGGCTGGCCCGGCGCTTCCGGCATCGCGGTGAGACCGCCGACGACCTCACCCAGGTCGCCCAACTCGGCCTGGTCAAGGCGGTGTCCCGGTTCGACCCGGGTCTCGGCAACGCCTTCCCCAGCTTCGCCATACCGACGATCCTCGGCGAGGTGAAGCGGCACTTCCGTGACGAACTCTGGGTCGTCCATGTCCCGCGCCGGGTACAGGAATTGCGCGGCCAGGTCCGTTCCGCCGACCACGAACTGAGTGCCACACGGGGCGGGACGCTCTCCGCCGTCCACGAGATCGCCACGCACACCGGACTGACCGAGGCCGAAGTAAGGCTGGGCCAGGGGGCGTTGGAGGCCTACACCGCCTGGTCCCTGGACGCCGCACCCGGCCATCCCACGGACAGCCACCCACTCACCGACACCCTCGGCGGCATCGAGCCCGCCTTCGACCTGATCGTCGACCGCGAGGCCCTGCGCCCCCTGTTGCGGGCACTGCCCGAACGCGAACGCGAGATCCTCTACATGCGGTTCTACTGCGAGATGACACAGGCCCGCATCGGTCTGCGGCTCGGCGTCTCCCAGATGCACGTCTCCCGCCTGATCAGCCGCACCTGTGCCCGCCTGAACGCCCAGGTGATGGCCGAACCGCGGGTCGTGAAGCGAACGGCGTGAGGGCTGCTGTCGAGGCTCTGCTACGACGGCTGGTGGCTCACTTCTCGGGTGTCCCGGCCCGGGCTCGTGGCGGGAGCGGTCCGCGTCCGCCGTCGCCGCCGGGGTCGCGCGGGTCGCCGGTGCCGGTCGTTCCGGCCCTGCTGCGCGCCTTGTTCGTGTCCGAGGGCGCCGGCTCTCGGACGGCCGGGCGGGGGTGGTCGTAGGGGAAGACGTCGATGCGCTCGTCGCGCTGGTTGCGGAGTCGGCGGATCAGGAACACGCCCGCGCCGACCACCGCCAGCAGCACCACCACGGTCACGAAGCTGCCCATGCCGCTCAACTCCCCTGTGCCGGAACCGTAGCCGGAGCCGGAAGGCGGGCCGCCTCGGCCATCAGGGCGGTCGCGGTCGAGGTGCGCGAGGGGTCGCTCGCGGCGGTCATCAGCCAGGCCGCCGTGGCGGGGTCCGTCTCCGGCGGGACGATCAGCAGGTCCCAGCGGGACGTGCGGTACGAGAGGAGGAGCAGCTGGTGCGGGTCCTGCTCGGCCAGGAACCAGCCCACCTTCACCACATGCCCGGCGACGGGCACCTTGCGCGGGAAGTCGGCCGGCCAGTGCGTGGGGTTCACCGTGACCCGCGTGATCCGCCCCCACAGCGGGTCGAGCGCGGCGACCAACGACGGCAGTTCCGCGGCCAGATCGCGGGAGCGGGGCCACCAGGCGCCGTCCAGCAGAGCCGGTGCCGAACCGAGGGGAGCCAGCGACATACGAAGAGGCGGGGCGGTGGACCGGTCCTCGGGTGTCGGGGCGTACGAAACGGGCGCAGTCATGACGCGAACCCTGCTCTGGGCCGGTCGCAACCGGCCCGGCGTATTCAATCGCCGAAAACGACACGGGCGTGGAGGCCGATGCGCGAAATACCCTCGGTAACTCCAGGGTACTCCTCAGGGCGTCGCCGCCCGCCTCCCCGGCGACGAGGGCAGCTCCTTCAGCAGCTCCCAGAGCGGCCGTGCGCCGCCCGCCCACTCCCCCAGCGTTCCGCGGTCGACGAGGTGCAGTTTCTGGGACTCGGCGAGCGGCGCGCACCCCGCCGTGAAGCGCCCGTTCGTCACCAGGACCACCACGTCCCCACCGTGCAGTTGCCGGCCGGTGCCGTTGAGCACATGCAGATCCGGGGTACCCACCGGCGCCCCCGCGGCCCCGTCCTGCCGGTGCTTGCACTGGATCACCCAGCGCCTGCCGAGGGGGTCGGTCGCCGTCACGTCCGCGCCGTTGTCCCCGGCCCCGCCCACCTGTACGGCGTCCGCACAGCCGTCACGCCGCAGCAGATCCCGTACGGCGAACTCGAAGTCCTCGTGGTGCAGTCCGTCCAGCCGGGGCAACGTGTAGCGCAGCCCCCGCACATGCACCCGCTCCCAGCGGGCACCCACCACCCACTGCGCGAGCCAGACACCACCGGCTCCACCCGCGACGGCGGCGAGCACGGCGAACAGCCACCAGTTCCCCAGCAGCCACTGCCCCACGGCGACACAGAGCGCGACGCCCGCGGCAGCCGCGACGGCGAGCAGCAACGGGCGGGGACTTTCGGGCCTGGTGAGGGTACGTACGCGTTTCGCGGACTTGGGACGCCGGGGAAGCCGTGGGGACGACATGGGCGACTTCGACAGCTTCGACGACTTCGTCGACTTCGGTCGTTTCGATGGCTTCGATGGCTTCGGAGACTGGGGGAACTTGGGGAACGTACGAATCCGCCGCACCGCCCGCGGCCGGACCGGCGCCCGGCGGCTCACCACCGCCCCCGGACTCGCGCACCGTAGTTCCTCATGTACGGATCGGTCCAAGGCACCGTAGCCCCCTAGGCGCTGCCGTCCGCGGCCGGTCCGACCGCTCAACAGGCTTCAGCGCAGGCACCTTTGACACTAAGTCAGGTCATCGTGCCCCCTGCGGGAGCGAGCCCTTTCCGGCCAGGCCGGGCATGGGCCCACGGGGCGGTACGACGTCAACGCGGCCCGTGGACAGTGCTTGCACCCCCTTGTCCACCCCGCACCCTCGCGGAACGACCCGAAGTCGGCCGAGAACGACCCGGCTGACGGCTCGGGCACCGCCCCAGCCGGTCGAGTGGTCGTCCGGGTCCTCGGTCGCGTACAGGGTGGGCCCGAGGCGCTCGGCCGTTATGCAGCGAGAAATCGGGAGATGTCGCGGAGCTCCGCGTCGAGGGCCACCGCGTCGACGCCCGGATCGCCGTCGAACGGTTCCAGGGCTACGGCACGTGTCCGGTCCCGGCGCCAGACTCCGCGGACCAGTCCGTCCACCACGATGGTGGGGCTGATCTGCCCGCCGCCCGGCCAGACCGCGTGCTCGTGCTCGGGCTCGACGGACAGCCGGCGATCCGTGAAACCCACCAGGTAGTTGTCGTAGGCCGGCAGCAGTCGGACGTCACCCGTCGGTTCCGGGCAAGGCGACGCGACGGCCGTCAGCGCGTAGTCGTCCAGGTCCCCGACGCGGCACGGTTCGATCAGACCTGCCCCGAGCAGTTCCCTCCACACGGAGCGGACGGCAGGCAGCCCGAGCCCCGACCAGGTGGCGAAGTCGGCCACCGTCGCCGGCCCGTGCGCCGCGAGGTACCTGGTCAGCAGCTCTCCGACCGCATCCGCACCGGACGGTCCGTCGGAGGCGGGCAGCCAGTCGTCCGCGAGCACATAGGTGGCGGAGCCGTCCTCCCGGATCGGACCGAAACAGACGGTACCGAGCAGAGCGGATCGGCGGACGAGATGGAACGGGACCTGCCCGGAGGCCTTGAGGCCCGCTTCGGTCATCCGCACCGCGAGTTCGTCCCGGGTCAGAGGACCGCCGGCGAGAGCCTCGGTGATCACCTGCTCCCCCAGCGCCAGTTCGCCCGGCCCGAGCCCCAGCTCCCGGTATCGGCGCTCGCTGCGCCGCAGCAGTTGCGGAGCGAGCAGTTCGCGCAGCCAGCCCGCGTCACCGGCCGGGACCAGATGCAGCGTGCCGCGCATGAACCAGCCCCGGACCACACTGCGCTCGACCCCGAGCGCCAGATACACATCAGCCTCGGTCAGCCCCGAGCCGCGCGCCCTGACCCCGAGCGCAGCCGCCCTGAGATCCTGCGCCTGTACCGCCAGGCACCGCTCCAGCACGGCGGACACGGACGCCGCGCGCCGACCGCCACCCACACCCTGCGACCACGCGCGAAGCAGTCTGGCCTGAGACGGGCTGAACTCCCGCATGATCTTCGCCCCCTCACGATCCCCATCACCGCGACAGTGTCTCGGCCGAGGCCGGGAACATCGACGTCGAGTTCACATGGGCCGGTCGGGACCCCCTTCACCGACGTGCACGGGCCGACTCCGGGACGTCCGGGGTGCGAGGGGCGCCAGGTCTTCTCGGTCGGCGCCGCCGTGCGCACCATGATCAGGAACGTCTTGAGGGTCGGGCCTCGTCCCGCACGGTTCCGGCTCGCGGACGGGTGATCGCAGGTTCCTCCGGGCAGCGCTCCGCCCGCGGGAACCCATGCGATCACCGTCGCCGTCACCTTGAGCCGACAGGCTGTGCCGCCCGCTCATCGTCGACGCCTGTGTTCTGCCGGCTACCTCACAGCCCGGCGCGACACAGCGTTCAGTACTGCTCGGTCAGTACTGCTCGGTCTCCACGAATCCCGAGTCCGTGTCGTGGGCGGCGAAGGCGTCGACCGCGGTGGTCGGGTCGAATCCGGGCGGGCTGTCCTTCAGGCCCAGGCCCAGACCGGCCAGCTTCGCCTTGACCTCGTCGATGGACTTCGCACCGAAGTTACGGATGTCCATCAAGTCGGCCTCGGAACGCGCCAGAAGCTCACCCACGGAGTGGACGCCCTCGCGCTTGAGGCAGTTGTACGACCGAACGGTGAGCTCCAGCTCCTCGATCGGCAACGCCAGGTCGGCGGCAAGGGCGGCGTCCGTCGGGGACGGGCCCATGTCGATGCCCTCGGCGTCGATGTTCAGCTCGCGGGCGAGACCGAACAGCTCCACCAGGGTCTTACCGGCCGACGCCATCGCGTCACGGGGACGCATGGCCTGCTTCGTCTCGACATCGACGATCAGCTTGTCGAAGTCGGTCCGCTGCTCGACACGCGTCGCCTCGACCTTGTACGTGACCTTCAGCACCGGCGAGTAGATCGAGTCGACCGGGATACGACCGATCTCCTGGCCCACCTGCTTGTTCTGCACGGCGGAGACGTAACCGCGACCGCGCTCGACGGTCAGCTCCATCTCCAGCTTGCCCTTGCCGTTCAGCGTGGCCAGGACCAGATCGGGGTTGTGCACCTCGACACCGGCCGGAGGCGCGATGTCAGCGGCGGTGACCAGACCCGGACCCTGCTTGCGCAGGTACATCACGACGGGCTCATCGTGCTCGCTGCTGACGACGAGCTGCTTGATGTTGAGGATCAGGTCGGTGACGTCCTCCTTGACGCCCGGCACGGTGGTGAACTCGTGCAGAACGCCGTCGATCCGGATGCTGGTCACAGCCGCACCGGGGATCGAGGAGAGGAGCGTACGACGCAGGGAATTGCCGAGGGTGTAGCCGAAACCCGGCTCCAGCGGCTCGATCACGAACCGGGAACGGAATTCGTCGACGACCTCTTCGGTCAGGGACGGACGCTGAGCAATCAGCATGCGGTGTTGCCTCCAGTGTTTGGCGCCCAGTATGTGACGCCGCAGACACCCCGAAGAGTACGGGCGATACGAGCGATACGGCTTCCGGAAAGGCCGAACCGCCCGACTCGGCCCGACTCCGCTCGTCTGCCTGCGCCGGACTCGTGGCGCGCCGAGGGCCGCAAGCCGATCAGGTTCACGTGCTGCTCGTGCGGCGCGGTCGGATCAGCCGCCCAGGGTATCCCGTCGACCGGTGAGGGTCGGAACCGGCCCTGGCATCGATCGACGCCTCACCTTCGAAACGGTCAACACCCCTTACGCAGCAGGCATGTTAACTCCGTGAAACCCGATGGAGTGAACTCTTATACGTCAGTTGACGGTGATAGCATTCCGCCGTCTGCGACCTTGATCCACTTTTGTTCAGGCCATCGAGTCTGAACGCGGTCATCTCTCCGCGTAGATCAGTCATGCAGTCCCCTGGACGGGTTGCGGATCCCTGCAAGGCGTACTCGACGACGCCTGCATGCCACGCGCCGGGAAAGGTTTCCATGACTCAAGACGTGCTTCTTTGGTGCCTGGTTGCGATAGCGGTGATAGCCGTAGCCGCAGTCGTCGCACTCGTACTCCGCAGCAGAGCCCTGGGGCGGAGGAAGAAGGAATCCGAGGCCGCGCTGGAAGCGCGGCTGCGGTACGCCCAGGGTGAACTCGACCGCGTTCAGGCCTCCTTGGTGAAGATGCGGGACGAGCAGGACGATGTCATCCGTGAGGCCGGGCAGGCCGCCGAGGAGAACACCAAGGCGGTCCTCAAGGGTGCCGCCCGCTTCCTGCAGAGCCTCGCGGCCGAGCAGACCACGCTGCTGGACGGGGTCCAGCGCGAGTACGGCGGCCACGCGGTCCTCTCCGACCTGATGGACATCACCCACGCCAACGCCCAGATGGCCCGCAAGGCGCAGGGCATCGCCGTCATGTGCGGCGCGCCGCTGGGCCGCCGTAACCAGCCCGCCAGCGTCTACGACGTCGTCCGCAGCGCCCAGAGCCAGATCCGCAACTTCCAGCGGGTCGAGATCATGCAGCCCAGCGGCATCGCGCTGAAGGCCTCCGCGGTCGCGCCGGTCGCCCTGGCCGTCGCCGAACTCCTCGACAACGCGGCCAGCTTCTCCCAGGCGGACGCACCGATCGAGGTCACGTTCCGCCAGGCCCAGAAGAACCTGTGCATCGTGATCGACGACGCAGGCGTCGGCATGGGCGACGAGGACCGGCAGCGGGCGAGCACGCAGTTGTCCGGAGAGGGCCTCCCCCGGCTGTCCCAGCTGGGCACCCAGCCGAAGTTCGGTTTCCCCGTCATCGGTCTGATCGCCCGTCAGCACGGCTTCACGGTGGATGTCACCGGTGTCTCCCGGTACGGCGGCGTGCGGGCCGTCGTACTCCTGCCCGAGGAGCTGTGGACCATGGAGGAGACCCTGCCGCCGGCCACCGAGGCGCCCGTGAGCAGCATCCGGCCGATGGACACCGGGAGGTCGGCGCGTACGGCGGGCGGCCTGCCGAAGCGTGGAGCCCGTATGTCACCCACCGGTGTCACCAACGGTGCGGAGCAGACGCCCCGGCGAAGTGCCCGGCGCGGTGCCGGCAGTCTGGCGGCCCTGCAGCGGGGTACGCAGTCCGCGCGTGACACGGCCTCCTTCGACACCCAGACGCCCGGAGGGTCCGAAAACGCATGACTACAGGAGACCTGTCCTGGATGGTCCAGGACATCGTGGACAACGTGCCGAGAGCACGGCACGCAGTGGTGCTGTCCGCGGACGGCATACCGCGCGGGTCCACCGACGACCTGACCGGCCAGGACGTGCGGACCATCTCCGCCGCCATGGCGGGAATGCAGTCGCTCAGCCGGGCCACCGCCCACTTCGCCGGACTGGCCCGGGACCGGCAGTGGATCCAGACGGTCATCGAGTTCCAGCACGGCTGGGTGTTCCTGATCGGGGCCGGGCAGGGCGCCTACCTGGCCGCCGCCGCGGAGCCCGACGTCGACATGGAGCAGCTCTCGTTCCGTATGAACCGGCTGGTCTCCCGGCTGGGCAACAACCTCACGGCGCCGCCGCGGGTGACCGCCGGTGACGCGGACCGGACCGGGGACGCCTCCTCGGCACTGCGGGACGCGGAGGGCGGCGGGGTCTTCCTGCTCGCGGAGCTGGACAAGGCGGTCGCGTCGGTGCCGGGCGCCCTGCACGCGCTGCTGCTCGGCGCGGACGGTCTGCCGCGCGGGGCCAGCTCGGGGATCGGCAGGAACCTCGCGGACACGATCTCGGCGGCCATGACGGGCATCCACGCCTACAGCCGGGCGACCGCGCCGTTCGCGGGCGGGCAGCAGGACGACGAATGGCTGCAGACGGTCATCGAGTTCGAGCACGGCTGGGTGTTCCTGATCGCGGCCGGCGAGGGCGCCTTCCTCGCGGCAGCCGCCGAACACACCTGTGACATCGAGGAGTTCACCGTACGGCTGGGCGACACGATGCCGGCGCTGACCGCCGGGTCGGCCCCGCGGGGAGGAAGGACGGGCGATGAGTGACGAACTGGACGGCGAGCTGGAGCTGACGGCTCCATTAGTCCCACTCTTCGTCATCGCGCAGGGCCGCGCGCTGCCACGGGAGAGCGAGTACGAGCACACCACGATCATCACCGCCCAGGACGGTGCCGTAGCGGCTGCTCGGACGCTGGCCCCGGAGGCCCGCACGGTCATGGACCTGATCGCGGACGGATTCCTCTCGGTCGCCGAGGTCGCCGCCCACACCCGGCTGCCCCTGGGCATCGTCCGCATCCTGCTGGCGCAGATGGCCGAGGACGGTCTGATCCATGTGCGCAATCCGGTGCCCCATGCCGAACGCCACGACCCCGTCCTGCTGACCGCCGTGCTCGACGGCCTGATGCGAATTCGAACCGGAGCGTAGTCCCGTGTATCTGGATCCCGACGTCTCCCGCTCCGTGAAGATCCTGGTCGTGGGCCACTTCGCGGTCGGGAAGACCACGTACATCGGAAGTGTCTCCGAGATAGAACCGCTCCAGACCGAGGAGGAGATCACCGAAGCCAGCGAGGGTCTCGACGACCTCTCCGAGACCCCGGACAAGACGACCACGACCGTGGCGATGGACTTCGGGCGGCTCACCCTGGGCGAGGACCTGGTCCTCTACATCTTCGGAACTCCCGGGCAGGAACGCTTCAAACAGATGTGGGAGGGGCTGTCCCGGGGAGCGCTGGGGGCGCTGGTCCTGGCGGACCCCGAGCGGCTGGAGGAGTCGTTCCCCGTCCTCGACCTGGTCGAGGCGTTCGGCCTGCCCTACGTCATCGGCGTCAACACGTTCGAGGGGAAGCACCAGTTCCCGCTGTCCGAAGTGTGCGAGGCGCTCAACATCTCCGACGAGACCCCGGTCATCCACTGCGACGTCCGTGACCAGGACTCCTCGATGCAGGCACTCATCACGCTCGTGAAGCACCTCTTGTCCTCACTCGCCTAGGAGCCAGCATGCAACAGCCCTTCGACACGGCCGGGGCACCGGCCGGTTGCCCCGCGCACGGCAACGTCCCGCTGTACGGGTCCAACTTCGGCTCCGACCCCGAGAGCATGTACGCCCAGCTGCGCACGCTGGGGCCCAGCGCCCCGGTCGACATCGCACCGGACGTCGAGGTCGAGCTGGTGACCAGTTACGACGCCAGTCTGTACATCCTGCAGAACCCGACCCTGTTCGTGCGGGACTCGCGCCGCTGGAACGCCCTGAACCAAGGGACCGTACCCGCGGACAGCCCGGCCCTGCCCATGATGGGCTACCGGCCCAACGCCCTGTTCAGCGACGGCGCGGCACACGCCCGGCTGCGGCAGGCGGTCACGGACAGTCTCGCGACCGTCGACCAGAGCCGGATCGTGCGGCTGACGCAGCAGTCGGCCGACTACCTGATCAGCCAGTTCAGCTCCGAGGCCATGGGGCAGGCGGAGTTGATGTCCGCCTACGCCCAGCCGCTGCCGCTGCTGGTCTTCGGTGAGCTGTTCGGCTGCCCGCCCGAGCTCGGCGACCGCGTGATCGCCGGGATCACCGGGATCTTCCAGGGCACCCCGGGTGCCGACGAGACCCTGGGGGGCGCGCTCGCCGAACTGATCGCCCTCAAGCGCCGGCAGCCCGGCGAGGACCTCACCACCCGGCTGATGGTGCACTCCTCCCGGCTGACCGACGAGGAGGTGCTGCACCAGCTGGTGACCCTGCTCTCCGGCGGGACCGCGCCCCTGGCGGCCTCGATCGGCACCAGCGCCGCGCTGTACCTCAGCGACGACTGGCCGAGCGGCCTGCCGGTCGAGGACGCGGTCGTGAAGACCCTGTGGAACTACGCGCCGATCGCCAACTACGCGGCCCACTACCCCACGCAGGACGTCGAGTTGGGCGACCGGACGCTCCACACGGGCGACCCGGTCCTGATCTCTTTCGCGGCCGCCAACACCGACCCCAAGCTGACCGCACACCGCGAACAGCTCAGCTCCAAGGCCCACTTGGCCTTCGGCGCCGGCCCGCACGCGTGCCCCGCCAAGGACCCGGCGTTCATGATCGCGGCCACGGCCGTCGAGTCCCTCCTCAACCGGCTGCCCGACGTCGAGATGCGCGTCCCCTTCAAGGAACTCGCCTGGGTGCCGGCGCCGTGGAGCCGCCAGCTGGTGACCGTGCCCATCCGGTACACCCCCCGCACCGTGCCGTCCGCGACCAGGGCCCGGCCGGCGCGGCCGGCGTCCGGCCAGCTCGCGCCGTCGCCCGCCGCCATGCCGCAGCAGGCCATGGGCGGTCGGCCGTCGCACGCCGCTCCGCGGCCCAAGGGCGGGATGTTCAGCCGCTTCCGGGCCTGGGTGAATGGCGAGTGACGTAAGTAACCCTACGAAAGCACTGTGTTATTGGATGGTTCAAGCACCCCACGGGTACGGATGGCGGCTGGCAGAGAGGAGCCACCATCGTGGGAAGCGTCACGACTCCGTCCACGGACCGTCGGGCCACCATCTCCCTGTTCTCCCGTCTTCGGACGGCCGACGGACAGGCCGATCCCTTCCCCATCTACGCAGAACTCAGGGCGCGCGGCGCAGTCAGCCCCGCGCCCTGGGGCGGTCACCTCGTGACCAGCTACGGCACCTGCGATCAGGTACTGCGCAACGGCGTGTGGCTCGAACCGGACACCGACTGGCGGGCACGACAAGGCGCCCGCACCCGCTGGAGCGCCCCCTCCGCACGGGAGATCAGCCGGACCATGCCGGCGCTCAACCCTCCGGAGCACACCAGGGTGCGCCGGTCGGCCGGTTCCTTCGACCGCTCCACCATCGAACAGATCGGCCGCCGGGTGAGCCAGGTCGTCGACCGGCTGCTCGACACTCTGCACGAGCGCCTGCACGCGGGAGAGGCCGACTTCTCGGCCCTGGTGAGCGAGGAACTCCCGGTCGCCACCATCGGCGACTGGCTCGGGCTGCCCAGCGCGGACTGGCCCCGGCTGCGTGAACTGACCCACGACCAGGTCTTCACCCAGGAGCTGCTCCCGAACGCCAGCCAACTGGCCCGTTCCGACGCCGCCATGGTGGAACTGCGCGCCTACTTCCTGGAGTTGATCCGCGACCGGCGCGGACACCCCGGGGACGATCCCGTCTCCCGGTGGATCCGCACCTGGGACGAGCTCGAACCGGACCGGGACAAGGCCGACGAGGCCGTCTACTTCCTCGCCCTGTTCGTTCTGCTGGCCGCCCTGGAGACGACCTCGACACTGCTGTCGACGATGACTCTCCTGCTGGTCGAGGACCCCGACCGCTGGAGTCTGCTCGCCGAACACCCGGACCTGGTACCCGAGTTCGTCGAAGAGACTCTTCGCTACGACCCTCCCACCCATGTCATCAGCCGGGTCGCCTCCCAGGACTGCCTCCTGGAGGGCACCGAGGTCCGGGCCGGGGAGATGGCCCACCTCATGGTGGGCGCCGCCCACCGCGACCCCGCCCGGTTCACCGGCCCGGACTCCTTTTCCCCCCAGCGCAAGCCGACCCACCTGGCCTTCAGTGGAGGCATCCACTACTGCCTGGGCGCCCCTCTGGCCCGGCTGGAGGCGCAGACCCTGCTCAGCCGCATGATCGCCCGCCTGCCGAGACTCACCCTGGTCCGCCGCCCCGTGCAGGCACCTCGGGTGGCGTTCAGGCGACTCCTCAACCTGGACGTTTCACTGACATGAACCCGCCAATAACCCCCAGTGCTGCGGCGCCCACCCCCGTCTGGGAGGCAGTGGACCCTGCGGAGACCGCACCTCCCGCTGCCGCCGCCGTGGGCCTCACCCGGACCGGGTCCGTCCTCCACGTACAGCTCAATCCCTCAGCTCAGGACGACGACGTCCTGAACTCCGCCGTCCTGGACGCGCTCATCGCCGTCCTCGACGGCCTCCACGAACAGCCGGACATCCAGATCCTGGTGCTCTCCTCCCTGGGCAAGGACTTCTGTCTGGGAGCGGACCGCCGGGAGTACCAGGACGCTCTGGCCGGCGATCCGACCGGGACCGCGCTGCGGCGCATCGCGGACAAGGCCCACCGCCTGTGCCAGGCACTGGAGAACACCCACGCCGTCACCATCGCCCGGCTCCACGGCAAGGTCATCGGAGCCGGCCTCGCGCTCGCCGTCCACTGCGATCTGCGCGCGGGGGCGGACACCTGCCGCTTCCGCATGCCGGAGATCGGCCTCGGACTCGCCCCCGCCTGGGGCGGCGCCATGGGACGTCTGATCACGGAGGCCGGTGCCGCCCGGATCCGCGAACTCATGCTCACCTGCGACGAGTTCGACGCCCCTACGGCCCACCGCCTCGGGCTCCTCCACAAGTTCGCGCCCCTCGACCAGTTGGACGCCACCATCACCGCTTGGACCAGACCCCTCGCCCGGCGTTCCCCACAGGCACTGGTCCTGACCAAACACATGCTCGCCGGCTACACGAAAGCCGCCCGCACAACCGATGCCACCCTGCTCGACTCCCACCTCCTAGCCGCCCAACTCGCCCAACCCCGCTGACCGGCACGGCGGGGAGACTCAGAACGGCCTGATGGAGGGTGTCGGTGACGGTCATTCCAACGGAATACGACAGTCACCGGCCCCCGGCGGGAGAGCCGGCCGAGGAAGGCACGGGTGCCGTCGGCGGAGTCGGCGCGGATGTTCCGGAGGCGAGAGCCACTCCGCCTGCCGCCTCAGTACTGTGACTTCGCATGACCGACGTCGAGATCGAGATCACCGCAGACCTGGTCCGCGACCTGCTGGCGGAGCAACATCCAGACCTTGCAGGGCTGGGCATCCGCGAGGTGGCGGGCGGCTGGGGCAACCAAATGTGGCGCCTCGGGGACGAGTTGGCCGTACGCATGCAGCGCATGGACCCCACCCCGGAACTCCAGCTCAAGGAGCGACGGTGGCTACCCGTGCTGGCCCCGCGCCTGCCGCTGCCGGTGCCGACCCCGGTGCGGTTCGGCGAACCGTCCGAGCGCTTCCCCAAGCACTGGACCGTGATGACGTGGGTTCCCGGCGAACCGCTGGACCACGGCTCGATCAGCCGCGGCGCCCACGCGGCCGACACGCTGGCGGGTTTCCTCCGGGCGCTCCATGTGGAGGCGCCCACCGACGCGCCGATCGCTACGGATCGCGGTGCCCATCCCAGGAACTGCACGGACGGCTTCGAGCACTTCTTCCAGGCCGTTGCCCTCGACGACATCACTGCCGACGTCCGGGCCGTCTGGGACGACGCGGTTGCGGCCCCCGAGTGGGAGGGCCCGCCGGTGTGGGTGCACGGCGACCTCCATCCCGCGAACGTCGTCGTCTCGGACGGCACGCTCTCGGGCATCGTCGACTTCGGTGACATGTTCGCCGGCGATCCGGCGTGGGACCTCGCCGCCGCCTGGGTGCTGCTGCCCGCGGGCACGGCCTCACGGTTCTTCGACAAGTACGCGCATGCGGACGACGCGACGATCCGGCGCGCCCGCGGACTTGCCGCCATGAAGAGCCTCTTCCTGATGCTCATGGGGCAGAACGGAGACCGCGGCCTTCCCGGCGGCAAGCCGAACTGGGGACCTGTGGGCCGGGCGGCACTCGACCGTGTTCTGAAGGGCGTTTGACGCACGCTTCTTCGAACCCGTTCTCGATCTTGAGTGAGGTCCGTATCGAGGTCCACGGCTGCTATGGGCAGCTTCCTCATGGTCCATGCCCACCCGCAGGCGACAAAAGCAAAAGCCCCAGGTCACGGCGGTCGCCGGGAAGCTCGTCAGACATGCTCCCCGGCGATCGCCGCTGTCCGGAAGGTCAGGAGGAGAGATCCCGCTGTTCCCTGATCCTGCCGCCGGCGTTCCGCGAGAGGCACCTGTCCCGGCGGCCTCAGGATGAGCTTGCGCGTGGGACACCCTGAGTGGTCATCGGGAACGTGTGGCGCAAGGTGCTTGAGGGTCCGTTGGTCATGATCCTTGTCACGCCGGCGTGCGTTGACCATGGCTCTGCTACGCGCGTAACTTGGCGCGCGAGCGCCCCGCCGAGCACCCACAGGCAGCCCTAGACCAGGCTTCCGTGCCGGTGGGGTGGCCGGTCGGGTCGTGAAACTCACCGGTCAGGGAAGACCAGTTCCCCGCTCGATGACGCCGCAGTGATCCTGCCCTGGCGTCATGAAGCAGGGGGATTGAAATGCACAGACCAATACAGGCCGATATGGATGGCGGCGGTGGGCGAGATGCTCCCTGTCGCGTTCGCCCCGGGTGCCCCGCAGGCTTCCGCCGCGCAGACCAGCGCCGCGCAGACCTTCGCCGCACCGCCCGAGGGTTTCACCCGAGAGGGCTTCTCCGGCCCCGCCGCCACCTGTGTCCAGGGGCGTGAACGGCACCGCGGAGGGAAGGCGGAATGCCTACCTCCGCCATCGGGAACTCCCTCTGACTCCTTTCGTTTACCTCTATGTGAAAAAGCAACGGGGGATTCTATGACCACGAATCTGACCATCGGCGAGCAGATCGTGCTGCTCGCGCTGGACGAAAAGACCGGCGAGCTGCGCGAGGCGCCGCTGCGGGTGTCCCTGGCGACTTCGGCCGCCGCCCTGCTGGAGCTGGAGCTTCCCGGAACACCGGTGAGCCCTGCGGCTGCGGCCATGGACGAGCACAAGCGGAACCACCCCGAGGAGACGCCTCGGGAGTGGCTGCTGGCAGTGCGGGAGGCGGCGCTCGACGCGGCGTACCAGGGGCTCCTGGAGAAGGGGCTCGTACGGGAGGAGGGGCGGCGGGTGCTCGGCGTGTTCGGATCGGTGAAACACCCGGTCACAGACCCCTCGGAGCCGGCAGCGCTGCGCGGACGGCTGACCTCCGTCCTCGCCGAGGGCCAGGACCCCGACGAGCGCACGGCCGCGCTGCTCACCGTCCTCCACCACTCGGGCCTGAAGGCCGTCCTGCCGCAGGGTCCCGCTCTCGATGATCGACTGACCGCGATCACCGAAGGACAGGGCCAGGCCGCGGCACTGGGGGACACCATCCGCACCACAGTCGCCGCTCTCACCGCGGTCATCGCTGCGTCCGCTTTTTAGGACATTCACGGGGGGAAACAGTCTTGAGTGTCTCCGTGCACCAAACGCTTTTGCCAGAACATTCGGAACAACCGGAAACCGGCGAGGACATCGAAAGCGTCGGACGACTGCTGGACCAGCGGCTCAGGAAACTGCATGCGGAACAGCAGGAAATCCTGTCGTTCGGCTATTCGTTGATCCGCCAGTCCCTCCTGCGGCATCCCACCGGACAGCCCCGGGAAGACGACCGGAGCATGTGCGACTGGGCCGTGGACCTCACGTCCCAGGCCCGGCGCGAAGTCCTGACGATGCAGCCGGAACGGACCCTGACACCGGAGGGAATTCTCACCGCGCGCCGCGTAGGCCTGACCTGCCTGCGGCGCGGGGTGGCGATGAAGGTCCTGCTCCAGAGACGGGCCCTGGAGAACGAGGCGACGTCCGCGCTCTTCGCCGAGCTGATCCGGCACGGCGCACAGGTCCGCCTCCTCGACGGCGAGTTCCAACGGGTGCTGATCGCCGACCGGGAGACCGCCCTCATCCAGACGGAGCGGGACACCGCACCGGGTGGGGCGCTCGTGGAGCAGGGGGCGCGGGCCGAGGTCCTGCTGTCGTTCTTCGACCTCTGCTGGTCGAAGGCGCTGGACGCCTCGACGCTGCTCGATCCCGTCCTGCTGGACGGCACGCATCTGAAAGTGCTCCAAGCCATGTCGCGCGCCGACAAGGACGAGGTCGGCGCGCGTGAACTCGGCATCTCCGTCCGCACCTACCGGGGGCGGGTCGCGGAGCTGCTGAGACGCCTCCAGGCCACCACCCGCTTTCAAGCGGCCCTAAGGGCGAAGGAGTTGGGCCTGATCTGAACTCGCAGCTCGCCCGCCGGGCCCGTCCTCGGCCAGGTCCCTCACCAGCCGCAGCACACGCGGCTGGACCGAGGGCACCAACCGAGCGGCCCGGTGGGCGTGTTCGGTGCGGGAGCAGAGGAGGTTGCGGGCGAGGGCGTACCGGCCCCGGTCCGGGACCAGCACGAGTTCCTCGAAGAGCTTCACGTCGCCGGAGACCACGCGCCGGATCTCGTCGTCGAGGTCCCCGTCCCAGTCGAGGGGGCGGACCAGCGCGCCGGAGTCGTCCATCCGCCGGTACCAGTCCCTCATGTCCGCCGACACGGCCGCGCGGAACGACTCGTCGTGCCGGCCGGACCGGAGTTCACACAGCAGCCCGTGGGCGGTTCGCGCGTCGTCGAGCACGACCAGGGGCAGACGGTGGGGGCGCGGCATCCGGTTCCTACGGGTGCCGACGTCCATCAGGAGGGCCGCGGTCGGTTCGACGACGGTCCGGAACGTGTACCCCGCGTCGGCCACCCGCAGCCACAGGTCCCAGTCCTCCAGGCCCGCACCGCCGCGCCAGCCCCCGACCCGCTCCACGACAGCGCGCCGGTGTGCCGCCCTCGACGGCTCGAACATCGGCCCCAGCAACTGGAGTTGGGGGTGCCAGAAGGCAGACAGCGGGGCGAACTCGGCGGCTTCCGCGCCGTCCGCGTCGTGGTAGGTGCAGCCCGTCACCGCGAAGTCCGCGCCCGCCCGCAACATGCCGAGCAGGGCCTTGAGGTGGCCGGGGCGCCAGAGGTCGTCGTGGTCGAGGTAGGCGATGAACTCACCTCGGGCCAGGGCGAGTCCGGCGTTGCGGGGGCCGCTGGGGTGGCCGCTGCGCTCGACGCGGTGGAGTCGGACGCGGGGGTCCTGGTGCGCGGCACGCAGTACCCAGTCGTCGGTGTCGTCGTCGGAGCCGTCGGAGAGGACGAGCAGTTCCCAGCCCTGGAGGGTCTGGGCGCGGACGGAGTCGATGGTTTCGGTGATCTTCGCCGATCGGTTGTAGGTCGGGCAGATCACCGAAAACAGCGGCGCCACAACGTCGTTCACAGGAACGCCAGCCGGTCCGCAGCAGCGTCTCGCGCCAGCAGCACGCCCGCCGCCCCCGTCGCCAGGTCCGTCGTCAGGCGGACGTTCTCCAGGCCCAGGTACGCGGGAGCACCCTCGTGGGGAACCTCGTACAGGCGGGCCGTGGCGGCGTAGCGCTCGACGGCGGCGGCCTGCGCCGGTCCGGCCAGCCGGGTGGCCGTCAGGAGGACGCCCGCGAAGCCATGGAAGAGGCCCACAGTGTGAGGGACGCAGTCCAGGGCCGACCGCAGGACGGTCTCGCAGGCCGACTCGTACTGCGGCTCGGGGCGCCGGCCGAGGTACTCCCGTAGGACCGTGGCGGTGCCGCCGCTGCCCGCCGCGAACGTGGGCCGCGTGCCGGCGGAGCCCGCCGTCCAGCCGTCGTCCGTCCAGCCGAGGGCGCGCAGATCGGCGTCCAGGAGGTCGTGGGCGGCGTCGAGGAGGCCGGCGTCGGGGGTGTGGGCGTGCAGGCGCAGCAGGAGCAGCGCGGTGCCGGCCCTGCCGCGCAGCAGACCGGCCTCGCCTCGCCGGGGCGGACGGGTCGCCGCGCTCTCGACGAGATGTTCCGCGAGGAGGGTGGCCTGCTTGAAAGCGTTGTCGTCGCCGGTGGCGCGCGCGAAGTACAGGTGGGCGAGGGCGAGTCCGGCACGGCCGTCGAGGAGGGTGTCGTTCGCGGGTTCCGCCGCGGAAGCCTCCTTCAGGAGGGCCGCCGCGGTGTCGGTGCGGCCGAGGTGGTGGAGGACGCAGGCGACACCGGACGTGCCGGTGTAGAGGCCGGGGGACGGGTCGGTGGTCCGGCGCGCGGACTCCGCCAGCCAATCGACGTGCTCGGCGGGAATCTCCGTCCCCGTCTCGGCGAGGGTCCAGAGGACTCCGGCAGCTCCGTATGCGAGGCAGGTGCCGCCCTCCCGGAGGATGAACTGGGCGGTGTCGCCGGGGTAGAGGCGTTCCTGGCGGGTGGGGGTGGCGGTGGAGAGGATGCCGGCGCCGACGGCCATGGCGGGTGTGCCGGTGTCGACGGCTGACGCGAGCGTGCCGGTGCCGACGGCCGTGGCGAGTGTGCCGGTGGCGACCGGGGCCGTGGCGAGCGTGCCGGTGCCGCCCGCCGTGGCGGGTGTGCCGGTGCCGGCCGGGGCCGTGGCGAGGGCGTCGGTGTCGACTGCTGACGCGAGAGCGCCGGTGCCGACGGCCGTGGCGAGCCTGCCGGTGCCGGCCGGGGCCGTGGGCCTCTCGCCGGGTGCCGGGTCCTGCGCGCCGGCGCCGAGGTCGACGCGGGCCTTCGCGCCGCCCCCCTCGGACACCGCGCCCACCACACCCGTCCCCAGATCCCCGCCGCCCCTCGCGGTCTCCCCCTCGGACACCGCGCCCACCACACCCGCGCCCAGATCCGCGCGCACCTTCTCCCCGAAGTCCCCCGGCACCGGATACCGCGACTCGATCAGCTCGATCAGCTGGTCCAGCTTCTCGGGACCCCACGCCAACAGACTGGTCAGCGGTGTGAACAGGGCGATCCGGAGGCACCCCAGTGCGTACCGGTCGATCGCCGTGCCCCGGTACGTCGGGGGCGCGGCAAATCCCGGCGCCGCGTGGATCTGGCGGGCCGTGAAGTCCGTCGACGCCGTCTCCAGGTCGATGAACGCGACGGAGTCGTCAGGGCGGACCATGACGTTGCCGGGATGGAGGTCGCCGAAGACCACACCCCGTTCGTGCATGGCCCGCACGCCCTGGTCGATCTGGTCGAGGACGTCGACAGCCCACCGCGTGTACGCCGCCGTCCGCTCCACATCGACCTCCGGAGACGCCGGGTTGTCCCGAGTCGTCCGCACCGCGAGCGTCTCCCCCTCCACGAACTCCCGGACGAGGAAGTGGTGTTCGTGCCCCACACGAGCCTCGATCAGGCGAGGTACCCAGGGAAGTCCGGCGAGCCGCTCCAGGCAGTCCCGCTCGCGCCGGAGCCGGGCGACGGCGTCCTCGCCCTGCGTGTCGATGCCGGCGAGCGGTCGCGCCTCCCGCAGCAGGACGGGCGCACCGGTACGCGTGTCGGTCCCCCGGTACACGCCCCCACCGTTGGAGAAGTGCAGGGCACGCTCGGCGCGGTAGGGGAAGTCGTGCAGCGTCCCCGCGTTGCGCGCCTCCAGCGCCTCCGTCAGGCAGTCGGGAATCGTCACCCACTCCGGGGGCCTGAAGGAAGGCCCGCGCACGTCCGGTACCGGCCGACCCTCCGGGTCCTCGATACAGGGAACGCTCTCCCCGTTCGCCGTCTTCATCATGCGCGCGACGAACCCGCCGTACCGCACGTAGAGCGGACCGGAACGCCACCGCAGGTCGCTGAGGATGTAGGGCCCGCGCTCGCCGTCGAGGATCCCGCCCAGTTCATCCAGAACGAGAGCCAGGCGCGTCTCGTCCTCGGGATAGACGGTGATGAACTTACCGCTGGCCCCCCGGTCCCCGTACTTGCCGTTGCGGCGCAACAGCACCTGCCTGCTGCGGATGAACTTGAACGCCATGCGCTGCTCGACCAGCCACTCCCAGGACCGGGCGAGGACGCTCCGCGCGTTCTCCGACGTCGCCGACACGTGGACTTTCCAGCCCTGCGCGGGCAGTTGACAGCCGTGCGGGGTGAGCATCGTCCAGTCGGTGCCGGTGTTGCAGGACCAGTCGGCGGGCGCCGCGGAAGCGAGGAAGTCGTCGTCCGGGTCGGAGGTGTCGGCCTCGGTCCGGTCGAAGAAGGGGGTGCCGGGCGCCAGGAACATCACACGCCGATACGCATCCATGACAGGTCAACCGCTTTCGGGAGTACGGGAGTTAAGGGGTCGGCGTCAGCGCCAGAACGGCGCCACGTACTTCAGGTACAGCCAGTCGCCGAGGCTCCGCTCACCCGCGTCCACCACAGCCTGGCCAGTTGTCCCCGGCGCGAGCCGCCCACCGTCGAGGACGACCCCGGCGACCGGCACCTTCAGCGAGTCGAGCCCGGTCACGGGGACGAACGCGGAGAACGGCACCGACAGGTCCACGAAGTCGCCGGACGCGACCTCGGCCGTGCCGAGCTGCTTCTGGAGAACAACCCCGCCGCTCAGCAACTTCACCTCGGCGCCGGGCTCAATGGCGTCCCGGTCGGTCGTCCCGGTCGCCACCAGGACCGTCCGCCCCCGCTCCTCCACGAACCCGCCGGTCACGGTGTACGGCACGGAGATCCCCAGCAGCGCCGCCGCAACCAGCCCGACCGCCGCTACGGAGACGGTCACCCGTCGCCACCCGACCGCCCCCGCCGTCCGCGCCTCCGCAAGCAGCCTGCGGGCGCCGACGTACACGCGCAGCGACAGATACCCGAGCGCGACGGAGACGAGGACCGCACCCACCATCCCCGCGCTCTCCAGAACCGACCCCCACAGCGTGAAGGCCATGCTGACGACATACAGCGGGAACAGCATGCAGGCCAGCCCGAACAAGGGCGCCCACTCGACGCCGGGCAGCTCCCGCTCGTACCGCCCGCCGAACAGCAGCCGGGCGACGAGGCGGCGGGCGTCCGTGATGGACCGGTCCCGCAGGTGGGAGATGTCGAGGTGGCTCATCAGCGCCAGGTAGCCGTCGAGCTTGACGAACGGGATGGTGTTGAAGAGGCCGGAGACGTAGTTGGTGACCGTGAGGAGCAGCAGGAAATCACGCACAGCGGGGTTTCCCCCCGCCACCGCCACGACCACCGAACCGACGCCCGCGAGACCGGCGATGACCGTCTGGGTGGCGATCCCGGCGAGCGCGACCCGTACGCGCTGCCGGTTCCTCGGCAGCCGCCAGCCGTCGGAGACGTCGCAGAAGAACGCGGGTGTCAGGTAGAAGAGCATGAAGCCCATACGGCTGGGCCGGCCGCCGTAGTGGCTCAGGACCAGGCCGTGCGACAGCTCGTGGAGCATGGTGCCGCAGTAGGTGACGACGAGCAGCGCGAGCAGCGCCGGCAGGGAGATCGGCTCGGACAGGGCGGCGATCGTCGTCTGCGCCTGGGCGACGAGCGACAGCAGCCCCGCCCCGGCGAGGGTCGCGGCCACGATCGCCCAACCCCGGTGTGCGAGGCGGGCGGTGAGCGGGCGGAACACGTTCAGCATGCGTTCCGGGCGGACCACGGTGAACTGGACGGTGAGCGGCGGGACGAACGTGATCCGGCGCTCCCGGCGCGGTTTGTCGGCCGCGTCTTCGAGAAGCCCCGTGCGCTGAGCGCGCAGCAGCCCCTCGCCGACCAGCTCGACCGACCAGCCCAGCTCCTTCGCCATGTCCTCGGCGTCACGGGTGCCGTCGGCCAGCCGCAGGAGGCTCGCCATCCCGGCGGCCACCCGCAGGTAGCGCTGCGCGCCGGACTGGACGAGCCAGGGGGCGCCGTCCTCGATCGGCTCGTGGACCCGGGCGTCCGGCGCCAGGCGGGGACGCTCGGGCAGCGGTGCCGGGGGCTTCTCCTCCTGGCGCCGCTTCAGGGCCGTTCTCACGGAAGGTCCCGGCGCAGGAACAGGGTCCGGGCGGCGGCCGTGCCCGCGCCGATCCACACCGCGAGCACCAGCAGGGCCCACGGGATCGGCAGCAGGTTCTCGTTGCCGCCCCGGTACACGGACGCCATGGCTTCGTCGATGGTGAGCCTGCCGATCGCCGGGGCGAGCCGCAGCAGGCCCTCGCCGACCAGCCAGGTGCTGACCAGCAGGACGAGGATCGAGGCGACCTGCTGCCGGATCAACAGCCCGAGCAGCGCCCCCCACACGGCGCCGACCACGATGGTCAGCATCACCCCGAGCAGCGTCCACGTCGTGGTCGCCGTCCACTCCGGCTGCCGGTCGTGCCCGGTGAGGAACAGCCACGGGCTGACGGCGGCCAGCACCCCGGCCGCGAGGGCGAACACCGCGCCGCTGCCGACGACGGCGAGCAGCTTGGCCGTGAGCAGCCGCGCCCGCCCGCCGCTCAGCAGCACCGACCGGCTGATGGCGCCGTTCCCGAACTCCCGGGTCACCGCGAGCAACGCGACGACGGCGGCGGCGAGTTCGATCATGAACCAGCCCTGCACCAGCGTGGAGGTGATCTCCGCGGTGCTGCCGCCGCCGGGGTTCTTGTCCGCATCCTGCTGGACGAACCCGGCGTCGGCCATCACACACATCAGGACGGCGGCCGCGGCGACCGCCCACCAGGCGCGCCCGGTCCAGATCTTGCGCCACTCGGCTCCGATCAGGTCACGCACGAACGTCCTCCTTCACGGTGGGGTCGGCCAGGTCGAAGAAGCGGCTCTCCAGGCTGAGTTCGCCGTTCCTCGTGAGTTCGGCGGCGGTGCCGCTGTAGCGCAGGGTCTTCTGGAGGATGACGATGTCGTCGGCCATCTGCTCGACCTCCGCCAGGATGTGGCTGGAGACCAGCACGGTGCGGCCCTCGTCCGCGAGGGAGCGCAGGAGTTCGCGGAGCCAGCGGATGCCGTCGGGGTCGAGGCCGTTGGCGGGTTCGTCGAGGATGAGCAGTTCGGGGTCCGCGAGCAGCGCGGTGGCCAGGGCGTGCCGCTGCCGCATGCCCTGTGAGTAGTCGCGGAGTCTGCGGTGGGCGTCGGAGGCGAGTCCCACCTGTTCGAGGACGTCGTCCACCCGTGTGCGGGGCAGGCCGCAGGTCTGGGCCCAGATCCGCAGGTCGGCGCGGCCGGAGGCGGCGGCGGAGGGGCCGATGCCGTCGATGCTGACGCCCACCCGGTGCGCCGCTCCGGGCAGTTGTGCGTACGGATGGCCGAAGATCGTGGCGCTGCCCGCCGTCGGGCACGCGAGCCCCAGCAGCATCCGCAGAGTCGTCGTCTTTCCGGCCCCGTTGCGCCCGAGGAGGCCCACCACCCGGCCCGAACGGACGGTGAACGACACGTCCTCGACGGCGGTCAGCTCGCCGTAGCGTTTCGTGAGTCCTGTGATGTCGATGGCGTCGGTCACGCCACGTCCTCCCCTGCGGCTTCGGGCCGCACGTATATTCGTCGGTGCGGCCCTGTTCCGGACGCCAATGGCCGGCGTCCGGAACAGGGCACTGTCCGTCAGGCACCGCACCGTCAGGTCGCGATGACCGAGGTGACGGCGATGGTGCTGTAGGCGGCGCTGACGCCGGCCGAGATGGCGGCGCTGGCGAGGAAGCTGTCCCACCAGTCAGGCGCCTCCATGCCCTCCAGCTCCTCCATGGACAGCTCCTGCATGGCCAGTTCCAGAGCGGGGTTCGTGTTCTCCTTCATTTCTTTCACCTCCTTCCCGATGTCCTGGCTCTCTCCGATCCGGGGATCAGGTGGCGAGCGTGACGATGGAGACGTACGAGATGACGCCTCCCGCGCTCAGGCCGCCGATGGCGCTGAGAGCGGCGCTCCAGCTGAAGTCGGGGGCGTCGAGCGCCTCCAGCTCCCGCATGTCCAGCTGCTGGTCCAGCTCCTGGAGAGCCAGCTCCAGGGGCGCGGACGTGGTGCTGTTCACGGTCTGCATGTTGTTTTCCCCCTCCCGTGGTGTTTCGGGCCGTCCGCCGGCGATGGCCGGCGGAAGTCTGTGGTGGGCGGCTGACGGACGGCCTGGTCCATCACCCGCCGGATGTCGGCGAGCGTGAGCGCGCCCAGGGTGGGCAGTCCGTCACCCCACGCGCGCAGCGTGGACCGGGCGATCAGCTCCGTCCGCTCCGCGCTCGCGTCGATGCCGCGTTCGATCAGCCAGGTGTCCAGCAGGGACTCGATCCCCTCGACCGGGTCGGCCGGGAGGGCCGGCAGGTGGACCGAGGTGACGGCCTGCCAGAGCCGGCGCAGCCGGGGTGCGGACCCCCAGCGGACGTCGCCCTCCGCGATGCGCCGCCACAGGGGTGGCAGCACGGCGGCGGCGGCCGTCATCTTGCGCAGGCCGAGGCCGGTGGACAGCTCGTTGGCGAGGTACCAGCCCTTGCAGGCGCAGGGGTCGCGGCCCTGGTTGAACCACGGGCCGTGGCTCACGCCGCTGAGCTTGGCGATCTCCAGGCGCAGCGCGTCGCCGGGGGTTTCGCCGGCCCGCCGGACGGACGCCAGCTCGGCGCCGAGCATGGTCAGCCGCTCGATCAGCGTCAGGGTGAAGGCGTCCTCCGAGGGGAGGTCCCGCGGGTCCCCCACGTACATCCCGGCGACCCGGAAGAACACCTCGAAGACGCCCTCGGCGAGGAGTTCCACGGGCAGGGTCCGGGTGGCGACCGGGTCGAGCACCGCCACGTCCGGCTGGAGCCCGTTGCCGAGCACCAGGCGTTTGCCGCTCGGTCCCGCGAGGCAGGCGCCGCCGCTCAGCTCGCTGCCGGTGCCGACGGTCGTCGGGACGGTGACGACGGGCACCGCGGGCTCCGCCTCGGCCGGGAGCAGCACAAGACCGCTCCGGCCGCGCATCGCCAGCCGGTCCCGGACCACGGGAGCCGAGCCCATCAGGACGGCCAGCTTGGTCTGGTCGAGCAGGGTCCCGCCGCCGACGGCCACGACGAGTTCGCTGTCGCGCAGCCGCTCGGCCAGCGCCGTCACGCTCTCCAGCGTGCCGGGGCCGTCCGGTACGAGCCGCTGCACCGGCCGTCCCGCCCACGCCGCGCAGGCGAGTATCCGGTCCACCGTCTCCGACTCGGCGACGGCCGGGTCCGCGAGCAGGGTCAGCGTCCGCCCCTTCTGGTGGGGCAGCCACTTGGCCAGTCCGCCGATGCCGTGCACCACCTGGGTGGGGCGTCGACCGCTCAGGTTCCACACCGTGTCCACTCAGACCGCCTCGGCCTGCCGGGCGTGCGCGGCCACCCCGGCCCGCACGCAGTCGAGGAGTTCGGTGACCTCGTCGTCGGTGTAGACCAGTGCGGGAAGGATCTGCACGCCGTTGACGCTGGGGTGGACGATCGCGCCGGCCTCGCGGATCGCGGCGACGACCTCCGGGACCTCCCGCTGCGGCAGCGGCTCTCCGCCGGGCGTGCTGAGCCGGATGGACCGGAAGCAGCCAATGCCCGTGGTGCCCGAGACCAGCGGTTCGGTGGCGACCAGGTCCGCCAGCCGTACGTCCAGCACGGCCGACAGGCGCCGCGCGGAGGCGACCGCGTCGAGTCGACGCATCTCCTCCACGGTGGCGAGGATCGCCGCGCAGGTGACGGGAGTTCCGGCCTGGGTCTCGCCGTGGACGAACATGTCGCCGGCCGCGTCGAAGGGTTCGGCGAGCGCCCTGGGCAGCAGGACGGCCGCCGCGGCGTGGGTGCCGTTGGTCAGGCCCTTCGACGTGATCAGCAGATCCGGCGGGGCCGGCCAGCGCTGGGAGGCGAAGAAGTCGCCGGTGCGGCCGAAGCCCGTGGCGACCTCGTCGGCGACGAGGAGGAAGCCGTGCCGGTCCCGGAGTTCGAGCAGCGCCCGAACGTACTCCGGGGTGAGGGGAACCGCCCCGCTGCCGAGCACCGGCTCCACCACGACCGCCGCGATCCGGCTGCCCTGCTGGGCCGCCAACTGGGCGATCTCCTCAACGGAGTTGGGGGACACATGGCGGACGAGACGCTGGTCGACGCCGTAGACGGACTGGCCGAGGTTCTCGCCGGTGAGCGCGAACCCGCCGAACGTCAGCCCGTGATAACTGTCCCGCAGGCCCACGACGAGCTTGCGCGCACCGTCCCCGCGCAGGGCGTGGTAGTGCCGGGTCAGCTTCATCACGAGGTCGTTGGCGGCACCTCCGGAGGTCGAGAAGACGACCCGGCCGTAGTGGTCCGCGCCCGCCGCCTCGACCAGCGCCCGCGCCGCACGCCTCGCGTAGACGTTCTCGTAGCGGAACACCGACAGGTAGGAGGCATCGCGCAGGGCGGCGGCGCAGGCTTCCGCGATGGCCTCGTTGCCGAAGCCGAGGTTCGCGTTCCACAGGCCGCTGGTGCCGCAGAGCAGTTCACGGCCGTCCAGGAAGCGGATGCGGACGCCGTCCGCCGAGACGGCGCACAGGTCGTCCGCTCCGTGCAGACGGGGTTCGAGCAGGGAGGGCCAGAGTTCGGTGGACATCAGGCGGCCTCCGCTTCCAGCAGCACAGCGGTGTGGCGGGGGGAGGCGGCGGGCAGGGTGTGCCGCGCGACGACGCGCAGTCCCGCCGACGCCAGCTCCCGGGTGAGGTCGTCGGGGGGCAGGACCCGGATGGCCGTGGTGAACGCGGGTACCGGTCCGTCCTGCGGTGTCTCCCGCTCGGGAGGCAGGATGGTGACCTTGCGCACCTCCTGGCCGGACCGCCAGTGCTCGATCATCCGGTAACGCCGGCCACTGGCACCCGCGGCCTCCAGGTCGAGGTCGTCCCCGTCGGCGCCGTCCACGTCGACCGTGGAGAGCAGGAACCTGCCGCCGGGCCGGAGGTGGGCGCGGACGGCCGCGTAGAGCCCGGCCCTGCCGTCGGCGCCGAGCAGCGAGATGGACGTCGTACCGAGGACGACGACGGCGAAGGTGGCGCCGAGCGCGAACGCCGACATGTCTCCCTGGACCACGGTGCAGCGCCCCCCGATCCCCGCCGGGGCCTCGGCGAGCCGCTCCTTGAGGAGGGCGACCATGCTCTCCTTCAGCTCCAGGGCCGTGACCTCACGGCCCAGCGCGAGCAGGGGGAGTGTCAACCGGCCGGAACCGGCGGCGAGTTCGAGGACCGGGCCGGGGACGGCACGGACGGCCCGGGTCAGTTCCCTGATCTCGGTGGTGTCGGCGGCGGCGAGGTCGTGGTAGACGGAGGCGCCTGCCTCGTCGTACAGGTCGTGCACGCGGACTCGGTCGCCGTACCTGGCGAGGACCTCGCCGGCGAGGCCCGGGACCGCCGCGGTTCGGGTCGTCGTCATGCGGTCGCCTCCAGCACACGTGCCAGGGGAACTCCCTTGTCGGCAAAGAACGCGAGGACCCGCTCGACCTCGGCCCGGTCCGCGTGCCGCGTCGCGGCTTCGTCGGCGCCGAGGACCAGCAGCAGTTCCGTGATCTCCGCCGCCCGGCGGCCGAGTTGGAAGGTCCGGTCGAGGCCCGGGACCCTGACGTACGCCCGCTCCGGCGTCCAGCACAGGATCGGCGCCTCGGCGTCGTCGGCGTTCGAAGCCCTCTCGGTGTACAAGGCACCTTCGGCCTCGGCGAGTTCGGGGACGAGCCGGTGGCCGAACCCTGAAACCCTGGGCTCCGTGATCCCCCGCGTCTGGAGGTCGCGCAGCACGTCCAGCGTCGTCAAGTAGCGTGCGAGCCAAGGGCGTTGGTGTACAGCCGGGCCGCGCACCTCCTCCGGGACGGCCGCGCCGAGCGGCACCGTGCCGGGCACCTCGCTCGCCGCGTTCAGCCGCTCCCACTCCGCGCGCAGGACGGCCGCCGAGTCCCCGGCGGTCCCCAGCCGCAGCCCCTGCGGCGAGACCGAGACGCCGCCGTCCCGGCCCACGTAGAGCCTGGTACCCGGACCGTCACCGGGGACCCGGGCGCCGAGCGCGGAGAGGTCCGCGAGCTGCACGGCCGGGCTGACCGCGAACGCGGCGAACCGGCCCTCCGTCCGCGCGGCGTCGGCGTCCGCGAGGAACAGGTCGAAGTCCGTGTCGCCGGACATCCGCACGAGCGTCGTGCCGAGCAGCGACATGTACGGGCTGACGCCGTAGTCCTGGATCTGGAGGAAGAGGACGTCGTCGACCGACGCGTCGCCTTCCGAGCCGCTCAGCGAGCCCTCGTAGCCGACGACGGTGGCACCGGACCGGTCGTCGCGACCCTGCTGCACCGCCGGAGCCTCCGGGACGAGGACGAGCGTCCCCGGTCCCACGGCGTCGGAGCCGAGCACAGCGTCCAGACCGGCCGCGTCCTCCAGGACGACGGTGGCGGCGGTACCCGGTGCCTCAGCGGTCAGCGGGCGCCCGGTGACCCAGGAACGCAGGTGGTGGCCCACACGGGCGATCAGTTCCTCATTCACCGGAGTCCCTCCTGTTCCGCGCCCACGGCGGCCAGAATCTGCTTCAAGTCGTCCATTGCAGCGCTCGCTCCGTAGAGTCGGCACACGCCCGTGAGGTTCAGCACGATTTCATCGACCCCGGCATCCCGATACTCGTCGAGCTGCTTCACGATCTGGTCGAGATTCCCGAAGACGAACGCCCCGGATTCCGCCATGAGCCGCGCGGCCGATTTCGAATCGCTCTCGGTGAAATCGATGCCCGCCTTTCCGAGCATGTCGATATAGTGCGGCGCCTGCATATGCGCCGCATTGCTCGCCAGCACGAAATCGGAGACGTCCCGGTCGGGGCGTTCCAGCGCCACCGGCACCATCGCCGTGATCCTCGGCACGGCCCGGCCCGCCGCGCTCGCCCCCTCCCGCAGCGCGGGGCGGACGACGCCGTCGACGTAGGCCGCCGGCGTGAGCCAGGTGATCGCCACGTCCGCGACCTCGCCCGCGAGGCGGGCCATGCCGGGGCGCAGCACCCCGAGCCCGAGGTGCACGGGCGGCGACATCGCCGGGCCCATCCCCGCGTGGCAGGTGTAGTACTCGCCGTCGAAGTCGACCGGGTCACCGCTGAGCAGCCCTCGGACCACCGTCATGTACTCACGGACCGCCGTGAGCTGGCTGCGGTAAGGAGCGCCGAGCAGGCTCTGCTGGAACGTCTTCGCACCCGGCCCGAAGCCGGCCACGACCTCTTCACCGGTCGCCATCGCCAAGGTCTTGACCTTGTGCGCGGCCTCGAACGGATGCCGCAGCGGCATCAGGGTGACTCCGAGGCCGGTCGGCACCCGGAATCCGGAGCCGGCCAGAGCGGAGAACGTCTGGAAAGGCTCCATCAGCAGGCTCTGCCCCTGCCAGAGCCTGGCGGCTCCCGTCCATTCCACCAGCGCCGCGAAAGGAAGAACCTGTTCCGTCCGGCGCGGCAGAAATGGCACCAATACCGAGTAGTCCATTCATCCCCCCGGATCGCAACTTCTGGCGTCGACTTCCGACGTCGTGAATATTTCCAGAGGGATCAGTGAGCGCGCAATGACTTTCGCTGCAACTTGATGCAGGGGGAGCTTGCAGAAAAATGCACCCGGTAATTCCTGGCCGGGGACCTGCCGGACCCCAGATCAGCCAGACCCGCCGCTACGTCAAGGGACGCTCGCACCTCTCGAAGGACGCCATGCTCCGCATGGGAGACACGTTCCTGCCCGCCCCGAAAGTTGCTCCCGCACCCGCAACTGAGACTGGAACCGAGACTGGGGACCGCCGCGCGGCACGCGCTCAGCGCCGCCGCCGTATCCGGTAAAAGCAAAAGCCCCAGGTCACGGCGAGTGAGTCCTGAGGCTTCCACAGAGCCGCCTTCGGGATTCGAACCCGAGACCTACGCATTACGAGACCACGAGGGATCGTGTTGTGCGGTGCTTGGTCGTGCTGCCCAGTGACGTTCTGCCTGATCAGAGGATGCGCCGCGGGTTGGCCTGTACCACCTCGTGATGCACCGTCCAAAGGCGTCCGGCCACCGGGCGGCCACCACGAGCGCTATGGCCACGAGCATCGCCGCCTGCACCTGCCTTCCACACCTGTTGTGGCAGACCTACAAGTCACGGAGGATGCGCGCTCCGGCGGGTGGCCTACGAAACCGGCAAAGAGCGGCATCGGCGGGAGTTCACCGGACGTCGACGTAGTCGGTGACCTGGGCGCTTCTGAGGTAGTGGTCTCCGGTCTGGCGGCTGAGGGCGATGGCCCAGGTGCCGTCCTGTTTGGCGGTCTCCATGCCGATGAGGTGGCCGTGCCTGTCGGTGCCCAGTTCGGTGACGTAGCGGTATGTGGTGGAGCCACGGGGCTTGAAGTAGAGGGTGGGGGAACCGCCGTAGAGCGGCTTCCAGGTGGTGCCGTTCTTGTACTGGAGGGTGCCGGCGAAACTGAACGCCTGGTTCTTGCGGACCGGGTTCGCTGAGGCGTGGAAGCCGGTGATGCGGGTGGCGTAGCGGTAGAGGTGGACGGGTTTGGTGGTGTTGGTCGCCAGGTCGGGATTGCCGTCGAAGCGGGCGCGCCAGTAGGCGTTGGTGTTCGTCGTGGTGAGGGTGCGGGCGAAGTCCTCCTCGAACAGGGGCTTGTTGTAGCGGATCTTGATGGGGATCGTGGTCGCGTTCTTCCAGCCGCTCTTGCCGTCCTTGGAGTACTGCAGGGTGACGGTGGGCTTGGCGGGCCAGTGGGCGCGTGCGTCTTCGTAGTAGACGTAGCCGGAGACCTTGAGGGACGAGGTGTCGGTGAGGTCCGCGCTCATGTCGAGGTGGGTGGCGTAGGCGACATGGAGGCTGAAGGGTTCGGTGGCAAGTTGCTGGAAGGGCATGTAGTCGGTGCCCGCTATGAGTTCGGCTGCCGGGGCGGCGTTGTAGGAGGAGACGTGCAGCGTGTAGACGCCGTGGCTGTCGGTGGTGGTCTCGCCGACCTCGAAGGAGGGACGGTTGCTTGCGTCAAGCCCGGCGAGGGAGATCGTGGTGTTCGGCAGTGGCTGCCAGCCGGCGGTGGTCTGGATCTCGGCGCGGCCGGTGACGGTGCCGGTGGCGCCCTGCTTCAGGTTCAGGGCGTGCGTGCTCGCGGTGAAGCGGACGGGTGCCTGGGTGGTGTGCAGGGACTTCTTGGGGCTCAACAGGTCGATCGCGCCCGGGTAGTTGACGGAGGCCCCGGGAGCGGCCGTCAGGTCGATGGACGTCTGGACGGGGACGAAGGCGGCGGTGAAGCGGCCGTCGGCCGTGGTGGTCGCGTTCATCCGCCCCCGCCCGGTCTCGATGTCGACGGGTACGCCGGCGGCGGGAGTTGGGGTGTCCGGGTGGCGGGGGTCCGTGGCGACGGCGGTGCCGCTGACGGTGACCTGCTGGTGGAGGTAGTCCGGCACGGCGGGGGTGGCGGTCAGCTCGGGGATCCTGACCAGGGTCTGATACCGCAGCGTGTGCGGGGAGAGGGCGCCGGTGACGGTGGCGCCGGAGGCGTCCTCAAGGTCGACGGTGACCCGGTAGTCGCCGAGGTCGGCCAGATGGACCGGCGCCCGCCAGACCCCTGACGTCGCGTCCTGTCCGGTGTACTGGGTGAAGTCCTCGGTCGATCCGGCTTCCGGTCCGCCCGCCGGTGCGTCCAGCGGATAGAAGTGGGCCGTGATGTGCGTGAGAGGCCGGTCCGAGTGCGCGGTCACGAAGACCAGCCCCGGTTCGTACCAGCCGTCCGCGTCGGACAGGACGGGGCCGCCGGTGGTGTTGTCCGCGTGGGCCGGGGCGAGGCCCGCGAAGAGGGTGGCGGACAGGGCGGTTGCCGTGGCTGCCGCCAGGAAGGTGCTGCGTCTCAAGATGGTTCCCCCCAGAGAATCGGACGACTTCGAGCATGAGCATGAGGATCGAGAATTTTAGTGACGTGCTCTGACGGGGCGGTGCTTGGGGGCGCCGTCAGGGGCGGCTGCGCAAACTGACGGGCCCATCAGCGCGAGGCGCTCGCCCAGGAACTGCTTGGGCGAGCGCCTGAACGCCCTTAGTGGATCAGCCGAGTTGGCTGACAACAGCGTTGTCGCCCTTCGCTGCGGCGTCGGCGGGCGGCAGGGCCGTGTCGTAGATGTGGATGTCACTGACCTTGCCGTTGGCGTACTCGCCGTAGGTGCCCTGGTAGAGGCGGCGGCCGATCTGGACGGGACCGGCGGCGTTCCAGGAAGTGCCGCTGTAGGTCTTGGCGCCGGACTGGCGGCCGTTGACGTAGAGGGTGAGTTGGTTGGTGGAGGCGTCGTAGACGCCGACCAGGTGGGTCCATTGGCCGATGGTTGGGGAGCCGCCGTAGACGGCCGTGAAGGACGTACTGGTGGTGTCGTCGTTGTGGCGGCTGAAGGCCCAGGCCTGTTTGGCGGAGGAGTAGTACAGCTGGAGTCCGTTGGCGTTGCCCGCGCTGTCGGACTGCGAGAGGAAGGTCGAATTGGCGGTGAGGGACGCGGGGTTGACCCACGCCGAGACGGTGAAGCTCTTGGACGTGTCGACGGCCGGTCCGCTCGTGGCGGCGTATCCGGTGGTGCCCGTGAGGTTGAGGACCTTGCCGCGGGTGGTGTCGGTGGTCCAGGAAGAGGCGCCGCTCAGGGTGGCGCCGAGGGTGCCGACGCTGTCCTTTGCGGTGGTGCCGGTGCCGTCGTCGAGAGTCCATCCGTGGGTGGCGGTGTTGGTGACCGTGCCCAGGGAGACGGGGTCGCCGAAGATGTACTGGGGCGGGGAGACGAGGACCTTGCTCCGGATGTACGGATATTCCGTGAGCCCGCCGTGGGTGTCCACGGCGTACAGGTCGGGGTTGCCGTCGGGTCCGCCGGTCGGGCTGTTGAGGTCGCCCGGTGAGGCGACGACGGGGTAGGTGCTCGGTGACAGGGTCAGCGGCAGGTTGGCGTGTGTGGAGGCGTGCAGGAGTGCGGGCAGCCCGTTGGCGTCGACAGTGAGCGGGTAGCTGTAGAGCGCCCCGGTGGAGTTGTCCCGCGCCCACAGGGTGGGCGTGCCCTGGAACTTGCCGGGCGCGATCAGCGTGAGGCCTGACCAGTCGCCGTCACCGAGAAGGATCGGGTCGGCGAGGTGCTTGCCGTTGTCGGTCTGGTAGATCCACAGCTTGCCGTTCTGCACCGTGATGACGGCCGGGTGGCCCTGCTGGTTTCCGTAGACGTCGCCGGGTGCGATGAGTTGGGTGATGTTCCAGGGCGTGGCCGGGTCGTATCCGGCACCCGCGCAACGGCTGTCGGGAACGGTCGGCTGGCAGGGGTCCTTGGTCACGGGGTCGCCGGGACGCTTGCCGATGTAGCCGGGGAAACTGGACCACGGGTCGAGCTGGGCGGCACTGTCGTCCACCGGATCGAGGTCGTTTGGGACGACGTACAACTGGGACGTCTTGCGGTTGTAGGCAAAGAGGTCGTCGACGTCCGCGCCGTGCAGATTGCCCCGGTGGGCGACGAGGTAGTTGTTCCAGCTGGTTCCGTCGGGCGAGTCGGCCGGGGTGGAGACGAGTACCGGGCCGCTGATCGCGGGAGCAGTGCTGACCTGCCCGGTCTGGGCAGGGGTGGCGGTCTGGGCGGGATCGGTGTCGCCGGGGATCAGTTCGAGGTCGCCGCTCTTGGTGGTGGCGAGCAGGTCGGGAATGCCGTCGCCGCTGATGTCACCCGGTGTGATTTCTGTGTCGGGGTTCCACGGCACGGTGAAGGTGTAGCCGGCTGGGGCCTGGGAGATGTTGCCGGCCCCGTCGACGGCCGCAACGTACAAGGTGTGCACGCCCCATGTGGGCAAGGCATTGATGGGGATCTTGCCGGTTGCGGTGCCCTGGCTGTCGGTGCTGATGAGCGGCGCTGGTGTGCCGGTGGTGGCGGTGGGTTGGCTGTCCATCTGCCACAGGAAGTGGTCGACGCCACTCGACAGGCATGCGTTGGGCGTGCAGCTGCTGTCGGAGGGAGCGCCGTCCGCCGCGGTGACGGTGAAGCTGGTAGGGCTGCCGGTGTAGATGCCGTGGGCTGTGGAGCCTGTACCGACGGCCGGGACGTCGGAGTTGTCCGCGATATTCGGAGTGTCCGGCGGGGTGAAGTCGGTCTTGAACCAGCAGTGGTCGCTGATGTCGGAGGTCAGGCTCAGGGTGGAGTTGTTGTCCTGGGCGTAGACGTCCCAGCCGTATTCGTGGCCGTCCTTGAGCGTGAACCCGATCGGCATGGTGGCGTCCGAGCCGGATGAAAGGTAACCGCTGTCGGGGGTTGAGTCGCTGTAGGCGTTGCCGCTGGAGTCGAGGACGGTGCGGTCCCAGACGTGATAGTGCGCCTTCACGAGTTCGCCGGAGACGTTCGCTGTGACCTTGGAGTGCAGTTGGACGTTGCTTCCGGCGTCGGAGGAGGTGACTGCGCCGATCCAGCCATCGCCGCTCGTGACGCAGGAGCCGTCGGCTCCGTCGGCGGGTGGGGTGGTGGTGAGGCCGGTCGGGATGCCCGGGGGGATGTCGAACTTGACGGTCATAGTGAGTTTGCTGGACATCCGCAGGTAGTCGTCATTGCTGGACGAGATGCTCTCGTTGCCGTAAAGGGCGACGGTCCAGTAGTCGCCGCTGGAGCTGTGATAAGTCGCTATCCGCTGGGCCTGGTCGTGCACCTGGAACGACGCGGTGTGGTCGCTGCAACTGCTGCCGGAGTTGGACGCGCTGGGAATCGTGGTCTTGACGGGGTCGTAGCTGTCGTCGACAGGGAGGGGCTTGTTGTTCCAGTCGGTGCCGGAGTCGATCGATCCGGTGGTGTGCAAGGTGATCGGCTGGTTCTGTGAGCAGTCCCAGCTGGCCCCGTACGTGGAGCTCACCGTGATGAGCGCGTCGTAGACCTGCATGGAGGGATCGAGGCCGCTGGTGGGGATGGCGTAGTACGAGCGTTCCAGACCCGTGCCGCAGATGCCGCCCCAGCGCTGATAACCCACGCCCTCACCGACAGGCTGCGGCTTGTCGTACTGCGGGCTGTCCGAGCAGGTGGAGCTGGAGTAGACCTCGTCGTAGTGACCGGAGGTCTTGCTCACGGGGTTGCTGAACGGGTCGATGTACACCGGGTAGGTCGTGTCCGGGTCGTTGAGCACAGCCGTGTCCGGTGCCAGCGTGAGACCGCTGGAGGTGGTGCGCATCGGCACTGTGTCCACGTTGGCCCCCTCTCCGGGCCCGTCGACGGAAGACGTTGCGGGGGCGTCACCGGTCGCGGTGGAGGCTGCCGCGGATGCGGTCTTCGTCAGCGCGTTCGACGGGGTGCTGGAGTCCCACATCAGCGGGCGGGGGCTGACGTAGGCGACGGAGCCATCGGTGGCGGTGGCGTCCATGCCGCCCGAATCCGTGGCGGAAAGGGTCAGGCCCTGGGTGGAGGCGGCCTCAGTGAGCTGCTTGATGTGCGGGTCGGCGGCGGCCGTTGCGTCGTGGACGATCAGAACATCGCTGAACCCGCCCTGATCGGTGACCGACACGGACAGATCGACGCCGGGCAGCACCGACTTGTACACGGCCGTGCCGTCGCTGACGGTGGGCGTGGGCAGGGTGAAGGGCATGGTCAGAGCCATGCTGTGCCCGTCCTGGTTGGTGAGGGTGACCAAGGGACCGTTGCCACCGCTGGAGAGGGTGACGTCGTTCGGTGTGGCCTTGGGCGACAGTGTGCCGTCGGGATTTGTGGCGAGGGTGGCGTCGACGGGCGTCCAGACGCCGTCCTTTCGGACCCGTACCGGCATGACGTTGGTGGTGGAGGTGAACATGCCGTCGGGGTTGGCGGTGACGATGGAGGTTTCCGTGGTCAGCGACTCGACGGGCACGTCCTGGCCGCTGGCGACGGCGTCGGTCTGGGCGGCCAGCAGCGGATCGGTCGGCGCCGGATCGTCGGCGCTTGCCGAGGTGGCGGGAACGGTGAGCAACAGGCCTGCCAGCGCGGGTATCAGAACCAGACGGCGTATCAGTTCTCTTCGTCTACGTGACTTTCGGGCGTAACCGGCCAACACGAAACAGCTCCCCCTCCATTTGCCAACACTTTGCATTAGTGATCTTCGTCACGTTTACGGGCGTCGAGGATGCGACAGGCAATGCACGTGGTGTCTGGTTTGTCGCTAGGTGATGATGTTCGCCCCTTCATGGAAAGGGCACACCAGGCACTCAGTTGGCATACGTGATCGCCACATGGTCGGCACAGGGTATTGAGTTGTCCCCTTCCCATCAATAGCCTCCCGTCGATCACGCTTCCCGTGTGATCGGGGTGGGACGGTCTGTCAAGGCCGCTGGTCATGGGGGAATTGAGTGAGCGGCAAGCGGCGTTGGTTTGCGAGCGTCCAGTACCGGATCTGGGGCAGAGCACTGACTCTTGCCACGGCGACCGTCGCGCTGACGGCGCTGTTGGTGCCCATAGCTGTGGCCCAGGGCGCGGTAGTGGGGCCCTACCGTTTCAAGGGCGCGGTGTGGAACCCGAAGGCCCTGCCGAAGACTCCGGCGGTCGGCAGCCATGCCTTGCACCAGCCAACTACCGCTCACCCCAAGGGCTACAAGGCCGTCAGCAAGTATCGGGCCGTCAAGCCGGTGTGGCCGACGGCCGGCACGAAGACGGTGCCCCTGACGCACACCACCCAGTCCGCCGACGCCGCGTCCACCACCGCTGCGTCGCCGGGTTCGTCATCCAGCCCCGCCGACGCTTCCGGCGCGGCCACCAAGTCGGTATCCACTCCTTCGCCGAGCACTCGTGTCGTCCCGGTGACGAAGCCCGTCAAGGCAGGCGCCCTGCCGGTATGGGTGGCTCCCGTGCCGACATCCGGCCAGAAGTCCGGCTCCGGCACGGCAGTTGGCCCGGCTTCGGTACAGGTGAAGGTCGCATCCCACACCCAGGCGCTGAAAGCGGGCGCCGACGGAATGCTGCTCGCCTTCACCCGCGCCGACGCCAAGTCCGGCAATGGCCGGGTGCGGGTGGTCATCGACTACGCGTCGCTGGCCAAGGCGTATGGCGGCGGCTTCGGTTCACGGCTGCGGCTGTATCAAGTCCCGGCCTGCGCGATGACCACGCCTCAGCTGAAGCAGTGCGGGACGCGGACCCCCATCACCTTCACCAACCGGGCGACCGCGGACCAGTTGACCGCCACGCTCACACTCGGCTCCTCCACCGTGTCGGCATCACGTGCAGCAAGCGGCACGGCCGGTGCGACGGCGATGTCCGCGGCCACCACGGCGGTGGAGGTCACCTCGGGCAGCTCCGGCTCGCAGGGCAGCTATGCCGCGACCTCGCTGAATCCGTCGGGCAGTTGGCAGGCTTCCGGGACCGGCGCCTTCACCTACTCCTACCCGATCGACGTCCCGTCCACGATCGGCGGCAACGCCCCGTCGGTGGCCTTCGCCTACGACTCGCAGTCCGAGGACGGGGAGACCTCGGCCCGCAACTCCCAGGCGTCCTCGATCGGCGACGGCTGGAGCTACCAGCCGGGCTTCGTCGAGCGGACGTATCGTTCCTGCGGCGGCCTCCTGAACAGCAGCGGGGACAAGATCCTCAAGGGGTCGGGGGACGAGTGCTGGGCCGGTGACAACGCCACGATCTCCTTCGGCTCGCACTCCGGACAACTGGTGCCCGACGGCACCGACTCCGCTGTGCCGGGCGAGATCAAGCAGTGGCGGCTGACGGGCGACGACGGGACGCTGGTCCAGGAGCTGTCCGGCGCCGCCAACGGCCTGCAGGACGGCGTCTATTTCCGGGTCCTGACCACGGACGGCACCGCCGCGTACTTCGGTGCCGACCACTCCCCGACCGGCGCCGGCCCGTCCGGCGCGATGCAGTCCGGCACACCCGGCGACTCCTCGACCGATGCCGCCTGGGGCGTGCCCGTACTGCATCCGGAGTCGGGTGACCCGTGCTACGACTCGGCCAAGGGCAAGGCGTCGCAGTGCGACAAGCACGAGGGCTGGCGCTGGAACCTGGACTTCGTCGTCGCGCCGAGCGGGTTCGTGCAGCGCTACGACTACACGACCGAGAGCAACTACTACGACCTGGGCGGCGGACAGGCCGCGACCGGTGACTCGGGCACCCTGACCTCGTACGTCCGTGGCGGCAAGCTCGACAGCGTCTCCTACGGCTACAAGCTCGCCGACGAGCAGACGGGGCGCACCCCCGCCGGTCAGGTCGCCTTCACGTCCAAGCAGCGCTGCCAGACCACGGCCACCTTCACCGACTGCTCGGCCGGAAACCTCGACGACAACACGGCCCCGCACTGGCCCGATGTGCCGTGGGACCTGCACTGCGACTCCACCGACAGCACCACCCTGCCGTCCGGGTCGACCTCGGTACCGACCAACGTCTGTATCACCGGGGGACCGACGTTCTGGTCCACCACCCGCCTGGACAGCGTCACCACGAAAATCCACGTCAAGGACTCGTCGACGGACGCTCTGGTCGACGTCGACAGCTATCAGCTCGGGCAGGTGTACTCGGACTCCGGCGGCACAGTCGACCCGGTCACGGGCACGACCGTCGACCCGAAGGACGCGGGTTCCCTGCAAGCCGTGATGTGGCTGCAGTCGATCCAGCACACCGGCAAGGACACGTACGGCAACGGCAACAGCGACATCAAGCTGAACCAGGTCTCCTTCACCGGTACGGAGATCGACAACCGGGTCAACGACACCTCCCCCTCCGCGCCACCGCTGTACCGGCCGAGGATCTCCTCGATCCAGACCGAGACCGGCGAGTCGATCGCCGTCGACTACAACGCCAACGCGTGCGCGAACAAGACGCTGTCGATCTCGGCCGCGGACGCGAACACCAACTCCTGCTATCCGGTCTACTGGACGGTGCCGGGGGCTTCGAAGCCGATCGCGGACTGGTTCAACAAGACCACCGTGCACACGGTCACCGCGTCCGACCTGACGATCGCGTCCCAGTACAAGCCGAACTCCCAGAACATACCGGCGGGTTCGGAGATACAGGTCTCCACCTACAGCTACGCCGGCCCTGCCTGGCACCGGGACGACTCGGCACAGACGGACGACCAGTACCGCACCTGGGACCAGTTCCGCGGCTTCCACACGGTCACGGTGCAGACCGGGCAGGCCCCCGAGCCGGTCACCCAGCAGACCACCACCTATCTGCAGGGCATGGACGGCGACTACAAGTCCGACGGCACCCGCCGCTCGGTCAGTGTGGACGCCAAGGTCGGCGGCTCCACGGTCCAGAGCGTCACCGACGCCGACCAACTCGCCGGCACAGCTCTTCAGAGCGACACCTACACGGCGGCCGGCGGGACCATCGACGCCGTAACCGTCAACGGCCCCTTCGCCTACACCACCACCGCGCACACCAACCAGACCCCATGGACGGACTGGACCCAGGACGACAACCCCGGCGACACGAAGCCAACCCTGTCGACACTGCCCGACCTGACCGCCTACCGCATCAAGACCGCCCAGTCGCACGGCTACGCGCTGCTCACGAACGGGACATGGCGCCACACCCGGACCGACACCGCCTACGACAGCCAGGGCCGGGTCTCCACCGTCGACGCACACGGCGACGTCAGCGTGGCCGCACAGGAGAAGTGCGCCACCACCACCTACGCGACACCGTCGTCCAGCAACACCATGACCCTGTCCTACCCGGACCAGGTCACCTCCGTCAGCGGACCCTGCGGCACCGCGGCCTCCGCAAGCACACTGCTGGCCGACAAGAAGATCTACTACGACGGCGACGGCACCCTCACCAACCTGGGCACCTTCGGACAGCTCGACCAGACCTCCAGCACCGCCGTCGGCCAGGCCAGCGCCGTACGCACCGCCACCGGCTACACCGGCACCACCGAGAACTGGCAGACCAGCTCGGCCATGACGTACGACGGCGCCGGCCGCATCACCGACGCCCTCGACGCCACGGGCCAGAACACCCACACCGCGTTCACCCCCACCTGGTCCCTTCTGGGCGGAAACACCAACCCGACCACCATCACGACCACCAACTCCCAGAGCTGGAAGGTCACTTCCACCCTCGACGCGCTGCGCGGCCTGCCCACCGAGAACGTCGACGCCAACAACCGCAAGACGGACATCACCTACGACGCGCTCGGGCGGCGCACGGCGGTCTGGCTCCCGGGCCGCGACAAGTCCTCTGGCCAGAGCGCGGACGAGACCTTCGCCTACTCCATCAACCCCGGCGCGGTCGCCGCCCCCGGCGGCACCGTCACCACACCCGGCGCCCCCTCCGCCGTGACGACGAAGTCGCTGCGCGAGGACGGCACGTACGCCTCGTCGATCACCATCTACGACGGAATGCTGCAGCCGCGCCAGACACAGGCCACGGCCGACGGCGACACCAACTCCGGCCGGATCATCTCGGACACCTTCTACGACTCGCACGGCTGGCAGACCGCTTCGTTCGCGCCGTACTCGGAGCCGGACAACAACCCGTCCACCACGCTGTACGCGGCGAACGAGAACCAGATCCCGTCGGAGACCACGACCGCTTACGACGGCCAAGGCCGTCCGGCCACCAGCACGCTGTGGCACCAGGCGGTCCAGCAGTGGCACACCACCACCAGCTATCCCGGCGCCGACGAGACCGACAGCACCGCTCCGGCCGGGGGCCGTTCCACCGCGACCTACACCAACGCGCAGGGGCAAGCCACCAAGAGCGTGGTCAAGAACACCGGCAGCACGGTCAAACTCACCCAGGGCCAGGTCATCCCGTCGGGCACATCACTGACCTCGGACAGCGTGCGGCTGGCCATGCAGGCCGACGGCAACCTGGTGCTCTCCTCCCTCGCGACCGGCAAGACCCTTTGGTCGTCCAGCACTTCGGGCAACCCGGGAGCCTTCGCCACCTTGCGGAGCGACGGCAACTTCGTCGTCTACAACGCCGGTGCCACCACAGCCCTCTGGTCGACCGGAACCACCACCGGCACGACGTTGCAGATCCAGAACGACGCCAACACGGTGCTCTACGACAGCACCGGCGCCACCATCTGGAAGACCGACACCCTGAACCAGGCCGGCGAAGCCGACGCCACCACCGCGTACACCTACACCCCGGCCGGCCAGGTCGACACCATCAAGGACAGCGCCGGCAACTCCTGGTCCTACCACTACAACCTGCTGGGCCAGAAGACCTCCCAGACCGACCCGAACACCGGCACCACCAGCTACGACAAGTACGACACCGTCGGCAACCTGCTGCAGACCACCGACGCGCGCGGCCAGGTCCTCTCCTACGCCTACGACTGGGACAACCGCCCCACCGCCGAGTACAACAACGCGTGGTCGGCCACACCCGACCCCTCCAAAGAGCTCTCCTCCTGGTCGTACGACACCCTGGCCAAGGGCTACCCGACCTCGTCCACCCGTTACGTCGGCGGGACAACCGGTTCGGCGTACACCCAGGCGGTCACCGGCTACAACACGGCCTACCAGCCGACCGGCACCACCCTGACCGTCCCGGCCACCGACGGCTTCGCCGCAGCCGGACAGTCCACCGCACCCACCAGCGGCACTGTCACCTACACCGCGTCCGCCTTCTACACCCCGACGGTCGGACTGCTGTCCACCCTCCGCTACCAGGCAGACGGCAACCTGCCCGCCGAGGACATCGACTACGGCTACACCCAGCAGGGCAACCTCGACGGCATCGGCGGCTTCATCACTGCGGCCAACACCCCCGACTATCTGGACACCGCCGTCCACGACCCCTTCGGCCGAGTCCTGCAGACCAACTACGGGACCACCGGCAAGGAACTGGCCACCTTCGCCCAGTACGACGCCACCACCGGCCGGGTCACCCAGACGTCCAGCATGCTGCAGACGTCCACCACCGCCCTGGACGTGGCCAACTACCGCTACAACCAGGCCGGCGAGATCACCGCGATCGATGACCTGCAGAACAACACCACCCACGACACGCAGTGCTACACCTACGACTCCTTCCAGCGCCTGACCGCCGCCTGGACGGACACCGCAGGCATCACCAACTCCTCCAGCGCCCCGGTCGGGAGCGTCGGCGGCTGCAACACGGGCTCCGTGCAGACCACCACCATGGCCCCGGTCGCGACCAGCACAGTCGGCGGCCCGGCGCCGTACTGGCAGACGTACACCTACGACCTGCTCGGCGACCGCACCGGCATGGTCAACCACGACACCACCGGGACCGCAGCCAACAACACCACGCAGACCACCGCCTACACCGGCACCGACGGCACCGCCACCGCGACCCTGCCCGACCAGTCAGGCACCACGACCAACAGCAACCCGACCACCGGCACCGCCACTTGGACACCGACCTACACCGACCCGGCGTACAGCAACAAGAACGCCGGTGACACCATCACCCGCAAGGTGTCCACCACCGGCCCCGTCAACACCGGCTTCACCCTCTCCGGCGGCGGCAAACTCTGCATCGACGACGCAGGCGCCTCCACCACGCCCGGCGCCGTGGTCCGCACCTACACCTGCAACGCCTCCGCCGCCCAGAACTGGACGATCGGCACCGACGGCACGATCAAGGTCCTCGGCACCATGTGCCTGGACACCACCGGCAACGCCACCACCGCCGGCACCCTCCTGGTACTCGACACCTGTAACAGCGACGCCACCCAGAAGTGGAAGACCACCAGCACCGGCACCCTGGTCAGCAACGCCAACAGCGCGATGTGCGTGACCGACCCCGGCGCCAGCGCCACCATCCGCACCCAGCTCACTCTCGCCACCTGCGGCAGCGCCGGCCAGACCTGGACCACCGCCGGCACCGGGGCCCTCCCGTCCGGCCAGACCCAGACCCTCACCTACGACGCCGAGGGCCGCACCGCCACCGTCGCCACCGGCTCGGGCACACACACCAACACCAGCAAGTACCTCTACGACGCCGACGGCAACCTGCTGGAACAGACCAGCGCCGTCGACGGCACCGACAAGACCCGCATCCTGTATCTCTTCGGCGGCACGGAACAGATCACCCTGAACGTCTCCGCCAAAACCTGGACCGGCCTGCGCAACATCACCGGCCCCGACGGCACCACCATCACCCGCTCCAGCAGCGGCACCGTCACCTACCAGGTCGCCAACGCCCAAGGCACAGCCACCACCGCCATCGACGCCGGCACCCTGGCCGTCACCCGCCGCTACTACGACCCCTACGGCAACTCCCGCGGCACCAAACCCACTTCATGGGTATCAGCCGACGAAAACCACGGCTACCTCGGCCAGCCAACCGACGCCACCACCGGCCTCGACCTCCTGGGCGCCCGCAACTATGACCCGGCCCAGGGCCGATTCCTCACCCCTGACCCGCTCTTCGAGGCGGGCGACCCCAACCAGATGGGCGGCTACACGTACGCGGGAGACGACCCGGCTTCGGGAAGCGACCCGACAGGGATGATCCTGGACAACCCTGACGGCACGCAGTGCAGCGGCGGTTGGAAGAAATGCGGGGGCCAGGGCGGGGGTGAAAGCTCGGGCGGCGGAGGCTCGGGCAACACAGGCAACTCCAATGGCAACACGACGGCCGCGCCGTCCGCCACCCCCGCGCCTCCCATGGGCGACACGCCCGCCGCGACGCAGACCCCCACCCCGACTCTCGGTGAAGTCCCCTGCCAGCCAGCTGACTTCGGCACGAACCGGTGCGGAAGCTGGGGCGGCCTCAAGGCTCTGGAAGTCGAGGCGGGCGCCATCGTGGCAGTGCCTTTGCTTTTCGGGTGCATAGAGAGCGGCGTCGTGGACTGCGTTTCTGGTCTGATCCTAGGAGTCGGGGACGCCGAGGCGGGCGGGAGTCTGCTTCTCGGTAGCCGCATCATCGTGGGCCTGGGCGGTGCTGCGGCCGAGGCAACCGAAGAGTACGCCGACGAGTTGGCGGCTGAGAGCGGAGCAGCCAAGCAAGCCAACGAAGATGCCTCAGCCGCCAAGGCTGCCGCAGCCAAGAAGGCCGACCCACAGGCCGAAGCCGGACACGCCAACGCCGCTGCGGCCAAACCGGACAAGCCGTCATCCGGTACTTCCAACGGCGGAACAAAGTCTCCGAGTCGCTGCAGCTTCTCCCCCGACACCCCCATCCTGCTGAGCGGCGGCAAGACCAAACCGATCGGCAAGATCAAGACCGGCGACAAGGTCGAAGCCGCCAACCCCAAGACCGGCAAGCACCAAGGCGCCCGCACCGTCCAACACGTGTGGATCAACCACGACCACGACCTGCTCGACCTCACCATCCGCACTGAGGACGGCCACGCCGCCACCCTCCACACCACCGCCAACCACCCCTTCTGGGACGACACCTCCCACACCTGGGTCCCCGCCGGCAAACTCCACGACGGCGTCGCTCTCAACACCGCCACCAACGGCCACGCCTACGTCGTCTCCACCCAGCCCACACCCGGTGCGGCAAACCGGTGGAATCTCACCGTCCGTCAACTCCACACGTACTATGTGCTGGCCGGATCCATGCCGATCTTGGTCCATAACACGAAGGGCTGCGAAACAGATCCGACGTGGGGCGGGAGCGTACAATTTGCGGGGACGGACACCTTGGGGCGCCCTCAGGGTATGTCCGCTGCTGTTAGTCGCCGAATGATCGGGGAAGGTACGCCAGCAGACTCTGACATTCGTCCGCCGGGATTCACAGGAGGGCGTCCGATTGGAGATCAGGCGCGTGGCCACTTGCTTGGAAGGCAGCTGGGTGGCTCTGGCGATATTCCAGAGAATTTGGTAACGCTTCTCCAAAATCCCGTGAATACTCCCATCATGAGCGGCTTTGAAAGGCAAGTTCGACTAGCCGTAGAAGGTGGCCAATTTGTCCAATACTCGGTTACTCCTGTATACGAGGGAAGTAATCTAGTGCCGCGTGCCGTAACTCTTTCGGCGTACGGCAACGGAGACTTCAGCCTAAATGTCTCAATTTTGAATAGGAGGTAGTGTGAGCATCGATGAACTAGTGTCTGTCGTGCCACCTCCCCCGGTTGTCCAGCCTGGTGAAGTCGACTGGCAGTCCGTCGAGCACCTGATCGGCTGTGCCTTGCCCGCCGACTACAAGGAGATGGTCCAGCTATACGGTCCGGGCTGCTTCGCGCAGTTCATTCACATCTATCAGCCGTCGAGCGAACTGCGGGCTATTGATCTTCCTACTCAAGTTGGCGAGTCGTTGTGGGCGCTCAGGTATCTGAGAGACGCCGGTGAGCCAATTCCGTATCGGATCGACGATCCAACGGAAGTGCTCGCTTTCGGCCGAACAGACAACGGAGACGTCCTCTTTTGGAGGCGTGCGGACATCGATGCTCCCGATGCATGGACCGTCCTCGCGAAGGAGCCTCGGGGTGAAGAGTGGTTCGAGTTCCCTGGTGGCATGTCGGGATTCTTGGCCAAGGTCCTGGATCGCACAATTACTGTGCCTATTTTTCCACGACGATTCCCGTCAATGGAACCAATCTTTGAGTCTTACTAAAACCTGTTCCAGAAGTCGCCGGGCGGGCATTTCTCTTATATAGGTGGGGTGTTGAGGGCAGGGCCCCGGCGTGTGCCCGGCTCACCCCTGCTTGGAGTGGTTGATCGCGGCAGCGGGCCCCGGAAACAGGTGAACACGGCACCTGGGGATCATGGAGTCCGACCTTTCTTGATGTGGTTCTGAGCTGGTCATTCGTAAGTAGCTGTTGCTCTGTCGATCTTGGTGGGCATTGGTTCGAGCGGTGAGCCCCGATCGGGTGGTGTGGGTCGGGGCGTGCATGGAGGCAGGGTCTTGGTGCAGCTCGGATTGTCGAGTCCGTTGAGCGTGCTGGGAGATCCAGGTGTCGCAGTTCTATGCCCTGGCCTTGCTGGGTCCAATTCGTGAACGCCACGACCGGCCGGGCGACAGGGTCCGCGAGGCGGCTTACCGCGATCGGGAGCCGACGGCAGAGGTCATCAACGCTCAGTCAGTGAAGGGGGCCGCGACCGTGCGGGCCGCCAGTCGTGACTTCGATGGCGAGTCGATGGCCAACGGGCGCAGGCGGCACATCGTGGTGGACACCCTGGGGCTGCTGCTGGCCGTGATGGTCACCGCGGCGCCGGTTCTGCACTGTAGCGCCGCCGTCGAACCCCGAGCCGAGGCGGTTAAACGCAAACTGCCGAAGACGCAGGAGCCGAGCTACGAGCAGGTTGTCGATCGCGCCTGAGGCGGAGCGCATTGACCGTGGGACTGTCCGGATGGGACAACCTTGCGGCCACGAGCACGCCTGTGACCGCACGGCGGATCGGGACCCGTTTGCGCGATCGCTGCACACTTGGCCACCATACGGCCACCACGCCGAACCCGGCAGACCCGAACCGACCGGCAAGACGGAACAAAAGACCAGGTCAAAGCCCTGTGGATCGAAACGACCATCGACAGTCGATCTCAGACCTGCGCATTGCGATGCGTAGCTCGCAGGTGCCCGATTGGCCCGGATTCCAAGGTCAACCAAAACAAGAAACCCCAGGTCACGGCGAGTGAGTCCTGGGGTCCCTCAGAGCCGCCTTCGGGATTCGAACCCGAGACCTACGCATTACGAGTGCGTTGCTCTGGCCATCTGAGCTAAGGCGGCGCGCTGTCCACACCATGGTGCGATCAGCAACGTCGGAAAGTCTACACAGTTTCCGGGGGTGCTCCGTACACCCCCCGGAAGCACCCCCGACCGCAGCCGCGCCGACGCTACGAGCAGCGCTTCCCCTCCCTCGGCGGGGTCCCGCGGAGCAGATACGTGTCGATCGCGGAGTCGATGCACGTGCTGCCGCGGCCATAGGCGGTGTGGCCGTCGCCGACGTAGGTGAGGAGGCGGGCCGAGGAGAGTTGGCGGGCGAGGGACTGGGCCCAGGGGTACGGGGTCGCCGGGTCGCGGGTCGTGCCAACGACCACGATGGGGGCGGCGCCCTTCGCCTCGATGCGGTGCGGTTCGCCCGTCGCCTTCACCGGCCAGTACGCGCAGTTCAGGGAGGCCCAGGCCAGGCCGTCGCCGAAAACGGGGGACGCCTTCTCGAAGGCGGGGAGGGCTTGCTCGACCTGGTCGGTGGTCGAGAACGCGGGCGGGAGGTCGAGGCAGTTGACGGCGGCGTTGGCGAACATCAGGTTCGAGTAACGGCCGTCGGCGTCACGCTCGTAGTAGCTGTCGGAGAGGAGGAGCAGGCCCGCGCCGTCGTTCTCCTTCATCGCCGACGTGAGCGCCTCGCGCAGCTGCGGCCAGGCCGCCTCGTCGTACATCGCCGCGATCACGCCGGTGGTGGCGAGCGCCTCGCCGAGCTTGCGGCCGTCCGCGTCGCCGGTGGGGACGGGGTGCGCGTCGAGCTTGCGGAAGAAGGCCTTGAGGTTAGTCCCGACCTTGGCCGGCGTCGTGCCCTTGCCACCGAGCGGGCAGTCCGTCTGCCGTACGCAGTCCTTCGCGAAGGACTGGAACGCCGTCTCGAAGCCCGCCGTCTGGCCGAGGTTCATCTGCTTCGCGGGCAGCGACGGATCCATCGCGCCGTCCAGGACCACGCGACCGACCCGGTCCGGGAACAGCCCCGCGTACGTCGCCCCGAGGAACGTCCCGTACGACGCCCCCACGTACGTCAGCTTCCGGTCCCCCAGCACCGCCCGCAGGATGTCCATGTCCCGCGCCGCCTCGACCGTGGAGACATGGCGCAGGACGTCGGGCGAGTGCGCGCCGCAGCCTTCCGCGAACTTCTTGTACTCGTCTACGAGTTCGGTGGTCTCCCGCCGGTCGTCGGGGGTGGTGTCGGTCTGCGTGAACTTGTCCATGGCCGGCCCGCCGAGGCACTCGACGGGCTCGCTGCGGGCGACGCCCCGGGGGTCCATCGCGACCATGTCGTAGCGGGCGCGGACCGCGGCCGGATAGCCGATCCCGGCGTACTGCTGCAGATAGCCGACCGCCGAACCGCCCGGCCCGCCCGGGTTCACCATCAGCGAACCGAGCGGCTTGCCCTTGCCGGTGGCCTTCTTGCGGGCGACCGCGAGCCGGACGTCACCCGCGGTGGGCTTGGTGTAGTCGAGCGGCGCCTTCATCGTGGCGCACTGGAAGCCGGGAACACCGCAGGTGCGCCAGCTGAGCTTCTGCCCGTAGTACCGCGCGAGGGTGGACGGCGTCGACCGCGGCAGCGCGGCCAGCGCCACGTCCGCGGCCGGACTCGCCGCGGTCGTCGAACTCCCCGGGGAACACGCGGACACGAGCAGCGCGGCGACGGCGAGCAGCGTGCCGCCGATCCGACGGTTTCGACCGGCCCGGCGGGGCCGGCCGGCCTGGCTGGGCCTGCGGAGGGGGCGCCTGATGTGCATCAAGCGAGCGTAACCTTGTGCAACCGACTGAATGCCGTGCGTGCGTGATCCACCCCGTACGAGTTACGCAGTCAACCTCCGGCCGACCAACCAGCCGGCCCACCGCCGCCCGAACGGACCGTCCAGCCCGTTCAGCCCGCTCTGAGGGCCAACGTCATCGCCTCCACCGCCAACAGCGGCGCCACATTGCGGTCGAGCGCCACTCTGCACGCGCCGATCGCGTCGATACGGCGCAGCGTGGACTCCGGGGAACCGGCTCGGGCCAGCCGCTCCAGGGCGTCCTCGGCGTCCACGTTGGCAATCGCCACCCGGGAGCCGAGCTGGAGGGCAAGGACGTCGCGGTAGAACGCGGTGAGGTCGGTCAGCGCGAGGTCGAGGCTGTCGCGCTGCGTACGCGTTCTCCGGCGCTTCTGCTTGTCCTCCAGGTCCTTCATCACGCCCGCCGTGCCCCGCGGCATCCGGCTGCCCTGGCCACCGCCCATCGCCGCCTTCATCTCCTCGGTCTCCTTGCCGTCGACCTCCTCGGCCAGTTGCCTGGCGTCCTCCGCGGCGGCGTCGACCAGCTCCTGGGCGGCCTTGAGGCAGCCGCCGACGTCGTCGACACGCAACGGCAGCTTCAGCACGGTGGCCCGGCGCTCGCGCGCGGCCGGGTCCGTGGCGAGGCGGCGGGCCCGGTCCACATGGCCCTGCGTGGCGCGCGCGGCGGCCGCGGCCACGCCCGGCTCGATGCCCTCGCGCCGTACGAGCATGTCGGCGACGGCGTCCACCGAGGGCGTCGTCAGGTTCAGGTGGCGGCAGCGGGAGCGGATCGTGGGGAGGACGTCCTCGATCGAGGGGGCGCAGAGGAGCCAGACCGTGCGGGGGGCGGGTTCTTCTACGGCCTTGAGGACGGCGTTGGCCGACTTCTCGTTCAGCCGCTCGGCGTCCTCGACGAGGATGATCTGCCAGCGGCCGGTCGCCGGCGAGGTGAAGGACTTGCGGACCGTGTCCCGCATGTCGTCGGCGAGGATCTGCGTGCCCACCGCGGCCACCGTGGTGACGTCGGCGTGGGTGCCGATCAGCGCCGTATGGCAGCCGTCGCAGAAGCCGCAGCCGGGGCTGCCGCCGAGGGCGCGGTCGGGGCTCACGCACTGCAGGGCGGCGGCGAAGGCCCGCGCCGCCTGATTGCGTCCCGCGCCGGGCGGCCCCGTGAACAGCCAGGCGTGCGTCATCTTCGACGCCTCCGGCGGGGGCGTGCCGGTGGTCGCCGCGGTGACGAAGGCGTCGGCATCCCGGGCGGCGGCGTCGAGCTGCTCGCTCACCTTCTCCTGGCCCACCAGGTCATCCCACACGCTCACGGGTCACCGGCCCTTTCGTCACGCTTCGGGTTACGGATTCCATTGTGCGGGCCACCACTGACAACGGGCGCCGCCCCCGTCAGCCCCTGCGCCCCCGGCCACGACCGCGCCCCGGCCCACGACCCGTGTCGTCGTCGTGGTCGCCGTCCTCGCGCGGGCCGAGCAGTTCGTCGGCCAGTGAGGGCAGGTCGTCCAGCGGGGTCTCCTCGGCCCAGTCGGACCGCGGTCGTCGCCGGGGCGCGCCCTGCTCGTCGACCTGTGGCAGCTCGCGCGTACGGTCCTCGCCGTCGGCCCGACCGGCCGGGCGCTCGTCCCGGAAGAAGCTCGCGGGGACCCGGTCCGACGGGCCCTGTCCGCGCACCGGCGGCAGCACCGCGGTCTCGTCCGCCGCACCGGGGACGACCGGCGGCAGCACGGCCGTCTCGTCGGCGGGACCGGACCGGACGGGCGGCAGTACGGCCGTCTCCTCGGCGGCGGACACCGGCGGCAGTACGGCCGTCTCGTCCGCGGCCCCCGCGGGAGCGGGCGGCTGCGGCAGTTCGGCCGTGACCTCGGAGTCGTGTACCTCGGAATCGTGCGTCTCGGAGTCTCCGGACACCGACCGCAGCACCGTCGTCTCGTCCCCGGCGTCGAAGGCGACCGGCCGCAGTACAGCCGTGTCCTCCGCCGACCGCCCACCCCGACTCGGCGGCTTCACCACAGGTGTCTGCACAGTCGACGCCTCAGGCGTGAACGACGTGACCGGCATGACCGCAGGGGGAGCCGTCGGCTGTCGAGCCGCCACCTCGGCCGCGGCAGCCGCCTCCGCCGCCAACCGGCGTGCCTCCTCGGCCGCGAGCAGTGCCGCCTCGGCCTTGCGCTGCTTCTCCCGGCGCCGCTCCTCGGCCTCGGCGCGCAGCCGGGCCTCCTCCTCGGCCTGCTTGCGGAGGCGGTCGGCCTCGGCCCTGCGGCGGGTCTCCTCGGCGGCGCGGGCCTCTTCCTCGGCGAGGAGGCGGGCCTTCTCCTCCTCGGCACGCCTGCGTGCGTCCTCGGCGCGCTGCCGGGCCTCCTCGGCCTGGCGTTCGGCCTCGCGACGCTGGGCCTCCTCCAGCTCGCGCCGCTTGCGCTCCTCCTCCTCGGCGCGCAGCTGGGCGAGCCGCTCCTGGCGCTCGCGCTCCAGGCGCTCCTCCTCGGCCTTGCGGGCGGCCTCTTCCTCGGCCTTGCGGCGGGCCTCTTCCTCGGCGGCCTTGCGCGCTTCCTCCTGGGCCTTGATCTCGGCCTCGGAGAGCGGCAGTACGGTGTCGAGCCGGTGCCGGATCACGGTCGTGACGGACTCGGGCTCCTGGCCGGCGTCGACCACCAGGTAGCGGCCCGGGTCGGCGGCGGCCAGCGTGAGGAAACCGGACCGCACGCGCGCGTGGAACTCGGCGGGCTCCGACTCCAGTCGGTCCGGCGCCTCGGTGAACCGCTCGCGGGCGGTCTCCGGGTCCACGTCCAGCAGGACGGTCATGTGCGGGACGAGTCCGTCGGTCGCCCACCGGTTGATCCGGGCGATCTCGGTCGGGGAGAGATCACGGCCGGCGCCCTGGTAGGCGACGGACGAGTCGATGTAGCGGTCGGAGACGACGATCGCGCCGCGCTCCAGGGCGGGTCGTACGACGGTGTCGACGTGCTCCGCGCGGTCCGCCGCGTACAGCAGGGCCTCCGCGCGGTGGGAGAGTCCCGCCGACGACACGTCGAGCAGGATCGACCGCAGCCGCTTGCCGACCGGTGTCGCCCCGGGCTCGCGGGTCAGCACGACCTCGTGTCCCTTGCCCCTTATCCACTCGGCGAGGGCCTCGGCCTGGGTGGACTTCCCGGCGCCGTCGCCGCCCTCCAGGGCGATGAAGAAGCCGGTGCTCGCGGGCACGGTGTCGGGGTCGTCGCCGCCGAGCAGCGCGTCCCGCAGATCGTGCCGCAGCGGCACTCCGGAGCGGTCGTCGACCTTGGCGAGGACCAGCGCGGCGACCGGCAGCAGCAGGGCGCCGACCAGCATCAGCGTGAACGCGGCACCGCCGTGCGCGAACACGAACTTGCCGTTCTCCAGGCGGTGCGGGCCGATCAGCGCCGCCACCAGGGGGGCGATCAGCGCGCCGAGCGCCACCGCGACCTTGACGACCGCGTGCAGGTGCTCGGTCGTACGGGCCCGCCGGTAGTCCTCGGCCTCCTGGTCGAGCAGCGTGTGCCCGGTGTTGGCGGCCACGCCCGCGCCGATGCCGGCCAGCGCGACGATGAGCAGCACGGTGGTGACGTCCGGGACCAGGCCCGCGGCGAGCAGCGCGATGCCGGTGAAGGCGATGGCGAGGGTCAGCAGGCGGCGCCGCGACAGCGTCGGCAGCAGGGCGGGCGCCGTACGGATGCCGACCACGACCCCGCCGGTCAGCCCGAGCACCAGCAGCCCGAAGGTCACCGGACCGCCGTGCAGGTCCTTGGCCTGCAGCACGGACACGGCGACGGCGGCGGAGATCGCCCCGGCGACGGCCGCGCAGGCGACCACGAGCAGCGCGATGGCGCCCGTACGGCCCTTGTCGATGCCGGTGCCCGTCCTGGGGCGGCGCAGCCCTTCGAGCGGCGACCGCGCGCGCGGGGTGCGGGTTCCGGGCAGTTCCAGGGCGGTCAGGACGGAGAGGGACGCGGCGAACAGCCCGGCGGCGACGTACGAACCGAGTGCCGCCTGGTGCTGGGCGAACCAGGCGACGCCCGTGCCCAGCAGGTTGTTGAGCAGTGCCGCTACGACGAGGGCCGCGGCGGCGAGGGGGATCGCCACGAAGCTCGTGCGCAGCGACAGCCGGCGCAGGGCGTCCATGTGGTCGGGCAGCGGCCGGACGGTGGCGCCCTCCAGCGGCGGGGCCGGCAGCAGGGCGGGCGCCGCGCTCTCGCGGCACACCGTCCAGAAGCGCTCGGCGACTCCGGTCACGAAGGCGGTCACCAGGAGCACGGCCAGCGCGTTGTCCGGAGTCCAGTCGATCCACAGCGGGGCGACGATCAGCAGGGCGGCCCGCAGACCGTCCGCGCCGACCATGGTCCAGCGCCGGTCGAGGGGGCCGTCCTGGGAAGTGAGCGAACTGAGCGGGCCGAGCAGCACCGCCCCGAAGAGCAGCGTCGCCAGGATGCGCGCCCCGAAGACGGTCGCCACCGCGAACGCCACACCCCGATAACCACCGCCGAACGAGCCCTGGGCGATGGCCGCCTGGAAGGCGAGCACGACCAGGACCAGCAGGGCGAGAGTGTCACCGACACTCGTCACGAACTGTGCGCTCCACAACCGCTTGAGCTGCGGTTGGCGCAGCAGGGCGCGGACGGCACGCTCGCGGGAGTCCGCGACAAGGGCGTCGTCGGGGGCCGGCTGGTGGGCCGTTGGCTGCTCGGCTGGCGTCATGCTTTCAGCCTATCGGCAGCCACCGACAACAAGCCGCGCCCTCCCGGACCTGCGCACACCCCGACACCAAAGTGATGCCGGGGCGTGCGTTTCGCGACCCTGTGGTGCAGGAAGCGTGCGGCTCAGTCCTCGGACGTCACCTTGGAGGCGGCCGTCTTCTTGGCCGCCGCGGCAGCCGACGTCTTCTTCGCCACGGTCTTCTTCGCCGTCGTCGTCTTCTTGGCGGGCGCCTTCTTGGCCGCCGCCTTCTTCGCCGGGGCCTTCTTCGCCGTCTTCTTGGCGGGCGACTTGGCCCGCTTCTCGGCGAGCAGCTCGTAGCCGCGCTCGGGGGTGATCTCCTCGACGCTGTCGCCGGAGCGCAGGGTCGCGTTGGTCTCGCCGTCGGTGACGTACGGCCCGAAGCGGCCGTCCTTGACGACGACGGGCTTCTCGCTGACCGGGTCGGTACCCAGTTCCTTCAGCGGCGGCTTGCCGGCGGCCCGGCCGCGCTGCTTGGGCTGGGAGTAGATCTCCAGCGCCTCTTCGAGGGTGATCGTGAAGAGCTGGTCCTCGGCCGTCAGCGAGCGGGAGTCCGTGCCCTTCTTCAGGTACGGACCGTAGCGCCCGTTCTGCGCGGTGATCTCCACGCCCTCGGCGTCCTTGCCGACGACGCGCGGCAGCGACATCAGCTTGAGGGCGTCGGCGAGCGTCACCGTGTCGAGGGTCATCGACTTGAACAGCGAGGCCGTACGCGGCTTGACGGCGTTCTTGCCGGTCTTCGGGGTGCCCTCGGGGAGCACCTCGGTGACGTACGGGCCGTAGCGGCCGTCGCGGGCGATGACCTGGTGGCCGGACTCGGGGTCGGCGCCCAGCTCGAAGTCGCCGCTCGGCTTGGCGAGCAGTTCCTCCGCGTGCTCGACGCTGAGCTCGTCCGGCGCCAGGTCCTCGGGGACGTCGGCGCGCTGGTGGTTCTCGGAGTCCTTCTCGCCGCGCTCCACGTAGGGGCCGTAGCGGCCGACGCGCAGCATGATGTCGTTGCCGACCGGGAAGGACGACACCTCGCGGGCGTCGATGGCGCCCAGGTCGGTGACGAGTTCCTTGAGGCCGCCCAGGTGGTCGCCGTCGCCGTTGCCGGCCTCGGCGGCGCCCGTCGCCTCGCCCTCGCCGAAGTAGAAGCGCCGCAGCCACGGCACGGCCTGGGCCTCGCCGCTGGCGATGCGGTCGAGGTCGTCCTCCATCTTGGCGGTGAAGCTGTAGTCGACGAGCCGCCCGAAGTGCTTCTCCAGGAGGTTGACCACGGCGAAGGAGAGGAAGGACGGCACCAGGGCCGTGCCCTTCTTGAAGACGTAGCCGCGGTCGAGGATGGTGCCGATGATCGACGCGTACGTCGACGGGCGGCCGATCTCGCGCTCTTCGAGCTCCTTGACGAGGCTGGCCTCGGTGTAGCGGGCCGGGGGCTTGGTGGCGTGCCCGTCGACCGTGATCTCCTCGGCGCTGAGCGCGTCGCCCTCGGCGACCTGGGGCAGCCGGCGCTCGCGGTCGTCCAGCTCGGCGTTCGGGTCGTCGGCGCCCTCGACGTAGGCCTTCAGGAAGCCGTGGAAGGTGATCGTCTTGCCGGACGCGCTGAACTCGGCGTCCCGGCCGTCGGACGACGTGCCCGCGATCTTCACGGTGACGGAGTTGCCGACCGCGTCCTTCATCTGGGAGGCGACGGTCCGCTTCCAGATCAGCTCGTAGAGCCTGAACTGGTCGCCGGTCAGGCCGGTTTCGGCGGGGGTGCGGAAACGATCACCCGAGGGGCGGATCGCCTCGTGCGCCTCCTGCGCGTTCTTGACCTTCCCGGCGTACACGCGCGGCTGGGCCGGCAGGTAGTCGGCGCCGTACAGCTGCGTCACCTGGGCGCGGGCGGCCTTGACCGCCGTGTCGCTCAGGGTCGTGGAGTCCGTACGCATGTAGGTGATGTAGCCGTTCTCGTACAGCTTCTGCGCGACCTGCATCGTGGCCTTCGCGCCGAAGCCGAGCTTGCGGCTGGCCTCCTGCTGCAGCGTCGTCGTACGGAACGGGGCGTACGGCGAGCGGCGGTACGGCTTCGACTCGACGGACCGGACGGCGAAGTCGGTGTTCTCCAGGGCGGCGGCGAGGGCGCGGGCGTTGTCCTCGTCGAGGTGGAGAGTGTTCGCGCTCTTGATCTGTCCCAGGGAGTCGAAGTCGCGGCCCTGGGCGACGCGCTTGCCGTCGACGGCCTGGAGGCGGGCGACGAGGGTCGACGGGTCGCTCGCGTCCCCGGCCCGGCCGGTCCCGAAGGTGCCGGTCAGGTCCCAGTACTCGGCGGAACGGAACGCGATGCGCTCGCGCTCCCGCTCGACGACGAGCCGGGTGGCGACGGACTGGACCCGGCCGGCCGACAGGCGCGGCATGACCTTCTTCCACAGGACCGGCGAGACCTCGTAGCCGTAGAGGCGGTCGAGGATCCGGCGGGTCTCCTGGGCGTCGACCAGGGGCTGGTTGAGGTCGCGCGGGTTGGCGACGGCGGCGCGGATCGCGTCCTTGGTGATCTCGTGGAACACCATGCGCTTGACCGGGACCTTGGGCTTCAGGACCTCAAGGAGGTGCCACGCGATGGCCTCGCCCTCGCGGTCCTCATCGGTGGCCAGGAAGAGTTCGTCGGAGTCCTTGAGGAGGTCCTTGAGCTTCTTGACCTGGGCCCGCTTGTCGGCGTTGACCACATAGATCGGAGCGAAGTCGTGGTCGACGTCCACACCGAGGCGGCGCACCTCACCGGTGTACTTCTCGGGCACCTCCGCGGCGCCGTTGGGAAGGTCGCGGATGTGCCCGACGCTCGCCTCGACGACATATCCGGGGCCCAGGTAGCCCTTGATTGTCTTCGCCTTGGCAGGCGACTCGACGATGACGAGTCGGCGGCCGCCGTGTGCGGTCTCGCTGGTCGGGGACAACTTCGCTCTTCTCTCCGGTCGACGCTGGGGCCTCCCCCGGGGCAAGCCGCTCCGGGGAGGAACAGGTGCGTCTCCGCGTCGTTCGGTACGTGCTCTCGGGGTGCCGGCGGGAGGTCCTCGTAGCGGAGCTACCAGGGCCTTCGACCGGTGCGGCGAGAATGCGTGCCGGGCGGCGTGGGGACGTGCCTGCATCTCCCCGGGGTCGCTTGGTCCCGGGGTCGGGTCATGGTGACGCTGCGGAGTGTGACGGTACATCCCGCCCCCGTGTCAAACGGGAAAAGCCCGCAACGGCCACTCGAACGGTAACCCGACTACCGCCATTCCTGCCGCCCGGAGTGCCCACCGGCATTTTCGGCCCTGTCCGGAGGGTGGCCTCCCTCTTGCCCGCGGTCCAGGCGGCGCGCGGTGCTCAGACGTGCAGGAAGCACCAGGTTCCGAGGAACAGGGCGGTGACCGCGACGACGCTCGCGAGGGTCGCCGATGCGACCGGGTTCACACCCTGGGCGACAGGTTCGCGGTGCCGCACCCTGACCACGGTCCACAGCAGCAGCGCGCCTCCGAACAGGGCGAACACCAACCCCGCGAAGATCGCCGGCCCGCTCTCCATGTGTGTCCCCTCCCGACCCGGATACCCCGGTCCGGGAGGCTGGCACCCGTGGGCGACGGGCAGGCCAACCCCCGGTGAATTCGCGGCGGACAGCCCTCAGGCAGCCGAGCCGGAGGACGATATCGCCCCGGTCGTCCGGGAGCGGTCGGCCTGCCCCACCGTGCACACGACCGACGTGAAACCGGCCTTCCAGTTGTTCTCGTCGGACAGATACCCGAAGACGGAGCGGTCGGCTCCGGGTGCCCAAGTCGACTCGAACTTGTTGCTGCACAGCTTGTTCCCCTGCTGCAGCGCCTCCGCGAACGCCATCGTCTTCGGGGCCGTCACGAAACCGATCACCTGGTCGGTGTGCTGATCGGCACAGTCGGTCAGGGTCGCGGTGAAGTAGGTCTTGTGGGCGACGTACAGCCAGCAGTCGCCGATGCTCATCTCGGTGGTCCACACGTTCGACTCGGCGCTCCGGAAGCGCCCTATCTCGCCGCCGATCGGAACATGACGGCCGAGTACGAGACATGCCGTACCGCCCCCGGCCGCACCGAACCCCGCCTCCGTCGGCGTGAGGGCGTAGACAGCCGCGTCGGCCAGGGAGTCGGCCGTCCGCTTCGCCTTGCCGGCGCACCGCTCGGCCCCGTGGTCGCGTGCGTCGGCGAAGTCGCTCGCCGTGTCGACCGCCATCACCTGGCCGTCCGGATCGTCGTGTGCACAGCTCACGACCCCCAGGTTGGGCCGCGACCCGAACGCCGTCCCGGTCCACACCGCGTGCACGCAGTCGCCGGTCTGCAGCGCCTTCTTGAGCCCGACCTCCTCGCCGTACGGATACGCGGACCCGGTCGGCGACGGTGACGCGGACGGGGATGCCTTCTTCGTCGCCGCCGTGTCCTTTCCGCCGGTCAGCGAGGTCACCGCCCACACCCCACCGACGGCCACCAGCGCGACGGCCACCACAAGGGCGATGACGGCCCCGACCGGCATCCGCCGCCGGCCCCCACCCGGCGGACGGCCGCCGACGGCCCCCGGGCCACCGGGATACGTCGGCCCCTGACCGCCCGCGTACGGCGGCGTGGTCGCGCCGCCCCGATACGGCTCCAGCTCCGATCCCTGATAGGCCCCCTGGTAGGACATCGTGGGGCTGTTCGCATACGGATCCCACGCGGCGCCGTACGGGGTGTCGGGCGTGTCGGGGGTCGGCGGGGCACCGGGAACCTGCGGGATCCCGGGGGTGTGCGGCGCCCCCGGAGTCTGCGGGGCGCCCGGAGTGGGCCGGCCACCGGGCGTGGAGCCCCCGAGAGCGGCCCCGGGCTGGTCACCGTACGGCGCCGGGCCCTGCGGGGTGCCCCCGGGCCCTCCCGGGGTCTGCGGGGCGTAGGGGCCGCCCGCATAGGGGCCGCCCATGGCGTATCCGGGCGGCCCGCCCGCGACGTGGCCCCGAGGCCGGCGCGCGACCTGCTCAGGCGGACCACTCCCGACAGGCCCAGGCGGACCACTCCCGACATTGCCGGGCGCGCCCTCGGCGACAGGTCCCCACGACTGGTCGACCGCGGGCCGGCCGCCGCCCGGCGCCGGTCCGAAACCAACCGGTGCCGGTCCGAAACCCTCCGGCGGCGGGCCGAAACCGCTCGGCATCCGGCCGGAGCCATCCGCCCCCTGGCCGAACCCGTCCGGCGTCGACAGGTTCCCCGGCGCCGCACCGGCCGACCGCGCCACCCGCTCCAGCCCGTGTGCCGCCGTCTCCGGTGCCGACCTGAGCATCGGGTCCTTGACCAGTAACCCCTGGAGTACGGGCGCCAGTTCGCCCGCGCGGACGGTGGGCGTGGCCTCCTCGCCGAGCAGGGCCGTGAGGGTCGCGTAGTCGCCGTGGCGGTCGAAGGGGCCGCGGCCCTCGACGGCGGCGTACAGCGTGGCGCCCAGGGAGAACAGGTCGGCGGCCGGGGTGGGCGGCTCGCCTCGGGCCCGTTCCGGAGCGAGGTAGCCGGGTGTGCCGAGGATGCCGGCGGTGGCGGTGAGCCGGGGCTCGCGCGACTCGGGCTGGAGGGCGATGCCGTAGTCGGTGAGCAGCACGCGCGCGTACGGATCGCCCGAAGCGTTCGGTGCCAGAAGGATGTTGGCCGGTTTCACATCCCGGTGCAGGATGCCGATGCGGTGCCCGGCGGTGAGCGCGTCGAGGACGGCGAGCCCGATGCGGGCCACCCGGTCAGGGGGCAGCGGCCCCGAACGCCGCAGCACCGCCTGGAGGTCGACGCCGTCGGGGACGTACTCCATGACGATCCAGGGCAGGCCCTCGTGGATCACCACGTCGTGCACGGTCGCCACATGCGGATGGCCGCGCAGCCGGGCCGCGTGCCGGGCCTCGCTGCGGGCCCGCGCGATCCGCTGCCCGCGCTCGCCGGCCTCCCCGGAGACGTCCGGCAGCGAGATCTCCTTGACGGCGACCTCGCAGGCCAACTCCTCGTCGTACGCGAGCCATACGCGGCCCATGCCGCCCGCGCCGAGCGTGCGCAGCAGCCGGTAGCGCCCGTTGACGACCCTGCCTTGGCCCTGCTCCGGCGTATCCCCGGCCATCACGCCTCCCCCGAGACGGCGCGCCTCCCCCGAGGACGCGTGGAACCTGTCTCTGAAAGTAGCCTCGCACCCGCCACTGACAAGAGGGCTTTTCCGTACCGATCAGAACAATCTCGCCGGATGCGGACACACGCGGCTCAGCGGTGCGGGCACGCCTCAGGCGTGACAGGCGCGAGGACGCGGGGAGGGGCTGGGGCGCCGTACGACAGGGCCGTCGGCGGATACGGCGAGCAGCCGGCCGACAGAAGCAGGCGCCGACCGTGACCAACTCCCGCCCGGGAGCGGGCAGTCGGCCGCCGGACACCGGTCACCCCGTCGGCTCCAGGAACCCCTGCTCCACCAGCAGCCGGATCTGGGCCGGTGTCCGGTCGCGCAGCAGGACCGGGTCCTCGCCCACGAGTTGGGCGATGGCGTCGAGGATGCGGCCCGCGCTCAGGGTGCCGTCGCAGACGCCGGCGAAGCCCGCGCCGACCGTGTCCACCTTCGTCGCCCGGCGCATACCGCGGTGCTGGCGCAGCACGACGTGCTCGGGGTCCTCGGCGCCGGGCAGCCCGACCTGTTCCTGGATGATCTCGGGGGCGAGCCTGAAGTGGGCGGCGAGCAGGGCCGCGTCGTCGTGGGCACGCAGGTAGTCGACGCGGTCGAAGTGCACGCGCACGGTGTCGCCCAGCGGCTGCTCGACCGGGTGCGGCCACTCCTCGACGGTGATCGAGGGTGCGTCGGAGTCCGTCCTGCGCAGGGTGATCCAGCCGAAGCCCACGGCCTTGACCTTGCGCGCCTCGAACTCGTCGAGCCACGCGTCGTAGAGCGCCTCGTACGCGGCCGTGTCACCCCGGTGGTCGCCGGCGTCCCTGAGCCACAACTCGGCGTACTGCGTGACGTCCTGGACCTCTCGCTGCACGATCCAGGCGTCGCACCCGCGCGGCACCCACGACCGCAGCCTGTCCTGCCAGTCCTCCCCCTCCACGTGCTGCCAGTTGGCGAGGAACTGCGCGAATCCGCCCTCGCGCAGCCGCTCTCCCGCCTGCTGAACGAGCGACCGGCACAGATCGTCCCCGCCCATCCCGCCGTCGCGGTAGGTCAGCCGGGCACCCGGCGAGATCACGAAGGGCGGGTTCGACACGATCAGGTCGTACGTCTCGTCGTCCCGGACCGGCTCGAACAGCGAGCCCTCGCGGAGGTCGGCGGCCGGTGCGCCGGACAGCGCGAGGGTGAGCGCGGTGATGTGCAGGGCGCGCGGGTTGACGTCGGTGGCCGTCACGCGCGTGGCGTGCCGGGCCGCGTGCAGCGCCTGGATGCCGGAACCGGTGCCGAGGTCGAGCGCGGCGGAGACCGGCGTCCGTACGGTGATGCCCGCGAGCGTGGTGGACGCGCCGCCCACCCCGAGGACGACGCCTTCCTCCCGGCTGCCGATGCCACCCGCCCCGCCGACCGCACACCCCAGGTCGGACACGATGAACCAGTCCTCGCCCTCGGGACCGCCGTACGGCCGTACGTCCACGGTCGCGGCGACCTCGTCGGCGCCCACGGACACCAGCCACCCGCTCTCCACGCACGCGGTGACGGGCAGCACGTCCGCCACGCGTGCGTGCGGCACGGGCTGCTGGAGCAGGAACAGCCGGACCAGCGTCTCCAGCGGGGTGTCGCCTCTCGTCGCCCGGAGTGCCGGCACGGTCTCGCTGCGGGCCAGCGCCGCGTACGCGGGGGCACCGAGCAGTTCGAGCAGTCCGTCGGCGGTGAAGGAGGCGCCGAGCAGGGCGTCCCGGAGCCGGGCGGCGACCTCCGGGCGGTCGGATGCGGGCAGGGTGGGCAGGCTGGAGTTACTCACACCCCCATTGTGGCCGCTCGGACCGACAACGCGCCCGCACATGCGAAGGCCCCGGCACGCACGCGTACCGGGGCATCTTTCAGTCACTGAAACAATCAGGACGCCGACGACGAGGCCGACGCGGACGCCGACTTGCACGCCTCCTGCTTGGTCATCGCCTTGCCGACATCGCCCTCTTCGAGGGTCTTCAGGGCGTCGTTCCCGCTCGTGCTGAGCTTGTCCAGCGAGGTAGCGATGCCCTTGAGGCCGTCCGCGAACTTCGCCTGGTCCTTGGTGTTCAGCCCGTCCACCTGCTTCTTCAGGGCGGCGTACGACGTGGAGATGTCGTTGAGCTCCTTGACGGCGTCCTGCTGCTTCTTCGCGCCGTTGTCGACGTCCGGTGCCCCGGCGCTGTTCACGGCGGCCCCGATCGCCTTGTAGGCGTCGGACATGTCCTGGAAGGCCTGCGAGTCGGTCTTCTGGACCTCTTCCGGGGTGCTGTTGTCCGAGGTCTCCTTCTGGATCGCCGTGTTGGCGGCGGCGATCTTCTTCGCCTGCGGCTGCACGGCGACGCAGACCTGCTTGGCCCAGGAGTCCAGCTTGGCGTCGCTGTTGTCGCCGCCGCTGCTGCATCCCGACAGCGCCAGTACCAGTACCGCACCGCCGGACAGTGCGGCCGCGAGCTTCTTGTTCACCGGATTGGTCCCTTCCATGGCTCTCGGCCCCGGAACATACACGCCGAACGGGCGACGCCCCCGGGCCTAAGGTCCGATAGGAGACCTTTTGAAGCCATTTGCACCAAGCGAGAGAAGGCTCACGGCAAGGGCGTGAACACGCGCAGAACGGGCGGGCGGCGCCCCAACGCGCGCCGCCCGCCCGCCCTTTGAGCTGGACCTCGCAAGGCCCTCTGAACCGGGCCTCGTAAGACCGCCTACGAAACCACCGCGGGATCCGCCGACTTGGTCATGCGTTCGGCGTCGCCCTCGTCCCCCACGACGATCCCGCGCCGCTTGGAGATGTACACCGCGACGACGATCACGAGGAACGCGAGCACCGAGATCGTGATGCGCACCCCGATGTTCTTGTCGTCGCCGTAGCTGAACTTGATGACCGCGGGCGCGATGAGCAGTGCGACGAGGTTCATCACCTTCAGCAGCGGGTTGATCGCCGGTCCCGCGGTGTCCTTGAACGGGTCGCCGACCGTGTCGCCGATCACCGTGGCGGCATGGGCCTCACTGCCCTTGCCGCCGTGGTTGCCGTCCTCGACGAGTTTCTTCGCGTTGTCCCAGGCACCGCCCGAGTTCGCGAGGAAGACCGCCATCAGCGTGCCGGTGCCGATCGCGCCCGCGAGGAACGAGCCGAGCGCGCCGACGCCGAGCGTGAACCCGACCGCGATCGGCGTGAGCACCGCGAGCAGACCGGGCGTGGCCAGCTCCCGCAGCGCGTCCTTGGTGCAGATGTCGACGACGCGGCCGTACTCCGGTGTCTCGGTGTAGTCCATGATCCCGGGGTGCTCGCGGAACTGCCGCCGCACCTCGTAGACCACGGCCCCGGCGGACCGGGACACCGCGTTGATCGCCAGCCCCGAGAAGAGGAAGACGACCGCGGCACCGACGATGAGGCCCACCAGGTTGTTGGGCTGGGAGATGTCCATCATCAGATTGAGTGGCGCGCCCGGTCCCGAGACCTTCTCGCCGACGTCGTTGGCGGCGGTGAGGATCGCGTCCCGGTACGACCCGAAGAGCGCCGACGCCGCCAGGACGGCGGTGGCGATGGCGATGCCCTTCGTGATGGCCTTGGTGGTGTTGCCCACCGCGTCCAGGTTGGTGAGCACCTGCGCGCCCGCGCCCTCGACGTCGCCGGACATCTCGGCGATGCCCTGCGCGTTGTCGGAGACCGGCCCGAAGGTGTCCATGGCGACGATCACACCGACCGTGGTGAGCAGACCGGTACCGGCCAGCGCCACGGCGAACAGCGCCAGCATGATCGACGCACCGCCGAGCAGGAACGCCCCGTAGACGGCCAGACCGATCAACAGGGCGGTGTAGACGGCCGATTCGAGGCCGAGGGAGATGCCCGCGAGGATGACGGTGGCCGGGCCGGTGAGCGAGGTCTTGCCGATGTCCATCACGGGACGGCGGTTCGTCTCCGTGAAGTAGCCGGTCAGCTGCTGGATGAGTGCGGCGAGCACGATGCCGATGGCCACGGCGACGAGCGCGAGGATCCGCGGGTCGCCGTCCTTGACCTTGATCGCCGCGTCGGTGACGCCGTCGAGGTCGGCGTACGACGACGGCAGATAGACGAAGACCGCGATCGCCACCAGCACGAGCGAGATCGCCGCGGAGATGAAGAAACCCCGGTTGATCGCGGACATGCCGCTGCGGTCGGACCGGCGCGGCGCCACCGCGAAGATCCCGATCATGGCGGTGATCACACCGATCGCCGGCACGAGCAGCGGGAAGGCGAGCCCGGAGTCGCCGAACGCCGCCTTGCCGAGGATCAGCGCGGCGACCAGCGTCACGGCGTACGACTCGAAGAGGTCGGCCGCCATGCCCGCGCAGTCGCCGACGTTGTCGCCCACGTTGTCGGCGATGGTCGCGGCGTTGCGCGGGTCGTCCTCCGGGATGCCCTTCTCGACCTTGCCGACCAGGTCGGCGCCGACGTCGGCGGCCTTGGTGAAGATGCCGCCGCCGACCCGCATGAACATGGCGATGAGGGCGGCACCGAGGCCGAATCCCTCCAGCACCTTCGGCGCGTCGGCCGCGTACACCAGCACCACGCAGGAGGCGCCGAGCAGACCGAGCCCCACCGTGAACATGCCGACGACGCCGCCCGTGCGGAAAGCGATCTTCATGGCTTTGTGCGAGACGGCGGTGAGATCCTTTTCGGGCTCACCCTCCGCCGGGGTCGCTTCCCGGGCCGCCGCGGCGACACGGACATTACTGCGTACGGCGAGCCACATGCCGATATAGCCGGTGGTCGCCGAGAACACCGCGCCGATCAGGAAGAAGATCGATCGTCCGGCGCGCTGATTCCAGTCGTCCGCGGGCAGCAGCAGAAGCAGGAAGAAAACGATCACGGCGAATACGCCGACCGTGCGCAACTGCCGTCCCAGATAGGCGTTTGCGCCTTCCTGGACCGCTGCCGCGATCTTCTTCATGCTGTCCGTGCCCTCGCCTGCCGCGAGCACCTGGCGGACCAGGATGCCTGCGACCACTAGCGCTGCCAGGGCCACGACGCCGATCACCATCACGAGGATGCGGTTGTCGTGGGTCAGGACTGCGGCTGCGATGGTTGTGGGGTGGCCAAACTGCTGAGGGGTAGAAAGCCCCGCCATTCGTCCTCCTTGACGCCTGTGCTGAGCTCAAGATGTGGACGGATTGTAGGTACCGGAACCTGATCAAAACAGTGCGCGGCAAACGGAATTGGCCTTCGCATAGTAATGCCTTAAAAGCATTGGCGCTTGATCAAATTATCGGGGCATCGATCAGACATTGATCGTGAATTGATTCACGAATTCTTTCGCGCCGCCGGTACGTCGCCGGTACGCGATCACGGAACTCTTCCGGAAATGCCGAAGGGCCCTGCTCAGCAGGGCCCTTCGGCTGTGGTGTGCGGCGGTTTTCAGGAGAGCATCGCGGCCGACGGCGTGGTCGGCCAGGTCATACGGATCGATCCGCCGTGCTCCCCGGCGGTGACCTCGACATCGTCGACGAGCCCGCTGATGACCGCGAGGCCCATCTCGTCCTCCTCGGTGTCGACGTCCGGATCGTCGCCCAGGGACCCGGGCGCCTTGTCGCCGGGAGCCGAGCGCGGTGCCTCGTCGCCGACCTCGATGGAGAACTGCTTCTCCTCCTCGATCAGCAGCACCTTCACCGGGGCGGTGATCCCGCTGCTCTGGTGCAGCCCGACGGCGCGGGTACAGGCCTCACCCACGGCGAGTCTCACCTCGTCGAGTACGGCCTCGTCCACTCCGGCCCTGCGCGCCACCGCTGCCGCCACCAGTCGGGCGGTCCTGACGTGCTCGGGCAGCGCGCTGAAGCGGAGTTCAACGGTGGCCATGCATCCCCCTCGGGACTACGGGCGTGCTGTCGGAGGGCCGGGCTGCCGAAAGCCCGGTCCACCGGTCGTCTATACGGCCGATCGGGGAGCGGTCACACGCCGCTCCCGGAACGGTCGGTCAGTCGGTGGCCGCCACCGCTTCCTCGACCGAGGTGTGAATCGGGAACACCTTGGTGAGGCCGGTGATACGGAAGATCTTCAGAATGCGCTCCTGGTTGCAGACCAGGCGCAGCGAGCCCTCGTGGGCACGCACCCGCTTCAGGCCGCCGACCAGCACGCCGAGCCCGGTGGAGTCGAGGAAGTCGACCCCCTCCATGTCCACGACGAGGTGGAAACTCCCGTCGTTCACCAACTCGACCAGCTGTTCGCGCAACTTGGGCGCGGTATATACGTCGATTTCTCCACCGACCTCGACGACCGTACGATCGCCGACGGTACGGGTCGACAGGGACAGGTCCACGGATCCTCCAGCACCTTGCTATCGAGCGGTCATCCCATGGGACACCTCGGCAGAGCCCCCAGGACGGTTCGCCAGCCGCGATGGCATTCAATCACTTACCGCAGGGCGTGCACGACGCCTTGGCTCCATTGTCCGTCACGCCAGTGACACACTCGGTGCCGATGGCCAAGAATCAGCGAACCGATCGACCCTCGGTGGACCCGGTGTCCGGGCTCTCGCCGAGCACGGTTCTGGACCGGCTCGCGTCGGGACCGAGCCGGGCTTCGCGCATCACTCATACGGAGCACTTGCCCCCACGTGAGGGCCGCCATGCCGTCTGGCCTGACCGGATTCGCGCCGAGGTGATCGCCACCGTCCAGGAAGCCGGTATCGAACACCCCTGGGCCCACCAGGCACAGGCCGCCGAGCACGCTCTCGACGGCGAGTCAGTGATCGTTGCCACAGGCACCGCCTCGGGCAAGTCGCTGGCTTATCTGGTACCGGTCCTCTCGACCCTCCTCGATGGCTCCGAGGCGCCCAACGGCCGCGGCACCACCGCCCTCTACCTGGCCCCCACAAAAGCCCTGGCGGCCGACCAGCTCCGCTCTGTGAAGGAACTTTCACAACCGCTGGGCAATGCCGTTCGCCCGGCCGTGTACGACGGCGATACTCCGTTCGAAGAGCGCGAATGGGTACGCCAGTACGCCAACTACGTCCTGACCAACCCCGACATGCTCCACCGCGGCATATTGCCCTCGCACCCGCGCTGGTCCTCCTTCCTGAAGTCCCTGAAGTACGTCGTCATCGACGAATGCCACACCTACCGGGGCGTGTTCGGCTCCCACGTCGCCCAGGTACTGCGCCGCCTGCGCCGCCTCTGCGCCCGCTACGGCTCCTCCCCCGTCTTCCTGCTCGCCTCCGCGACCGCCGCCGAGCCCTCGGTCGCCGCCCGCCGCCTCACCGGCCTCCCGGTGGTCGAGGTCGCCGACGACGCCTCACCCCGCGGCGAACTTGTGTTCGCCCTCTGGGAACCCCCGCTCACCGAACTGCACGGCGAGAAGGGCGCACCGGTCCGCCGTACGGCCACCGCCGAGACGGCCGACCTGCTGACCGACCTCGCCGTCCAGGGCGTGCGCTCGGTGGCCTTCGTACGCTCCCGGCGCGGCGCCGAGCTGATCGCGCTGATCGCCCAGGAACGCCTCGCCGAGGTCGACCGCTCGCTGGCCCGCCGAGTCGCCGCCTACCGCGGCGGCTACCTCCCCGAGGAGCGCCGCGCCCTCGAACGCGCCCTCCACTCCGGCGAGTTGCTCGGCCTGGCCGCCACCACCGCCCTCGAACTCGGCATCGACGTCTCCGGCTTGGACGCCGTACTGATCGCCGGCTACCCCGGCACCCGCGCCTCCCTGTGGCAACAGGCGGGCCGCGCCGGACGCTCCGGCCAGGGCGCTCTGGCCGTCCTGGTGGCCCGCGACGACCCCCTGGACACCTTCCTCGTCCACCACCCGGAGGCCCTGTTCGACCAGCCGGTGGAGTCCACGGTCCTGGACCCGGACAACCCGTACGTCCTGGCCCCCCACCTGTGCGCGGCAGCGGCGGAACTCCCGCTCACCGACGAGGACTTGGACCTGTTCGGCCCGGCGACGGCGGACCTTCTCCCACAGCTGGAGTCCGCGAAACTGCTCCGCCGCCGCGCGAAGGCCTGGCACTGGACCCGCCGCGAACGGGCCGCCGACCTCACCGACATCCGCGGCGGGGGCGGAAAGCCGGTCCAGATCGTCGAGAACGGCACCGGCCGCCTGCTGGGCACGGTCGACGAGGCCGCCTCCCACGCGACCGTCCACGAGGGCGCGGTCCACCTCCACCAGGGCCGCACGTACCTGGTACGCGCCCTGGACCTGGAGGACTCGGTGGCCCTGGTCGAGGAGGCGAGCCCGCCCTATTCGACGGTCGCCCGCGACACCACGGCGATCTCCGTCCTGGAGACGGACGTCGAAATCCCCTGGGGCCAGGGCCGGTTGTGCTACGGCTCGGTCGAAGTCACCAACCAGGTCGTCTCCTTCCTCCGCAGACGTGTCATCACCGGTGAAGTCCTCGGCGAGTCGAAACTCGACCTCCCTCCCCGTACGCTCCGCACCCGCGCCGTGTGGTGGACGGTCACGGAGGACCAACTCGACGCCGCCCGTATCAACCCGGAGATCCTCGGCGGCGCCCTCCACGCCGCCGAACACGCCTCGATCGGCATGCTCCCCCTCTTCGCCACCTGCGACCGCTGGGACATCGGCGGAGTATCGGTACCGCTGCATCCGGACACGCTGCTGCCGACGGTCTTCGTCTACGACGGCCACCCCGGCGGCGCGGGCTTCGCCGAGCGCGCGTTCCACACCGCCCGCGCCTGGCTCACCGCCACCCTCCAGGCCATCGCCTCCTGCGAGTGCGACGCCGGCTGCCCGTCCTGCATCCAGTCCCCCAAGTGCGGCAACGGCAACGAGCCGTTGCACAAGCGGGGGGCGGTGCGGTTGCTGACGGAGCTCCTGCGGGAGGCGCCGGAGGATGTGCGAGAGGTGCCGGTGGAGAAGGTGGGCGGGGCTTAGAGGGCCGGTGGAGCAGGGACCGGTGGAGGGGCAGGCGCCGACGGTGGAGGCGCCGGTGACGGTACCGGCCCCGCAGGCCCCGCCCGTGCCCTGACCTCCGCCGCGAACGGTCCCCGGCCCGCCCCCGCCGTCACGTCCGACGTCTCACCCACGATCACGCACCGCACAAGACGCGTCCCCTGCGCCCGCGCCACCCGCTCCGCCCGGGCACAGGCCCCCGCGCCGCCCTCCGTCCAGTGGTCGGCCGCCGCGAGCGCCGCGAGATCCGCACCGCCCGCCGCGCGGTGCCGGGCCACGACGGCCTGCCCCAGGGCGAGCACGATCCCGAACACGACACACATCACGGCCATCGCCCCGAGGCTCCACACGGTGGCGGACCCACGGTCCGAGTGACGGGACCTCATATGCCGCCCCAGAGCGGGAATCACGCGCCCCAGGGCCGGAATCACATCCCGTAGCGCGCCGATACGACACCTCACGGCCCCGCCCTCCCCTGGCCCACCGTCTCCTCCGCCAACGCCACGGCCTCCTCCCGCACTTCGAAGGGCAGCCCGCTCAGCACCGGCGGTTTCGCGACGACGACCACATGGACCTGATCGCCCTCCCGCGCAACCGTGACCTTCGCGCCGCGCGGTGCCGTGTCCCGGACCACCTGGACGACCGCGTCGGCCGGGTCCTGCCGAGCCGCGGCCCGGGCGCCCGAGCGTGCCGCGTCCACGCACTGGATCTGCGCGGCCACCACGAGCAACCCCCACACGAGCGCCATAGCGAACATCACCAGCACGGGCAGGACCACGGCCGCCTCCGCCGTCACGAACCCCTCGTCCCCGCCCCGGCGTTCACACCTTCGCATCGAGGGCCCGCTTCACGATGCTCTGCAGCTCCGCGCTGACCGCTCCGCTGGTCACGACCTTGTAGAGCACCACCGCGAACGCCACCGCCGCGACCAGCCCCATCGCGTACTCGGCGGTGGCCATCCCCGCATCGCCACGCGCCAAGGCGCCCCGTCGCACCCGTACCCGTACCGCTCGCACCACTCGTACCGCTGCTGCCTGCACTGTCTGCACTGCCTTGTTCATCTCAACCCCCGTGAGGTTCTTGGTTCTTGTCGGTTCAGCTACTCGATCAGCCGTTGTTCGTCATACGTCCGTCACCGCCCGCTCCTCCCGTCAGCCGCCGCCCCCTCCCGTCGCCCCGCCCGCGAGGCCGATCACCACGGGCAGCACGCCGACCGCGATGAAGGCGGGCAGGAAGCACAGCCCCACCGGTGCCGTGATCAGGACGGCCGCCCGCCGGGCCCGTGCCGTCGTGGTGCGGGTCCAGTCGGCGCGGGCCTCCGCCGCGAGCCGTGCGGCCGGTCCGGCGGCGGGGAGTCCCGACTCGTCGGCCCGTTCGAGCAATCGGGCCAGCGGGCCGGCGCACGGGAGTACGGCCAACCTCCGCCAGGCGTCGGCCGGTTCGCCGCCGAGCCGTACCTCCGCCGCCGCACGCGCCAGCCGTTCCCCCACGGGCCCTGCGAGGGCCTCACCGACGGCCTGGGCGGCGATCACCGGCGAGGCCCCGGCGGCGATGCAGGCGGCCAGCAGGTCGGCCGCGAGCGGGAGTTGGCGGGCGGCGGTCGCGGCATCGCGTTCGGCGCCGGTGTCGTCGGCCACCTGTCGGCGCCGCCACCGCCACAGCCCGAGGGCGACTGCCGCACCCACCACGACTCCGGCGACCCCGCCGACCAACACCCACCCGGCGCCCACCACACCCACCGCGGGCAACCAGCGCCGCGCAACGTCCCGAGCCTCGAACCGCCGGACGGCAAGCGGCACTTCCCGACCCTGCCGAGCTTCCCGAAGCAGCAGCCCGGCCAGCCTCCGCCGCGCCCTCCGCTCACATCGCACCCCGTCCAGCCATCGCACCACCCACCCCACGACCAACACCGCCCCCAAGACCACCCCCAGCCTGTGGACAACTTCCGTACTCACGCCGCCTCCTCTCTCCGACTCCAGCCAACTTCCGCTGCCGCTTCCACGCCCACACCGGGCTCTCGCCGAGCGCCGGATCCCCTCAAACCCCGCGACGACCAAGCGATCCCCGGCACCCCGCCCACCCTTATGCCCTCAGGGGCGCGGGGAACTGCGCGACCAGCCCCCACACCCACCCCCAGCCCGGCCCGACCCCGACACCCCAGCTCACGCCGCCTCCACCCCCCGCACAATCCGCAGCGCCCACCACAGCCCCACGCCCTCCAGCAACCCCCCGACCACCAGGCACCCCAACCCCGCCCCGCTGTGCAGCAGCACCCGCAGCGGATCGGCGCCCATCGCCGCACCGAGCAGCAGCCCGAGCACCGGCAACCCGGCGAGCATCACCGCGGTGGCCCGCGCCCCCGCCAACTGGGCGCGGAGGTCGGCCCGTTGGTCCCGGTCCGCGCGCAACGCCCCCTCCAGCCGGTCGAGTCCGGCAGCGAGCCCCGCTCCCTGGTCCACGGCCACCCGCCAGCACGCCGCCAGCCCCGACAGACCGTCCGCGCCCGGCTGCCGTGCCGCCGAGGTGAGCGCACCCGGCACGTCCCCGCCGAACCGCGCCGCCGCCAACACCGCGGCCTGCGCCGCACCGAGCCCGCCGGAGTCATGCGCCGCCCGCAACAACGCCTCCCCCGGCTGCCGCCCCGCGCGCACCTCCCCGGCGAGCGCCGAGCACAGCGCGATCACCGCGTCCCCGCTCAGCTCCCGTGCCCGTCGCGCCTCCCCGGCCAGCCGCGCCCGCCGTAGCAACGGCACCCCGACCGCCCCCGCGACGACCGGAATCACCGAGGCACCCAGTACCGCCACCACCAGCCCGACGGCCAGTGACCACCACTCGGCCCGCAACCGGCTCCGGATCCGCCGCAGTTCGTCGACGGCCCGCTCCCAGGAGGATGGCCCGATGCCCACCACCTCACCGCCCGCGAACAGCAACTGCGCCCGCCGCGCCCCGGACTGCTGCCCGCCCATCAGCCAGACCAGGGCCCCGGCACACACCGCCGCCACCCCGACCGACAGCTCACCCGTTCCCACGCCCATCACCACTCCCACTCGCCGTAGTCCGTCCCGTGCACACGCGCCTCACGACTCCCACTCGCCCGCCGCCCGTCCTGCACGCCGGAGTTCGTCACCGACACGCCTCTGGCCCCCTTCGCCACCACCGTGAATCAACTCCCGCAACCGCTCCCACCCCCGCTCGTACGCGAACGCCTCCGCTCCCCACCGCAGCGCCGGCACGGTCCGTACCAGCCCCGACGGGTCCCGCTCCAGGACATGCACCTCGGCGATCCGCCGGCGCCCGGTCCGGTCCCGTACGAGGTGCAGGACCACCGACAGCGCAGCCGCCAACTGGCTGTGCAGCGCGGCCCGGTCGAGGCCGGCGGCCGTGCCCAGGGCCTCCAGGCGAGCGGGTACGTCGGCCGCCGCGTTCGCGTGCACAGTTCCGCAGCCGCCCTCGTGCCCCGTGTTGAGCGCGGCGAGCAGATGGACGACCTCCGGGCCGCGCACCTCCCCGACGACCAGCCGGTCCGGCCGCATCCTCAGTGCCTGGCGGACAAGGTCCTGGAGCGTGACGAGCCCGGCGCCCTCCTGGTTGGCGGGTCTGCTCTCCAGCCGTACGACGTGCGGATGGTCCGGCTTCAGCTCCGCCGAGTCCTCGGCCAGCACGATCCGCTCACCCGGCCCGACCAGCCCGAGCAACGCGCTCAGCAGTGTCGTCTTGCCGCTGCCGGTACCGCCGCTGATGAGGAAGGACATCCGTGCCTCGATCAGGGCCCGCAGGATCCGGTCGCCGCCGGGCGGCACCGTGCCCGCCGTGACCAACTCGTCGAGCGTGAACGCCCGCGGTCGTACGACCCGTAGCGACAGGCAGGTGCAGCCGACGGCGACCGGGGGCAGTACGGCGTGCAGCCGTGTCCCGTCGGGCAGCCGGGCGTCGGCCCAGGGCCGTGCGTCGTCCAGTCGGCGTCCGGCCACCGCGGCCAGCCGCTGCGCGAGGCGTCGTACGGCTGCCGCGTCCGGGAAGTTGATGCCGGTGAGTTCCAGTCCGCCGCCCCGGTCGACCCACACCCGGTCCGGGGCCGAGACGAGGACGTCGGTCACCGAGGGGTCGGCGAGCAGGGGCTCCAGTGGGCCACTGCCCACCAGTTCGGACCGCAACTGCTCGGCCGCGCCGAGGACTTCGGCGTCCCCCAGCACCCGCCCCTGCTCGCGCAGCGCCTGCGCCACCCGCGCGGGAGTCGGCTCGCCCCCGCTCTCGGCCAGCCACCGCCGCACGCCGTCGAGCAGCCCCGTGGGCAGCTCCGGCCCACCGCGCACCCCGACGCCGGCCGAAGTCCAGTGCCCCGAAGCACCCGCCGGGTCCCGCACCCGATCGAGCCCGACCGCCCCACTCACCGGGGCTGCCGGCGAAGCACCGGCTCCAAAAGACGCGCCCTTCATGGCCTTCGCCGAAGCGTCCTCGGAAAGCCCGCCGCCCCTTCCCGTCAACGCCCTCATACGCCACCCGCCTCGACCAACGCCCGCTCCCAGAACTCCCGGCAGAACCGCGCCAGCGGCCCCCGACCGGCCGCCCCCGGCGGCGCCTTGCCCTCGTGCGGCCTCAACAGCCCCGACTCGACGGGCACTTCGCCGGCCAGTGGCAGTCCGAGCAGCCGGGACACCTCGCGGTCGTCGAGGCCGGGGGTGTACGGCCCGCGTACGGCCACCCGCAGATCGCGCAGGACCATGCCGACGGCGGAGGCGACCCGTCCGGCCGCCGCCACGGCGCGCAGTTCGGCGGGGACCACCAGGAGGCCCACGTCCAGTTGGGCGAGGGTCTCGGCGACCCCGTCGTCGATGCGGCGCGGCAGGTCGACGACGACCGTGCCGCCGCGCCTCCTGGCCGCGGCGAGCACCGCCCGGACGGCCTGGGGCGGGATGGCGACGCAGTCGCCGCGGTCCCAGCTGAGCACCCGGAGGGAGTGCAGTTCGGGGAGGGACTCCTCCAGGGCGCCGCCGCCGACCCGGCCGCGTGAGGCGGCGAACGCGGGCCAGCGCAGGCCTTCCGCCGTCTCACCGCCGAGGAGTACGTCGAGCCCGCCGCCCAGTGGATCCGCGTCCACCAGGAGCGTGCGCAGCCCCTCACGCGCGGAGGTGACGGCGAGAGCGCACGCGAGCGTGGACGCTCCGGCCCCGCCTCGGCCGCCGATGACGCCCACGGTGAGCGCGGGGCGGCCGACGCCCTCGGCCACGTCGGCGATGCGGTCGACCAGCCACTGCTCGCCGTCGGGCAGCATCAGGACGTGGTCGGCGCCGATCTCGACGGCTCGCCGCCAGACCCCGGAGTCGTCCTGGTCCCGCCCGACCAGCACCACCCCGCGTCGGCGGGCGGCCCCGCGCACCCGTCGTGCCGCGTCATCGCCGACCAGGACGAGCGGCGCAGCCTCCCAGCCGCCCCGTCGCTCCGGCATCCCGTGATGGACCTCGGGCGTCGCGCCGGCCGCCGCGCACAGGCGCAGCAGGTCGTCGAGGAGTTCGGCGTCCTCGGTGACGATCAACGGTCCGCTCTGTCGCCCTCCGGCGGCGGGCGGCTGATCGTGTGTGACAGTTCCGGCCATGTTTTCCATCCCCCATCGCTGTGTCTCTCGCGTCACCCCTGCGGCCCCGCGATTTCCAAAGGTGTGGAGAACCGGTGACCGGCCCTCCATATGCACGGCCGACAGAAACCGGCCAAACGCGTCCGACAAACGGAACGGACCATGAACTCGCCGCGAGCGAGGACGCGTTGGAATCACGGTGCGGGCATCGCGGAAATCATGTGGATCTTGGTCGAAAACTGTGGACAACTCCGGGCCTGTGAATATCGCCTTCACCCATACCGGTGACCCCTGTACTGACCTCTGTGCGAGTTCCGCAGCGCAGTCCGCCAACTACACACGGTGACGAGTTCTGGGCATGGGAAAGAGGCGGCACCAGCCGCCTCGGGATGGCCTCACGACCACGTACAGGGAGGGAAAAAGCGTCCGGACATGCGACGACCCCCACCGGGGGGGAGAGTGGGGGTCGCCTTCACGGCCGACTCGGGGGGGGAGGAGCCGGACCGCGTTAGCACGGTCGCGAACGATCCGTGACTTCCATGGTGTACCCGAGAGCCCTCTCAGGCAAACCCACGCGCCACACCTTACGCCGAATGGGCTGCCCCTATGCTCGGGGTTGTGGAAAACCACTCCTTGCCCCGCACAGCAGCCTTCTTTGACCTGGACAAGACGGTCATTGCGAAGTCGAGCACGCTCACCTTCGGCAAGTCCTTCTACCAAGGCGGACTGATCAACCGCAGGGCCGCCCTGCGGACCGCCTATGCGCAGTTCGTCTTCCTCACCGGCGGCGCCGACCACGACCAGATGGAGCGGATGCGCAAGTACCTGTCCGCACTCTGCCGCGGCTGGAACGTCCAGCAGGTCAAGGAGATCGTCGCGGAGACGCTGCACGACCTGATCGACCCGATCATCTACGACGAGGCGGCCTCCCTCATCGAGGAGCACCACTCGGCCGGCCGCGATGTGGTGATCGTGTCCACGTCGGGCGCCGAGGTGGTCGAGCCGATCGGTGAACTCCTGGGCGCGGACCGGGTGGTGGCGACCCGCATGGTCGTGGGCGACGACGGCTGTTTCACCGGCGAGGTGGAGTACTACGCGTACGGCCCGACGAAGGCCGAGGCGATCAAGGAGCTGGCCCAGTCCGAGGGGTACGACCTCGACCGCTGCTACGCCTACAGCGACTCGGCGACCGATGTGCCGATGCTCCAGTCCGTGGGCCACCCCTACGCCGTGAACCCGGACCGCACGCTGCGCCGCGAGGCACTCGCGCGCGGGTGGCCGATTCTGGACTTCAACCGTCCGGTCCGGCTCAAGCAGCGACTGCCCACGCTCTCCGTACCGCCCCGCCCGGCGCTCGTCATGGCCGCGGCCGTGGGCGCCGCTGCGGCCACCGCGGGGCTGGTCTGGTACGCGAGCCGACGCAGGGCGGCGACCGTTTACGCCGGTTAGTGACCCTTTGAACGTAAAAGTAAAGAACCGCGGCCAGGGGTTCCGCTTCCTCCAGGGCTGGAGTACAAAGGATTCAACGGCCCGCGAGACCAAGGACATCCGAAAGGATCACCTTAATAACGCATTTGGCCCCACGGACCGCGCATGAACACCGAGCACCCACGCGACGTCGACCCGTCGATTACGGGCCAGCCGCACCAGGTGACGGGCAATGTTCCCGGCCTGATGGGCAATATTTCGAGGACGCTTGGTAACCCGGTGGAACATGCCAGCGGCGGTACGAATCCTCGTACCGCCGCATCCCTGTGACGGCCCCCTATAGGGGGCCTTTTTCATATCAACTCAACGGTCGTCGCTACGCGGCGCCGCGCTGCAGGGCCTCGCACACCGCGGTCGACTCCCGCGCCCCCAGCTCGACCGCCCGGCCGCAGTGCGCGATCCAGGCGGCCACGCCCTCCGGGGTGCCGGAGACATAGCCGTCCAGCGCCGCCAGATAGGCCGCGCGCCCCAGTTCGGCGTGACCGACCTCCGCCGGGCACACGGACTTCGGGTCGAGGCCGCTGCCGATGAGGACGATCCGCTCGGCCGTGCGCGCGATCAGGCCGTTGCGGGAGGTGAAGGGACGTAGCGCGAGCAGCTCGCCGTGCACGACGGCGGCCGTCACCAGCGCCGGCGCCGAACCGCCCACGATGATCAGTTCCGAGAGACCCTCAAGTCGGCCGGACACCTCGGCCGCGCCCGGGAGGGGCAGTTCGACGAGCGGCTCGTCGACGGACTCCCCCTCCTGTCGCGGCCGTCCGACCTCGCCCTCCTTGCTCGCGGCCGCCACCAGGTGCAGCCGGGCGAGCACCCTCAGGGGCGACTGCCGCCAGATGGACAGCAGTTGGCCCGCCTCGGCGGCCAGCCGAAGGGCCGCGCCCACGGTGCGGGCCTCCTCGTCGCCACTGAAGTCGGTGCGCCGACGCACCTCTTCCAGTGCCCAGTCGGCCCCGGACAGCGCCGCGGAACCACGCGCGCCGCGCAGCGCCGCCTCGGCGGTGATCTCGTTGCTGCGGCGCCGCATGACCCGGTGCCCGTAGACCCGGTCCACGGCCTTGCGCACGGACTCGACGGACTCGGCCACTCCGGGCAGCGTGCTCAGGGCCGCCAGCGGATCGGCGGTCGCTCCTGTCGTACTCATGAGTACGACATTACGGGCCCCGGCCTCGCACCCCACGAAGGAGTGGTCTTCTTCACGCACGCCTGCCACGTACAGCTATGACCCGACTACGCTTCGTGAACATGAAAATTGCTTTCGTCGGGAAGGGCGGCAGCGGCAAGACCACGCTGTCCTCCCTGTTCATCCGCCACCTTGCGGCCACCGCCCAACCGGTCGTCGCCGTCGACGCGGACATCAACCAGCACCTGGGCCCCGCACTCGGCCTGGACGAGGCGGAGGCCGCCGCGCTGCCCGCACTGGGCGAGCATCTCCCGCTGGTCAAGGACTACTTGCGCGGCACCAACCCACGCATCGCCTCCGCCGACACGATGATCAAGACCACCCCGCCCGGCGCGGGCTCCCGGCTGCTGCGGGTACGCGAGAACAATCCGGTTTACGACGCCTGCGCGCGACCGGTGGAACTCGACGGCGGCGCCGTCCGTTTGATGGTCACGGGCCCCTTCACGGACGCCGACCTGGGGGTCTCCTGCTACCACTCCAAGACGGGAGCGGTGGAGTTGTGCCTGAACCACCTGGTGGACGGGCGCGACGAGTTCGTCGTGGTGGACATGACGGCGGGCTCGGACTCCTTCGCCTCCGGCATGTTCACCCGCTTCGACATCACGTTCCTGGTGGCCGAGCCGACCCGGAAGGGGGTCTCCGTCTACCGCCAGTACAAGGAGTACGCCCGCGACTTCGGAGTCGTCCTGAAGGTCGTCGGCAACAAGGTGCGGGACCAGGACGACCTCGACTTCCTCCGCGCCGAGGTCGGGGACGACCTGCTCGTGACGGTGAGGCACTCGGACTGGGTGCGCGCCATGGAGAAGGGCCGGCCGCCCCGGTTCGAGCTCCTGGAGGACGTCAACCGCCGCGCCCTGCGCATGCTGGAGATCGCCGCCGACGCGACGTACGGGCTGCGTGACTGGGAGCGCTACACGCAGCAGATGGTGCACTTCCACCTGAAGAACGCGCGGAGTTGGGGCAACGAGCGCACCGGGGCCGACCTGGCGGCGCAGGTCGACCCCGGTTTCGTACTCGACGAGAGCGTCACCGCTTCGGCGTGAGGCGCGCCCCCTCTGGACCCTCTACTGCTTGACCGCCGGCGCCCCGGGGACGCCCTTCGGGGCCGGGGCGGGGCGGCCGGTCAGGAAGGACGTCCAGCCCGGCTTCGGTGCCTCGCCGACGTTCAGGGTGCGCAGCTTCGCCAGGGTCCCCGGGTCCTGGGCGTCCAGCCAGTCGGACAGCTGCCGGAAGGAGACGCAGCGCACCTCGGACTTGTTGCAGACCTTCTCGATGACCTCGTCGAGGGCACGCATGTAGGTGCCGCCGTTCCAGGACTCGAAGTGGTTGCCGATGACCAGGGGCGCGCGGTTGCCGTCGTAGGCCCGGTCGAAGCCCTTGAGCAGGCCGTCACGCATCTCGTCGCCCCACTGCTCGTACTTGTCGGGGTCGCCCTGGGTCAGCGTGCCGGACTGGTTGACCATGAAGTTGTAGTCCATGGTCAGCTGCTCGTAGGAGTGGCCGGGGAAGGGGACGAGCTGCATGGACAGGTCCCACAGCCCCTCCTTCTTCTTGGGCCAGATCTGGTCGTTGACCCCGCTGGTGTCGTAGCGGAAGCCCAACTGGCTCGCCGCCTTCATGAAGTTGGCCTGACCCTCCAGGCAGGGCGTGCGGGCGCCGACGAGTTCCTTGTCGTAGTCGAAGGGCAGCGGGGATGCCTTCTTCATGCCGGAGTTGGTCTTCCAGCTCTTCACGAACTGCTTCGCCTGGGCGATCTCGCTCTTCCACTCGGCGACCGACCACTCGCCGACGCCGCCGTTCTTGCCGCAGAAGTGACCGTTGAAGTGGGTGCCGATCTCGTTGCCCTCCAGCCACGCCAGGCGCAGCTGCTTCACGGTGTCGGCGATGCCCTGCTCGTCGTTGAAGCCGATGTCCGAGCTGCCCGGCGAGTGCTCCGGGGGCTTGTAGAGGTCACGCTTGTCCTCCGGCAGCATGTACACGCCGCTGAGGAAGTACGTCATGTTCGCGTGGTTGGCCTTGGAGACCTTGCGGAAGTGGGAGAACAGCTTCTGGCTGTCCTCACCGGCACCGTCGAAGGAGAAGACCACGAACTGCGGGGGCTTCTGACCGGGCTTGAGCCGCTCGGGTCTGGGCAGATGCGGCTGCGCCCCGGTGTACGACGTGGAGCCGTCCCCGATCAGGCGGACTCCGCTCTTGGGTGCCGGGGCGGGCGCCGCCTTGTGCGGACCGTTTGCTCCGTGCGGGGATCCGTTGCCGATCGCGCAACCGGCGAGCGACGCGGCACAGGCCGCGGCGATCACGGCGCCCGCGGTGATCCTCTGGGTGGCGGCCATGTCCGCCCACCTTCTTCCTTCGTTCGGACCGACGCCGATCAGGGCGTTTTCTGGCGATGTGCCGGGATTCCCGGCAGCGGCGCCAAGGTCGCACGGGGCCAGAGGTGGGATTAGTACGACAAGCCGATGAAATTCTCACTTCACTCTTCACAGTGATTTATTGACCCATTTGCCCGTAAATTCCATGCCTGACCTTTACTCTGCATTACGATCCATTTACCGAGCGTTGAGATATCCCGCCGCTGCACGCCGTGACCCACGGCCGCGACCGACCCCCGCCATCGACGGGGACCACCAGTTCCGCGACCGCGCTGCCCCGGAGGAGACGGGAAGACATGTCAGCCTGCGTACCCACCCACGCCACCGACTCGAATGCGAACGCGAATCGGACGAAGCACGTCCACCCACCCCACAGCCCGCCGCCCCCGCACCGCCGCTTCCGCATCGCGGGCGCCGATGTGTCGGCCTCCATCGCGGTCTTCCTGATCGCCCTGCCCCTGTCCCTCGGCATCGCCCTCGCCACCGGCGCGCCCCTCCAGGCCGGTCTGGTCGCCGCCGCCGCGGGCGGACTCGTCGCCGGTCTGCTCGGCGGCTGCCCGCTCCAGGTCAGCGGCCCGGCCGCCGGACTCACCGTGGTCACCGCCGACCTGATCCACCGTTACGGATGGCGTACGACCTGCGCGGTCACCGTCCTCGCAGGACTCGCCCAACTCGCCCTGGGCTGCGTGCGCGTGGCCCGCACCGCGCTCGCCGTCAGCCCCGCGATCGTGCACGGCATGCTGGCCGGCATCGGTGTCACCATCGCCGTCGCCCAAGTGCACATCGTGCTCGGCGGCACCCCGCAGAGCTCGGTCCTCGCCAACCTCCGCGCGTTGCCCGCCCAGTTGGCCGACCTGCATCCGGCCGACGTGGCGATGAGCGTGCTGACGCTGGCCCTTCTGCTGCTGTGGCCGCGCGTCCCCGGCCGGCTCGGGCACCTGATGCGCAAGATCCCGGCCGCGCTCGTCGCCGTGGCCGGGGCCACTCTCACCGCCTCCCTCACCGGGCTGAGCCTGGCCAAGGTCGACCTGCCGTCCTGGTCCAGCCACGCGCTGGCCGGACTGCCCGAGGGCCCGGTGCTCGGGATCGCCGCCGCCGTCCTCACCACCACGCTGGTGTGCAGCGTGCAGTCGCTGCTCGGCGCCGTCGCCGTGGACAAGCTGGTCGCCGGGCAGCCCGGGCTCTCCGCCCGCGTCGGCCGCTCCGACCTGAACCGCGAACTGCTGGGCCAGGGCGCCGCCAACATCGTCTCCGGCGTGCTCGGCGGACTGCCGGTCGCGGGCGTGGCCGTGCGGAGTTCGGCGAATGTGCAAGCCGGTGCCGTGAGCCGGAACTCCACGATGCTGCACGGCGTTCTCGTAGTGGTAGCCGCGCTGCTGATGGTCCCGGTGCTGGAGCTGATTCCCCTCGCCTCGCTCGCCGCACTCGTGATGGTTGTCGGCATCCAGATGGTGTCCCTGCACCACATCCGCACGGTGACCCGCCACCGCGAAGTGCTGGTCTACGCCGTCACCACCCTCGGCGTGGTGTTCCTCGGTGTCCTGGAGGGCGTGCTCCTCGGGGTCACCGTGGCCGTCGCCGTCGCCCTCAACCGCCTCGCCCACACCCGCATCACGCACGACGAGAAGGAAGGAGTCCATCACGTACACGTCCGAGGGCAGTTGACGTTCCTCGCGGTGCCGCGGCTCAGCCGCACCCTGCATCTCGTACCCCAAGGCGCCCACGTCGTCGTGGAGTTGGACGGTTCGTTCATGGACCACGCGGCGTACGAGTCACTGCAGGACTGGCAGAACGCGCACACCGCGCGCGGGGGTTCCGCCGAACTGACCGGGCGGCGTACGGGAGTTCGTGTCGCCGAGCCGGGACACACCGGGGGCGAAGCGACACCGGCCGGCACTCCGACCGCATCCACCGGCTGCCGCTGCCACCCCTGGACGCCCTGGCGCAACCACCAGTGCGACCACCCGCAGTCCACCCCGCCGAGCGGACACCCCGGCGAGCCGACAGACCGTTCCGCGCCCGGCACCGCCGCACCGAGCGGCACCGGCACGGACAGCCGTCCCGGCCCCGGCGGACACCAACTCGCCCGTGGCATCAGCGCGTTCCAGCGCAACACCGCGCCGCTCGTGCGGGGCGAGCTGGCCCGGCTGGCCAGGGAGGGGCAGCGGCCGTCGCAGCTCTTCCTGACCTGCGCCGACTCGCGGCTGGTGACGTCGATGATCACCTCCAGTGGTCCCGGCGACCTGTTCGTCGTGCGGAACGTGGGCAACCTCGTGCCGCCGCCCGGCGAGGAGAACGGGGACGACTCGGTGGCCGCGGCGATCGAGTACGCGGTGGACGTGCTGCGCGTGAGATCGATCACGGTGTGCGGGCACTCCGGGTGCGGGGCCATGCAGGCGCTGCTCAACTCCGAGCCCGGGGGCGCCCGGACACCGCTGAAGCGGTGGCTGGCGCACGGGCTGCCGAGCCTGGAGCGGATGGCCGACGACGGCCGACCCTGGGCGCGGCTCGCCGGAAGGGCACCCGCCGACGCCGTGGAGCAGCTGTGTCTGACCAATGTGGTGCAGCAGTTGGAGCATCTGCGGGCGCACGAGTCGGTGGCGCGGGCGTTGCGGAAAGGGGCGCTGGAACTGCACGGGATGTACTTCCATGTGGGGGAGGCACAGGCGTACTTGCTGACCGGGGAAGGTGGGGACGAGTTGTTCGACGGGGTGGGGGTGGCGGACCTGTCGGCCTGAACCTCGTTCACCCCGTGTCCGTGGGTACGAAAGACCCCCGTCACGCGCATCGCCCCGCGGGTCCGATGACAGGTCTAAACCAATATTTCGACGACCCTTGTCATCGGACCCCCGGGTCTGATGAGCTGGCCCGGGACACAACGGACACCCTGGGAAAGGCAGATGCCGTGAGCAACGAAAGCCTGGCCAACCTGTTGCGCGAGGAGCGCAGGTTCGCACCCCCCGCCGACCTGGCGGCGCACGCCAATGTCACGGCGGAGGCGTATGAGCAGGCCAAGGCTGACCGGCTCGGCTTCTGGGCCGCGCAGGCCCGCCGCCTGAGCTGGGCCAAGGAACCGAGCGAGACGCTGGACTGGTCGAACCCGCCGTTCGCCAAGTGGTTCAAGGACGGCTCGCTCAACGTGGCGTACAACTGCGTGGACCGCCACGTCGAGGCGGGCAACGGCGATCGCGTCGCCATCCACTTCGAGGGCGAGCCCGGCGACAGCCGTGCGATCACCTACGCCGAGCTGAAGGACGAGGTCTCCAAGGCCGCCAACGCCCTGCTGGAGCTGGGAGTTGAGAAGGGCGACCGGGTCGCCGTCTACATGCCGATGATCCCGGAGACCGCGGTCGCGATGCTGGCCTGCGCGCGCATCGGTGCCGCGCACTCGGTGGTGTTCGGCGGTTTCTCGGCGGACGCGCTCGCGACCCGTATCCAGGACGCGGACGCCAAGGTCGTCATCACCACGGACGGCGGCTGGCGGCGCGGCAAGCCGTCCGCGCTCAAGCCGGCCGTGGACGACGCGGTCGACCGCCCGGACAGCGGCGTCGAGCACGTGCTCGTGGTCCGCCGTACGGGCCAGGACGTCGCGTGGAACGACGAGCGGGACGTGTGGTGGCACGAGATCGTCGACCGGCAGTCGGCGGAGCACACGCCCGAGGCGTTCGAGGCGGAGCAGCCGCTCTTCATCCTCTACACCTCCGGTACTACGGGTAAGCCCAAGGGCATCCTGCACACCTCCGGCGGCTACCTCACCCAGGCCGCGTACACGCATCACGCGGTCTTCGACCTCAAGCCGGAGACCGACGTCTACTGGTGCACGGCCGACGTCGGCTGGGTCACCGGGCACTCGTACATCGTCTACGGCCCCCTCGCCAACGGCGCGACCCAGGTCATGTACGAGGGCACCCCCGACACCCCGCACCAGGGCCGCTTCTGGGAGATCGTCCAGAAGTACGGGGTGACCATCCTCTACACGGCGCCGACCGCGATCCGTACGTTCATGAAGTGGGGCGACGACATCCCCGCGAAGTTCGACCTCAGCAGCCTGCGCATCCTGGGGTCCGTCGGTGAGCCGATCAACCCCGAGGCGTGGATCTGGTACCGCAAGCACATCGGGGCCGACAAGACCCCCATCGTCGACACCTGGTGGCAGACCGAGACCGGCGCGATGATGATCTCGCCGCTGCCCGGCGTGACCGCGACCAAGCCCGGTTCCGCGCAGACGCCGCTGCCCGGCATCTCCGCGACGGTCGTCGACGACGAGGCCAACGAGGTCCCGAACGGCGGCGGCGGTTACCTGGTCCTGACCGAGCCGTGGCCGTCGATGCTGCGCACGATCTGGGGCGACGACCAGCGGTTCCTCGACACGTACTGGTCGCGTTTCCCGGGCAAGTACTTCGCCGGTGACGGTGCGAAGAAGGACGACGACGGCGACATCTGGCTGCTCGGCCGGGTGGACGACGTGATGCTCGTGTCCGGGCACAACATCTCCACCACCGAGGTCGAGTCCGCGCTCGTCTCCCACCCGTCCGTCGCCGAGGCGGCCGTAGTGGGCGCGGCGGACGAGACGACGGGTCAGGCGATCGTCGCGTTCGTCATCCTGCGCGGCACGGCGAACGCCGAGGACGAGAACCTCGTCGCCGACCTGCGCAACCACGTCGGCAGCGTCCTCGGCCCGATCGCCAAGCCCAAGCGGGTCCTCCCGGTGGCCGAGCTGCCGAAGACCCGCTCCGGCAAGATCATGCGCCGTCTGCTGCGTGACGTGGCGGAGAACCGGCAGCTGGGAGACGTCACCACCCTGACCGACTCCACGGTGATGACGTTGATCCAGGAGAAGCTCCCGGCGGCGCCGAGCGAGGACTGACCAGCCCATACGTCCGTGAGGGGCGCCCGGCAGCGAACGCGCCGGGCGCCCCTTTCGCGCATAACGTGAGATCCGTAGGACTCATCCCGCCGCATCTTAGGTAAACTAAGCAAAGCGTCAAAGACGCGACAAGGTGTGCCGGGAAGTCTGGTCGGCGAGTGCTCTGTGCTGCCCACCCACCGGAGGTCTCCGTGACCGCGCCCCGCCCCACCGACTCCCGCAAAGTGCTGGGACGGCTCTCCCTGCCCGAGCGGAACTTCGTCGCGGACGCGCTGCGCACCGAGACCGTCGGCGGTGTCCTCCTCCTGATCGCCGCGGTCACCGCGCTGATCTGGGCGAACGTCCCCGCCCTGCACGACAGCTACGAGAGCGTCAGCCACTACCACCTCGGCCCCAGCGCCCTCGGCCTGCACCTCTCGATCGCCCACTGGGCCGCCGACGGCCTCCTCGCCGTCTTCTTCTTCGTCGCCGGCATCGAGCTGAAGCGCGAACTCGTCGCCGGCGACCTGCGCGACCCCAAGGCCGCCGCCCTGCCCGTCGTGGCGGCCCTGTGCGGGATGGCCGTACCGGCACTCGTGTACACGCTCACCAGCCTCACCGGCGGCGGCTCCCTCCAGGGCTGGGCGGTGCCGACGGCCACCGACATCGCCTTCGCGCTCGCCGTCCTCGCGGTCATCGGCACCTCCCTGCCGAGCGCCCTGCGCGCCTTCCTGCTCACCCTCGCCGTCGTCGACGACCTGTTCGCGATCCTGATCATCGCGGTCTTCTTCACCGCCCGGATCGACTTCGTGGCGCTCGCCGGGGCGGCCATCGGCCTGGCCGTCTTCTGGCTGCTGCTGCGCCGGGGCGTGCGCGGCTGGTACGTCTACGTCCCGCTCGCGCTCGTCATCTGGGCGCTGATGTACAACAGCGGCGTCCACGCCACGATCGCCGGTGTCGCCATGGGCCTGATGCTGCGCTGCACCACCCGCGAGGACGAGAAGCACTCCCCCGGCGAGCACGTCGAACATCTCGTACGGCCCCTGTCGGCGGGCCTCGCCGTCCCCCTGTTCGCCCTGTTCAGCGCGGGGGTCGCGATCTCCGGCGGCGCGCTGGGCGACGTATTCACGAAGCCCGAGACGCTCGGCGTGGTCCTCGGGCTGGTCATAGGAAAGGCGGTCGGGATCTTCGGCGGGACCTGGCTGACGGCACGTTTCACCCGGGCCTCGCTCAGCGACGACCTCGCCTGGCCGGACGTGTTCGCGGTCGCCTCGCTGGCCGGCATCGGCTTCACCGTGTCGCTGCTCATCGGGGAACTCGCGTTCGACGGCGACCAGGTACTCACCGACGAGGTCAAGGCGGCCGTCCTGGTCGGCTCCCTCATCGCCGCACTCTGCGCGACCGTGTTGCTGAAGGTCCGCAACGCCAAGTACCGCAAAATGTGCGAGGACGAGGAGCGCGACGAGGACCTCGACGGCATCCCCGACATCTACGAGCAGGACGAGCCGTCGTACCACCTGCGCATGGCGGAGATCCACGACCGCAAGGCCGCCGAACACCGCAGGCTGGCCGAGGTGAAGGCCGCCGAGCGGCACGGGCTTGCCGAAGTGGCGGGCGGGGCAGGCGAGGACAACGACGGTCCGGCATGATCTGACCAGACGGTACAAACACATGCAGACAAGGGAGTACGCGATGAGCGCACCCGACGGCAGCCCGGTCGGCGCCGAACGCAGCATCGGCCAGCTGTTCGCCTCGGCGACGACCGAGATGTCCGCGTTGGTGCACGACGAGATCGCGCTGGCCAAGGCGCAGCTCAAGCAGGACGTCAAGCGCGGGGCGGTGGGCGGCGGCGCGATCACGGTCGCCGTGGTGGTCCTGCTGTTCTCCCTGCCGATGCTCAACTTCGCGCTGGCGTACGGCTTTCGGGCCTGGACCGGCCTGGGCCTCGCGTGGTGCTTCCTGATCTCCTTCGGGGTGAACGCGCTCCTCGCGGTCGTCCTCGTGCTGATCGGCCTGCTCTTCTTCAAGAAGGCCGCCAAGAGCAAGGGCCCACAGAAGGTGGCCGCTTCCGTCAAGGAGACCGCCGGCGTCCTGGGCAACGCGAAGCCGCATCCGCGCGCGGCGATCGAGGACCGTGTCCCCGAAGCCATCGAGGCTGTGGCACGCTCGTCCTCATGACGGACCCCGCCAATCCTTGGGCGCAACCTGCTTCGGTCGTACGGCTCGACATTCCCGGCGGGCGCGAGGTGACCCACCGGGATGTCGCGGCCAACGGCGCGCGCTTCCACATCGCAGAGGTGGGCGACGGGCCGCTGGTGCTGCTGCTGCACGGCTTCCCCCAGTTCTGGTGGACCTGGCGGCACCAGCTGGGCGCGCTGGCCGACGCCGGGTTCCGGGCCGTCGCCATGGACCTGCGGGGCGTCGGCGGCAGCGACCGCACCCCGCGCGGCTACGACCCGGCCAACCTCGCCCTCGACATCACCGGCGTGATCCGCTCCCTCGGCGAGCCGGACGCCGCGCTGGTCGGCCATGACCTGGGCGGCTATCTCGCGTGGACGGCCGCCGCGATGCGCCCCAAGCTGGTGCGCCGGCTCGCCGTCTCCTCGATGCCGCATCCCCGGCGCTGGCGCTCGGCGATGCTCTCCGACGTCAGGCAGTCGACGGCGAGTTCCTACATCTGGGGGTTCCAGCGCCCCTGGCTCCCCGAGCGGCAACTCCTCGCCGACGACGCCGAGTTGGTGGGCGAGCTGATCCGGGACTGGTCCGGCCCGAGCCTGCCGGACGACGAGGCGGTCGAGGCGTACCGGCGGGCCATGATGATCCCGTCGACCGCGCACTGCTCGATCGAGCCGTACCGCTGGATGGTGCGGTCGATGGCCCGCCCGGACGGCATCCAGTTCAACCGGCGCATGAAGCGCCCGGTGCGGGTGCCGACGCTGCATCTGCACGGCTCGCTCGACCCGGTGCTGCGCACCCGCAGCGCGGCGGGTTCCGGGGAGTACGTCGAAGCGCCGTACCGCTGGCGGCTGTTCGACGGTCTCGGGCACTTCCCGCACGAGGAGGACCCGGTCGTCTTCTCGACCGAACTGGTCAACTGGCTGCAGGATCCCGAACCCGACCGGTGACCCATCGATGACCCGTCGATGACCGGTCAGTGACCGTCCCACTGCGCCCGGTATCCGGACCTGAACACCTGTACTACGAACGGCCACTTGCCTCGCGCATACGCCAATTGGGGCCCCAAGGGGTGGTTATCGACCTTGGGGCAGGGGCAGACGGAGGGGTATGGGCTGGACGCACGACTACAGTGACGCAGCACGAAATCGCCGCTCGGACCACGGTCTGAGCTCTCACCAACGGGGCGCCCCGCAACTCCAGGGCACAGACCTCAGGGTGGGGATCCCGCGCATTCTGCGCCGCCGGGCCCGCTGGGTCTCGGTACGGCTGCGTCACCCACGAGGCTGACGCACCCCCCTTTTTTCAAGCCGGGCTCACAGCGCGCAACTGTCGCTGTCCACCTGCTCGTTCGCGGTACGCCCCTTGACGATGTCCGCCTGGATCTCGTCCGCGGTGAGCGCGTACCCGGTGTCGGGGTCGTCGAGGGACTTCGCGAAGACCACGCCGTACACCTTGCCCTCGGGCGTGAGCAGCGGGCCGCCGGAGTTGCCCTGGCGGACGGTCGCGTAGAGCGAGTACACATCGCGGCGGACCGTGCCGCGATGGTAGATGTCCGGGCCGTTGGCCGTGATGCGGCCACGCACGCGTGCGGCACGGACGTCGTAGGACCCGTTCTCCGGGAAGCCGGCGACGATCGCGCTGTTGCCGCTCACCGCGTCCTTGGTCGCGAACTGAAGGGAGCGCGCCTTCAGATCCGGTACGTCGAGTACGGCGATGTCGCGGTGCCAGTCGTAGAGGACGACCTTGGCGTCGTACTTGCGGCCCTGGCCGCCTATCTGGACGGTGGGTTCGTCGACGCCGCCGACGACGTGCGCGTTGGTCATGACGCGGCGGTCGCCGAAGACGAAGCCGGAGCCCTCCAGGACCTTGCCGCAGCTCTGGGCGGTGCCCATGACCTTGACGATGGACTGCTGGGCGCGGGTGGCGACCGCGCTGGAGGCGAGGGCGGGGTCGGGCGGCTGGACGTCGTTGATGGGCTCGTTCGCGAACGGGCTGAAGACCTGCGGGAAGCCGTTCTGCGCGAGGACCGAGGAGAAGTCCGCGAACCAGGTGTCGGCCTGCGCGGGCAGCGCCCGGGACACCCCCAGCAGCACCTTGGAGCTGCGGACCTCCTTGCCGAGCGTCGGCAGGGTGGTGCCGGCCAGCGCGGAGCCGATCAGCCAGGCGACCAGGAGCATCGCGAGGACGTTGACGAGGGCGCCGCCGGTCGCGTCCAGGGCGCGGGCCGGGGACCAGGTGATGTACCGGCGCAGCTTGTTGCCGAGGTGGGTGGTCAGGGCCTGGCCGACGGAGGCGCAGACGATGACGATGATGACCGCGACGACGGCCGCGGTGGTGCTGACCTCCGACTTGTCGGTCAGCGCGTCCCAGATCACGGGCAGCGTGTACACGGCGACGAGACCGCCGCCCAGGAAGCCGATCACCGACAGGATGCCGACGACGAACCCCTGGCGATAGCCCACGATCGCGAACCACACGGCGGCGACCAGCAACAGGATGTCCAGCACATTCACGAGCGACACCCTGTCATGACCGCCAGTCGAGGGGGACCTGCTTCTCACGGTCCCAGGGCCTCTCCCAACCGGAGTAGTGCAGCAGGCGGTCGATGACTCCGGCCGTGAAACCCCACACCAGGGCCGATTCGACCAGAAATGCCGGACCCAGGAAGCCGCTGGGGTGCGTGACCGTGACCCTGTTGGCCGGGTCCGTGAGATCCGCCACGGGGACGGTGAACACGCGCGCCGTCTCGTTCGGATCGACCACGCCCACCGGCGTCGGCTCCCGCCACCAGCCCAGCACCGGTGTCACCACGAAGCCGCTCACCGGGATGTACAGCTTGGGCAGCACGCCGAAGAGCTGCACTCCGGCCGGGTCGAGCCCGGTCTCCTCCTCGGCCTCGCGGAGAGCGGCCCGCAAGGGCCCGTCGCCCGTCGGATCACCGTCCTCGGGGTCGAGTGCACCGCCGGGAAACGACGGCTGACCGGCGTGCGACCTGAGCGAGGTCGACCGCTCCATGAGCAGCAGCTCGGGCCCGCGCTCCCCGTCCCCCTCGCCGAACAGGATCAGGACCGCCGACTGCCGCCCCGCGCCGTCCTCCGGCGGCAGGAACCGGCTCAGCTGCAGCGGCTCGACCGTCTCCACGGCGTGCACCACCGGGTCCAGCCAGCCCGGCAGCCCCTCCTTGCTGAGCACCACACCCTGGGTATTGCTCGCCCGTGTCATCCCCCACCCCCGTTCCCACTGATCAACGCCCGATACCTCCGAGATCGTTCCGTCTTCCGGCCCCCGATGTCATGCCGAATCCCGTCACGCCGATCCCAGGGGCTGCGCCGGTTTGCCGCCCGCGTCCAGATAGGCCTGCGGCGGGTTCAGCCGCTGGCCCGGATAGCCGCCCTTCTCGTACTTGAGCAGCTTCTTCGCCTTCTCGGGGTCGGTCTCGCCCTCGCCGTACGCCGGGCAGAGCGGGGCGATGGGGCAGGCGCCGCAGGCGGGCTTGCGGGCGTGGCAGATCCGGCGGCCGTGGAAGATCACGTGGTGGGACAGCATCGTCCAGTCGCTCTTCGGGAAGAGCGCTCCCACGGCGGCCTCGATCTTGTCGGGCTCGGTCGCCTCGGTCCACTTCCAGCGTCGTACGAGCCGCTGGAAGTGTGTGTCCACGGTGATGCCGGGCCGCCCGAAGGGGGTCGTCACATTAGCACCATGGTTCCCCGTACCCGCCCGGCACTCGTCACAGGCGCACGCGTTGCCGGTCACGACGAACGAAGTCTTACGGCCTACACCAGGGAGTTTCACCAGTTCAGCCGTGGTCTTGGGCACCATGCCGTCGTAGTCGGCCATGATCGCAGCAGCAAGCCCGACGATGCTCCGGGTCTTGGCTCGGAAGAACCCCGTGGGACGGATCAGCGCCTCTACGTCCTCAGTCTCAGCCCCGGCGAGATCAGCGGGGCGGGGGTACTTGGCGAACAGTCCGGGCGTTACCTGGTTCACCCGTAGGTCCGTCGTCTGCGCGCTGAGCACCGTTGCCACCAACAGTTGCCACGCGTTCTCAAAGTCCAGTTCGCAATGCGCGTACGGGTAGGTCTCGGCAAGTACACGGTTGATCTTCCGTGCCCGCCGGACAAGCGCCGTTCGGGTCTCTTCGGCCATGAGGGCCAGCGTAAGGGCACAAGTAGCCCCGTCCGGCTGTCACGGGGGAACGGCAGCCGGACGGGGCAACCGACACGCTGAGCCTTTGCTTGGGCCATCGCTCAGCGGGTCGGGTCTATGCGGGACTCAGCTGCGAGAGCGGGATTACCCACTCACAGCCCCCACCGTTTGGCCGGACGAACGCAGCAGTCATCTTGCGTCGCTCGCCCGGCGTACCGGCCGGGTCTTCCCAATCCTTCATGATCTCTTGCAGTACGCCGGTCCGTACCCCGTCGCTGACTACCTTGCCGATGTGATCTCGGGAGACCGTCACCCCGCCTCCTCTCGACGCTCACAGCGGGCGCAGGGAAAGGGGCAGGGAGGCAGGGAGTTGGGCGGGAACGCAATCACGCCGGACACCGGATCAAGGGTGCCGCCGTACTCAGTCCACCAGTCTCCCTCAGTGGGCCGTTCGGAGCCTTCAACGAGGCTGACTAGCTCCGGGGCCGGTAAGGCGCTCTCACGACCGTGCAGCCGCCTTGCGGGGGCAGTCATCCGACCGTCGCCCCCTCACCCAACATGGTGCGTACGCGAGACAACTTCGGCTCTTCGTGAGGGTGGTTGTTGATCTCAATCAACACGTCCCGATCACCGTCAGCGAACCACTCATCAGCCAGCGCCGCACAAACGTCACAGCCCGGAGCGGGAGTTGCCCGGATCTCCGGATACCGGCCCGAGACGATCTCACCGTGTCGCGCGTCGGTGTCCGCCGTGGTCTGACTCGCCATGGTCGCTGTCCCCTCACGTGGTCCGATGACAACCACGCTAGGAACACTGGAACCCCAACTCACAGCCGATTGCACGAGATTGCACGCCAATCACCCAAGTGAGTCCATGGCCGCTCTGATCAGCGCCTGTGCCTTCACGCCGTACACCGAGTTATCGGCCAGTGCGGTGAACGTGTCTGCGTACATGGTCACTTCTCGGGGCTGCGTGAGTGTGAGGTATCCCGAGACCAACTCAACGTTCACCTGTGCTGTGTCGAATATCCAGAAACCCTCAACCGGCATTCGTGAGCGGCCGAGTTTCATACGCACCACACCCAAACTGACATTGGGCAACGCAGCGACCGTGAGCAAGTGCTCAAGTTGCTCAACCTGCGTATCCGACTCACCGAGTGCGTTCCTTAGAACTGACTCCTCCACCAGGAACGCGAAACGACGCTGACCCTCATACAGCACGCGCTGACGTTCCATTCGTGCGGCGACGGCATCGGCCACATCGTCAACCTCAACCCGGCGACGCTGTACGGCGCGCAATACGTCTTCGGTGTAGCCGTGGGTCTGGATCAACCCAGGCACAAGCCCCGGCGAGTAGCAGCGGAACCAACGCGTTCGTTCATACAGCGGCAAACGCGCTTCCTGGGCCTGTCGCAGCCCCGCACGCTCCATCCGGCGCCATTCCACCCACATGCCCTCTACGGCACGCAGGGAGGCAATCAGGTCTTCGGTCTGGTCTTCTGCGTCGCAAGCACTGCACCACGCGCGGATGTCGTCAGCAGAGGGTGCGGTCTTCGCGGTAGAGATCCGAGACACCTTGGCCGGATGCCACCCGCACGCCTCAGCGAGTCGCTTACCGTCCAACCCGGCGTCCTTGCAAATCTCCCGAAGGCGATCGGCAAGGACTTTCCGGGCGGCCTGGACACTTGATGATCCTGATGCGGGCATGGTGCGGGCCGGTCAGACCGGCTTGTACTCCTCGTGAGATGTGGCCCGTTCCCAGACCGTTTCGAATGCCGTACTCACCAGCGTCACGACCGCTGGCTCAGTGCACCACTCGCGATCAACTACCTCACCGATTCCGGAGAAGTACGTGAACAGCACTGAGGAGTTGTCGAACATCCAAAGGTCTGTTCCGGGTAGGGGGATGTCGGCTGCCTTTCGCCGGGGCAACCAGCGGACCAGCTCACCCGCCGCAACGTTCGGAAACGTCACGTCGTATTCGTACCTGATGTAGTCCGTCACAGGTTCCGAGACGATCCGAGCACGCCGCATTACGACTCCGCGCGCTGTCGTCTCGGTTACCACATCGAGAAACGGACGCCACCATGTCGACCGGTCAGCGGCCGGGTCAAGACGCTGCCCGCCCTGCCACGCGATGAACTCGGGGTCGCTCGGCTGGTACGCGTCGCGCATTTCCAGGTGAACGGCTGAGTGACGCGCCTTCGCCAGACCCTCAAGTACAGGGTTCGTCATCGTTGCTACTCACTGTCGGGGCGGGGGATGTACTGGAGCATGACCTTGGGAAGCCTGACGATCGTCTCGTGATCCGGCACGTCAGTGGAGTGACCCGGAATTGAGCCGATCTCCTGGCACGCCTTCACTTCCTCCTCCGTGGCCTTGTACGACTGGATCAACAGGTCCCCGGTCTCTTCGTCCAGCCAGATGGTTGGGGAGTCCGTGTCAGGCGTGTTCGGGATGATCCCCAGGAACCGTAGCGGCATGTCGTGTCCCTCCGTCGATGCGATTGCGTCCGATTGCACGACCATCACCCGCCTGACGGATCACGTCAAGAGGGCGTGCGCCCAGGGCACTTGGAGTCAGCCGACACACTTATCTGACGCATCGTCAGATACCAGAAACGTGAGAAGCCCCGCACCGGCCACCAGGAAAGGCAGCGGATACGGGGCTGTGGTCATGCGTCCTGTCTGCATCCGTAGGAAAATGTTCCCTATGAACAGCACAGGACTACCCGCAGACGTAAATGAATTCATGGACGATATTGCCATGAACGTCAAACAGTCCGGTTGTCTCGCGTGGGAAGAAAAGGCCAAGATCAAGGAAGCTATGATGGATTATCGCGACCGCTGGTCACGGTCCCGAGTTACACCAGAAGCGCTACGCGAAAAGTGTCTTCAAATTGGCATGAGGGACGACGAGACACGCCTCACCATGGATTGGCTGAATAAGACCCAGAATGGTCGGCAATTGAATCCGTCGAGACGCATCGGGCTTAGATGGCCTGAGTGACCAGGGCATCAAATGGGGTTGGATATCTCCGCGCAAACGCCCCCAGTTGCGGCGCTAGCTTTTCCCCTCCCTGCCGCGCTCCTGTCAGGCCCGGAGGGGGTCACCCCCCAGGGTGGGGACTCAGAAGGGTGGTTCTTCGGCCTCAGCGTCGCGCTTCTCTGTCCAGTGCTGCCATTCACGCTGAGCCTGTGACTGTCTCCGCCTCTCAGCGACTACACCACCAGCCTGGTTACGGCCGGTCTCGCGGTTATGGCAGCGCACACAAAGGGCTCTTAGGTGCTCATGCGCGTTCGGATCAGTGACGCCACGCTTAACCAGCTCCTTGCGGCTCAGAGGAAAGTGATCAGCAACCTTGGAAGGCTGACGACACAACACGCACCATGCATTCACGTACAGGAATGACTCACGCTTGCGCGGCCAATCCTTGCCGTATGCGCTGGTCCCCTTCTCGGCGCGTCGGGCAGTCAGCATGTGCACATGATCAGGGCAGGTCCGTTCCTTACCGCTGACGGAGTTGGGGCAGTTGGGTACGGCAGGGCAGGGGCGCCGGGGGCGGTATGGCATAGGGGGTCACCTACGGATTTCCGGATGTGGGGGCATCGGTAATGGCGCTGAATAGCTCCACATCACTGAGCCCGTGGATTGCTGCCACGGCGTCTATCTCCTGTTGTACGTCGTCCAGCGGGTCTATCTCATCTTCCGCAGAACACAGCATGTTCCGAATGGCTTGCACTAGGTACGCTGCCCGTTCCGGATTGGCGTTGCCGTGAGCGAGTATGACGCTCAACTCTTCGGCGTAAGTGAGCGCATATCTCAGCGATTGAGTCAGCGACTCAGCGTGTGAGGGCGCGCAGCCATCAGCCAACATGGGCAGTCTCCTTACGTCAGCAAACACGCCAGCGAAGAGGTTGTCAGGAAAGAGCGCAGGTCACGAAACCTGGGGGTTTTTGCCGGCTCGGGGTGCCTGGTTGCGGCAGCACACTCCGGGGAGGGACCCCCTTGCCGACACAGAGGAGCGCGACAGGGAGGGGAAGACCTGCCATGGCTAATTGAACAGTTTGCGCGGAGCGCATTCGCCCTTGACCCGCTGTCCTGTCCAGCCTGAACATGCCCTCATGGACGCAGGAACAGCAGCCGTACTAGGCGCACTTGCCGGATCAGTGGCAACAATCGGCGCAGCGTTAGCAACAGGTTGGGCTCAGCGAGAAGGGGCGCGAATCACTGCCCGGTCAGAACATCGGAGCCAAAGAAGGGAGCCCCGACAGGCTATCTATCGAGAGTTCATTGCAGTTGGATCATTGATGCGAAATCACACGTCACCCTACAGCCTGGGCGAGGAATACATTCCCAACGAATTAGATGAAGATCACCGCAATCGCATATTTGAAGCCGCGCAGGTTCTGAAAAATAAAGCGTTCGATGTTGCGCTATCCGGGCCGGAACAAGTGACAAAAGTAGCTATAAGGATCGAACACCTGAGTTGGGAGTTGGCCGCCATCTTGGGCGCTCTTGAACAGCTCAATATTCCTGGCAATGAGCAACAGCGGCAACGAATACGCGCACATGTGGCACGGACTGCTGGGGATCTCGGAAAAGAGCTTGATTCCTTCGTGCTAGCGGCTCAAAAGGCGCTCGATGATGACGGAACTCGCAGATAGGTGCCCTGCCCGGTTGGATACAGGACACCTATCATCAACGGCGCTTCCACACGCGGTAGCAAGCCAGACACATTGACTTTCGGTAGCCCGGATAATCAGGCCGGACGCCACGGGCGACTAGCTGAGCGCGCGTCAGCGGATAGAAGACGGACACGGCAGCCGGGCTTTCAGTGCTGTTCTCTGTCCGGGGGCACAGCTCACAGAATGGGCTGTCAGCCATAGTTGTCCGCCCACATCTGCCGCAGCACGTCTAGCGGAATGGTCGGGGGGATCAGTGGGTTGCCCTCAGCGTCATAGTGCGCCAGATCTACCACCGTGTTCCGCATTTGGACGATTCCCCGGATTACCGGCGCTGCACCAGGCTGAGGAAAGACCACGTCCGCCGGACTGTGTGTGTCAGCGAAGCACGGGGCTCCGTTCGCATCCCGGGGCCACACCAGGTAGGCAGGCTGGCCGTTGTAGTCCGGCCCCGGGTCGAGTAGGTCATGGACCATTACTCAACCTCACCCTTGATGGCCCGGTTTCGCTTCGCCTCAAAGGCTTCCGAGAACTCGGCAGCCCGACGGTTAGCCTCTCCCTCAACGATCCTGGTCAGCTCAGCGGCAACGTCTACCGAATAGAAACGGTCCCCCACAGGAACCGTGCGATGCGAAACCGGAATCTCTAGGGCTGACTCGGCGTTCTGAGCCGCCTGCACCACGATACGGCGCTTTTCACGAGCCGCCGCGAAACGAATCAGGCCCTCAAGAAATCCCATCGAATTGGGATCGTATTTGAAAGTCGCGTCCCCCTCAGAGTCACGCGCGTCAGCGGCAATCTCAGTCCATCGAGAAAGAAGGTCCCGGTCGTACTCACGGGCACGCTCAGCGCGCTCAGTGGCAACCTGAGCCTGTCGGGCAGCCTCAACGGCCTCAGCCTCAGCCAACTTCACGGCAGCCGCTTCAGCAGCCTTACGCGCCTTCTCAACAGCGTTCTCAGTCATGTGTGTTGTCCCTCCGGAAGTCAGTTAGCGTCTAGCTGAGTGGCAGCCTTGCGGGCATTCGCGGAATACCCCATGGACATTCGCAGCTCAGGGGAAATGATCACGCCCTGAACCTCAGTGCTCCGAAGATGAGCGGCCACGGCGTCAGCCTCTTCGCTGGCCCCGGCTGCAATCGACTCAACGTGCTGCCGATTTCGCTCCGGGCTTCCCTTCTCCGTTGAAGTCGTGTCGGTGGTGCTCATGTACCACGGGGTTTCAGTCATCGGTCATTTCCTCTTTCACGGTTTGGCCATCTCTGAAATTTCGGAGGTGGCTAGGTGCGGTAGTAGACCCGGTCATGAAACGCCGGATTTTTGGGACGAAGCCCTATGTAGCGTTTGCCATAACGCCGGTCAGTGCGCTTATAGCCTGTGGCTCGTAGCAGACGGTCAAAGGTGCCCAGCGGAATGAAGCTGGGGCCGCTGATTTCCTTGCACGCATCGAAAAGGAGCCCTGTGCTTGCATCCGCATTCGGGCACCCTTCGAGAGCTTCACCAACAATGCGCGCGAACATGTCGACGTACGCCCGGTCAGCGTCAGTCAGATTCGGCATGGTTACCGCCTAGCGCGAGGATGCGAACCACGGCCAGCGCTGCGAAAAGCTTAGTGCGCGCGTGTTCATCCTTCGGCACTATTGCGTGTTCTTCGAGAATGTCTACGGCCTGTGAAGCCCCGATTGCATCCATTGGAATCACTCCGAATTTCATGAGGAAGGGGGTCAGCCGGCTCGGATATCATGGTTTTTCCGAGCGCGGGTTATCGGTGTCCACCTGCAATGGCGGCAGACTCTTCAGGGGTGAGGTAGCCAAGCCCCGTTTCCCGTACGCGCCACCAGTCAAGGGTCATTGCCTTGACGGCTTGCCTGTGCTCTTCGTCGTAGCGCTGCCGTCCGGCTTCCGTAAGCGCGTCAACAACAGCGGAAAGAACCGCCTTGCCGTGTTGTCGGAAAGCCCGGTCATAGGCCCGGTGGTCACGCTTGCAGAGCGGCATGTAATACGCCGTGCTCTCAGACCATAGGTAGCCGTCCCGGTAAATCTCAGCCGGGTCCTGGTGCGTATAGCTCCACTCAGCGGCGAAGGTCCCACAGAACTGACAGGGCTTGTGGCTAGCCGGTCCCTTGGCCTCAACAACGCGCTTGTGCGCTGCTTTGTACTCAGACTCTGCCGTAGGCATGGTGGAAGTCCTTTGGTGTGGTAGCCCGCGAATCAGCGCGCGGAAACGAGAAAAGCCCCCAGACACGGGGAGTGAAAGAAGGGGCTACCACGCGCCTTCGATCTCTCAACCCATGCCCGGGGGCCGGTTCAGTGGCTATGGATACTCCCCCATAGCTGGGGCTGTTCTACGGGCCTGGTGTGGTAGCCGCCCGCGCGGAGGGGTTAACTCGTCCTCCGAAATGTATCTAGCGAGTGGAGTGCCTACCAGCGACCGACGAATAACGCTCTGACCTGCACCAATACGGAAATACTCGAATTTAAATATGACAGACGTCACACAAGATTGTGAAATGCGGCGATTCTAGGTGTGTAGATAGTGCTGTTCGGAGTGGAGGTCGCCGTATTGCTTAGGAGCCCCTAGAGCTAAATTGAGATGACTGCATAAACTACACTTCCTACATTTATGCAGGTCGGATAGGGTTTCCTGACGGAGTGTCAGAAAGCTTTCTACATCCGGACAGTTTTCGCTCCGTTTCCCGCTGACCCCCTCAAGGCTTTGAGCGCCCATGTGAGCCTCCGTCCGCCCGTCGCCGGTAGCCGGGCAGTCCGAATCCCTGAAAGCCCCTCAGTAAGGCTCACAGGGCAGCAAGAAGCCCCGCCGGGCATTGCTGCCTGACGGGGCCTGGTGGTGCTACGCGGCAAGAGCCTCCGGGAAGCCCTGTAGTGCCGCCTGCAAGGCTTCCAGCCGCCGTATGCGCTGCCTGGCGTACTCAGTGACCTCCTCGGCCCTCACAGCGCCGTACAGGGCTTCGAGTTGGCGCGTGATGTGCCGCCACTCCAACTCGCGCAAGTACGCTGCCTCTTCCGCCTCGCACTGCGCTTCGAACTCCGCGCGTGTCATATCCTGGTGCCTTCCCCTGAGAGGGATACCAGCCCGGTCTATCCGCCAAGATCCGGCCGGGCTGGTGCCAATTGTTTACGCGGCTTCCGCGCCCTCTTCGTCTCGCTTCAACTGCACGAATTCCAGTTCAATCCGCTTCGTCACGTCGTAGCCACCTCGCACGCGGCCCCCGTGGGCATTTACCGTGGGCCTGACCGTGATCTTGCGCACGAACAGTTCAACGAACTTCCGCTTCTCGGCAAGATCCGCCGTGGCCCACCATGAACCTTCGCCTAGCGGGTCGCCATTTTCGGATTCCAGCCATCCGGCTAGCGGAAGTTCCACGCTTTCCGGATCGGCCAACGCTGATAGGCCTTTCTCTGCCGCGTTGATCCTGGCCTCAATGCGCGCCTTCTTCGCGATGAACCGTTCGCGGCCAATACGACCGGAGTAGAGACCCGCGTCTAGATCGTCGTACAGGTCCGTGAGCGCGTTTTGGGCGTCAGCCCTTTCCGTCACTATTTCGGTTCGCTCTGCGGTTGTCTCAGGGCGTTCTTGTGCCATCGAGAAAACCCGTGCCGCCTCAGTCACGATTTCCAGAGTTTCCGCGCTTACGTCGCTTCGCGTTGCATCCTGAATGACGGCAAATATGCGGCGGGCAACGTAGTCGTCCAAGTGGCTTTGCATCACACTGTTCTTGGCTTCGTGTTCACCGCGCTTCGTCGGAACATTCGTGCCCCTGGTACAGAGATATACCGGCTTCTCTCCGCTGTTCTGTGCCTTGCCCGGTCGTTCGCACTCGCACGTGAGAATAGCTTTACGTTCAGCGTTGCGAAGACCACTGAGAAGCGATGTGCCATGGGCCACGCCTTCACCTTGACCACGGCCCATCAGCCAATCCCGCAGCACGAACCATTGTCCCGGGGGGATGATCGGTTCACAGATCATCTTCGGTCGCCCGTCTTCGTCCCGACGAATCCGGTAGCCAATCAGTGTGCTGGTCCTGGTGCCGTTCTCCCGAACCTTGTAGATCGGCTCTGCGTCCATACCCGCAATCACCGGGTTGAGGAGAATCCACTTCAGCGTCTTTACCGCCCATGCAGAGTTCTTCCGCTCCTTACCCTTCCGCTGGCCACGCGTGGGGACCTTTTGGACTGTCATATCGTCGCAGAGCGCAGACAGCGTTCCCGGATTGCGCTGTCCCGGCTTTCTCGTGACTGGGTCGTGCATGTGCTTGAAGATCAGTGCGACGATGCGCCGAAGGTTTGCCGACTCGGGTCTGTTGTGGACCAGCCGCATAAGCGTCAGCTTGCCGTCTACGTACGACTCAGCGTCGAAACCGTAAGGCGTCTGCCCTCCGAGCCAAGAACCCTTAGCGCGCTGTGCTGCCTTTACGTCGCGAACCTTCCTAGACTTGACCGCCGATTCCTTGTTCACGGCATCAAGGCGCATGATCAGATAAATCAGCGCCATTGTGTCGCGCGGGGCGAATACCCCCTCGGTGACGCTGACGATTGTGATCCCGAGCCTGTGAAGCTCCAGAACAATGGGGGCAGCATCCTCGATCTCCCGACGAGAAAAGCGGCTGACGTCATAGACAATCAGAATGTTGAAGGCGCCAGCGCGGGCAGCCTTGAGCATTTCCTCAAAGCCTGGCCGTTCCGCGTCCGGGTCCCAGCCCGAAATGCCAATGTCTTCGTAGTGCCGGACGAACCGGGCGTTCAGCTCAGCGGCCCGTCCTTCGATCGCCGCCCGCTGGGTGAGGGGGGATGCCTCAGTCTTGTTCGTCTTGGCAGATGACTGCCGTACGTAGCCGACTGCAACGGCTTCGATAGCCGGGGGTGCTGCCAGGAAGGTTCCCGGCACATCGGGGGTCGCGGTGACCACACCTACTCCTAGGGATCGTAGGGACCCCTACGGGTCCGCTTCCTAGGAAGGGGTGAGTGGGTCGAACGCTGACCGTGGTACCTAAGCGACGAACCCGAAGGCGTTGCCGAGCACCACGAAGGCGGTCTTGCGGCCCACGCCGGGCAGCTTGACGAGGTCTTCGAGCCGGCCGGGCACTTCGCCGCCGAAGTCGGCCACCAGGGCCTTGGAGAGGCCTATCACCGACTTGGTCTTGGCCCGGAAGAACCCGGTAGGGCGGAGGATCTCCTCGACCTGCTCCGGGTCGGCGGCGGCCAGGTCCTCGGGGGTCGGGTACTTGGCGAACAGGGCCGGAGTCGTCTGGTTGACCCTCAGGTCGGTCGTCTGGGCCGACAGGACCGTGGCGACGACGAGCTGGAAGGGGTTCTCGAAGTCGAGCTCCGGGTGGGCGTACGGATAGATCTCGGCCAGTTCGCGATTGATCCGGCGGGCACGGCGGACGAGGGCGGTGTGCGACTCGGTCTTCGCACCCGCCGTGACCGTCGCCTTCTTCGCCGATACTTTTGTCACCTTTGCCGCTTTCTTACCGCCGTCAGGGCCCTGTTCGCCCACAGCGGAATCACGAGGTACAACCATCCGCCCAGCCCCCTTGGCCTGTGCTCTCACCGGCGATTTGGACACCCGGCCAGCCTAGAGCCCACCACTGACATCCGCCCCGGACCCCGAAGATCAGCCCCCAATTGGACCCCTGCCGCTTACCTCGGGACACCTGTGCGGCATCCTTGTGACAGATCACACTGTTTGGACGGTCCAGCAAAATGGGGAGCACGGTCCCCTGGTACCAAGGGGGAGCACCATCCCCTGAGCAGGTCGACAAGGAGAGAACTCGTGGACGACGTTCTGCGGCGCGCCCCGCTCTTCGCGGCGCTCGATGACGATCAGGCCGCGGAGCTGCGCGCCTCCATGAGTGAGGTGACCCTCGCGCGCGGGGACTCCCTCTTTCACGAGGGCGACCCCGGCGACCGGCTCTACGTGGTCACCGAGGGCAAGGTGAAGCTTCACCGCACCTCCCCGGACGGCCGCGAGAACATGCTGGCCGTCCTCGGCCCCGGCGAGCTGATCGGCGAGCTGTCGCTGTTCGACCCGGGCCCGCGTACGGCGACAGCCAGCGCGCTGACCGAGGTCAAGCTGCTCGGCCTCGGCCACGGCGACCTCCAGCCCTGGCTGAGCGCCCGCCCCGAGGTGGCCTCCGCGCTGCTGCGCGCGGTCGCCCGCCGACTGCGCAAGACCAACGACGCGATGTCCGACCTGGTCTTCTCGGACGTCCCCGGCCGCGTGGCACGCGCTCTGCTGGACCTCTCGCGCCGCTTCGGCGTGCAGTCCGAGGAGGGCATCCACGTCGTGCACGACCTGACGCAGGAGGAACTGGCCCAGCTGGTCGGCGCCTCCCGCGAGACGGTCAACAAGGCGCTGGCCGACTTCGCGGGCCGCGGCTGGCTGCGCCTGGAAGCACGCGCGGTGATCCTGCTGGACGTGGAGCGGCTGGCGAAGCGCTCGCGCTAGTTTTCGTAGTTCGTACTTTTCGTACGTGTGGAAGGGCCTCGCTCGGCGGCGGGGCCCTTCGCGTATCACCAGGGGTGGGGATGTACGAGGACAAGGCGTCGGATTCGGCCTGGAAACACTCCTGGTGGCGAAGATCGGCGCGCCGACTGTGGAGAACGCCCGACGCGACGGGCGACCTCGGCGGAAAGCCACTGGGCCTGTGGCTGACGGACGACACCGTCGTCGTCGCCCGCGTCGACGGCGTACAGGCGTTCCGGGCCACCACGGGCCAACCGCTGTGGACCTGGCGGCCACCCGGCGACCAGGTCGTCGGCCTGGTGTCCGCCGACGCCGTGGACGGCGTGGGGGTGGTGATGCACTACGACGACGGACGCCGGGACGCGAAACGCGTCGGCCTCACCTCGCTGGCGATCGGCACGGGCGAGGTCGTACGCCGCCGGAAACAGGACGCGGCCCCCCTCGGGCACCTCCCGGCCAAGGTCGCCATCGGCGGGGGACTCATCGCGACGACCGGCGAGTCCTGGAAGGACTGGGAGACGCGGCCGGTGATGCGCGCCCTCGACGTGGACACGGGCGAGATCCGGTGGAAGTACGACGTCACGGACGCGCGCGTGGAGTGCGTGTCCGTCCTCAGCGCGGACCCGTTCGTGGCGGTCCTGAAGACACGCGGCGCGCGCGGCGGGCACCGGCTCCTCTTCCTGGGCGACGGCGGTACGGAGGGCGTGACGCTGGCGCTGCCGGACGGCTACGAGCGGTTCGGCGAGCGGGTCGCCGTGACCGGTGACGTCCTGGTGGTGGGCCTGGTCCCCCGGGACAGGGCAGAGCTCGACCGGGGCAACCGGCTCGGGGCGTACTCCCTCTCCTCGGGCGAGCTCCTGTGGGAGTGGCACGGCAAGGAGACCTACCAGGACGCCGTCTTCGCCCACCGCGGCCGGCTGCTGGTCGTGCACGAGTACGGCGGTCGCCTCAGCGTGCTCGACTCCGCCGACGGCCGGGTGGTGACCGGCCGCAGGCTGCGCGGCACCGCCTTCGACCCGCTCGTCGCCGCGTCCGGCGACCTGGTCGCGGTGGGCTGTGAGGCCGGCGACTACAGCCACGGGTTACGGATGTTCCGCTGGAGATGACCCCGTTGGGCGATCGCAAAAGCGCTCCCCGGGGACCCGTCTCCCGGCACAGTGACCCCATGCCCGAAACGGTCCACCACAGAGGACTCGACGCCCAGGGATGCATCGAGCGCGAGGGCGCCCTGGGACGGATCCCGCACGCCTTCCGGCCGGTCGTCACCGCCGCGCGGGACCGGCTGATCGACCTCTACGGGGGACGCCTCGACAGCACGTACCTCTACGGGTCGATCCCGCGCGGCACCGCGCGCGTGGGGCGCAGCGATCTGGACCTGCTCGTGGTGACCCGGCAGGAGCCGACCGAGGAGGACCGCTCCGCGGCACGGAGCCTCGGCGAGGCGCTCGACAAGGAGTTCCCGGAGATCGACGGGGTCGGCACACTGCTGTACGGCCGGACACGGCTGCTGAGCGAGCCGGAGACGTACGACCTGGGGTGGTTCCTCGCGTGCCTGTGCACACCGCTGCTCGGGGAGGACCTCGCCGAGTACCTGCCCCGCTACCGCCCCGACTCCCTGCTCGCCCGGGAGACGAACGGTGACCTGGCGCTGCTGCTCCCCCGCTGGCGCGAGCGCATCGCCACGGTCCAGGACACGGACGAGGCCCGGCGCCCCCTGGTGCGCTTCATGTCCCGGCACCTGGTCCGCACCGGCTTCACGCTGGTGATGCCCCGCTGGAACGGTTGGACCAGCGACCTCGGGGAGATGGCCGGGGCGTTCGGCGCGTACTACCCCGAGCGGGCCGAGGAGATGCGCGCGGCGGCCGTCCTGGGACACGAGCCGACGGGCGACGCGGGCGTCCTGCGGTCGTACGTCGACGATCTGGGCCCGTGGCTGGCCGAGGAGTACGCGCGCGTGCACGGCGTGAAGGCCCCGCGCCCTGACGACATCGCCTAGATCAGGCCGTGTTCCTTCAGGTAGTCCAACTGGGCCCGCACGGACAGTTCCGCCGCCGGCCACAGTGAGCGGTCGACGTCCGCGTACACGTGGGCGACGACCTCGGCCGGGCTCCGGTGGCCGTTCTCGACGGCCGTCTCGATCTGGGCGAGCCGGTGGGCGCGGTGGGCGAGATAGAACTCGACCGCACCCTGGGCGTCCTCCAGGACGGGCCCGTGGCCCGGCAGGACGGTGTGGACGCCGTCGTCGACCGTGAGGGACCGCAGCCGCCGCAGCGAGTCCAGGTAGTCGCCCAGGCGGCCGTCAGGATGCGCCACGACGGTCGTACCGCGCCCCAGGACGGTGTCTCCCGTCAGGACGGCCTGATCGGCCGGGAGATGGAAGCACAGGGAGTCTCCGGTGTGCCCGGGCGTCGACACGACGACCAACTCCAGGCCGCCGACACGGATCACGTTCCCGGCGGCGAGACCCTCGTCCCCGAGACGCAGCGCCGGGTCCAGCGCGCGGACCTTGGTGTCCGTCAGCTCGGCGAAGCGGGCGGCGCCTTCGGCGTGGTCGGGGTGCCCGTGCGTCAGCAGGGTCAGGGCGATCCGCTTGCCCGCCTTCTCGGCCGTGTCGACGACGTTGCGCAGATGCCCCTCGTCCAACGGCCCCGGGTCGATGACCACGGCCAACTCGGAGTCGGGCTCCGCGACGATCCAGGTGTTCGTCCCGTCCAGGGTCATCGCGGACGCGTTGGGCGCGAGAACGTTGACGGCGCGCACGGTGGCGGGACCGGTGAGTACCCCGCCACGTGGCTGGCCGGGGAGGGCGGCTGCGTCGGTCATGCGGAGGCTCCACCGGTCGAGAGGTCGGTCGGGATGTGCTTCGTGAACTCCTCGTGGCCCGGCCAGGACAGGACGATCTCGCCCTCCTCCAGGCGGGCCCTGGCAAGGACGGGTGTCAGATCGCGCTCCGGGGCCGACGACAGCGCCTCGGCCGCGGTGCCGCACGGCACCAGCTGACGCAGGGTCGCGATGGTCGGCGGCATCATCGTCAGCTCGCCCTTGTCGTACGCGGTCGCCGCCTCGCCGGGGGCGATCCACACCGTGTGGTCGGCCTCCGTGGAGGCGTTGCGGGTGCGCTGGCCCTCCGGGAGAACGGCCACGAAGAACCAGGTGTCATAGCGGCGGGTCTCAAACTCCGGGGTGATCCAACGGGCCCATGCGCCCAGCAGGTCGGAGCGCAGGACCAGGCCCCGGCGGTCGAGGAACTCGGCGAAGGACAGGTCACGGGCGACCAGGGCGGCGCGGTCCGCCTCCCACTCGGCGCCCGTGGTGTCGCCGACCACCGAGTCGGGGGTCGGTCCGGCGAGCAGGACGCCCGCCTCCTCGTACGTCTCCCGGACCGCCGCGCACACGATCGCCTGGGCCGCCGTCTCGTCCACGCCCAGCCGGTTCGCCCACCACGCGCGCGTGGGGCCCGCCCAGCGGACGTGGAGGTCGTCGTCGCGCGGGTCGACACCGCCGCCCGGATACGCGTACGCGCCCCCGGCGAAGGCCATGGAGGCGCGTCTGCGCAGCATGTGGACGGCGGGACCGGTGCCGGTGTCCTTCAGGAGCATCACGGTGGCCGCCCGCCTGGGCACGATCGGCGTGAGCGCGCCCTCCGCGAGCGCCCGGATCCGCTCGGGCCACTCCGCCGGGTACCACTGACCGTTCGCCATGGGCGGAGGCTATCCCGTAGTGCGCGGATGTTCGAGAGGCAACAACACGCACCCCAGGACGGCGATTACGGCCGGTCGCGCACTCCGGGACAGCGATTACGCCTGGGTCAGCTCCACCTGGATCTCGACCTCGACCGGGGAGTCCAGCGGCAGCACCGCCACGCCGACCGCGCTGCGCGCGTGCACGCCCTTGTCGCCGAGGACCTCGCCGAGCAGTTCGCTGGCGCCGTTGATGACACCGGGCTGGCCGGTGAAGTCGGAGGCCGAGGCGACGAAGCCGACGACCTTCACCACGCGTGCGATGCGGTCCAGGTCACCGATGACGGACTTGACGGCCGCGAGGGCGTTCAGCGCGCAGGTGCGGGCCAGTTCCTTGGCCTCCTCCGCAGTGACCTCACCACCCACCTTGCCGGTGACCGGAAGCTTGCCGTCCACCATGGGCAGCTGACCGGAGGTGTACACGTACACCCCGGACTGCACGGCGGGCTGGTACGCGGCGAGCGGCGGGACGACCGCCGGCAGGGTCAGACCGAGCTCGGCCAGCCGGGCGTCGACGGCGCTCATGCCTTCTCCCGCTTGAGGTAGGCCACCAGTTGCTCGGGGTTGTTCGGCCCGGGCACGACCTGGACGAGCTCCCAGCCGTCCTCGCCCCAGGTGTCCAGAATCTGCTTCGTGGCATGGACGAGCAGCGGCACAGTCGAGTATTCCCACTTGGTCATGCGGCCGACTTTAGCCGCTGCGAACCGACCGTCCGTGGTCGCGTTGTCCACAGCCTCTGGCTTGGTTCGGGCGCGGACTGGTTAGGCTCGAAGGCGTGAGCAGGCTCCAGGTCGTCAGTGGCAAGGGCGGTACCGGCAAGACCACGGTGGCCGCGGCCCTCGCGCTGGCCCTGGCCACCGAGGGGAAGCGGACGCTTCTCGTCGAGGTCGAGGGTCGCCAGGGCATCGCGCAGCTCTTCGAGACGGAGACGCTGCCCTATGAGGAGCGGAAGATCGCCGTCGCTCCCGGGGGCGGGGAGGTGTACGCCCTGGCCATCGACCCCGAACTGGCCCTTCTGGACTACCTCCAGATGTTCTACAAACTCGGCAGCGCGGGCCGCGCCCTGAAGAAACTCGGCGCGATCGACTTCGCGACGACGGTCGCGCCCGGCCTCCGGGACGTCCTCCTGACCGGCAAGGCCTGCGAGGCCGTACGCCGCAAGGAGAAGAGCGGACGGTTCGCCTACGACTACGTCGTGATGGACGCGCCGCCCACCGGCCGCATCACCCGTTTCCTCAACGTCAACGACGAGGTCGCCGGGCTCGCCAAGATCGGGCCGATACACAATCAGGCGCAGGCGGTGATGCGGGTGCTGAAGTCGCCGGAGACGGCCGTGCACCTGGTGACGCTCCTTGAGGAGATGCCCGTCCAGGAGACCGCGGACGGCATCGCCGAACTGCGGGCGGCACGGCTGCCGGTGGGCCGGATCATCGTGAACATGGTGCGGCCCGAGGTACTGGACGCGACCGACCTCGATCTCGTACGGGCCGTACCCCGCACCGCCGTCGCACAGTCGCTGTCCGCCGCCGGGCTCGGCGGGGCGCGGCGCGGCGGCAACGCCGAGAAGCTGGTGGATCCGCTCCTCGCGCAGGCCGAGGAGTACGCCGAGCGGTACGCCCTGGAGCACGACCAGCGGGCCGTGCTCGGCGCCCTGGACCTGCCGCTGCACGAACTGCCGTTGCTCGCCGAGAGCATGGACCTGGCGGGCCTGTACGAACTCGCCACCGAGCTGCGGAAGCAGGGGATGTCATGAGTCCGGACCCGGCCCGCCCGGAGGACACCGCCCGCCCCCACCACATCTCCCACGCGCGCGTGCTCGACGTGGACCCGCTGCTCGACGACCCGGAGACCCGGATCGTGGTGTGCTGCGGCTCGGGCGGGGTCGGCAAGACGACCACCGCGGCGGCGCTCGGACTGCGGGCCGCCGAGCGGGGCCGCAGGGTCGTCGTCCTCACCATCGACCCGGCTCGGCGGCTCGCCCAGTCCATGGGCATCGACTCGCTGGACAACACCCCGCGACGCGTGAAGGGCGTCGACGGGGACGGCGAACTGCACGCCATGATGCTCGACATGAAGCGCACCTTCGACGAGATCGTCGAGGCGCACGCGGACCGCGAGCGGGCGGCGGCGATCCTGAACAACCCCTTCTACCAGTCGCTCTCGGCGGGCTTCGCGGGCACGCAGGAGTACATGGCGATGGAGAAGCTGGGCCAGCTGCGCGCCCAGCACGACTGGGACCTGATCGTCGTCGACACGCCGCCGTCCCGCTCGGCGCTCGACTTCCTGGACGCGCCGAAACGTCTCGGCTCGTTCCTGGACGGCCGGCTGATCCGGCTGCTGACCGCCCCGGCGAAGCTGGGCGGACGGGCCGGGATGAAGTTCCTGAACGTCGGCATGTCGATGATGACCGGCACCCTGGGCAAGCTGCTCGGCGGTCAACTCCTCAAGGACGTCCAGACGTTCGTGGCCGCGATGGACACCACCTTCGGCGGCTTCCGCACGCGCGCGGACGCGACGTACAAGCTGCTCCAGGCACCCGGGACGGCGTTCCTGGTGGTCGCGGCCCCGGAGCGGGACGCGCTGCGTGAGGCCGCGTACTTCGTGGAGCGGCTGGCGGCCGAGGACATGCCGCTGGCCGGTCTGGTGCTCAACCGGGTCCACGGCAGCGGAGCCGCCCGGTTGTCGGCCGAGCGGGCGCTCGCCGCCGCGGAAAATCTTGAGGAGCCCCGCATTGTCGATCAGGTGGGCGGGAAAGCTGGACTTCGTAACTCTCCCGACACGTACGGCAGTTCAGAATCCCCCGGTTCCCAGGCAGCAGCTCGTGACGAAGGCTCCCCCGCCGCCACGGACGACGAGCGACCCGCCGACGAGCTATCCGTCGACCAACTCACCGCAGGGCTGCTGAGACTGCACGCCGACCGGATGCGGCTGCTCTCCCGCGAGCAGCGCACACGTGACCGCTTCACCGCGCGCCACCCCGAGGTGGCCGTCGCCGAAGTGGCCGCGCTGCCCGGCGATGTGCACGATCTCGCAGGGCTGCGGGACATCGGGAACCGACTCGCGGCCGGTCGGCCGGAGCTGCCCGAGACGAAGGTCTGACGCGGACCTCCGGGCGCGTACCCCCGGGGATCGCCCGGGGTCGGCCCCGAAGGGACCGGTGGGCCTCAGCCCACCGCCGCGTAGTTCTCGTAGATCTCGTCGTCGTCGAGGGGGATGATGCCGACCCCTCGTTCGTACTCGATGCGCGCGGTCTCCAGTAGCCGGCGCCATGAAGTGACAGTGGGCCGCCTGCGCAGCAGTGCGCGGCGCTCCCGCTCCGTCATTCCTCCCCACACGCCGAATTCGACGCGGTTGTCGAGCGCATCGGCGAGGCACTCCGTGCGTACCGGACATCCGGTGCACACTGCCTTCGCCCTGTTCTGCGCTGCTCCTTGAACGAACAGTTCATCCGGATCGGTAGTGCGGCAGGCCGCCTGCGCACTCCAGTCGGTAACCCAGCCCATACCGGCGCCGTCCTCTCCCGAATCGAGGCTCCCCCACGGCGGCAGCGGCATATTCACCGCCGCCAGTTGAGGACGTTACGGAAGGTGGGCACAGCGCAACACCCCCTTCGGGCCCAATCTTGAATGGCCCGAACGGACTATGCGTAAGCGGCAGATCACCCGGGGGAGTGAGGTGACGACATGCGTGACTTTCCCGGGCGAACCAGGACAGTTGACATGCGCCACAACGGGCACCAGGTGACACAGGAGGCGGATTCGGACACGCCCCCGACAAAAAAACAGGGAACGACCGGAACGATTCGGGGTCGCCGGACGTATTGATACGTGACCGCTCTGCTGTGACAGTTGAGAGCAGCTTAGGCCAAGGCCTATACACGTGTCCGGCGAATGAGAACGTAGGCTGCCCCCATGCCAAAAAAGCGCTCGGGTGGTGGTCTGTCCCCTATGCAGCAGGCCGCCAAGTTCCTCGGTGTCAGTGTGCTCGCCGGTGCCGTCATGGCCGGAATCGCGATGCCCGCGGCCGGCGCGCTGGGGCTCGCGGCCAAGGGGTCGGTCCAGGGATTCGACGACATCCCGGACAGTCTGAAGAGCCCTCAGCTGAGCCAGCGCACCACGATCCTGGACAGCAAGGGCAACCAGATCGCCTCGGTCTACTCCCGTGACCGCACGGTGGTGGAGCTCAAGGACATCTCGCCGTACATGCAGAAGGCGATCGTCGCGATCGAGGACTCGCGCTTCTACCAGCACGGCGCGATCGACCTGAAGGGCGTCCTGCGCGCCCTCAACAAGAACGCGCAGAGCGGCGGAGTCTCCCAGGGAGCCTCCACGCTCACCCAGCAGCTGGTGAAGAACTACTTCGTCGAGGAGGCCGGTGACGACCCGACGAAGGTCGCGCAGGCCACCCAGCAGACGCTCGGCCGCAAGGTCAAGGAGCTGAAGTACGCGATCCAGATCGAAGAGAAGCTCGGCAAGAAGAAGATCCTTGAGAACTACCTCAACATCACCTTCTTCGGTGAGCAGGCCTACGGCGTCGAGGCCGCGTCCGAGCGCTACTTCTCCAAGCACGCCAAGGACCTGAACCTCCAGCAGTCGGCGCTCCTCGCGGGTATCGTCCAGTCGCCCACGCGCTACGACCCGATCAACGACGAGGCCGAGGCCAAGAAGCGCCGCAACACCGTGCTGGCCCGCATGGCCGAGGTCGGCGACATCTCCAAGGCGGAGGCCCTGGCGGCCGAGAAGACCGACCTCGGCCTGAACGTCAGCCAGCCGAAGAACGGCTGCATCACCGCGGTCAAGGGCGCCAGCTTCTTCTGCAAGTACGTCGAGAAGGTGTTCCTGAGCGACCCGGTCTTCGGCAAGACCAAGGAAGCCCGCGCGCAGATCTGGAACCAGGGCGGCCTGACGATCCGTACGACGCTGGACCCGCAGGCGCAGGACTCGGTGCAGGCCTCGCTCAAGGACCACATCTACAAGTCGGACTCGGTCGCCGCGGCGGCCACCCTCGTCGAGCCCGGGACCGGCAAGATCCTCGGGATGGGCCAGTCGAAGCCGTACGGCTACGGCAAGAACGAGACCGAGTACAACTACTCGGTCAACGCCGACATGGGCGGCTCCAACTTCGGCTTCCCGACCGGTTCGACGTTCAAGCCGTTCGTGGCGGCGGCGGCGCTGGAGCAGGGCCTGCCGGCCACCCAGCAGTACCCGGCGCCGTACTCGATGGACTACCCGAGCCCCGTCTCGACCTGCAGCGGCAAGAACTGGGTCAACACGGACGGCGCGACCGTGGAGAACGAGAGCGAGTCGGAGAAGGGTCCGTACGCGCTGAAGGAGGCGATGGCCAAGTCGGTCAACACCTACTTCGTGCAGATGATCTCCGACATCGGTCTGTGCCCCGTGGTGAGCATGACCAACAAGCTCGGGGTCGTGCAGGGCAACGGCGACAAGATCCCCGAGGTCCCGGCCATCGCGCTCGGTTCCAAGGGCCTCTCGCCGCTGACGATGGCCACCGCGTACGCGGCCTTCGCCAACGAGGGCACCTACTGCACCCCGATCGCCATCGAGTCCATCACCCAGAAGGTGGGCAACGAACAGAAGTCGCTCGCCGTCCCCAAGTCGACCTGCTCGCGGGCGATGAGCAAGAAGACCGCCGACACCGTCAACACCGTGCTGCGCGGCGTGGTCGACTCCGGCACCGGCCAGGAGGCCGGCCTCACCGACCGCGAGAGCGCCGGCAAGACGGGTACGACTGACTCCCGCAAGAACGCCTGGTTCGTCGGCTACACCCCGAACCTCGCCGGCGCGGTCTGGGTCGGCAGCGCCAAGCAGAACGTCGAGATGACCAACATCACCATCGGCGGCGTCTACCACTCCGAGGTCTACGGCGCCGACACCCCGGGCCCGATCTGGAAGGACGCCATGTCCGGCGCCCTGGAGGGCAAGCAGGCCGAGTCGTTCCAGCTCGTCAACATCCCCGACCCCACTAAGGACAAGGGCAAGGGCAACGACGGCGGCAAGAACGGTGACAACGGCGGCACGACCACCACCGGCACCACCACCGGCACGACCGACGGCGGCACCACCCCCACCCCGACGTTCTCCTTCCCGGACGGCTTCATCCAGGGCACGACGAACGGCGGCAACAACGGCAACGGGAACGGCGGCACCAGGGGCTAACTCCCCCGCGGCCAGCCGCCTTTCCGCTCTTTCGGCTACGACGACGGGGGCGCCCCCTTCCACAAGGGGCGCCCCCGTCGTCGTGTCCTCGTGTCGTCGTAGAGAAATGGGTTTCTCCGGACGGCCGGTTCAGCCGGCGAGGAGCTTCTTCACCACGGCGGCGACGCGACCGCCCTCGGCCAGGCCGGCCACCTTCGGGTTCACGATCTTCATGACGGCACCCATGGCACGCGGCCCCTCGGCACCGGCCGCCTTCGCCTCCTCGACGGCCTGGGAGACGATCGCGGTCAGCTCCTCGTCACCGAGCTGCTTGGGCAGGTACTCGGCGAGGATCTCGCCCTCCGCCTTCTCCTGCGCGGCCTGCTCGGGGCGACCACCCTGCGCGAAGGCGTCCGCGGCCTCGCGGCGCTTCTTCGCCTCCTTGGTGATCACCTTGAGGACCTCGTCGTCGGAGAGCTCACGCTTCTCCTTGCCCGCGACCTCCTCCTTGGTGATCGCGGTGAGCGTCAGCCGGAGGGTCGAGGAGCGCAGCTTGTCGTGCGCCTTGATCGCGGTGTTGAGGTCTTCCTGCAGCTTCGACTTGAGCGTGGTGGTCATGGGTTTGATTCTCGCAGGTGCGCAACCGGCTCCGCCCGCCGATTTACCGGGCACCGGCCGACGGGGCGTCAGGCGTGTCAGGCGTGTCAGTGGGGTCTGACACGATGGAGGCATGCGCGCGCGATACGGAGTACCCCTGGGAATTGCGGCGGCGGGCGCCGCCGGTGTGGTCTACGCGGCGGCCTTCGAGGTCCGCTCCTTCCGCCTGCGCCGGGTGACGGTCCCGGTGCTGCCCGCCGGGATGCGCCCGCTCAGAGTCCTCCAGGTCTCCGACATCCACATGGTCGGCGGCCAGCGCAAGAAGCAGCGCTGGCTGCGCTCGCTGGCGGGCCTGCGCCCCGACTTCGTGCTCAACACCGGCGACAACCTCTCCGACCCGGAGGGCATCCCGGAGGTCCTGGACGCGCTCGGCCCGCTGATGGAGTTCCCGGGCGCGTATGTCTTCGGCTCCAACGACTACTACGGCCCCACGCCCCGCAACCCCGCCCGGTACCTGTTCGAAAAGACCGCGGGCCGCCACGGTCTGAACGGCAACCCGCCCGTCGTAGGAGCCGTCCACAACCCGTGGGAGGACCTGCGGGACGGCTTCGACGCGGCGGGCTGGCTCAACCTGACGAACACGCGGGGCACGTTGAAGCTCGACGGCGCGTCGGTGGAACTGACCGGCGTCGACGACCCGCACATCAAACGCGACCGGTACGCGCGCGTGGCCGGCGGCCCGTCGGACGACGCCGACTTCTCGATGGGCGTGGTGCACGCGCCGTATCTACGGGTGCTGGACGCGTTCGCGGCGGACGGCTACCCCCTGATCCTCGGCGGCCACACCCACGGCGGCCAGCTCTGCATCCCCTTCTACGGCGCCCTGGTGACGAACTGCGACCTGGACACGGACCGGGTGAAGGGTCTGTCCACGCACACGGCGGAGGGCCGGACGTCGTACCTGCACGTGTCCGCGGGGTGCGGCACGAACCGGTACACGCCGGTGCGGTTCGCTTGTCCGCCGGAGGCGACGTTGCTGACGTTGGTGGGGCGGGAGTAGGGAGTACGGGGTCGGGGTCGGCCGGCGTACCTCATCCAGCCCACCCGTATCGCCCCATTCGTCCCCGCTGCCTAGCGTGAGGGCATGACCGCCCCGATACCCAGGGACATCCCGGACCTCCCCGCGGTACCCGGCATGCCCGCGCTGCTCGCCTCACCCGTTCCCGCCACCGCGGTGGTGGCCCCGTACCGCCGCCCGCTGACGGCGGCGTACCGACTGCTGGTCGCGCTGGCGGCGACAGCGGCGGTGACCGTCGACCTGTTCCTCGGCAGCCCGATCCGGGTGCTGACCTACTTCACGATCCAGAGCAACATCCTGCTGGCCCTGGTCATGATCGCCACGGCTCGCCGGGCATGGACGGCCCGCCGCCCCCTCTCCCCCCTGGTCACGGGCGCGGCACTGCTCTACATCACGATCACCGGCCTGGTGTACCACCTGATCCTGGCGCACGCGTCGAGTCCGTTCGCGATGACGGGCGGGTCCCTCTCGGGCTGGCAGGCGGTGACGAACCAGGTCCTGCACACGGTGACACCGATCGCGGCGGTGATCGACTGGCTGTTCCTGACCGCCCCCGGCCGACTGCACCTGCGGATGGCCGCGACGTGGCTGCTGTACCCGCTGACGTACCTGGCGGTGTCACTGGGCCGAGGCGAACTGATCCTCCCCGGCACACCGGGCCGCTACCTCTACTCCTTCCTGGACGTCGAACACCACGGCTACAAGAGCGTCCTCGGCAACGCCCTCCTCCTCGGCCTCGCCTTCTACGCCCTCTCCGTCCTCCTCGTGGCCCTCGACCACGCCCGCCCCAACCCGATCCACCACCGCGCCAAAACCGGATTTCGTCTCTAGCCAGCGGTGGGCTAAAGTAAACGACGTCGCCGCGATGAGCAGTAACACCGGCAAGATGAGTGGCGACATCGGGGTGTAGCGCAGCTTGGCAGCGCGCTTCGTTCGGGACGAAGAGGTCGTGGGTTCAAATCCCGCCACCCCGACAGCTAGACACCAGGTCAGGCACGGTGCTGAGAGATCAGCACCGTGCCTGATTTGCGTTGCAGGCCCATTTTGGGAGCCATTTGGGAGCCGACTTCGGGGAGTAGCTCCCCGGTGGCTCCCAGCGAGTGGCATTCCGCCTTCGGGCGTGCCGTGCGCCGCATGTGCCCCGGGAGCGTCATCCCCACGGCTTGTGCCGAGGAGCCCACAGACGGTACGACGATCGCCATGCACCCTTGGTCTCCGTTAAACGACCGGCAGCTCGCGCTCCTCGCCCGCATCGAGGGTGGAAGCGATCCCGTCACGTCGGACAGCCCCGAGCTCGCTCTTACCGCCCGCGCGCTCAAGGAGCGGCGCCTGATCACCATGCCCAAGCAGAGTGGGAAGTGGCAGGCGGAGATCACTGACGCGGGACGTTTCTACCTGGAGCACGGCCATCATCCGGACCGGCCTGAACCAGCTCCGCGTGGGCGGCATCCAAGAGTTTCTGAGCCAGAGGTACGACCGGCCCCTCCAACGCAGGAGCAAGCCACGGCATCGCCCAAGACGAAGCAGGCGCCGCAGCGCGCAGTGACGCCCCCACGGTCGACGCCGGCGGAAATCGGCGCCGCTTTGATCGCGGAAGTGCAGCAGGCTGGGCGTTTCCTCCGGATCCCGAACCCTAGCGACGGGGAACGGGCCCGCTACCGCAGGGCATTCGACGCAGCCCGGCAGTGCGCCCCCGAGGGATACAGCCTGAAGTACAGCGGGCGGGCGAAGGGGGACTTCTTCCTCGGTCTGCTCAGAGTGACCGGCGAGGACGAGACCGAGTGGAACCGGATCCGGCTGGCGCGCAGCCGTGTGATCACCGACGTCGAGGACGTGATCGCCACGGTCAGTGCGGACCACAGCGCCTTCGAGATCTCGGAGGAGGTCCTCCCCCGGGTGCTCTCACTGCTCCGGCTCCTGGCTGAACAAGCTCTCGCCCGCCACGGCGAGATCGCGGTGTCCAAGAAGCGCAGGCAGCCGAGGCCGCTGCTCACCGTCCACGGCAGGACGTACGAGGTCGGCTTCCGCGAACGGCAGAAGCCGGTCCGGTACGTCCCCAAGCAGCCGGGCCGCCGTACGTACGACTGGCAACGTGTCACGCCGGCCCAGAAGTTCGAGCCGTCCGGCGAACTGGAACTGCTGGTCGACCAGCAGTCGGGCTACAGCTACGGCTGGAAGAAGGAATGGGCCGACACGGTCAAGAAGCCGTTGGAGGAGCAGATCGGTTCGGTCTTCCGGGCGTTGAAGGCTCGCGCGGAGGAGCAGGAGCGGGCTCGGCTGGAACGTGAGGCCGAGCAGCAGCGCCTGCGAGAGGAGCGGGAGCAGCAGGAGGCTGAGCGCAGGCGCCTGGAGACGGAGCGGGAGGAACGCGAGCGACATGAGTGGGAGGCCGCAGTAAGTTCGGCTTCGGTCAAGGCAGTTCACGCGGTACGGGCCGAGCACTTCAGCACGGCCCTTGATCAGTGGCGGGCCGCGGATGAGATCCGGGCGTTCTGTGCTGCGCTGGATGAAGTCGCCGCCGCGTCGGAAGACGTCCTCGAAGTCGAGAGGCTGCGTGAGTGGTCGGCTTGGGGGAACACGGAGGCCGATCAGCTCGACCCCACGACGAACGGCAAGGGCCTCGCCGCCCGTGACTTCAACGTGGAGCCGACGAAGAAGCAGCTGCGACCGTTCCTCGACGGCTGGCACCCGGACCGGCCGGAGAAGGAGAAGCCTCCGGCGCAGCCAGCGCCTCCCAAGCCGGAGACAGACCCGTGGCGCGGCGTCATCGACGCACATCAGGATCAAGGCTGGAGATATGGACGCCAAGGTCGCGCTCAATGGTGGAGGCGATGACGCCGTGGCCGCGATCGCGTAGAGCCTTGACCGCCTTCTCGACCAGCTCTCCGAGCCGGATGACCTCGGCGCGTAGGGCAACCAACTCATCGTAGCGGTCGGCCTTGTCCTGGCCGCACCACGCCCGGACGGTTCGCAGAACGGCCGCCTCCGCGTCCAACTTGCGCTCGTCCCGCCGACTGTAGGAGTACCAGGAGGGCTGGGCACGCTCCTGCTCGATGTCCCGCTGCTTGCGGTCCACCTCCGGAAGGATCTCGTCGGCGAGACGGCCGGCCACGTGGCGGGCGATGCGCTCGGTGACCGGCCACCCGGCCAGGCACATGCCGTGGCGGTTCTCAAACACCATGGTGTCGCCGCGGAGTTCAGAGGCGTCCATGCCGATGAGCAATGCCGTCTCGTCGAGGCGGCTGAGCTCCAGAACGCCTGCGTCCGCCACCGTTCGGCGCAGGCGCAGCCTGTTCTTCGGGCGGACGAAACCGAGGATCATGCGCGCGGCCTCGAACTCCGTGCTGCCCCGAACATGGCGGGATGCCTCGACCAGGGCCAACTCCGCCGCGTCGTCCGCGCGGAACGTATCGGCATCCGCCCACGGTGCTACGAGAGAGCCGGAACTGACCCACTCCTGCAAGCCGGCGGCATCGCCTTCGAGAAACCGCACGTGGATCCAGCCGGACCTGCCAGGGCCGCCCACTCGAACGACCTCCACCTGGCGGACCGCGCTCCCCAGATCCTTCGGCCTCGCGCGGTAGGCCCAGTGCTCGCCCATCTCCATGTGCCTATTGAGCCAGGTCTGTTGACCCCGTCACTGGGCATTCGCTCTAACTGCCGGAGCGAGCAGACCACCCTGGGTCGACGCTGTTTCACGAGGCAACGGCGCTCTACAGGCACGCGTGACTCCTGCGTGCGCACAGGAGTTCGCCGAGTACGCGCACTGGTGGAGTCGGGCTCATCGCCAGGCAGACGTCGATGGCCGTCTCCCACTGCAGCGCAGCCTTTGGCGTCGATGCTGATCTCGTCCATCAGGACGCGATCTTGGCCAAGCCCGGACCGGGAAGGGCCCTCGGCGGCTGGCTGACCTTGGTCTTGGCGATGGCCGACGAAGCCGAACTGGCTGGTCGTGCTGGTTGCGTGGCTTGTCTCCGGGCCTGTATGGCGCGCGAGGCACGAGAGCGTGGGTTGCACGGTCGAGGGCCGTAGTAGCGCGGTAGGGCTGATTCAAGCGGTCGCGGAAATCCGAGTTCGTAGCGGCATCGCGCGACGGATTCAAAAGCCGGTACCCGAAAAGTCGCAGGTCAGGTGGCGCAAATAGGGACGGCGAGCGGCAGATCCTTAGAGGGCACCACCGAGGCTGTCGGCAAATTCGCGAGAACTCGAATCGGCTCCCCGCACGGTGCACCCTCCTCTGTGTCCGGGGGCGCCACCGGACACAGCCAGCGGACTTGCGCGGCTAACTCCCCGCCGGTCCAAGGTCCCTTCACCCATTCACCGCGTGCTGTCGCACGCACAAGAAACGAAGGTTTTCCATGTCCACCACAGACGGCCACTCGGATGACCAGCAGCCGCACGGAACACCGCCGACCGAGGCGCACATGCCGGACGAGACCCCCGCGGAACACCCGCGCTCACGGAGCGCCCTCGCCTGGGCCACGGTCGGGCTGTCCGCAGCCTTCTGCACCACCGGTGTGGTCCTCTCTCTGACCGGCCACGAGGGAGCAGGCATCGCCCTCATCGCCGCCGGATCCTTGGAACGAGGCGTCAGCACCCGGAAGTAGGGCAGGGGCGCGGCGCGGACCTCCGCTGCCGGACTCACCCCGTCCGGCAGCGGGGCCCAACCGCGTCTAGGCAACGCCATGGAGAGCGAGCCTGCGCGATTGCAGAAGCTCGTTGAGCACGCGCACCGGCGACGCCGGGCACAGGGCCAGCCGGGCGTCGAGCGCCGTCTCCCATTGCTCGGTCAGTCCGAGCACGAGGCGCTTGCGCATGCCAACGGTGACATGGGCGTAGCGCGCCGACACCGAGCCGTCGATGTGGCCCATGCGCTCGTCCATGAGGACCTTCTCCGTGCCGAGGTCTTCCATCATGGTCCGGTGGGTGTGGCGCAGGCCGTGAGGTGTGAGGCCCTTGGCTATCGGCAGCCAGCAGGCGTCGGCCCGGTCGCTGGCGCCGCGTCCTCGGGTCGGGACGCCGGGCCACGGCTCGCCGAGCAGGGGTACGGGGCGGGCTTCCTGTAGTGCCTTCTTCGGGTACCAGCCGGACACCGCCGGCGTGAACAGCCACGTCGCGAAGCCGTTTCGGCGCCAGTGGGCTACGTGCTGCGGCACCGCGCCGCCCCGCACGAACCCCAGGTCCGCGATGGCCTGTTCCACCCTTACTCGCTTGGCTTCGGTGACACGGTCGGGGTGGTTGAGGACGTTGGACACCGTGCCCATTGAGACTTCGGCACGGCGTGCGACATCGACGAGTTTCGCGCCCTGGCCGCGGAAGACGTAGGTCTTGCCGTGACACGGGCAAGGTTTCGGCTTGGTGCGGGCGACGTGGTTGGCGACCAGGCCCGACAGCCAGTCCGTTGCGTCGATCTTGCGGTAGCTGTCGTCCTTGGGCGGACAGCGCACGAGCTCGCCGGTGTCGAGTTCGTACAGCTGCCACTCGACACGGACGGAGCCTGGGCGGGCGAACTCCGTCTCCAAGCCGACGATTTCGCCCCAGCGCATGCCGGTGTACCCCTTGCTTCGAGTTTGGACAGAGCATGGGAAGAGCCGCGCACACGGTGGCAATCGCCGTGCCCAGGCCCACCAGGCCACCATGTTTGTTGTTCTGGCGGTACTCGATGCGATGCAGGCCCGACGTTGCGATGGCTGCCACTTCGAGCGGCCGGCTGAGCTGCTTGGTGTCGTTGGTGATGACGACGTTGAAGCCCTCGGCTTTGGCCCTGGCGTACAGCTTGATGTCCTTCGTGCCCGTCCAGTCCTTGAGCTCGTGGACATGGATGACGTCATGAGCCTTCAGCAGGATCCGGACGATCTCGGCCATGGGGCGGGGCACGTTCTCGTCGAGCAGCAGTTTCAAGCGACGACCTGCCGGGGCTCGCTGCTGCCGTAGCTGTCGACGTACTCGCTGAAGTCGGCCGCGTCACGGGCGGCTTCAGCCGTCACGCCTGGGTAGAACTCGCCGATCTGGTCTGGAGGGACGCCGTCCTTCAGGAGAGCAGCGACATCCGCTGCAGGGATCCTGGTGCCTTGGATGACCGGTTCTCCGCCTCGGACCGACTCATCGACCGCGACGTGCTCACGGGGCGTGAGCAGAGCGGGAATGCTGCGGCCGTCCTTGTAGAAGGGAGCGAGAACATCCACCATCTGGGCGACGACCACGTTGCCGCCCTTGATCAGGTCCACGGCGTAGTCGGGCTCGGCCAGGTAGATCGTGTCCGGGCCCGCGACGAGTTTGTAAGAGGAGAGGTGCTTCCACTCGCCCAGGTCTTCCCGGAGAGTGTTCAACGCACGGCGGATCTTCTGCAACGAAGCCTCTTCACGCATCTGTACGCAGATGCGGAGCGCCACAACGTCACGGAACGAGTAGAGGATCGGCCGCTCGCTGGAGATCTCAGGCACGAGCACGGCACCCTTGGGTCCGGAGGCTCGGCGCCAGTGGGACAGCTGGCGCAACGTGGCGCCGGAAAGAGCCGCGGCGAGTTTGGGTTCGTACGACACCGCGTGCCTCCTTCCGCCCCCATGGATACGCGCCTGAACGTACCCCGTTCTCCTAGAAGCCACTCGGAACGGAAGTCGAAGGGCCCGTTCAGGGTGGGCAGGGGGAAGGCCGACAGAGAAGCACACCGCCGAGCGCCGCTGTTCATCGCTCCGGTCGGTACTCGGCCCATGTCTTGAGCGTCTCGGAGACCCTGACCGCCCTCAACTCCGGAAATCGCTCGATCCAGAGGTCGAAGATCCATGTGGCCAGATTCTCGGCCGACGGAGAGATACCCCCCCCCATCGCCTCATTGAGGTGACGGTGGTCGAGGGTGTCGTCCATCCATTTCTTGAAGGCGTCGAGCTCGCGGTAGTCGCGGACGAAGCCTGCCTCGGTGAGGTCCTCGCGGCGGGCGGACAGTTCCAGCACGACGATGTAGTTGTGGCCGTGCATGCGGGCGCAGGGGTGCCAGCTCGGCAGCCGGTCGAGGACATGGCTGGCCGAGAAGTGGAACTCCTTGGTGATCGTCAGCATGGCGGCTCCAGTCTGCCACCTGCTGTCAGAACCCCTCCATGGCCGTCCAGGCTGGTCACTCGTCGATCCCTTCGCCTCGGAGGATCGCGCGGTTGAGGGGCACCTGCATGCGGAACCGGTCGCGCAGCGAGTCGTCAGTAACCAACTCCGCCTTGCGCGCGACCTCGCGCCGGGCCCGCTCCAGGAGTGCCTGTGTTTCCTCCCGTACGCCGGCGGCTGCCAGTACCACAGCGGAGTGGTACAGGACCTCCTCCGTACGGAGGGCGGGCATGTCCCCGACCTCGTCCAGGATGCGAACGGCCTGGCGGGCCTGCTCCTGGGCGCCAGCGGTGTCGCCTTGCCTGCACAGGATGCGGCTGCGCAGAGAGTGCGCGGCGATCTCGCTGCGGATCATGCCGCTGCGCCGGGTCTCGACGCAGGTGGCCACGGCCAGACGGCCGGCCTGCTCCAGGAACTCCCCGGACTCGTCAGCGGCGAGAAGCAAGGTCTCGGCGTACAGGTTGCGGACGATGGGGACTAGGTTGGCCAGCCAGGTCCGCTCTGTCTCCGCCCACGCGTCGGCGATCAGTTCCAGGGCCTGGTCACGTGTCGCCGGCTGTTCGACGAAGAGACGGGCGAGGAGTGCCTTGTTGTACGCGTGCCAGCCGCTGTCGCCTCCGCGGTCGGCCTCGAAGGCGAGAGCTTCGCCCAGGATCTGCTCGGCATCGTCGTAGGCACCGAGGCCCGTGTACACCTGCGCGAGGTAGTTGAGCGCTATGGGCAGCTCGGCCTTCAGTGGCTCGTCGCGCAGCCGCTGGACGCACCGGCCCAGCCGGGTCACCGCCTCGCTGAGGTGTCCACTGTCGAAAAGAGTGACGCCGAGCTGCATCTCTCCCAGATTGCGCGCGTGCTGGAGCACGGGATCACCGGTGCCGCCGAGGCGCGGATCGGAAGCGTACATGCGCTCCGCCTCCCGCAGCTGGGCCAGACCGTCGGCCAGCCGCCGCTTCGACACCTGCCGCCCGTACTCAACCCGGGCCACAAAGAGGGGCACCGGATCCCCGTTCTGCTCGGCCAGTTCCACGGCCGCGCGCAGTTTGTCCAGGGACGGCACCAAGCCCCGGGTCGCGAGGAGGGTCTTGCCGCGCAGCAGGGTCGTACGGATCACCAGTTCAGGTGTTCCACCGCGTCTGGCCGCGGCTTCGGCCTCGGCAGCCAGGGCGTCGATGTCCGGTCCGCCGGCCGGCTGGTGCTGGCCCCGCCAGCGCACCTCTGTCAGCGACAACAGCAGCTCCACGGCTTGGATGAGCCACCGGTCGCGGTTCTCCTCCTGCTCCGGCAGGTCCCGGACCGCCTTGATCACTTCTTCGCAGTGCCGCTCCGCCTCGGCGAAGGACAACCCTTCCATCGCGGCGTCCCGGGCGAGCCCGTAGTGCACCTCGGCCGACGCGAGCAGGCATTCGGTTCCGCCACCGCGCAGATGGCGGGCAATCTCCAGCCGTCGTTCCAGCGGCATACCGTCCAGTGGCGCAGAGGTGAGCGCCGCCGCGATACGGGCGTGCCGAGACCGCGTCTGCTGAGGGGTCTGCTGGTCGTACACCACGCCCCACAAGGCGCTGTGCTCGAAGCGATAACAGTCGGACGCATCCAGGCGTGCCCACTCAGGAGGTTGCGTACGCAGGATCAGCCGATGCTGAGCGGCCACGAGCCGCAGCCGCTCCATCACCTCTTCGTGCGGTACCCCCTTGACCGCGGCAACCGTACGCGACAGGAACATCTCACCCTGGGTCGCTCCGATCATGAGCAGTTCACGATCCAGTTCGGTGAGCAGTCGGAGCCGGTCCTCGACCACGCGCGACAAACTGCGCGGCAGTTCGACGGTGGGCCCTGTGTCCGGGCGCCACTCCTCCAGGCAGAGGGCGACGAAGACTGCGTGACCGGCGGTAAGTCGGCTCAGCTGTTCCGACAGAGCCGGCGGGGCATCCGGGTGCCGGGAACGCACCAACTCGGCGACCGCGTCCTGCGGTAGACCGTCCAGAACCCGCCGTCGCAGTAGTCCGTCCTTCGCCCAGTCGTGCAGTAGATCCTCGACCATGGATCCCGGCCCATCGGCGTATGCCCCGTCCGTGGTGTGGCTGAGCACCAGGCCGAGCGGCTCGCCGGGCAGTCGTCGCAGCAGCCGGTCGAGGACCAGCAGGCTGCTGGGATCGGCGTATTGGATGTCGTCGACGAGTACGACCGTGGGCGGACCCTGTCGAAGGAGATCCAGCAGAGCATCCACGATCTGTGTGGCCGCCCCCTGCTGGAAAGGCAACAGGCTGTCGAACGGCATTGATCCCGAGGCGAGGGATGCTTCCGCGACTTCCTTGCCCAGGGTGAACAGCGCGCCCAGCCCAGGCACCATCGCGGACAGCACCTCGGGCGCGGAGCGAACGACGCCCTGACCGGTGAAGTTCAGCAGCCGACGGAAGACGCCGGGCTGCTTGACCTCCTGGTCCCGGGCCAGTTGCAGGAGCAGGTCGACGATCGCTCCATAGTGCAGACCCGACCCGATCAACGGCTGGCACCGCACGGAGACGACTCGACGGGGAGCCGGCCCGCGAGAGACAGTGACCTCTGCTTCGAACGCCCGCAGCAGCGCCGACTTACCCATGCCCGAGACGCTGTCGACCACGATCGCCCGGCCACCGCGCCCTGCGGCCACGTCCTCCATCAGCGAGCGCAGTTCATCCATGTGCTCCACGCGGTCGACAAACCCGGTCCGCACCACAGTCTCCACCTCAGTCATCCGCCACAGAACTTCCGTACCCACAGCGCCACTTGCCGCCCACGGTAGATCATGTGAAGCGCGTCTCCCATGCGGCTCAATCATGGTGGCCGCCGAGATGTTCGGGCACAGAAGAGTGTTTTCGGCCAGCGGTTCGGGGTGTGACCGCGATGGGCGCGGAGGTACCCGTGCGCAACAGCCGTGTGTCGGATGCGATCTGCAGACCCACCTGAATCAGGCCAGGGGCCTGATCCTGTGAGTGGATCAGGCCCCTGCTGCCGCTGTTGCACGGTAGGGGGCGCATCGGCGTCTCGCGGTTGCGCGTTCGCGAATCCGGGGTCTCCGGTGCCGCCGTGTGTCACCTGCAGGCTGCTCGTCCTGTCTCGGCGCCGGGACTGGTCGAGAAGGCTGGGCCGGTCTTCCGTTACTTGGGCCGGTGTTCCGTTACTGAGGTGAGCTGACGCCCGGGGAAGGGGCTACGGCGTCGTCGAGCGCGACCTGGGGGACTCCTGCCCCTGGCCCTGGTGTGGGGCTGATCGTGTCGACCACGGGACTGATCGCGGTGTACATGCGCGTCGCCTCGGGTGTGTTCGGTCCCTTGAACCAGGGGTTGTACGCGTCTCGTTCAAGTTCCCTGAGATACTGGACGAGTTCCGTTCCGGTGAGTTCGAAGGTGTACACCTTGCCCTTGTGCCGCACCACGGTGACGTTGTCCAGACCGTCGTACGGCTTGGTGGCCTCCCAGATGTCCTTGGCACAGATGATCCGGAACCGAGTGACGCCTGCCGCCTTCAGGAGCCGCTTCTCGTGCCCCGACGGTGTCTTCCCGCTTCCGCACCCGACCAGGACCCCGAGTCCGGTGGCCATGACGAGGGCGGTCACGCAGGCCCGGCGTCGTCTCATACGGTCAGGGCCAGTTCGGCTCGCACGCGGTACGTGGCGACGCCGGTGGCGAGGGTCTCGGCGGTGAATCCGGTGCGGAAGGGCCTGCCGGGGGCGGGGCTGACCGACCCGTTCTTGGGGCGGTTCACGCCCACCGCACGGAGCATCTTCGTCAGCTCGGTGCCGAGCTGCTGCGTCCCCATGCCCAGGGCGGCGGCGAGGTCGGAGGTGTACATCGTGCCGCCGGCGCGGACGACCGTCTGGTGTGCCCTGGCCAGCAGAGGCGGGACCGCTGTGTTGGGTTCGGCTTCGCCGGAGGCCGTCGGCGTCGGGATGGCCGCTTCCGGCGCAGGTGTCGGCTCGGTGCTCGGGGCGTCGAGTTCCGGTGTGGGCCCGTCCGCGATCGGCTCCGGCCGACGCTCGGAGGGGACCGCCTCGCGCCGCTGCGACGGAAGCGTCGCCTCGGCGATCAAGGCATAGGTGTGGGCCACGGACGCGAGGGCTGCCGCGCCCTCGTCGTTTCCGCGGGCGAGCGCGGCTCGCGCCCTGCCGGACAGGTCATGGGCAACTTCTGCTGCGCTGAGGCAGGTTGTGTCGTTCACGCCGGAGGAAACGCGGCACCGAGGCGTCGGGAAACTGCCAAGTTGCCGAGCCATGTCGGGAGATGACCACATAGAAAGCCGTTCACATGATCCCACCAGCGAAGATGCGGCACTCTGGACAGAGAGCAGCCAGCACGGCTCGCGCTCGTGTTCACTCCCGTGCGCCTCCTCTGACATCCCCTCGGGTGACAGGTCGCGAGTATCCAATCAGGGTCTGTACCAACACCCCTTCGAATGAGGGTGACTTGGCGGACAGCTGGGTGACGCCGATTCGACGGTAGAAAGTTTCGTATCAAGGGCCTCACGAGCCTGCCCACGCCGTTTCGTATGCGCGGATCATTGTTCGACGAGGTGCCACTACGATCGCCGGTCATGGACTGGTTGGAGCGCACCGCGAAGCTGAGGCAGTGGACCAGAAGCGGGACCCGCGCTCCGCACAAGCCGCTGCTGTTCCTGTACGCGCTCGGCCGGTTCCAGCAGGATGCCGACGGCGAACTGCGGTACAGCACGGTGGAGAACGACCTCAGGCAGCTACTGGCCGAGTACGGCCCGGCCAACAGAACAACACCCGCCTACCCCTTTCACCATCTGGTGAGCGATGGCGTCTGGGAGGTGCGTACCGACCGCGGTCCGGGCAGTCCCGGCAGCGGCGTGCAGGAGCTGCGGGCCGTCGGAGCCGCAGGGCAATTGGCGCCAGAGCTGCAGGCGGCGCTGCGGCGCGAGCCGTCGCTGCTCGGCCGGATGGCACGAGTCCTGCTCGATCTGAACTTCCCGCCCTCACTCCACGGCGAACTGTGCGAAGCCGTCGGCCTGGAACTGGAGGCGGCTGAGACCGAACAGCTCCCGGCCGCGCGGAAACGGCGGGATCCACGGATGCGCGAGCAGGTCCTGACGGCCTACGAGTACCGGTGCGCCTTCTGCGGCTACGACGGCAGGATCGGCGCGGTACCGGTCGGGCTGGAGGCCGCGCACGTGCGCTGGTGGGCGTTCGACGGCCCCGACGACGTCGACAACGGACTGTGCCTGTGCTCGCTGCACCACAAGCTCTTCGACAAGGGAGTCCTCGGCATCGGCGACGAGCACCACATCCTGGTCTCACAGCGCTTCGTCGGCCACAGTCCCGCCGCCCGCGAGCACGTCACAGCGCTCGCCGGCCGCCCACTCATCGGTCCCCAACCGGGTGCCCGCCCCGTCGCGGCGGCCTACCGTTCCTGGCACACGAGCCAGGTCTTCCACGGCAGCCCACGCCCCGCCACAGCCGCCTGATCACCGAATTGCCGGGCACGGGTCGCTGGTAAGCAGCACGACACCAGGAGTATGGTGTCTTATATGGCGACGAAGAAGGTAACCGTGACGATTCCCGAGGATCTCCTTGACGAGATCCGCGCGGACGCGGCAGAGCGGGGCCTTTCGGCGTACGTCGCCGAGGCCCTGCGCTCCAAGCGCGACCGGGACCGGCTCCTGGAACTGGTCGACTGGCTGCAGGAAGAACACGGCCCCGTCACTGAGGACGAGCATGCGGCAGCCCTCAACGAGCTGGAGGAACTCGACACCGAACACCAGCGGCGCCGTGCCACCGGACAGCACAACGCCGGAGAAGCTGCGTGAAGAAACGCGCCGCTGAGCACCAACAGCGGCCTCTCCGTGTCTTCGTACTGGACTGTGAAGCCCTGTCCCTGGCAGTACGCGGCGACCGGAAGATGATCGCCTGGCTCGACCTCGCGGCGCGCGGGGAAGCCGAGGTGGTGACGTCCCCGATGACGCTCGTCGAGGCATACGACGGGAGGACGACCGAACAGCGCTGGGACTGGGTACTCTCCCGGCTCCAGGTCGTCGACATCGGGAAGGACGAGGCCCGCAAGGCACGCCGGCTCCTGGCCGACGCCAAGCTGCACGGCCACAAGTACGCGATCGACGCCGTACTCGCCGTCATCGCGCGACAGCAGAAGGGGCAGGTCACCGTCTTCACCTCGGACGTCGACGACCTGGAGAAGCTGGTGCCGGACACGATCGTCGTCAAGAAAGTGTGACCCGACCCGCCTCAGTAGGCGTGATCGGAACGACGTACCAGCGGGCACGGGCCCCCTCCGTCTGCTCTGCGGCTCCAGGGCCAGTACACGTCTCCGCAACGCTCTTGACGGCCGAGGACGCACCTGCGCCGGTACACGGAGGTTCCGGTTGGCCGACGGACACCAAGCCGCTGTCTGGCACACGTCCGCGGCATTTTCGGCCACTCACCGGCGGCGCCCGTACGCGCCGCGTAACCTCACGGACATGGGGGCATCCGCATCCGGCGCAGCTCACGGCGCCGACGAGGAGGCGCGTCGACGGCTGGACGCGTACACGTACCTCAGCGCGCCCGAGCGGCTGGAGCACGTCGCGATCATGCGGGTCTTCTGCGGAACGCTGCTGGCGGATCTTGCCGTCCCGGACATCATGGCGAAGCTGCGTCAGGGCGGTGGTTCCGCCGCAGGGCTCGACGCCGACACCCTCACGGTCCGGCTGGAACAGCTGGTGACCTGGGGAAACCTGCTTCGCAGCAGCCACACTGTGAAGGCATCCAGCATCAGCGAGTATCAGCGTTCCCGCTCGCGCTACCAGCTGTCGAAACTGGGCGAACGCATCCAGCGGGACGCCGACGGGGTCCTGGCCGAGGCCGACGCCGCCCGCGAGGTGAGCAACGAACTGCTGGCCCTGGTCGAGCGCGGGCTGCGGGAGCTGGCCGGCCTCGTGACCGCGCCGGGCGGCATCGAGCCGCAGGACGGACTGGAGCGGATCAGCACGCTGTTCGTGCAATTCAGCGAGTTCGCGGACTCCATACGCGACTTCTACGCCTACCTCGGCCAGGTGTTGTCCCGCTACGACCTGGACAGCGCCGAGTACCAGGGCTTCAAGGAACTGCTCCTGGACTACGTCGAGGCGATCACGGAGGATGTGGCGTTCCGTGCGCCCCGCATCTCGGCCGCGCTGGACACCCTGTGGCCGCACATCCCGGCTCTGCTGGATCGGCTGGACGCTCACGCCCAGGGACTCACCGGGCTCTCAGCGCAGGGCGAAAGCCGCCTGGAGGTCCGGGTCCAGCGCAGCCGGGGCCGCGAGCTCGCGGACTGGGAGGGACTGCGCGGCTGGTTCAGCGACACCGACGGCCAGGGCAGCCAGGTCGACCAGCTGCGGGATGCCACGCTGCGCGCATTGCAGTCGCTGCTCGCCAACGCCAAGCGGATGCTGCGGTCGGCGACCGGGGAGATGTCCCGGCGCAAGGATCTGCTGCGGCTGGCCCGCTGGTTCGAGGAAGCAGCGCCGCAGGACGCCCACGACATCGCCGTCGCCGCTTTCGGTCTGTACGGCGCCCGCCATCTGGGCATACCTCCAGCCACCGACGAGGTGGTGCCCGCCTACACGAGCTGGTGGGCCGGTCCGGTGGTCGAGGTGCCGGTGGCCCTGCGCGAGAGGGGCAGCCGTGCCCAGCGGGGCCGGGCCTCCGCAGTGGAGGATCACTCCGCTCAGAAGGAGCGGCTGCGGGAGGCCGCCCGGCAGCGGGCGGCGGCCAGGGCAGCGGCGGCGGACGAACTGCGCAGCGCGTCGGGCCGGTTCGCCGACGTACGACTCACCTCGGCGGCGCTCGGGCTGCTCCTGGAGCTGCTGGCCACGGCGCTCGGGAACGCACAGCTCAGGAGGCGCACCGGCACGGACATGGAGGGGCCGGCGGGCTTCGAACTGGACTCGGCGAGCAGCGAGGACGCCGAACTGGGCATCCGGCTCACCGTGCACCGAACCCCGGGCACCCGGACGGTTCTGTACTCAGCCGACGGCGATCTGCTGCTGGACGACTTGGGGCTGGACATCGGTCGTATCTCGGTGGCGGCCGATGGTGAAGCGGAGGCGGAGGTGAGCGTTTCATGACCCTTCCCTCGACTCACGACGTGGCCCTGGCCGCCGAGCGCCGTACCGCCGCCCGGCTGCTGCTCGCCCATCCCCTGGTCGCGTCCGACGGCCCTCACGCTGACGTCTTCCCTCTGATCCGCAGGCACGCCGACTGGCTGGGCAAACGGTTCCAACAGGTACTCGGCTACCGCCTGCTGGTCGACAGTTCCTTCGCCCGGCTGTTCAAGGCGGGGCTGGGGGCCGGATCAGGACACCGGCTGGAGCGCTCCACCGGCACACCCTTCACCCCGCACACGTACGCCTGCCTCGCGCTGGCCCTGTCCGTGCTGGTGACCGCGCCCGAGCAGATGCTCCTATCGCACCTGGTCGCCGACATCAGGGCCGCTGCCGCCGACGCGGGGATCGAGCTGGAGGAGACGGGCCGGGCGGCCGGGAAGCGGACCCTGGTAGCGGCTCTGCGCCAGCTCGTCGAGTGGGGCGTCCTCATCGAGACCGAGGGCCAGGTGGCCGCGATCGCACAGGAGGCGGGCGGAGAAGCCTTGATCACGGTGGACCGGGAGCTGGCACGCGTGGTCGTCGCCGGCCCGCTCGCACAGGCCCGGGACGGCGCCGACCTGGTCCGACGGGCAGCGGACCCGAGATTCAGCGGGCCGCGCACCTACGTGCGCCGGATGCTCGTCGAAACGCCTGTCGTTCACCTCGACGAGCTGACCGACGCCGAGCGCGACTGGCTGCGCACCCGGCAACGCCGGGAAGCCCAGGCTTTCTCCGAACTCCTGGGTCTGGAGATGGAGATCCGCGCCGAGGGCGTGGCGCTGATGGACCCCGAGGAGGAACTGACGGATCTGCACCTGCCGGGCACCGGGACCGTCGCACAGGCCGCGTTGCTGCTGGTGGAACGGCTTGTGGAGCAGCTTCGGCCGCAGGAACCTGGGCATCCGGCGACCGGCGGGACGCTCGTCATCGGGGTGGCTGTCCCGGAGGGCGTGGTGGACGAGGTGCTCGCCGAACTCATCGCCGAGTACGGGCAGCGCAGCAACTGGCAGCGCGGCTACCTGGATGACCTCGCCACCATGAGGGAGGCCGTGCTGGACCTGCTGGTCCGCATGCGGCTGATGGCCCGCGCCGGGCCCCTGCGGGCTGAGGGCGAAGGGCTGCCGGAGGGGTACGTCGAAGAGGCGCCGGAAGGACGCACGGTGACCGATGTCCATGGCACACGGCCCGGCGGCGACGGTGGCTGGGTGCTGCTGGCCGCGGCGGCGCGCTACGCCACCCTGGTGACGGTGCGCGCGGCTGCCAAGGCTCGCCAAGGAACCGATGTGCAAGAGGAGTTGCCGCTATGACCACCGACGCGCGTGGCCTCGTTCCGCTGCCGCGTTCAGGCCCCGCGACAATCGCTGCCCCTGCGACAACGACCGGCACTCGTTTCCGACTGCACCGGGCGGGCATCCAGAACGTCTGGCAGTACGACGACCAGGAGTTCTTCTTCGGCGACGGACGGCTGCTGCTGCGCGGCAAGAACGGCGCGGGCAAGTCCAAGGCCCTGGAGATGCTGCTCCCGTATCTCCTGGACGGCGACTCCCGGGCGCTGGACGCGACCGGCACCGGCCGTACCTCTCTCCCCTGGCTGATGCTGGACGGGTTCGAGCAGACCAACCGTCTCGGCTACCTGTGGGTGGAGTTCCAGGGCACGACCGACGACGGCGGCCACCGTCACCTGACGCTCGGTGCCGCCATCCGTGCCTCGAAGTCGACGCAGAAGGCGGTGCCGACGTTCTTCGTCACCCCGCTGCGGATCGGCGAGGACCTGCACCTGGTCGAAGGCGGGAAACCGCTGCCAGTGGACCGGCTCAAGGAGAGCGTCGGCTCCGACAACACGACCGAGCGTGCGGTCATGCACCGCTCCCGGGTGGCCCGGGAACTCTTCGGCATCACCGACGCGACGCGCTACCGCAACCTCACCCAGCTCCTCCACCGACTGCGGCGCCCCACGGTCGGGGACCGCATCGAACACGGGGGCCTGGCCTCCCTGCTCAGCGAGACCCTGCCGGGGCTCGACGAGGACGTGGTCGAGAAGGTGGCGCGCAACCTCCACGACCTCGACGCCGTACGGGACGAACTCGGCCGCCTGGAACGCACCGACACGGCACTGCGCACGTTCCTCGCCAGTTACCGCGGCTACCTGGCCGGAGTCCTGCACGCCTCCGCACAGCGAGTCAGTCACGAGCTGGGCGTCCTCACGCAGCGGCGCCGGGCGGCCGGAGACGCCGCACAGCGGACGAGCGACCTGTGGACGCAGGAGGAGGAGTCGGAGGGCCGGCTGGAGACCCTGCGCGAGGAGGAACAGGCAGCCAGGACCGATCTCGCCGCCCTGCACGCCAGTCACGCCTACCGCAGTCTGCGTGAACTGTCGGAACGCCGCGGGACGGTGGAGGCACTGCACACCGCAGCCGTGGCCGCCTTCACCACCCTGCGCAACGCACAGAACGCGGGGGAGAGCACGGCGGAGCGGCTTGCCGAAGGGGTCGAACACCTCGGCAGCCGACTGGCCGAACTGGGAACCGAACACCGGGAGCTGCTGACGCAGGCGGAGAAAGCCGGACTCCCCACCGGCCATCTCGGCGAGGCGGTGGCCCTGTCACGCACCGTCCTGTCCCAGGCCGCCGAGACAGAACTGACAACTCCGGACGGTGAGACGCGTATCGTACGGCACCGGTCGGTGGCCCGTGTGGACACGTCGACGATGCAGGAAGGACTACGGTCCTGGCAAGGCCAGTTGGAGGACGCCGAGACGGTCGCGAGAAACCGGGCCCGGATGGTTCAGGAGGTTACCCGCCTCATCTCACGGGCGGACGAGGCCCGCGCCGGGGCGGCTCAGGCCGATGCCGAGCGGGAACGGCTGGAGGGCGAGGCGGAAGAGGCCGCGGGCCATCTCGACATCAGCCGTCAGAAGGTCGCCGAGGAGAGCGGCGTCTATGCGGGTCGTGTCGCCGAGTGGGCGGCGCACACACGGACAGCGTTGGGCTCCGAATGCCCGCCCCTGAACGCCGTGCACGCCACTGTCGGTCACGAGGCCTCCGCAGACGCACCGTTCGCGGACCGCACGCTGCCGCCCGACATCGACAGCCAGGCGTGGCGAACCGCTCAGGCCGCGCTGGAACCGTACGGCGATGAACTCACCGAACGCCGGGACGCGCTGGCGCTCAGCGTCGGGCGACTCGACGAGGAACTAGACCGTCTGACGGAGCAGAAGCGGGGCTGGGAGCAACGTACCGATCCTGAGCCGCTGGCCCCGCGCCACCGCGTCGCCGCGAGGACGACAGGCAGCGGAGCGCCTTTCTACCGGCTTGTGGACTTCGCGGACGGCCTGGCGTCGGCCGACCGGGCCGGTCTGGAAGGGGCCCTGGAAGCGAGCGGAATCCTGGACTCGTGGCTAGGCGCGGACGGCGTCCTTCTCGACCCCCACACCCGGGACACCCTCCTCCAGCCCGGTGCCGCGCTGTCCGCCGGACCGACTCTCGCCTCGGCCCTGCGCCCTGCCCCGGAACCGGGTTGCGGGGTAACGTCCGAGCAGGTAGCACATCTGCTCTCCGCCATCGCACTCGCACCCGCGCAGGACACATCCGCTCACAGTGCGGTTTTCTACGACGGCAGTTGGCGTCTGGGCGTGCTCAACGGCCGTCACGACAAGGGCGACACCGAGTACGTGGGGGCCGCCGTACGCGCCGAGACCCGTCGGCGGATCCTCGCAGAGCTGGAGGAGCGGATCGCGCAGACGGAACAGGGGCTTGCCGGCGTCCGCGGGGAACTCGCCGTAGCCGATGCCATGCGTCGGGCTCTCACGCTCGCGGAACGGGACTTCCCCAGGGCACGGGGTCTCGCGGACGCATGGAGCAGGACCGAATCGGCGGAGAGGGCTCTGCGTGACCTGACCGCCAAGGCCACCCGGGCGACACGCCTGGCCGAGGAGGCCCGCGCTCTTGCGGTATCGGCGCGTGCCGAGGCGGATGCCACCGCGACCGCCCACGATCTGCCCGGCGACCCCGATGCCCTGGACCGCATACGCACCGCACTGGCTGCCCTGCTCAGCGGTGTCGGGCATCTCCGCAGGGCCGTCGGGGGCACGGGCGAGCGGCTCGGCGCGCATCAGACGGATGCCGAACGGTACGAACGTGCCCGAGAGGATCGCCTGGCCGCCGAAGAGAGCTACCGGGTCCACCTCGCCGGACTGCGCACCGCTGAGCAGGATCTGCGGACCCGCGAGGAGGCCATCGGGTCCTCCGAGGAGGAAATCCTCACCCGCGAGCAGGAGACCAAGCAGCGCATCGCGAACGCCGTTCATGCCCTCCCGGCGGCACAGCGCGCCCGCGACGACCTCCACGACCTGCGCGTGCGCGCGGAAGAGGACGAGAAGCGCCTGCGTGGGACTCTGACGGACCAGGAGACGGCGGTCATCGACACCGGCGGAGCTCTTCGCGGTGCTCTCGGCCGACCGGAGGTGGTGCTCGGTGCCGGCCTCAACCGGTCCTCGCTGCCCGAGTACGTGTCGGACGATCCCGGCGCGGACGTCCGCAGCAGACTGCGAGCGCTGCGGGCCCTCGCCGATGCCGTGGAGCAGGCCCTCGGCCGCCCGAAGGACGAGGTGTCGGACAGCACCCTGCTCAACCGGCACACCGACCTGCGCGACCAACTGGCCGGCGGGTTCGACGCGCAGCTGGAGGAACGCGACGGGATCAAGGTGTGCCGTCTGGTCGACGACCACGGCTCCCATGACGTCGCGGCCGTGGGCGAGCGGATCGCGGTGCAGGCCACGGAGGCGAGGGGACGGCTCACCGAGCGCGAGCGTGAAGTGTTCCAGCGATTCCTGACCGGCGAGCTCGGTGACCACCTCTCGGCACAGGTCATCACCGCGGCGAATCTGGTCGCGGCTCTCAACGACACCCTGCGGACCGTGCGCACCTCCCACGGTCTCGGCGTCGAGCTGCTGTGGAAGCTGGACGAGGACGTGGACGCGGACGTGCGCGCGGCCGTCGAGTTGCTGCGCAGTCCATCGAGCCTCAGGACGCGCGAGCAGACCGAGCACCTGCGCGAGGTACTGCAACGTCGGATCGAGGACGCCAGACGCGCCGACCCATCAGCCGGTTACACCGCCCACCTGCGGACCGCGCTGGACTACCGCGACTGGTTCCGTTTCCACACCTTCGTGGTCGAGGACGCGGCTCCAGGCCGCCGGCGGAGGCTGACCGGCCGGACCGGGCTCAGCCAGGGCGAGCAGCGGGTGCTCTCCTACCTCGTGCTCTTTGCCGCAGCTGCCGCCCACTTCACCAGCCTCGCCGAGTCGGCACCGCACGCGCCGCGGCTGATCCTCCTGGACGACGCCTTCGCGAAGGTCGACGAACCCACCCATGGCCGGTTGGGCCGTATCCTCGTCGACCTCGATCTCGACTTCGTACTCACCAGCGAGCGGCTCATGGGCAACTGGCCCGAGGTTCCGTCCCTGCACATCTACGAGTGCCTCCGTGATCCCCATGTCCGCGGGGTGGCCACCCTGCACTACACCTGGAACGGCCGCCATCGGCGTCTGGTGTCCGTGTGAACGCACTGCCCTCCGCGACGCGCGAATGGCTGACGGGCCCCGGGCTCACCCGGCTCTGGGAGAGCGTACGCAAACGACTGGAGAGCAACGGCGTACAGGCCACCGGCTCCCTCCGGCTCACCACGATGAACCCTCAGGAACGCAACGACCTGTCCCTCCTGCTGGGCAAACCCCTCACCGGTGCCGCCGTGACCGTACGGCTCGACGTACTCGACGCACGACTTCGTGCCTCGGCCGCCGGACTCGGGCTGAGGCAGACCCTGGAGGAAATCGGTCCGCCCCTCACCAACCGCCGTGCCGCCCGCGCGGACGCGACGGCGCGGCGGGAGCAGGTGTGGTCGTCTCTCGCTTCATCGCTGGACGCCTCCCCACTCGCCGGCCAGGAATGGCCCCGGCAGTGGTACGACCTGTTGCGCCGGGCCGGCGTTCCGCGAGGAGTGACGTCCGAAGCGGCGGTGTGGACACTCCAGCAGGCGGTCCAGGTCCTCACCACCCTCCTCGGACCCGAGCGGGGCAGTGCACGCGGCCGAGGTGAACTCGCCGCCATGGCGACCGGCTCCGCGCACGGCCTGGACGACGGCACTTGGCTCGCGCGCCTCGTCCAACGGGGTGTCGCCCTCGCCCATGGCACCGAGTTCCCCGACAACGCGGCCGGTCGACGCGCTCTGTGGCGGCTGGTGTCCGTCACGCCTGACGAGGTCTCCAGCACAGTGCTGACCTACGGGCTGCGCCCCGATGGCGAGGGCTGGCAGGAGCGTGCCCTACGGGAGCGGGCCGAGCATCACGCCGAAGCCCACCTCACACCACGCGACCTGCACACCCTGCGGCTGCAACTCCCCGCCGGAACACTCATCCACATCTGCGAGAACCCACGTGTGGTCGAAGCAGCGGCCGACGCAGCCTGCGTCAGGCCTCTCGTGTGCACGTCCGGCAGCGCCGCCACAGTGGTTTTCACGCTTCTCGACGCCCTCGCCGCCACGGGCTGCCGCTTCGCGTACCACGGCGACTTCGACTGGCCAGGGATCGCATTGGCCAACCGGGTCATCCGCCGCTACGGAGCACGCCCCTGGCGCATGAACACCGCGGACTACGAGCGCTTGGCCGCTCGCAGCCAGGCTGAGGGCATCCCTCAACTGGCGCTCGATGGCCAGCCGGTCAGCACGGACTGGGACCCAGATCTCGCCCCTGCCATGATTGCCCTCGGCGTCGCGCTCCACGAGGAAGCAACCCTCGACCTCTTGGTGACCGATCTGTCACGCCAGACGTAGAGACATTGGCGCCGTGCTGAACTCCGGGAGCCAATCTGCTCCGCAAGCCCCCTCCAGACCCGTATGTCCTTAACCGCTCGCACTGTCAGTCCCTTTCGGCATGATTGACGCCCACACCCGGTACATCACCGCACCCGGGTGGGTCCGATCGGCAGCCAGGGATGCGGTGTCGCAGATTGGAGTCCGATGGCCGCGGCGGAATCACGTACGTCTCTCCCTCTCGATTTCCTGCGTACGGTCGTCGCACAGGCGTCCGACAACTCCCCGCCCACGCGCATGGCTGTCGAGGCGATACGCACGGCATCCCAGGGCACGGACCGGGACGGCCTGCTCATGGCTCTGCTCACGGGACCGCTCGCGCAGTCGGCGCCCGAGTGGCTGTTGGCCACGGCGGTGGAGAGCGATCTGAATCGCGAACCACAGCCATACATGACGACCGACGGCATGGAGTTGACCCGCGTCGCCCTGTCGCACCCCGCCTGCCCGGACGCACACAGGGTGCGGTTCCTGCGGGAGTGCGCTGAGGCGCGACTCGGTGTGCTTGGCCGGAGAGAGGGTGGGGCAGCACTCATCCGCGCCGTCGTTGCTGAGCTCCATCGCCGGTCGGCAACGGGCCTGACCATCGCCCCCGAGCTGCTGACGGCTCCGACGCTCGCCCAGCTCGTACTCGGTGAACACGGCCTGCATGAGGACGTGTTCCTCGCAGCCCTCGACTGCCTCCCGTTCGGGCCGGACAAGCACGACGGCGAAGAAGACGTCGAGGCGTGGATGGAGCGCCACCGTGCCGCATCCGACGCATGGGAAAGCATGTGGTCCGGTATCGTCCGGGCGCAGACCGGGCATCACCGCCGCCTGCTGGCCTGGTCCGCGCGGCACCCCGCCGCCGATCGCGTGGTGCGCGAGCACCTGCTGGGCTCCTTGCCGTGGCACGTCGAACCGGCCTTGTTGGAGGAAGTCGCCGCACACGACCTGGAGTACTTCGGTCGAGCGGTCCTCCTCACCCGGATCTCCCGGTCCTGCCGGGACGGGCTGACGCCCGCGCAGGCACGGGAGCGCTACGCCGAGGAGCTGGCGGCTGCGTCCCAGGAGGAGCGGGACTACGTGGAGCGATTCCTCGACGAGGAGATGCAGTCCGGGTACCTCCAGACCATGGCCTGCCGCTCCGCTGTCGCCTGGGTGGAGCGCGCAAGCAGGCAAACCTGGCGGTTCCTCCTCAACTCCAGCGAGGCCCGGCGTCTTGGACGGCCCCGGGAATGGCTGGCGTCCGAAGAACTCGTCGCCGCCCTCGGCACCCGGTTCGCGACCATCTCCCTTACTGCCTTGAGCCTCTGGGAGCCGGACCCCGATTCGCGCTATCCGGTCGTGCGTGATCTCGGCTGGTTGCACGCACTCCTCGTACATCTCCCCGAAGTCCCGGACGAGGCGCGGCAGAAAGCACGTCTCGTGGTGCAGGAAACCCGGCGGGCCCTGTCCGCCCGGTCCAGTGCGCACGGCTACTCCTCCTCCGGCCAATCCGCGTGGGAGGAGAACCGACGGGCCAATGAACTGATCACCACCATCATGCCGCTCATCACCGATCCCGTCCCCGCCTTGCCGGGCCGACGCACGGCCTCCCTCGGCGACCCGCAGGGCATCGGTTTCAAGAAGCTGGCGGACGCCGACGAGAACGTTCTCGTCGCCTACCTCGACCGGCACACGGGCAACGACACGCTCGTCGAGGAGGCCCTGCTCTCCTTCGCCGCCCGCTCCTACCGGAAGTCCCTCACCTTCAACGACGTACTGGCCCGCCACTCCGACCCACAGCAGACACTGCTCGATCTCACGCTGCACCTGCGCAGGCGCCTGGGCGGCGGACCAGACCTTCGCAGGAGCTGGACCGAGATCATGCTGGCCCGGCCCGAGTGCCCAGCGGAGTTGCTCCGGCTGCTGCCTGCCTGGTCAGCGCTGAAGGCCCGCGGCCCGCGCTACGACACCACTCATCCCGCAGTCGCCGCCTACGTCACCGAGGCCCTCGGAGACAGTGACGCGGCGTGGCAGCGGTTCGCGGCGAGTCCCATGTCGCACGCCGGCCCGGGCGCCTGGCATCGGCTAGGCGACCTCCTCGACGCGGCAGTCAACGGGACCGCGTGGCCGACGCCTCCGCCGGGACGGTGACAGCAGCCATGTCGATCGGTCTCAGTCTCGTGGGCGTGATCCCCGAACTGCCTCGCCAAGTACATGGAGAGGCGAAACGCCAGCCGCACTGGCAAGATCACTATCCGACCCTCATGCGGGGCGACGAGGTCGAAGGTTCAAATCCCGCCACCCCGACAGCCAATGCGTGACTATCGCTTCCTGAGTGACTACGGCTTCCGCGGATCGGCCCCGAAGATGCCGTCCATGACGACAGCACCGGTCTGGATCACCGGCCGGATCTGCTTCCGGTAGACCTCTGAAACGCCTCGTCAAACTCGATGTCCTCACCGAAGTCGACGCGGGCAGCTTCGCCAGGAAGTAGTGACTAGCCGCTTCAGTTGAAGGGATTCGCCTGCTCCGCGATCTCCAGGACCACAGCAGGTAGCGCGGCCTCCAGGACTTTCCTGCGTGGCAGGGAAAGGCCGAAGCATCGTTCGATGATCTCCAGTGCGGTGCGGTGCACTTCCCGGCGAGGCATGTTGGCGTCTGGCAGGCCGGCAGCAGCCAGCATCTCCTCGACGCGTACCGCCACCTCGCGGTCACCGTTCACGCCGTCGTATCCCCATGAACGGTCCAGGTGGAGATTGAAGGCGCACATGAGACGATCGTCATGGAGATAGGAAAACTGAGGCGGTACCGGCTTGCCGTTCTCCTCTTCGAATTCCAGCTGGAAGACGTGTGCACCACCCCGAGAAACAGGTGGCTGCGGGCCGAACTCCGCCTGCCAGCCACCGTACTTGACCACAAAGACCCATTCGCCGATCTCTCCATAACGCAGACCTATCGCAGGGTAGGGATCCCAAGGGCCGTCCTCCACGACATCGATCAGGTCCTTGCTGGTGAGATGGGCCAGACTACGCGCCGTGCGCGTCGGCCCGAACACTGTCGCGGTCAGCCGGGACACCAGCTCTTCGGCATCCAACCCTCGAGCGAGCACCACGCTGTAGCCACCGAAGGCGATCGACTGGGGAGCAGCAAGCCATGCAATTCCGTCGGTCATAGCGATCATCGTGACGCACCTTCGCCAGGTCCAGCCAAGCAACGCCCCGCCGGGCCCCACCTCGTCCGCTTCTTCCGGATGATGCCCGGCCGGAGATTCCTTCTCCTTGGGCTGGTACTCCTGGGACGCCCAGGGCTCGTCATCCCGCCCGTGGTCCGGACGTGACGTCTGGTGGTTGTTGACGTCTCCGTACACATTGCCCGCGATGAACACGCCAGGCCCGAGGTTGTACTGCCCGCTCTGGCTCCGAGGGTCAGTTGTGTCTGCCATGCCCCGTGCCGTGGTTGATGGTCAGGCCGCCTTCAACGTTCCCGTTGATGAAGGTGACGCAAGCACGGGTGCCCACGTGACCGCAGCGGCCCGTAGGACAGCCTCACGCTCACCCACCTGGGCTTGGACGACAGCACTCCGATCTCGGTCCAGACGCTCAAGCTGAACCGCTGTCTCGTCCTCTCGACCGCTGCGTCGGAACAGACGGCCGATGGCCCCACGGCCCCTCAGGCAGCCCTCCTCGCTCGCCTGAGTAAGGAAGGCCGCGGCCACCTCGGTATCGGCGACGAGCACCACATCCTGGAACTGGAACTGGGTACGGGCGCCCAGCGGGCACCCCAGAGGGCCGGCACCGATCCCGGCACCGGCCCTCTGAAACCCCCGCGCCCCGCCCTCAGTAAGTCAGCGCGTCCTGCGCGTCCGACAGCCAGTAGGTCACCCGGAGTGAGTCGTCGATGTAGACGCCTTCCGTGGGCAGGGCGGGTGTGGCCGCCGGGCTGATGCTGTTGTTGTTGCGGTCGAAGAAGTAGACGGAGAGGGACTTGGCGGTGCGGCCGTTGGTGCCGGTGCCGTTGTCTCCGCCGGAGAGGGCTACGCCGGCGTAGCCGGACTGGCCCGGGGTGAGGGTGGTCACCGCCTGGGGCTGCGAGTCCTTCATCACCGGCGGCACGGACTGGGCGTCCTCGAAGCTGACGGCCGGGTAGTAGTAGAGGTCGCAGGTCTTCGAGCCGGTGTTGGTGACCGTAAGCAGCATGTGGTTGATGGGGCGCTTGACCGTCTGTGCGGTCACCTTGGTGTTGGCTCCGCTGCACGGGACGCTGCTCGCGGAGGTGTCCGAGCCGGAGCCGGAGCTCGAACCAGAACCCGAACCGGAGCCGCCGCTCGTCTTGTTGCCGCCCGACCCCTTGGTGCCGGACCCGGTCGAGGAGCCGCCGGTCCGGCCTCCCGTCTTGTCCGTCTGTGTCGCGGTCGGCGCCGGAGCCTGTGTCGTGGAGGAGGTCTTGGTGGCGGCGCCCTCGTCCTGTACTCCCAGCTTGTCGTTGCAGGCGGTGAGTGAGAGCGCGGCCAGTGCGACGGTGGCGGCGGCGAAGAGGCGGGTACGAGGACGGGCGGTGAACGCGGACATGGTGAATCCCTTTCGGAAAGGTGGGAAGTTGCGGGCCGCTCAACCGGTCGGCAGGCGGCGTGCTTTGATGACCGCAGCTTGTGTCGCTTTCCGTCCCACCCGCTACGACAGCCGGGATCTACGGGAACCTGGAACGTTCGCACCGGCTCTTACCTGGGGGAACAGTGACTCCCTGGAACGCTGGACTGGGATGGGGGCAGGGTGGCAGGGGCTGATGAGACGGCCGATTTCGCGGCGCTGATACGGGAGCTCAAGGACCGTTCAGGGCTGAGCTACGGCGTGCTCGCGAAGCGGCTGCACATGAGTACGTCGACGTTGCACCGCTACTGCAACGGCGACGCGGTGCCCACCGAGTACGCCCCCGTGGAGCGGTTCGCCCGGCTCTGCAAGGCGACCCCGGAAGAACTCGTCGAGGCCCACCGCCGGTGGATCCTGGCCGACGGCGCACGCCAGCGGGACCGGAAGGCCGCCGGGACGGCCGCCGCCCCGGCCAATGTGACGGTCCAGGCCCCGAGCGTCACATTCCCGGAACCCGACACGGAGACCGAGACGGGGAACGGGACCGGGACCGGGATCGGGACGGGGATCGACGCGACCACCGTCCCTACCCCCGACGTGAGCCGTCCCGGCGCGCCGACGACCGCCCTACGCAACCGCCGCCGTACCGCACTCTTCGCGGCCGCCGCCGTGGCCGTGGTCCTGGCCGCCACCGTGCTCGTGCCCCGGCTGGTGTCGGACGACGGCCGCGGTGACCGGAAGCAGGAGGCCGGCTCCGTGACCTCCAGTGGGCGCGGCACTCCCTCCTCGTCCGTGTCGGCGAAGTCGAGCTCCTCGCCTTCCTCCTCGTCCTCGCCCTCCGGCGGCGCGAGTCCTTCCGAGTCCGCTACGGCGAAGGACGGGGCGTCCGCCTCCGCGAGTGCGAAAGCCGGCGGGGGCGCGGACGTGGCGGCGGCCGTTCCGCTGACCGTGACTTCCCGGCCGTATGCCTGGGAGAGTCCGTGCAGTCAGACGTACCTGGTCGACGAGGACTCGGCCAAGGTGCCGCCGCCGCCCACCGAGCAGGATGCCCCGAGCTGGGTGAGTGCGCTGGGTGCCGTCTCCGCCGACAGTCAGTACCTCGAACTCACCGTCCAGGGCACCGGCAAGGACACCGTGGTGCTCCAGTCCCTGAACGTGCGGGTGGTCGAGAGCGGTGCGCCGCTCGCCTGGAAGGCGTACACGATGGGGTATGTGGGGGTCGGCTGCGGTGGCGGGGTCCCTACGCACTCCTTCGACGTCGGGCTGGACGCGAGCCGTCCGGTGGCCACGCCGAAGAGCGGGCAGACGGGGCTGCCGTACAAGGTGAGTGAGAGCGATCCCGAGGTGCTGTACGTGACGGCCGCCGCGGCGTCGCACGAGGTGCGCTGGTATCTGGAGCTGGCGTGGACCAGCGGGACCCGGCACGGGGTGCTGCGCATCGACGACCAGGGGAAGCCGTTCCGCACCAGCGGCATGAGCGGACGCCCGAAGTACGGCTACTCGCTGGACGACAGCGAGTGGGTACCGCACCAGTCCGACTGACGCAAGCACAAGGGCGAAATCGGCACCGAACAGCTGGAAACAGCTCCCGGCATATCCCTGCCCGGCAGTACGCTGACCGTGCGGCAGCCCGAGCCCCCGGCCCTCTCCGTGCAGTCTTTTTCCGCGCAACAGAGGCCCTGCGCAAGGCGAAAGCCACTCTCTTACAGGGAGATGGGGCACATGCGCCCGCATCCTGATCTGGTCGACGAACTGCGAGTGGTCCGGGCGAGGGGCGAGCTGGATCTGACGACCGTGCCGGCCTTCGCGCACGAGCTGAAGGAGGCCCGGCACGGCGCCGGGCGGCTCTTGCTCGTCGTCGATCTGCTCGACGTGACCTTCATGGACGGCAGTGTTCTGGACCCGCTGGACGCGGCGTGGGAGGAGTGTCGTGAGCGGCTCGGGTGGCTGCGTGTCGTCCACTCCCGCCCCGGTCCGGCGCTGGTGTTCCGGGCCGCCGGTCTGGTGGAGCGGTTCCCGCGGTACGCGAGTGTGCAGGACGCCTGGAAGGGTGTGCTCGCCGACCGCGCTCTGGAGCGCCGGGCCACGTAGGGTACGGCAGACGCCGGTCGGCGCCTCGTCTCGAAGTGTCCCGGCGGCCGCGGAACGGAGCACGGTGATCAGCGACGGCATGGCCGAAGTCCTGCGGTCGCTGCGCCTCGGTGAGGGCGGCGATCCCGCGCAGGCCTGCGCCCGGGCGCTGGATGCCGCGGGCGTCGCCCTGTCGCTGCTGGTCGGTGCCGACCGTACGGCCGAGCCGTTGTGGTGCCATCCCGAGCTGAGCGCCCGCTTCGAGGAGCTCCAGTTCACGCTGGGCGAGGGCCCGGGCCCGGAGGCCGTCCGCACCGGTTCGCCCGTGCTGGAGCCGGACCTGGACCGGGTGCGACCCGAGCGGTGGCCCGTGCTGCTGCCGGCCGCGCGGGACATGGGTGTCCGGGGTGTGTGCGGGTTCCCGCTGGGCATCGGGGCGATCCGGGTCGGCGTACTGACCGTGCTGTGCGGCGAGGACCGGCGGATCAGTGAGCAGCAGTTCGCGGACGCCACCGCCCTGGCCGCCGCGCTGACCGGCGTGTTCCTGAACGGAAACGGGCACGTCAACGGAACCGTGCCGGGGCCGGACAGGATGCCGGGGTGGCCGACCGGTCTGAACCGGCCCGTGGTGCACCAGGCCACCGGCATGATCAGTGTCCAACTGGGTGTGTCCATACAGGAGGCGCTGCTGCGCCTGCGGGCCCACGCCTACGGAAGTGAACGTCCCCTCGGGGAGATCGCCGAGGATGTGGTCGCCCGGAGACTCCGCTTCGGGAACGAATTGGACGACGATATAAGCGGGCCGTATTCGCCCGAAGGTGGAAAGGGATGAGCGCCATGGCCCGCGAACGACGTCTGGCCGAGATCTTCGTGGAGGTCGCGGACTCCCTGGTCGAGGACTTCGACGTCATCGACCTGCTGCACCGGCTGTCCGCGCGCTGCGTCGAACTGCTCGACGTGTCGGCGGCCGGGATCCTGCTGGCGGACGCGCACGGTGAACTGCAGATCATCGCCGCCTCGGACGAGCACACCCGGCTGCTGGAGCTCCTCGCGCTCCAGCACGACCAGGGCCCGTGCGTCGAGTGCTATCGCACCGGTGCCGCCCGCACCAACATCGATCTGACGCGGGGGGAGGTGACCGCGGCCTGGCCGCGCTTCGCGGCGCAGGCCCGCGAGACCGGGTACGTGATCACGCACGCGATCCCGCTGCGGCTGCGCAACCGGGTCGTCGGCGCCCTCAACCTCTTCCAGACCGCTCCGCACCGGCTCGGCGACGACGACATAGCGCTTGCCCAGGCCCTCGCCGACGTGGCCACCATCGCCGTGCTCCAGCAGCGCACGCTGGAGCAGTCGCACGTCGAGAACAGCCAGCTGCAGAATGCGCTGACCAGCCGCATCCTCATCGAGCAGGTCAAGGGTGTGCTGGCGGAGCGCTGGAACACGTCCGTCGACGAGGCGTTCGCCGCGTTCCGGTCGTACGCCCGCGCCCGTCATCTGCGGCTGTCGGATCTCGCGGCGCAGATCATCGAGGGCGACTTCGACACCCGGACGATCCCGGCGCCGCACGTGTCGTAGCGGAGGTCGGGTCAGGCGCGGCGGGCCGCGACCCGGTCCGCCGTCGGCCAGTGCACGTCGTGGACCCAACCGGCGCGCTCCAGAAGGCGGATGACGGCGGCCGACGGGTCGATCTGGCCGCGGTCGACGCCGTGCCGGGCGCTGGTGGGGTCGGCGTGGTGGAGGTTGTGCCAGCTCTCGCCGAAGGAGAGCAGGGCCAGCGGCCACAGGTTGGTGGCGCGGTCGTGGCGCCGGGTGCGGAAGGGGCGCTCACCGATCATGTGGCAGAGGGAGTTGACGCTCCACGTGACGTGGTGGAGCAGCGCGATGCGGACAAGTCCCGCCCACAGCAGGCCTGTTACGCCGTAGAGCCAGCTGCCGCCGATCGCCCAGCCGAGCCCGAACGGCAGCGCGAGGGTGAGGAGGCACAGCCACGGGAAGGCGCGGGAGACGGCCCGGATGTCGGGGTCGGCGAGGAGGTCGGGGGCGTAACGCTCCGGCGGTGTCTGCTCGTTGCGGAACAGCCAGCCGACGTGGGCGTCGAGCAGTCCGTGCAACTGGCCGCGCAGATGGGTGCCGTAGCGGTACGGCGAGTGCGGGTCGCCGGGCCGGTCGGTGAAGGCGTGGTGGCGGCGGTGGGTGGCGACCCAGCCGATGACGTCGCCCTGGAAGCTCATCGACCCGGCGACCGCGAGCGCGATGCGCACGGGGCGGACGGCGCGGTACGAGCCGTGGGTGAGCCCGCGGTGGAAGCCGACGGTGACGCCGAGGCCGGTGATCGTGTAGAGGACGGCCGCGAGCACGATGTCGACGGGGTGGATGAGCCGCCCCCACAGCAGCCAGCCGGCCAGGCCGAGCCCGACGAACGGCAGGACGACGATCGCCGCGGTGACGCTGACGTATATCCGCGCCGCGCCGTCGCGCACGGGCGGCGGGCCGTCGTCGGGCGGGAACGGGGAGGCGCCGTCGTAGGACGGGGGTGGGGGGTAAGTGTCCGGGAAAAGTGTGTCACTTTCCTCTAAAGTGTCACACTTTTTCGGGGCAGGGGGTGGGGTGGAAAGGGTCGTCATGGCGGACTCCTCGGCCTCGCTGCGGATGGCGCGGCCGGGGTCAGGGGCTGCCCCTGTGAAGGGAAACGCGAGGGCGCGACGCCGGACCGGACAGCGGTGCGTCAAGAGCCCTCGGTTGCTCCACCGTACTCCCGCCCGCCCCGGAACGGGCCGGGCCGGAGCGGGCGACCGCCGCGTTGACACGGAACGTCGCCGGACGTTGACTGGCAGCACGGCGCAGGGCAGTGGCCGGTGCACGGACGATCCCAGAAACGCCTTCGGGCGGAACGGAAGCGGCTCCCGATGATGTACGACCAGACACGCGCCCAACAACCCGCAGGCCAGAACCGCACCCCCTCCGAACGCCGCACTCCGGGCCCGGAGCCCCTGCTCCCGTCGAGCGAGCGGGAGAAGGTCCTCCAGCGCCTGCGGCACGCCCTCAACACCTTCGCCGACACCCCGCGCGATGCCCTGGAAGAGGCGGAGAGCGCCTACGACGAGGCCACCGCCCAGCTCGTGACCGCCCTCGCGGCACGGCGGGACCTCCTCCGCGCGGCCTGGGCCGACCAGGACCCCGACTCCCAGTCGGACGAACCCCGGAACGCGCTGCGGCAGTACCGCGAGCTCACGCAGCGGCTGCTCCAGCTCTAGAGCCTGTGCTCCCGGACGTACGCGGCCTTCAACTCGCCCCAGCGCAGCGCCTGTTCGTCGCTCAGCGTGCCCCGCAGCTCCCCCAGTTTCAGCAGGTTCGCCTCGGCGTCCGTGGCCAGGGTCTGTGCCTCGGCCGTGTAGTGGTCGTCCAACACCGCTGCCAGCTCAAGGGAGTTCATGACCGGCTCGACGCGTTGGGCGATCCGGTTCATGGTGCGGTACGACCCCTGGAGCAGGAACGGCGGTTCGGTGCGGGCCGTGTCCGTGGTCGCCGCCGACGCCATGTACGCGGCGTTGACCGCCAGTACGGTGTCCCGGGCGGCGGTCAGATGCCTCAACACGGCCACGATCCGGTCCAGTTCGGCCGGTTCGTAGGTGGAGGACAGGCCGTCCGCGCGGGCCGTCGCGTCGCCCTGCGCCAGCCGGATCAGGAGGTCCAGGTCGCCCCGGGCGCGGCCGGCGAGCGGGGCGAGTACCGGGTTCGAGGTCAGCGCGTTCTCGATGAAACTCAGGGCGAACACCGCCTCCTTGCCGGTCGTGACGTCGCCGAGGTTCCAGACGTCGGCGCGGTTCGCCAGCATGTCGGGGACCCGGAAACGGCCGCCCGAGCCGGTGTACGGGTTGCCGGTCATGCAGACGGCGAACCGCTTGCCCCGTAGGTCGTATGTGCGTGGCTCGCCCTCCCACACGCCCTCCACCCGCCGCGTCGCATCGCACAACGGGATGAATTTCTGCAGGAGTTCGGGTGACGTGTGCTGGATGTCGTCGAGGTGGAGCAGCACGTTGTTGCCCGCCGCGAGTGCGAAGTTGACCTTCTCCACCTCCTGGCGGGCCGTCGCGTTCGGCGCCTCGGCCGGGTCGAGGGAGGTGACGCCGTGACCCAGGGCCGGGCCGCTGACCTTGACCAGGACCAGCCCGAGGCGGTCGGCGACGTACTCCATGAGGGTCGTCTTGCCGTAGCCCGGCGGGGAGATCAGCAGGAGCAGGCCGCCCGTGTCGGTGCGCCCGCCCTCCCCCGCCGTGCCGATCTGCCGGGCCAGACTGTCGCCGATCAGGGGGAGGTACACCTCGTCGACCAGTCGGCCCCGGACGAAGGACGACAGCACGCGCGGCCGGTACTCGTCGAGGCGCAGCCGGGTGCGTTCCGCCGCCACGAGGGTGGTGCGGCGCCGCTGGTAGGCGCGGTGGCCCGGGACGTCCTGGGTGCGGAACTCGTGGGTGCGGGCGAGGAGTTCGTCGATTCTGAGGCGCAGGCTGCCCGCGGTGATGCGGGGATGGTGGCCCAGCAGTCCCCCGACCGTCTCCGTCAGCGGGGCATCCGAGTCGTAACGCGGTGCGTCCGGGCAGAGTTCGGCCGCCACCGCCTCCACCAGGTCGCCCGGGTCGGCCTCGGTGCCGGACGCCGTCGTGTACGCCGTCAGCCAGGCCTCCACCAGCTGTCGGCGTGCGGGCAGTTCGTCGAGTGCCGTCACATCGTCGTCGTAGGCCGAACTGCCCACGGTGTGGCGGAACTTGTCGAGCAGGGTGCGGGCGCCGGCGCTGAACACGAAGCCTTCGGGGGCGGTGGTGAGTTCGTCGAGGAGGTAGGACGCGGCGGGCTCGCTGTCCAACTCCCGCGCCAGTTCGGCCCGGAGGTCGGCGACGGCCGGGGTCGGTCCGAACAGGTCGCGGGCCCGCGCGAGCGACCTCGCCCGCAGCGTCCAGCTCGCGCGCGCCTCCGGGCTCGTGCGGTGCGTCCAGAACAGCAACGCGCCTGCCCGGGCGGCCGGTTCGTGGCGCAGCGGGCCCGCGCCGTCGTACCGGCGGAGCAGGGCCGTGAGGATGGCGGTCGCGTCGTGGTCGTGCACGCCGCGTTCGTAGCCTTCGTCGTACGACTCCTGCGCGGCCCGGCGGACCAGGGCGGCGAGGTCCGGCTCCTGGGCGAGGGCCTGCGCGCCGTGTTCGTCGAGGAGGCGGGCGGCGAGGTGTTCCGCGCGGTAGACCCGCGGCGACTCGGAGGGCAGCGGGCGGTCCCAGAACCGGCGGGTGGCCGCGAACTCCGGGTCGGTGACCGGGGTTCGGTAGTCGGTGCCGGTGAGGGCGAAGGCCAGGCCGTCGCCGGAGGGGACCAGGGTGAGGTCGAGGGGCTCGGTGTTCACGGCGAAGCGGTGGCGGCCCAGGCGCAGGGTCCGGCCGCCGTCCGTGTAGAGGTCGGTGCGGTCGCGCAGGGCGCGGGCCGCCTCCTCGCGGGCCGCCGTGAGCCGGCCCGTCAGCTCCTCCGCCCTTACCTGGTCGCCCAGTTCGCGCAGTCGGTCGGCGGTGCGCCGGATCTTCGTCACCATGGGGTCGGAGGCGAAGTACGTGCTCACCGCGTCGGCGTCGGTGAGCATGGCCGCCCGCCGTCCCACGGTCTCCAGAACCCGGACCGCCGACTCCGTCAACTGCTCGGCTCTGCGGGCGCGTTCGTCGGCCAGGGTCTGCTTGCGGGCCGAGAAGGTCTCGTAGATCTCGGTGCGTTTGCCGGTCAGGTCGGCCAGGAAGTCGTCGAAATCCGTGAAGCGGGCTTCCAGGTTCTCCAACTGGACGAGCAGACGGGCGAGTTGGGTGTCGCAGGCCTCCGGGGTCGCCGCGTCCGCGAGCGCGCCCGACACCGACTGGGCCAGCAGCGCGAACTCGGCCGCGAACTCCGCCCGACCCTCCCGGTCCTGGAGTTCCCTGCGGCGGGCGTCCAGGGTGGCGCGGGCCCGGTTGACGCCGCCCAGCACCTCGGCGACCCGTTCCAGGATCGACGTACGGACCGTGGCGTCGCCGATGTCGAGACCGGCGATCACCTCGGTCACCGTGCGCAGCCCGTCGGTGAGTTCGTCCAGGCGGTCCGCCACCGGTGCCGTCCCGGCGACCGTGGTCAGCGCCCCCGCCTCCGTGACCAGCGCGTCGATCAGCTCGTGGTGCCCGGCGAACGCGTCCTCGCGCGCCAGGAACGACACCGCCCGCTGCCCGAACGTCCCGAGGTCCGCCTCCGCCCCGGCCGCCAGCTCGACGATCCGCGCGGTGTCCGCGTACCGCATCTCCTTCAACGTCAGCAAGTGCCCCTGCGCACGCCGGAGTTCGGTGAGCCCGGCGACCCAGCCCGCCGCGTCCCGGGGCGCCTCGCCCCGCAACCGTCGCACAAGTGAGGCGAGCTGAGCCGTGGCGTCGGCGAGGGCATCGGCGGCCCGGCGGGTGAGTGTCCGGACCGTCTCGAACTCGGTCAGGACCTGTTCCGCCGTGCCCCGGACCTCCTCCAACGGGCCGCGCAGATCGCCGAGTTCGGCCTCTCCGAGCCAGTGGTACGAGTCCGCCGCCCGGACGCACGCGGCGACCAGTGCCTCGTACACCTCCGCCGTGGGCTCCCTCCCCGCGACCGCGCCCGTGAGGGAGAGACAGTCGGAGATCCCGCGTACGAGATCGGCGTTCCCGACCCTGAACAGCGGCCCGGAGCCCGCGAGTTGGGCGGCGGCGTGCGTGTCGGAGACATACGGGGTGCGCCAGATCCGCAACGGGTGGACGCGGGCCGCCTCCCCGTCGTCGCCACCCGCACGCAGCAGCATCAGCGTGCCGTCGTCGAAGAGCGCCCGCCCCTGACCGGACAGCGGGGTCTCGACCTCCTTGCGGATCATGTTGTACGGCAGCAGGAGGCTCCGCCCCGGCACCCGCGCCCGGTAGGCGAACAGCACGTCCTCACCGTTGGGCGAGCGCACCACGCGCTCCAACTCCAGCCCGGCGGTGTCGAGTTCGAAGGTCTTCCACACCCCCGTGGCCAGGCAGTACCCGCCCGGGAACACGATCCCCTGCTCCTCCGGCAGCCGATGACACGACAGCCCTATCCCGTCGAGCCGCACGACACCCTTGGTCAGCGTGTTGAAGACCAGGTACCGGTGGGCCTCCTCCTTGTACGGCCGGACCCGCAGCAGCACCAGCACACCCACCCGCGCGTACGCGATCTCCGCGTCGGCCGGCGACTGCAACGGCTCGTCCACCGGCTCGGAGTAGATCCCCTCCCCCGTCTCGGTGTCGTCCTCCACCTTGACGGTGAGAGTGCCGCCGACCGTGTCGACGTACAGCCCGTCCTGGATCCGGACGTGCGGATGCCGGCCGGGGACATGCTCCTCGCGGCTCGTCTCCGTCCACTCGAAGTCGCACGGCGGCGGGAAGACATGGTCACGTTCGCCGTGCGCGTCCAGGAAGGTCGCCGCCCGGCCGTCGTCGGTGAGCGCCCAGCGCAGCACCCGGATGTCCTCGGCCTTCTCACCGGTCCGGAAGACGGCCAGCAACTTGTCTTCCACACACCGGAGTTGAAGCAGGCGGGCCTGACGGTAGTAGCGATGGAGGGTGGTGAACTCCCGCACGAAGTCCGGGTCGTCGAGGAGTCCCGGTACCGCGTCCTCGGGCAGCCGGCGCAGGTCGTGGCGGTCGTGCAGGGCGAGGACGTCGGCCACCGCAGTCTCCCGGGCGACACCGAGGGAAACCTGACGGCCGAACAACAGGATGTCTCCTACGGCGACGATGTCCCTCGGCGCCGCCGGGTGCTCGGTGTTCAGGAGCTCGGTGCCGGTGAGCTCCAGGCGCGTCGAGCCGAACTCCTCGGTGCGGCGGGCGTTGAGCGCCTCCGCGCGGCGGGCGAGTTCGGCGGCCTGTGCGGCGAGGCGGTCGCGCAGGACCTCGTAGGTGCCGGTGTCCAGGCCGGTGGTCATGGTCCCTCTCAAGATCTCGCAGGAGGTGAGTCCGGAACTGCCGTCCCCTGTGCGGCAGTTCCGGACCGTCTGTGGGGTCAGGCCCGTCAGGCCTTCGCCGGGTGACCGTTGAGCGCGGCCAGCGGAGTGTCCGCCAGGCCCAACTCACCGGCCTTGTCCAGCAGTTGCCGTACCTGACCGGCGTTCGCCGTGTCCGAGGTCATCAGCTTCATCAGCAGCGCGGACACGGTGAGGTTCTGCACGTCGGCCGTGGAGACCGGGCCGAGGATGCGCCCGAGGTCGTCGGCGATGTTCGACGTGCCGTCCAGCCACGGCCGCGCCAACGCCTGTGCCGTCTCGGAGTTCTGGACGAAGCCGTCGACGCTGCGGCCGAAGGAGATCGACGAGATCAGCCGGTCGAAGAAGACCGAGTCGCCGCCGACGATGTCGATGTCGGCGTGCTCAAGCCCGGTCGCGAGGACCGTGGCCTGCGCTTCCGCGACCTGGCGCTGCACATCGAGCCCGGCCAGCCGGATCTCTTTCTCCGCCTGGAGCCGCAACCGGTACTCCTCGTGGCCGCGCGAGGCGTCGTCGAGGGCGGCCATTGCGGCGGCCTTCTCGGTGAGCCCTTCCGCCTCGGCCTTGAGCTTCTCGCCGATACCGGTGGCTTCCGCGAGCGCGTTCGCCCGTACGCCCTCGGCCTGCGCGAGCACCTTCGCCTGCGCACCCTCGGCCTCCGCGAGCGCCAGGGCCCGGGTGCCCTCGGCCTCCGCCCGCAGCCGGGCCTCGGTGCCTTCCGCCTCCGCGCGCAGCCGCGCCCCCGTGGCCTCGGCCTCGGCGCGGCCGGCCTTCACGGTGACCTCGGCCTCCTTGTCGCGGACCTGGACCTCGGCGAGTCCGGCCGCGGCGGCCTCCGCCTGGATGCCCTCGGCGAGCCGGAGCTTGGCGCGGGCGTCGAGGTCGGCGGACTTCAACCGGGCCTCGGCGAGGGTGAGTTGCTCACCGGCGCGGTGCTTGGCGGCGGCCTCCGCGGCCTCGGCCCCCTTGATGTCCTTGACCAGCTTCTCCTGCGCCTCCGCCTCGGCGGCGATGATCACGGCCTGCCGGGTGCGCTCGGCCTCCTCGACGACCCGCAGCTTCTTGATGGCCTCCTCCTGCTCGGCCACCGTACGGTCCACGGCGATCCGCTCCCGGACCACGTCCGCGACCTCGCGGCGTTCGGCCTCGACCTCCTTGTCCTTGGCGATCCCGGACAGCGAGGTCTCCCGCTCCCTGGCGATGACTTCGAGGAGACGGTCCTTCTCGATGCGCTCGTTCTCCACGGCGATGACCCGCTCGCGGTTCTTCTGCGCGACGGCGATCTCACGGGCCTGGTTCTCGCGCTGGACGCCGAGTTGCTCCTCGGTACGGAGGAACGCGGCCTGCGCGCCCAGCCGTTCCTCCTCCTGCACCTTCGCGGTGGCGGCCTCCTCGCGCGCCCGCAGGACCTCCACCTCACGGCGCTGCTTGATCTCCGCCTCGGCCTGCCGGCGTTCCAGCTCCAGGATGGTCTCCCGGGCGTCCACGTTCTGCCGGGTGATCTCCTTCTGCTCGGTGCGCTGGAACTCGTTGGTGCGGACGTGCTCGATGGTCGTCAGCTCGGTGATCTTGCGGATGCCCTGGGCGTCCAGGATGTTCTGGCTGTCGAGCTGGGTCATCGGCGTCTGTTCGAGGAAGTCGATGGCCGCGTCGTCGAGGTGGTAGCCGTTGAGGTCGGTGCCGATGACCTGGATGATCCGGTCCCGGAACTCCTCACGCTTGGTGTAGAGGTCGACGAAGTCCAGCTGCTTGCCGACGGTCTTGAGCGCCTCGGAGAACTTCGCGGCGAAGAAGTCCTGGATCGCGACCGGGTCGCTCGCGGTCTGGGTGCCGATGGCCTGCGCGACCTTGATGACGTCCTCGACGGTCTTGTTGACCCGCACGAAGAAGCTGATGTGGATGTCGGCCCGGATGTTGTCCTGGCAGATCAGGCCCTCGCGCCCGGTGCGGCGGATCTCGATGGTCTTCACCGAGATGTCCATGAACTCGGCCTTGTGCAGCACCGGCAGGACGACCGCCCCGGTGAAGGTGACGTCGACCTTCTTCGTCTTGGAGACGATCAGCGCCCGCCCCTGCTCCACCTTCCGGAACAGCCGGCCGACCACAAGCAGCAGGGCGAGCGCGATGAGCAGGACTACGGCGACGAACACACCGATGCCCACGGTGATGGCGTTCATGACATGGGTCCTCGAAGGATGAGAAGGGTGGTGAAGCAGGTGTGGGCCAACGGGCGTGGGCCGACAGGCGTAGGTCAACGGGCGTAGGTCAACGGGCGTGGGCCCACACGCGTGGGCAGCGGCCGTGGGCCAACAGGTGTTGGCGGCCTACCCCGGGTTGCTGCCCGGGCCGGTCCTCGGGTCCAGCGCGCTGTCGTAGGGCGCGACCCAGAAGAACTCGCCGGTCTCGTCGTAGGCGTAGAGCAGTCCGGTGCTGCCGCCGGCGAGGGCGTCGTTGCCCGTCTGCCGGACCTGGACCACCGCGGCCGAGCCGTCCGCCGCCCTGACCTCGGCCTGGCCGAACCCGGCGTCCACCCGCCCGGTGCGGATGGTGCAGGTCAGCCCGACGAAGTCCAGCCGGGACGGCCCGTGTTCGTCGGGAAACAGCCGGTGCAGGGGTCGTACGAGCAGCTTGGTCGCCTGCCAGGAGACGTACACCGTGCCGATCAGCACGACCGCCCCGACCAGGACGCCGACCGGGCCCGAGGGGACCAGCAGCACGCTCGCGCAGAAGCTGATCAGCCAGCCGACGGCGACGAACAGCGAGAAGGCGAAGGTCACCGGGACCCCGCCGAGTCCCCAACCACCTGAGTGTGCACGGGAGTTGACGTGCAGGTGGGCGTGTCCGTGCGCGTCGGCCGCGCCGAGCGCGACCAGCAGCCAGAACAGGACGACCACGACGAGCGCCGCGGTGAAGACGACGGCGGGAAACCCGATGGCGGCAGCGACGAACGCCCCCATGATCCCGTCCCCCCGTTCCCTCACGCGCTCCGACGACTTGAGGGATCCGCGGATCGAGGTTCCGGTGCCGTACACCTGCCGGTGTCCGGCACCGGAACCGTCCGTGGTGCTCCCCTGGCGCCATGGTGCACGCGGGGTGCACGCCCGCGCATTGCCGGAACCCGGCAGTGTTCATTAGGGTCTTGATGCCGGTGACGCGCTAAGAAAGCGTCACCAGGGCGTCAAGAAGACAGGGGGCGGCGTTGCCGGAGCGCGGAATACCTGAGCAGTATCTGACGGGGTATGCGCAGCTCCTGGCGGAGGTCTCCGTCACCGGACGCCGCCTGACCCGGGCCGAGTTGGAGGCCCGCCGCGCCCTGGGCGAGCAGGCGGCCGAGGCCGGTCACGAGCTGCGGGCCCTGGTCAACGCCCATCTCGCCGCCACCCGCGTCGCCTGGCCCGAGGCCCCGGGTTCCGCCGACTGCACGCTCGCCGCGGTGCAGCAGGTCGTCGACGCCTTCGCCGAGGGCTTCGGACGCGCCCAGCGTCTCGCCGTACGCCAAGAAGAGGCGGCGCGGCGGGAGTTCATCGACGACCTGCTCTACGGCCGCAGCGACCTGGGCCGGCTCGCCGAACGCGCCGAGCGCTTCGGCCTGCGCCTGTCCCACACGCACGCCGTCGCCGTCGTCCAGGGGCCGACGCCCTACGACGAGAGCGCGCCCGTGCCGCGTCAGGTGGAGCGGGCGATGATCAGCCGTTTCGGTGACCGCAACATCCTGCTCACCACGAAGGCCGGCCGGATGCTGTGCGTCGCGCCCGGCGACCAGGACGACATCCTCGCCCACTTCGCGAAGCAGTCGTACGCGGCGGCGGAAGGCACCCGCACGGCGATCGGCCGGCCGCAGCCGGGCGCGGGCGGCATCGTCCAGTCGTACGAGGAAGCCCTGAACACGCTCGAACTGGCCGAGCGGCTCACCCTGGAGGGCCCGCTCCTGCGCGCCGCCGACCTGCTGGTCTACCCGGTGCTCACCCGTGACCGGCAGGCCATGGCCGATCTGGTGCTGGACGCGCTGGGTCCGCTCACCAGGGCGCGCGGCGGTCCGGGCCCGCTGCTGGACACGCTCTCGACGTACTTCGACTGCGGCTGCGTGGCCGCGGAGGCCGCCCGCCGGCTCTCCCTGAGCGTGCGCGCGCTGACCTACCGGCTGGAACGCATCCATCAGCTGACCGGCGCGAACCCGGCGGACCCCGGCCAGCGGTACACGCTGCAGACGGCGGTGATCGGGGCACGCCTGCTGGACTGGCCCGACAAGGAGCTGTGACGCGGAGCGGCACAGAAAACAGGGCGGCACGGAGACAGGGCGGAACAGAAGAAAGCGACCTCGCGCCCGGATGGTTCGTCGGCGGCGTGGTCGCTTGGGTGTACGGAGGTGCGGGGCGGGGGCGTCAGCCCAGGGTGGTACCGATGTACGAGGTGGGTTCGGGGCCGGGGTCCGTGGCAGCGGGGGCCGGCGTCGTCGGCGCGGGCGGCGTCTCGTGGCAGGTGAAGCCGAGACGGGTCAGGGCCCGGGTCACCTCGAAGGCGGTGAAGTCACGGCGGTCCTGCTTGGTGATCACCTCACCGACCTGCTTGACCGGGTACAGCTTGCGGCTGATGACGGCGCAGGGGCCGCTGACGGGCTGCTCCGGGCGGATGCCCTTGAGCATCTCCTCCACCTCGCTCTTCGTCAGATCGAAGGGGTAACGGGCGATCACGCAGCGCATGGTGCCTCACCAAGGGGTTTCGAGCGGGAGGAGAGGGGAGGATTTCTCCTCGGGGAAAGCCGGGAAGCCGGGAAGCCGGAGAAGCCGTAGAACGGCTGAAGAACTGCAGGTAAATGAGCAGATACGAAAAGGGACCCGCACCCAAGGTGCGGGCCCCTGTTTCGCAGTCTCGCGTGCTTAGGCGGGAACGATGTTCTCCGCCTGCGGGCCCTTCTGGCCCTGCGTGATGTCGAAGGTCACCTTCTGACCTTCCTGCAGCTCGCGGAAGCCCTGGGTGGCGATGTTCGAGTAGTGGGCGAAGACGTCAGCGCCGCCGCCGTCCTGCTCGATGAAGCCGAAGCCCTTTTCCGCGTTGAACCACTTCACGGTACCGGTGGCCATGTCTTAACTCCTAGGCAGTGCACGAGATCCGCACTTTACGAATCTCCTCCATCGCCGTGATGATCACCTGCACCGGAGGTCCGGTTCAAAATTGGCAACCACAACTGCAACTGATGTCAGCCTAGCACGGAACCCCTTTAGGGGGCGGTGCAATTGGGCGGGAAAAGCCTCGCCCAAAACAGTGAATTTCTGTTTCGCCGACATCAGATTTTCTACCCATGGGGTGAACGGCGCAGCTCCTCGTTGACGCGCAGCGCCTCGTCCAGCCGGTCCTCCAGGGTGATGATGCGGCAGGCGGCCTCGATGGGCGTTCCCTGGTCGACCAGCTCGCGGGCGCGGGAGGCCGTGCGCAGCTGGTGGCGCGAGTAGCGACGGTGACCGCCGTCCGACCGCTTCGGGGTGATCAGCCCGGCCTCACCCAGTGACCGGAGGAATCCGGGGGTGGTGGCGATCAGCTCGGCGGCCCGGCCCATGGTGTAGGCCGGGTAGTCGTCGTCGTCGAGCCGGTCGGCCGCGGGCTGCTGGCTTTCTGAGGGCATGTACACCTTTCCTGCGGACCGCTGGGGGGACGGCCCGCCGCGGGGGACCTGGGATCCCCTTACGGGAACTCTAGTCGCACCCGGGGAATCTCTGTCGCGGCGAGCACAGATGTCCTGCCGCCGGTCGACGCGGTCAGTGGCCCAGAACCAGCACCCGGCAGGCGTCGGACGGCTGCGGAGCAGGTCCTTCCGGTCCCGGTGCGGAGCCCGGCACGGAGCCCCGCAGCGAGGTCGACACGAAGCCGGGTACGACGTCCTGCCAGCCCCAGGCCCGGTAGGCGGCCAGTGTCTCGGTGTCGGTGCGGGGCACCAGGGCGACGCCGAGGGCGGGCGCGTGATCGGCGAGCAGCCGGCGCTGCAGGCGCCGGGCGAGGTTCCAGTCCCGGTCCTGGTAGTGGGTGCGGACGCGGGGCGGGACGACGATCCCGGAGACCGCGAAGAGCCCGCCGGTGACCGCGAGGCCGTGCAGGCTCCGGGGCAGGCGGGTGTCGCAGCCCTGCCACCACGGATCGGCGCCGCGCACGGGGAAGCCGTAGGCGCAGGCCGTCAGGGTCGTGTTCTCGGCGATCAGCAGGGTGAACCCGGGCCGCCGGACGTCGCCCGCGAGCCGTCGCAGGAAGGCGGCGCGGGAGCGGTTCCCGGGGCGGGACCCGCCGCCGGAGGTCTCCTCGTACAGGTCGCCCAGGTCCTCGAACCGGTCCTCTATCTGGCGCCGGCTGAGCGGGCGGAGGCGGTCGCCCTCCCAGGGTGACGGACCGCGCTCCCGGCCCGACGACCACGGCTTCTCCCAGTGGGCGCCGTCGGCACCGCCGTGCCTGACGACGTCCGCGGTCATCGGCCGACCGGGCACATTCACGGTCATGGGGCGAGCCCTGCCCCGGGCGCGGACACGTCCGCCCCGGCGTCGTCGTTCGCCGAGGGCGGCACCGGTGCGATCCGGCACACGAGAAACCCTCGGTCTCTTCACGGTACGCCCGGGGGTCGGGGAGGGGGCGGGCACCGATGTGCGGTGCGGGTGAGAGGCGTGGATGAGAGGTGCAGGTGAGGCGGCCCGGCGCGGCGACGGCCGCCGCCGGGCGTCCGGCGTCGGCGGCGGCCGTCCGCGGCTCCGGGCCGCCGCCGTTCCCCCCTCTCGGCGGCGATCCGGAGCCTGGGTGCCCCACGTCGGGTCACGGCGGCGCGCGGGAGTGCGCCACACGGGGTTCGACGGGGGAAGTCGTTGAAGGCGGAACCGAGCACGGGCAGACGGCGACAACTGGCCTGCGGTGTCTCGTGGATCGGTCTTTGCCCAGGGTCAGGGGGCACAGGCAGCCGACGGCTGCCGAACGGTGAGCGTTCCTGCGGAATCCTGGCAAGACCGGACACCACGAGCCTAGGACAGCGGGCGTGATGTGGAAACCCCGCGTACAGCCCCGCGCACCCCTGTATGCCGACGTCACGCGGGCCGGTGCCGCCGTTACGGGAGTACGGTGAGCGCTACCGGGAGTTCTCCGCACCTCGGCTCTCCGCCGACGTCGTTCCCGGTGCACCACGGCACCGGACCGCAGCAAGACGGCCGGGGACAGGGATCGCGCATGAACGCGCCCACCGACAGCCGTAGTTCGTCCGGTGCAGTGCGGTCCCGCTGAGCTCCGGAGCACGCGCAGTCCGTCCGAGCCCCGATCCCCGGCTCCCCCAACGCCATTCCGCATCCCGCGTTCCGCGTTCCTCAGGAGACACCATGACCGTCGCACCGCAGTCGACGTCGCCCCCGTCCCCCGCCCATCTCCTGCTACGCCTGCGCCTCGCACCCCACAGTCCGGTGCCGCGCCGACTCGACGGGGCGTGGTGGCCGCGCTCCTACGACGTGCTGACCGAGGTGCCGCACCTGCTCGCCGGGCTGCCCCGGACCTGGGGCCACATCGTCAGCGTGATGGTGAACGGGCGGGTCTGGTCCGCCGCCCCGGGCCGGATGCTCGTCGCCAACCAGGTCGTACGGCTGCACCGGACCACCGCCGTGCACGCCCCGAACACCGTCGTCCTGCTCGCCCCGGGCCGTGGCCGCTGGGACCTCCTGGTCGTACCGCCGGACCTGACCGAGGAGGCGGCCGAGCCGATGATGGCCGCCGCGGTCGCCAACCTCGCCTGAGACAGGGCCAGTTGCTGGTCCCCTTACTGGTTCCAGCTCTCGTCGTACGGGTCCTTCGGCGTCGGCACCGGCGTGGCCTTCGTGACCTGGAAGTAGGGGATGGGGCGGTTGTTGACGGGGTCCTTGGTCTGCCGGGCGGAGTAGGTGCCGGTGACCTCCAGCCAGGCGTCGGGCTGCAGGACCGGCGGGATCTTGCCGGCCAGTGCGATCTTGACCGGCTGGGCGTCGGCGGCACAGCAGTTGAGGGCCATGCGGACGAGGTAGGGGGCACCGGACTTGTCCAGGGCCACGAAGCCGGTGACCTTGAGCTGACGGGTTCCGAGGGAACGCCCGTGGTCGTAGACCGCGCGGCTCGCGTAGTCGACCAGGCCGAGGGTGAGCGGGTTGCTGTCGGGGAGCTTGGCGAGGCCGTAGGGCTGCTGGAGGGCTGTGCCCGTGCGGACCGCGCTGTAGGAGCCGAGGGCCGGCGGGGCGACCAGGATGAGGGCGAAGAGAGGGAGCAACAGGAGCCAGGAGATGCGGGGTTCGCGGTGTACGTGGCCGACGTGACCCTCGCCCTCCGTCTCCGCGTGGGCCTCCGGGTGGGCCTCTGCGTGCGTCTCGGCGTGTGCCTTCTCCGCCCGTGCCCGGCGCCACTCGTACCAGGCCGTCGCCAGCGCCGTCACGATGAGCACCGCGCCGGAGAGCAGCAGCAGCGGCTGAAGCCCGGCCTTGACGTAGCGCAGGTAGAGGTTGGTGAGGCCGGCGTGCAGCAGGGCCGTCCCGACCAGGAACATGACCGCGGCCTGTGCCTGCCGGTTCACAGGAGCACCGCCGAGGTGACGACCGCGCCCGCGATGGCGAGGACGAAGGTGGCGGGCGCGAAGCGCAGGGCGAAGCCGCGCCCGAACGTGCCCGCCTGCATGGCGAACAGTTTCAGGTCGATCATCGGGCCGACCAGCAGGAACGCGAGCTTGGCCGTGAGCGAGAACTGGGTGAGCGACGCGGCCACGAACGCGTCCGCCTCCGAGCAGATCGACAGCAGGACGGCCAGGATCGAGAGGGCCAGGATCGCCACCACCGGGTTGTCGGCCGCCGTACGCAGCCAGCTCGCCGGTGCCACCGCCTTGAGCGTGGCCGCGGACATCGCGCCCAGGACCAGGAACCCGCCCGCCTGCATCACGTCGTGCCGGACCGAGCCCCAGAACGCGGCCCCCTTGGTCTCCCCCTCGTGCGGTGCGTGGGCGGGAAGGCGCAGCCAGTCGGTGCGGCCGAGCCGCTGCCACAGCCAGCCCATCACGCAGGCCACGAGCAGGCTGCCGGCGAACCGGGCGAGGACCATCTCCGGGTTGCGCGGGAACGCCACGGCCGTCGCCGTGAGCACGATCGGGTTGATCGCCGGGGCGGAGAGCAGGAACGCTATCGCCGCCGCCGGGGTGACGCCCCGCCGCACCAGCGCCCCGGCCACGGGTACGGACGCGCACTCGCAGCCCGGCAGGATCGCGCCCGCCATCCCGGCCACCGGCACGGCCAGCACGGGGTTGTTGGGCAGCGCGCGGGTGAACCACGTGGCCGGTACGAACACCGCGATGGCCGCCGACAGCAGCACGCCCAGCACCAGGAAGGGCAGCGCCTGCACGACCACGGCCACGAACACCGTCATCCAGCTCTGCATCACGGGCGCGGACAGAGCGGTACGGATCGGGCCCTGCGCCAGCACCACCAGGAGCAGCACCATCGTCAGCACGAGCGGCGAGTTGAGCTGCCAGCCCTCCTTCGACGGCGACGGCGAGGGCGCAGGCGCGGGCGCATCGGGCTGGGAGGCCACGGGTGGCTGCTGGGGCGTTTCCGCGATCGGCGGAGTCTCCGTGGTCGGCGCGGCTGGTTCGGTGGTGATGGCCACGGGTGAAGTACCTCCGGCAGGCGCATGGTTTCGCGAGTTTTGCTCCCTCTCTCTGCATACGGCAGTCGGAGCGCGGGTGTTCAGCGGAATACTGGAACCACCCGCCTCCTTGGGGCAGTCTTTTCCCTCGTGGCGAGCAGCGTTCCGAACCAGAGTCCTCCGGGCAGTGCCCGTGCACACATGGTGGTGTGCGGCGACGACGCGCTCGCCCACCGTCTCGCCGCCGAACTGCGCGGTGTCTACGGCGAACAGATCACCCTCGTCGTACCGCCCTCCGAGGCCACCGCCCGCCAACCCGTCGTCGGCCGTGCGCGTGCCGCCTCGGTGGCCCTGCGCGACCGGGTCAACGCGGCGGTGGCCAGGGCGAACGGAAACGGCAACGGAGGACCGGCCGCCCCCGAACCCCCGCGCGGGGAGCGGGTGTTGGAGTTCGCCGAGCTGACCGAGGCCGTGTTCGTCGAGGCGGGCGTGGAGCGGGCGACCGCGCTGGCCCTCGTCCATGACGACGACGAGACCAACATCCGCGCCGCCCTCACCGCCCGCCGCCTCAACCCCCGTATCCGGCTCGTGCTCCGCCTCTACAACCGGCGCCTCGGCCAGCACATCGAGGAACTCCTCGACCAGGCAGCCGCGTTGGCGACCGGCGAGGGGGCCGGGACCGGTACCGGGCTCGACGCCTCCACCACCGTTCTCTCCGACGCCGACACGGCCGCGCCCGCGCTGGCCGCCACCGCCCTCGCCGGCACCAGCAAGGTCGTCCAGACCGACGGGCTGCTGCTGCGCGCGGTGGAACGGCCGCCGCCGGGGCCCGGGCAGGTCGCCGATCCGGGGCTGGCCACGCTCGCCCTGCTGTCGGCGACCAGCAGCGACCCGGCCGGCGCGGACGGCTCCGAGGGCATGGGCGAACAGGGGCCGCGCCTGCTGCCCGACGCGGCGGCCGTCGCCTCGGCCACCGGGCGCGGAACCATCGTCCTGGAACAGGTGTCGTACGCCGGGCCGCAGTTGCCGGGTGGGCGCGGGGGCGGTGTCGTACCGGCCTTCTCCTCGCTCTTCTCCCGGCGGCTGCGCTGGTCGCTGGCGGGCATGGTGGTGTGTGTGATCGCGCTCGCCATCGCGCTGTGGCTGGTGACCAAGATCCATCCACTGACCGCCTTCTACCTGACACTGCTCGATCTCTTCGCGATCGACAACCCCGCGATCGGGGAGCCCCTGGGCCGGCAGATTCTTCAACTCCTCTCCGGTCTCGTCGGGTTGCTGATGCTGCCGGTGCTGCTGGCCGCGGTGCTCGAAGCCCTCGGCACGTTCCGTACGGCGTCCGCGCTGCGCAAGCCGCCTCGCGGGCTCGGCGGGCATGTCGTGCTGCTCGGGCTCGGCAAGATCGGCACCCGGGTGCTGACCCGGCTGCGCGAACTCAACATCCCCGTGGTGTGCGTCGAGGCCGACCCCGAGGCCCGCGGCCTCGCGGTCGCGCGCCGGCTGCGGGTGCCGGTGATCCTGGGTGACGTCACCCAGGAGGGCGTCCTGGAATCCTCCAAGATCCACCGCGCCCACGCCCTCCTCGCGGTCACCAGCTCCGACACGACCAACCTCGAAGCGGTGCTGTACGCCCGCTCCGTGCGGCCCGATCTGCGGGTCGTACTCCGGCTGTACGACGACGACTTCGCGACCGCCGTGTACCGCACCCTGCGGGCCGCGCACCCCGGAGCCCTGACCCGGAGCCGGAGCGTGTCCCATCTGGCCGCGCCCGCGTTCGCCGGGGCGATGATGGGGCGGCAGATCCTGGGGGCGATCCCCGTCGAGCGGCGGGTGCTGCTGTTCGCGGCGATGACCGTGGGCGGGCATACCCAGCTGGAGGGGAAGACGATCGCCGAGGCGTTCCGGGCCGGGTATTGGCGGGTCCTTGCGCTGGATACCGCGACCCGGGACGCCTCCGAGGACGTACGGCGGTCGGGGTTGGTGTGGGACCTCCCCGACACGTATGTCCTGCGGAGCTCGGACCGGGTCGTGCTGGCCGCTACTCGACGCGGGCTGGCGGAGTTGCTGGGGCGGCGACCCCGGGATCGTGCCGGGGCTTGAACAGGTGCCCGGCGCCGGGGTCGGCCGGGGGTGGGACCGCAACCCGGCGCTGCGGGGTGCCGTCCGCGCCCACCCGTGCCGCCCCAGCGGCACGACTGCCCGCGGCTAAGCGGACAGGGGATCCGCTCCCCCCAAGTGCCGCTCCGCGAAGTCCAGTTCGAGCTTCACCTGCTTGATCCGCTCGTCCACCACCAGTGACCCGTGTCCCGCGTCGTACCGGTACACCTCGTGCACGGCGCCTCTCTTCTCCAGCCGCTCCACGTAGTTGTCGATCTGGCGGATCGGGCAGCGGGGGTCGTTCACGCCGGCCGAGATGTAGACCGGGGACGTGACCCGGTCGACGTAGGTCAGCGGGGAGGACGCCTCGAAGCGGGCCGGGACCTCCTCCGGGGTGCCGCCGAGGAGCGTGCGGTCCATGGCCTTCAGGGCTTCCATCTCGTCGTGGTACGCCGTGACGTAGTCGGCGACCGGGACCGCCGCGATGCCGAGCGTCCACGCGTCGGGCTGGGTGCCGATGCCGAGGAGGGTGAGGTAGCCGCCCCAGGAGCCGCCGGTGAGGATCAGGCGGGCGGGGTCGGCGAGGCCCGAGGTGATCGCCCACTCCCTCACCGCCGCGATGTCCTCCAGCTCGATCAGGCCGACCCGGTACTTCAGGGCGTCGGTCCAGGCGCGGCCGTAGCCGGTGGAGCCGCGGTAGTTGACCCGTACGACCGCGTACCCGTGGTCGACCCAGGCCGCCGGGCCCGCCGAGAACGAGTCGCTGTCGTGCCAGGTCGGGCCGCCGTGGATGTCGAAGACCGTGGGGAGGGGGCCGGTCGCGCCCGCCGGCTTCTGGACCAGGGCGTGGATACGGCCTCCCGGTCCTTCCACCCATACGTCCTCCACCGCGACCGAACCCGGTGACTTCATGCCGGGCGGGTCCAGGACGACCTCGCCCGTCGTGGAGCGCACCGCGGACGGCTCGGCGGCCGACGACCAGAGGTACTCCACGCTGCCGTCGGGGCGGGCGGTCGCGCCCGAGACCGAACCGGGCGGTGTCGGCACCTTCTCCAGTTCGCCCGAGGCGAGGTCGTAGCGGAAGACCTCGCTGCGGGCCTCGAAGCTGTGCGCGATGAGGAGGGCCGAGCCGTCCGGGTACCACTCGGCGCTCACGTCACCGGGCAGGTCCAGGGACAGGTCCGTCTCGCCGCCCTTGACCACGTCCCACACCAGGGGTTCCCAACGGCCGCGCCGCTGATGGCCGATGAGGAGGCGGGTGTCGCCGTCCACCGGTGCGAAGCCGAGGACCTCCAGGCCCAGTTCCTCGGTGCCGCCCTTGGTGTCGTCCAGGTCGGCCACCGTCGTGCCGTCCGGGCGCAGGACGCGCAGCGCCGAGTGCATCGCGTCGCCGTGCTCCGTGTGCTCGATGGCGATCAGCGCACCGTCGTGGGAGAGATCGCCGACGCCCGCGGACTCGCGGTGCCGGTAGATCAGCGTGGTCTCGTCACCGGTGCGGGCGAGGTGGATCGTCGTACCGTCCTCGTCCGTGGAGCGGCCGACCACGGCGGTCCTGCCGTCGCGGGCGAGGGCCACGCCCGCCGGATAGGACGGTTCGAGGCCGGGCACCGCCGGTTCGTCGGGGCCGCCCTTGAAGGGCTGGCGGCGCCAGACACCGAACTCGTCGCCGTCCTTGTCGTCGAACCACCAGATCCACTCCCCGTCCGGGGAGAGCACACCGTCCGTCGTGCCGTTCGGCCGGTCCGTGACCTGGCGTTGCTCGCCCGTCGCCCGGTCCCAGGCGTACAGCTCATACGTCCCCGTCGCGTTCGACACGAACAGGGAACGGTCGGGGGCGTCCTCCGCCCAGTCGGGCAGGGACACTCGCGGCGCCCGGAAGCGCTTCTCCCAGTCCGGTGTGTTCTCGGATCCGTTGCTCTCAGTCATGGCCCCATACTGCCCGCCCACACAGACATTGCACTGATCGGATCCTCAGCCTGTGGATAACCTCGACCAAGACCCGGTGCGAGCGTTACCGACCCCAGGGCCGAGCCCCCCTCGACAGCCCCGTACCGTGGAAGGCGTGTACCGGTTTCTGCTGACATCGCGCTGGTGGGGCATCAACGTCTTCGTACTGCTCGCCATCCCCTTCTGCATCTTCATGGGGTCGTGGCAGCTGAGCCGGTTCCAAGCGCGCGTGGACAGCAGCCACGAGGCCACACGCCAGGTCGAGGCGGACCGCACCGAGGCGGCCCGTCCCCTGGCCCAACTGCTGCCGGTCGACCAGCGCACCTCGGGCCGGCAGACCACGGCGACCGGCCGGTACGGCAAGCAACTCCTCGTCCCCGACCGCCAGTTGGACGGAAAGAACGGCTTCTACGTCCTGACCCTGCTGCACACCGACGACGGCAAGGCCCTTCCCGTCGTCCGCGGCTGGATCCCCGGCAGGCCCGACGCCGCGAAGGCACCGGCCGCACCGACCGGCGAGGTCACCGTCACCGGCTCGCTCCAGGCATCCGAGACCCCGGGCGACAACGGAGTCAGCGCACAGGGCGGGCTGCCGTCCGGCCAGACCGCGGCGATCAGCGCGGCCTCGCTGGTGAACCTCGTGCCGTACCACCTGTACGACGCGTGGATCACGCTCGACAAGGGCGACTCCGGGATGAAGGCCGTACCGGCGACCGCGCCCGCGAACACCGGCCTCGACCTGAAGGCGTTCCAGAACCTCGGCTACACCGGCGAGTGGTTCGTCTTCGCGGGCTTCGTCGTCTTCATGTGGTTCCGGCTGCTGCGCCGCGAGGTGGAGTTCGCGCGCGACGCGGAGCTGGGGCTGGTGCCCGAGGAGGACACCGAGGAAGCGGTACGCGTCACCGCGGTCTGACGCCGGTCCCCCGTGACCGACAACAAACGACCGAGCGACGACGAACGACCGGCCTACGATCCCGCCAGCACACCCGTCCGGTAGACCGTCCCCGCGCACGCGTTGGGCACCGTCGCCGAGACCGTCGGCGAGCCCGCCTGAGCCGTGTGGGAGACCACGACGCTGCCGTCGAGCGTGCCGTCCTCCAGCAGTTGGGTGGACGTGCCGGTGTCTCCCGTCGTGGACCCGCTGCTGGTACTGGCGTCCTCGGTGGGTGTCGGGCTGGGCGACGACTCGCCGGTGGGCGTGCTGGTGGGGCAGGTCTCGGAGGGCACCCAGGCGAACTTGACCTGGTAGGTGGAGCCCGGCAGCAGCACCAGCTGGGAGGCCTCCGTCGACGGGTCGGGCAGCCCGACCGCCACGTCCCCGGAGCTGTGCTGCGCCACGTTGATCTTGGTGCCGTCCGCGGCACCCACCGCCGTGAAGCCCACGGTTCCGGGGCCGCCGACGGTACAACTCGTGCTGGACGTGTTGGTGACCGTGAACGTGCCGTAGACGATGCCGGCCGAGTCGGCCGCGTTCACCGTCGAGTTGGACGCGCCGAACTGCCCGGCCGTGCAGACCGGTGCGGCCGTCCCGATGCTGGCGGTGGGGTTGGCGGTCACGGTGCCCTGGCCGGGGGCCTTGCCCGTGCCGTCGTTCTTGTGGCCGCCGGGGTTCTGCCCCGAGGCCTGCCCCGAGGAGCCGCCGGAGGTGCTCGAACCTCCGTCCGGGTTCTTGCCCTGGCTGGTGCCGCCCTGGGCCTGTGAGCTGTTGCCCGCGATGGACGGGTCGACGCCCGAGCCGCTGGAGTTGGAGACGTGCACGAGGGCCGGGATGGCGGTGCCGAAGAAGAGGGCGGCTGCCGCCATGCCGACGACGGCCTGGCGCTTGCGGGCCCGGCGGGCAGGGACCGCCTTGCGCAGGTGGTCCAGAGTGCCGTCGCGCGGCTCGACCTCCTGGACCGCCTGGTGGAGCAGCCGGCGCAGCGCCAGCTCGTCGGGGTCGAACCCTTCGGGGTTACCCGCAGAGTTCCCGGAATTCCCGGGGGTCTCAGGGCTGTCAGGGTTGTCGGGGTGTTGCCCGTCGAGGCTCGGCCCGGCGGGGCTCTGTTCGTCGGGGCCGTGGTTCACAGTTCCGTTCCCAGCGTGCGATGCGTTCGGCTGTTCCTTGCGCGCCCATGTCGGCTCGTGCCAGACGTCCGGCTCGTGACGTTCACGCGAGCCGTGTCCCTCGGTGTGGTCGCTCATGCCGACGCCTCCATCGCGATCCGGAGGGCGGCGATCCCGCGCGAGCCGTACGCCTTCACCGAGCCCAGCGATATGCCGAGCGACTCGGCGACCTGCGCCTCGGTCATGTCCGCGAAGTAGCGCAGGACCAGGACCTCGCGCTGGCGGCGCTGGAGGCCCTTCATGGCCTTGATGAGGGAGTCGCGCTCCAGGAGGTCGTAGGCGCCCTCTTCCGCGCTGGCCATGTCCGGCATCGGCTTCGAGAGGAGCTTGAGGCCGAGGATGCGGCGGCGCAGGGCCGAGCGGGAGAGGTTGACGACCGTCTGGCGCAGATACGCCAGGGTCTTCTCGGGGTCACGGACGCGTTTGCGCGCCGAGTGGACCCGGATGAACGCCTCCTGGACGACGTCCTCGCAGGAGGCGGTGTCGTCGAGGAGGAGTGCGGCCAGGCCGAGCAGTGAGCGGTAGTGCGCCCGGTAGGTCTCGGTGAGGTGGTCGACCGTCGTGCCGGCCGCGACGGCGTCGTCGACACCGTCGCGCTGGTTCGGGATGCGGGCGGGCCGCGCTGCGGGCATCGGCGCGATCACCGGCATGCCGCCGGGCGCACGGGACCCACGCGGAGGCCGTAGGGCCGTGCCGCGCGCCACAGAGAAGTCGAGTACCTGAGCCACGCCAGTTGGACACGCTTCCCCCCTTGGGGGTTGTACGCGTCGGCCGTCACATTTACGTCAGACGAAACAGACAGTCCGCCCACCTGTCTGCTGTCACCACCCGTCCGTCCGGTGACACCACCCACCCGTCTGGTGTCAGGCAGCACAACCGGCAGTGCGTCGAACACCCTCATGCCTACCCGCTCTTCCCCTATGTCACGAATATCCAGGGCGTCCCCACGCCCCTCACCGCATCACCGCGCGCCCACCTGAAGGGCGTTCGCAAAGACGCTCCCCGCTCGCCGCGCGGTTGCGGGAAGCGGGGAGTGAAATCTTCGGATGCGGAGGTGGCTTGATTCAAGTGGTCCGAACCATTAATCCGGCCACATCGCGCACAGTGATCCTACAAACCCGTGCGCCACTGGCCAGGGAATTTACGGCCGGGCAGGGTAGGTGGGGCCTGCACTCATGCCAGCTCGCGGGCCACCAGCTCGGCGATCTGCGCGGTATTGAGGGCGGCTCCCTTGCGCAGATTGTCGCCGCAGACGAACAGTTCGAGCGCCGTCGGATCGTCCAGCGCCCGCCGCAGCCGCCCCACCCACGTCGGGTCGGTGCCGACCACGTCGGCCGGTGTCGGGAACTCCCCGGCGGCCGGATTGTCGAAGAGGACGACTCCTGGGGCCGTAGCGAGGATCTCGCGCGCCCCGTCGACGGTGACCTCGCCCTGGAAGCGGGCGTGGACGGTGAGGGAGTGCGTGGTGATCACCGGGACGCGCACGCAGGTCACGGCGACCGGCAGCGCGGGCAGCCCGAGGATCTTGCGGGACTCGTCCCGCACCTTCATCTCCTCCGAGGACCAGCCGTCCTCGCGCAAGGACCCGGCCCACGGTACGACGTTCAGCGCGACCGGCTCCGGGAACGGCCCGGTGTTGTCCCCGACGGCCCGCCGCACGTCACCGGGCTTGGTACCCAGATCCGTACCGGCCACGAGGGACAGCTGCTGGCGCAGGGTGTCGACCCCGGCGCGGCCCGCCCCGCTCACCGCCTGGTACGACGACACCACCAGCTCGCGCAGCCCGAACTCGGCGTGCAGCGCGCCCACGGCGACGATCATCGACAGGGTCGTGCAGTTCGGGTTGGCGATGATCCCGCGCGGACGGTGCCGCACCTTGTGCGGGTTGACCTCGGGGACCACCAGGGGCACCTCGGGGTCCATCCGGAAGGCGCCCGAGTTGTCGACGACGACCACGCCCTTGGCGGCGGCGATCGGCGCCCACTGGGCGGAGATCTCGTCGGGGACGTCGAACATGGCGACGTCGACCCCGTCGAAGGCCTCCTCCGTCAGGGCGATCACCTCGACCTGCTCCCCGCGCACGGTCAGTTTGCGGCCGGCCGAGCGCGGAGAGGCGATCAGGCGGATCTCGCCCCAGATGTCCGCGTGCTGGGACAGGATCTGGAGCATGACCGTGCCGACGGCCCCGGTCGCGCCGACCACGGCGAGCGTCGGACGCACGGTCGCTCCGGTGCTGGCCATCAGCGGCCGGTGCCTCCGTAGACGACGGCTTCGTCGCTGTCGGAGTCGAGGCCGAACGCCGTGTGCACGGCGCGGACGGCCTCGTTGACGTCGTCGGCGCGGGTGACGACCGAGATACGGATCTCGGAGGTCGAGATCAGCTCGATGTTGACGCCCGCGTCGGACAGGGCGGTGAAGAAGTCGGCGGTGACGCCGGGGTTCGTCTTCATGCCCGCGCCGACCAGCGAGATCTTCCCGATCTGGTCGTCGTAGCGCAGCGACTCGAAGCCGATGCCGCCCTTGTTCTTCTCCAGGGCGTCGATGGCCTTGCGGCCCTCCGCCTTGGGGAGGGTGAAGGAGATGTCCGTGAGACCCGTCGAGGCGGCCGACACGTTCTGCACGATCATGTCGATGTTGACCTGGGCGTCGGAGATCGTCCGGAAGATCACCGCGGCCTCGCCCGGCTTGTCGGGCACGCCGACGACCGTGATCTTGGCCTCGGAGGTGTCGTGCGCGACACCGGAGATGATGGCCTGCTCCACCTTCTGGACTCCTTGCTTCGGCTCACTGCTGACCCAGGTGCCCTGAAGCCCGCTGAAACTGGACCGCACATGGATCGGGATGTTGTATCGGCGGGCGTACTCCACACAGCGGTGGAGCAGCACCTTGGAGCCGGAGGCGGCGAGCTCCAGCATGTCCTCGAAGGCGATCCAGTCGATCTTCTTCGCCTTCGGCACCACCCGCGGGTCGGCGGTGAACACCCCGTCGACGTCCGTGTAGATCTCGCACACCTCGGCGTCGAGAGCGGCGGCGAGGGCGACGGCGGTCGTGTCGGACCCACCCCGCCCCAGCGTGGTGATGTCCTTCTTGTCCTGGCTCACACCCTGGAACCCGGCGACGATGGCGATGTTGCCCTCGTCCAACGCCGTACGGATCCGACCGGGCGTGACGTCGATGATCCGCGCTTTGTTGTGGACCGAGTCGGTGATGACGCCTGCCTGGCTGCCCGTGAACGACTGGGCCTCGTGGCCCAGGTTTTTGATCGCCATGGCCAGCAGTGCCATGGAGATCCGCTCTCCGGCGGTCAGCAGCATGTCGAACTCACGCCCGGCGGGCATCGGAGATACCTGCTCGGCGAGATCGATCAGCTCGTCCGTCGTGTCGCCCATCGCGGAAACGACGACGACCACTTGGTGGCCGTTCTTCTTCGCTTCCACGATTCGCTTGGCGACGCGCTTGATGCCCTCGGCATCGGCTACGGAGGAGCCTCCGTACTTCTGCACGACAAGGCCCACGTGCGCTCCTCGCTCAGTCCTGGTGTGTCGGCTCAGTTTAACGAGCGCCCGAAATTCCCTTCCCAGGTATCGCATGGTGAGATTCGGACGCCCAGGTCAGCGCATGCCCACTTGAGGGGTGCGGGAAAAGTGCCGAGCGTCACAGGTGACGGCCGGGGATGGGGTTTACGGCACTAAGGTGCGCCGTGTGCGCGTACTTCTGGTGGAAGACGATGAACCGGTGGCCGAGTCGCTACGGCGTGGACTGCTGCGCTACGGCTTCGAGGTCGACTGGGTCACCACGGGCGGGGCGGCGCTGAGCCACCGGGACCCGTACGACGTCGTCCTCCTCGACCTCGGCCTGCCCGACACCGACGGCCTCGACGTGTGCAAGGCGCTGCGCGCCCGCGGCGACATCCCGATCATCGTGATCAGCGCGCGCAGCGACGAGACGGACCGGGTGGTCGGTCTGGAGCTGGGCGCCGACGACTACGTGTCGAAACCGTTCGGGGTGCGGGAGGTCATCGCGCGGATAAGGGCGGTGATGCGCCGCGCACAGCCACGCGCCGAGGCCGCAGGTCCCGACGCCTACGGCACCCGCCTCACCATCGACCGCAAGGCCGCCCGCGTCCGCCTCGACGGCGAAGAAGTCCCGCTCGCCCCCAAGGAGTACGACCTGCTGTCGTTCCTCACCGAGGAGCCCGGCGCGCTGATGTCGCGCGAGCAGATCATGGAAGCGGTCTGGGACGCGAACTGGTTCGGCCCGACGAAGACGCTCGACGTCCATGTGGCGGCGCTGCGAAGGAAGTTGGCGGGCGCGATCACGATCGAGGCGGTACGGGGGGTCGGTTTCCGCCTGGAGATCACAGCCGGTGCCGCTGAAGGAACGTCTCCCTCATGATCCGGCAGCTCATCGTCAGCTACGTCCTGCTCGTGGCCGTCGCGCTCACCGCGTTCACCGTGCCGGTCGCCTTCACGCTCACCGCCCAACTCCGGGGCGACACCGAGCAGTCCGTGCAGCGCGAGGCGAAGACGATGGCCCTCCTGCTGAGCGGTGACGCCGCCTCGCGCGCCGCACTGGACCGCATGGTGGTGGCCTACGCGCAGGAGACCCCCGGCACGGCCGAGGTGCTGCCCGCCGCGCGGGCGAAGACCGCGACGCACTGGGGCGACGGGGCGTTGGAGGTGACGGAGCCGGCGACACGCGACGGCCGGACCGTCGGCGCCGTACGCATCTCGTACCCGACCTCCGACCTGACCCGGCGCCTGGTGCAGATCTGGGGCTTCCGCGCGATCCTCGCCCTCGCCGTCCTGGCGGTGGCGGCCGGACTCGGCGCGCTCGTCGCCCGCCGCCTCACCCGCCCCCTGCGCCAACTCAACGACATGGCGAGCAGGTTCAGCGACGGCGACCTGACGGCCCGCTCCCCCGTGACGGGCCCGCACGAGACGCAGACGCTGGCCAGGACGTTGAACCAGGCGGGCGAACGCCTCGACACCCTCATCGCCTCGCAGCGCATCTTCGTCGCCGACGCCTCCCACCAACTCCGCACCCCGCTCACGGCGTTGAGACTGTCCCTGGACAACATCGCGGACGGCGTCGACGACGAGTTCGTACGGGAGGACGTGGAACAGGCGACGGCGGAGGTGGTCCGGATGAGCCGCCTCGTCAACGGCCTGCTGGTACTGGCGCGGGCAGAGGCGAAGGTGACGGCCGCGGAACCCCTCCCGCTTCGGGAGATCGCGGCCGAACGCCTCTCGGTGTGGAGACCGGCCGCCGACGAGCGCGGAGTCCACATCGCGCTCAGGGGGAGTGTTGTCGACGGCCGGCCGCTTGTGCTGGCCAGTCCCGGTCATCTCGAACAGGTCCTGGACAACGTGCTGTCGAACGCCCTGGAGGTGTCGCCGGACGGCGCGACGATCACCGTACGGTCCGAATCCCGGGGCGACGAGGTCGAGTTGACGGTGGCGGACGAGGGCCCCGGCATGTCCGACGCGGACAAGTCCCGCGCCTTCGACCGCTTCTGGCGCGGCCAGGGCCTCACCGGGCGCTCCGGTTCGGGCCTGGGCCTCTCCGTCGTACGCCAGTTGGTGACGGACGACGGCGGGACGGTGGCCCTGCGGGACGCGCCCGGCCGTGGGCTGTCCGTGGTGATCAGCCTTCGGGCATCACCGAGGAGTGGTGGTTGACGATCAGCCACTTGCCGCCGCGCTTCTCGTACTCGTACGTGTAACGGGCCTCCACCACACGCTTCTTGCCGGTCTTCGGGTCGGTGAGCGTGATGTCGTAGGCGCCCGCGTCGATGGCCGAGTTGCTGTCGAGGACGTTGATGTACGTCTCGACCTTCTTCGCGACCGGCTTGTTCGGCAGGAAGTGCTCGAAGTAGTCGACGATCTCGGCGCGGTCGGTGCGGATCTCGTTGGAGACGGTCGGCAGGAGCACGGCGTCCGGCGCGTACCGGTTCGCGACCTTCTTCGGGTCACCGGTCTGGAGCGCGGCGTTCCAGCCGTCGAAGAGGGCGGCTATCTGCTTCTTGGTGGGCTTGGCGTCGTGCTGGGGACCGGCGGTCGCGGCGACGGTGCCGACGGTGCCGAGAGCCAGGACGGAGGTGACGGTGACGATGGCTGCACGCTTGCTCATGGACCGGCGGGTCATCTCAACTCCAGTGGTACTGGTGCCTTTTGGGATGACTCCAGACTCGCTTTCCGCTGGTTAACGCCCGTGCAGCGGACGTACAGGGGGCGGCCAGGACGGCTCCAATTAACGCGCCGTGGCCACCTGACCACGGTCCCGGACGAGGCTGACCCCGGCGCCCAGCGATACGACGCCCATCCCGACGGCGGTCATCACGCCCTGCGTTCCGTCGACCACGAAGGGTGCGACCGCGGCGACGACCAGGTTGAAGAGGAAGAGGAACCAGAGGACGGGCTTGGAGGAGAGGAAGTTCTTCATGCGTCCAACGATCCCGTTTCCGGGGTGCCGCAACGAGGGAGCCCAGTCCCGAAGTGAGGGTGTAGCGGGCTACACCCCGAACCGGAATGATGTTGCCCCATGACGGGGGACATACTGCTGGCCACGATCGTCCTGCTCGGCGCTTCCGTCCAGTGGCTGACAGGCATGGGCTTCGCCCTGGTCGCCGTACCGGCCCTCGTCCTGCTGCTCGGCCCGGCGCAGGGGGTCGTCCTCGCCAACTGTGCCGCCGGCGCGATCAGTGTCGTAGGTCTGGCGGGCGGTTGGCGGCAGGTGCGGGCGCGCGCGATGGTCCCGCTGTGTGCGGCGGCGGTCTGTACCGTACCGGCGGGCGCGTGGATGACCCGTCAACTCCCCCCGCCGGTCCTCCTGTTGGTGATGGGAGGGCTGGTCACGGTCGCCGTCCTGCTGGTGATGCGCGGCGCCCGCGTCCCGGCCCTGCGCGGCACGAAGGGGGCGGTGGCGGCGGGTGCGGCGGGCGGATTCATGAACGCGGCGGCGGGGGTCGGCGGCCCGCCGATCTCCCTGTACGCGGTCAACGCGGGGTGGACAGTACGGGAGTTCGTGCCCAATGCGCAGTTCTACGGCGTCGTCGTCAACGCGTTCTCTGTCGCGGCGAACGGGGTGCCGTCGCTGAGCGGGGCGCGGTGGGTCGCCGTCGTCGCCGCGATGGCCGTGGGCGGGGTGATCGGGCGCGGGCTCGCGGGGCGGTTGCCGGAGAAGTGGGCCCGGCTGCTGGTGTTGTCGCTGGCGTTGGCGGGTGGGGTGACGGCGGTGGTGAAGGGGGTGTGGGGGTTGTGATCGCCGGGGCGGCGGTCAGTCCACGAACTCCTTGAGGGGCTCGGTATCCAAGGTGATGTTCACGGGGTCCGGGATCTTGATGGTCGCGCCGAAGGGGAGCTTCTCCTCGTGTCGGTAACGGCCGTCCTCCGGCTGGTTGAACACGACGACCGAGCCGTCGTCACGGTCGATGAGGAGGTAGACGGGAATGCCTGCGGCCGCGTACCCGTCGGGCTTCTCGACCCGGTCGCGCTGATTCGTGTCGGAGTCGTACGACGTGACCTCCACGGCCATCAGCACTCCGTCGGCATCCGACCACTCGCCGTGCCCCTTGAGGCCGCCCTTGGGCATCAGGATCGCGTCCGCGCGAGCGCGTCCCTTGCGGTAGGCCTCGGTCTTGAGGCCCCGCTCCGGATAGAGCCTAAGGTCGGGACGCAGTTGCATGCACCGCTCCAGTAGCCACATGTAGATCTCCGTGTGGTTGCCGTCCGGCACGGGCTTGACCTGGACCTTCCCCTTGATGAACTCCAGCCGCACGGTCTCGGGGGCATGGCGTTCCAGCTGCTCGAACTCCTCGACGGACATCTGGGGCTGCTGCTCGGTCCTGGGGGTCATGGCGTCGCCTCCTCGACTCCATGGTGCCCTGACCGGCACGTCCTGCACGCTCATACGCCCCCGCCCTCTCCTCCGCGTCGCTTCTCGACCGTCACGGGTTCCACCGCCTCGGCGGGAGGCCGTTCGCGATGCGGTCGCGGTTGTCGCGGTAGTGGTAGTGGACGCGGTCCTCGATCGGCACGGGGCGGAACGTGTCGGGCACGGGCCCGCCCGTACGGCGTTCCAGCTTCTGCTTCAGGAAGCGGGCCGTCGTGGTTCCCAGGTAGGCGATCTCCTCGAACCCCTTCTTGATCTCCTCCTCGCTCATCTCCGGCTCCGCACGGCACTCCTCGCACACGCCGTTGATGATCTTCGCCGTCCGCTCGTCGGCGTCGCAGGTGGCGCAGGCCATGAGCACGCGGGTCACACGGGCGCGGAGGGGGCGGGTCTCGGCGGCGTCGTTCTTCTTCGGGGGCATCTTCGTCTCCAATCGGTTGCGGGCGAGTCCGCCCGGATTCGTGACGGTGGGTGGCAGTCCGTCGGTCAGCGCGCGGGCCATGTCGGCCGGGGTGGCACCTCGTGTCAGCCACTCGGCGGCGAGGGGTTCGAGGGCTCGGCACTCGGCTGCGGAGAGCGACATACGGGGGTCTGTGGCGCGGAGTTGGGCGAGTGCGCGGTACGCGGCGCTGGGCTCGGGGGTCGGGTCCGTCGCCGGTGTCTCGTCGGTCTCTGTCCCGCTCTCGCTCTCCGGCGCAGGGGTCGAGGTCGAGGTCGGGTCTTCCGTCCTTGCCAGGCCCGGCTGGTAGTCACGCGTGACGTCCCTGCCGTGGCGCTCGCGCGCGAACTCGGCCCACCACCGCGCCGACCTGGGCGTACGCGACCAGTACGTCCGCGTCACCCACCGCATCGAGTTGTCCTCGACGGTGATGTGTTCCTTGATCCAGCGCAGGTGGCCGGCCTCGGTGAGGCTCTTGAGAGACGTACGGCAGGCCTGCTGGCCGTAGCGGGGGTGCTCGGCCGCGATCACCTTGTGGCCCATGGCGTGACCGTTGTCGAGGTGGTCGATGAAGACGGCGATCTCGGCGTCTCGCGGGAGCAGATGTGCGAAGTCGGGGTCCGCGTGCGGTTCTTCGTCACCCGTGGCGCGTTTTCCGTAGCCCGTATTGGCCATGGGGTGCGACGGGGACGGCAGGGCAGGGCTAGGCTGGGCGTAAGCCACGATCGAGGTCCTTCGATTCGTTGGTCCAGGCCCCGGATCTGGTGCTACCAACACCTACCGGGGCCGATCTATTTGCTTGTTTGCCGCGAACCTAGAGTGGCTTTGCCTTGCGGCGCAAGCCGATCATGGAATGTCACCCGTTCGGGTTAAACCCCCCTCAACTCACGTACAGGCTTGGTTGGTTGGGTTGTTTTTCACCCAGCCCAGAACCCAAGAAAAGAGCTCGAAGCCCGGGGCTCAAGCTCCGGGGTGAACTGCGGAGACTCCGGAGAGGAACGCCGTCCAGGCGGGGGCGGGGAGGGCCAGTTCGGGACCCGTAGCGTTCTTGGAGTCGCGTATGTGGACGGTCAACTGCCGTACGGGGAAGGCGACCTCGACGCAGTTGCCGCCCTCGTTGTCGCTGTAGCTCGACTTGAACCACTTCAGCTGGTCATTCATGGCTGATCCACCATCCGTTCGACGAAACGGGCCGACTCATCGGGGCTGAGAGCCTGCGTGCGGATCATGCTAAGCCGCTCGGTCACCCGGCTGACAACCTCCGGATCGGCCGACAGTTGGCTGGCGAACGGGCCCTCCGTATAGGCGAAGCGCTCGTGGTCGCGAGTCTCCAGCAGCACCATGGGTCCCATGAGCGCATCGCTGGTAGCCCGTTCAAAGGGGAGCACCTGCACCGTGACGTTCCGCAGCCGGGACACCTCCAGCAGACGGCGGAGCTGTTCGGTGTCCACCTGGGGGCTGCGCAGCACCGCCTCATAGAGGACGAAGCTCAGGGCCACCGGCGGCTTCCGCTCGGCGAGGATGGCCTGTCGCTCCATGCGTCCCTCGATCCGCTCCTCCACCGTCTCCTCGTCCAGGGGCGGGCAGCGGTTCTCGATCAACGTGCGCGCGTACCCCGGCGTCTGCAACAGCCCCGGGACGACCGTGGTTTCGTACGACCAGTGGGTGATCGCCTCTTTCTCACGCTCCATGAAGTCCTGTGCCCGCGACGGGAACTTCTCCTTGTTCAGGTAGTCCTTCGCCGCACTCAGCAACCCCTCGGCCCGGCACAACCCATCGGCCACGTCGAGCACGCGCGGCGTCGGCATCCGTACGCCCTGCTCCATCGACTTGATGGTGTCCGGCGAGTAGTTGGAGGCGGCGGCCAGCTGCTCCCGGCTCACGTTGGCCTTGGTGCGCCATCGCTTCAGCTGGTTCCCGCTGTACCGCCAGGCCACAGGCGGCGGCAGGGAGTTGGCGTTGGACTGGCCCGACACGGCACCCACCTCCGACCGATACACCCCGGCGTGTATCACCTCAGTCACTACCGAGCGTAGCTTCGCAAACGCCACCGTGTGACCATGACCGACTCAATTCACCTGCCGGACTGGATCCCCGCGTCCGGTCACCAACTCCGCCTCACCGGCGTCCACTTCGACGCCGTACGCATCGAAGGCGTGCGCGGAGAACGGGTCGCCGCGCGTCTCATCGAGGCCGCCGACGGGGATGCGGGGCCCGTCGTCTGCGAGGCCGCGGGGTTCCGATGGATGTACTTCCTGCTGGCTCCTGGGGAGGTTCGCCGGCACAACTGGCCCTTGGGCGTGCAGCAGTTCGGGGGACGGGGCGCTCGTACCGTCACGTACATCGGGATTCCGGCGCTCGACGGGAACACGTGGCCATTGCGCTGGTACAGCGAACCTACGGTTACGGCCCCTCTCGTGGAGGCGGGCCGGTTGCTCTCGGTGCTTTGAGAGGGGCGGGGTCGCGGGGCTGAACCATCAATCGGTTCAGACGAGTTCGCCCGGACGGACAGCGAGCAGTTCGTCCGGCCAGAAGCGGCTGGGGAGGATCATCGTTGCGCTGCGGTCCGGAAGGATGATCAAGGGGAAGAGCCCTCGGTCGAGTATCCGGTCCGGCAGATGCCGCCGGCTGACGAGCACATTCGTGCAGTACAAGGGCGCGCTACCGGCCAGACTTCGCGGAACGGGCATCCGCATCTCCCGGTCCAGCTCACTGGCCAGCATGTCGGAGAACGCCTGAAGCTCGGAATCGTCCAACTGCTTGCCCTTGGTGGAGAACAACTCCCCCGCGATGTGCCGCAGTTCGTCGGGCCGGTCGTCGAAGACATCCGGGTCCGCGCAGTAGAGCACGACCGCCGGGAGACTGCCGTACCCCGGCTTGAACAGCAGTTCGTTGGCCTGAACGATCGATGCCCAGACGACGATGCCCTGCTCCAGAAGCAGGTCCTGCTGCTCGATGACGTCGAGCAGGGCATCTTTGGACCTCAGCCACCAAGGGCGACGGACGCGAAGGTACGTCCGTCTGTCCCGCCGGGAGAAGGACCGTGGCGCGGCGCCGAGGTCCTGTCGGCACTGGGCGATGAGTTCGGCGGGGGTTCGGCGCATCCGGGGATCCTAGCTTCGGCCGGGCCCACCCCCGCCGGTCGGTTACTTCACCGGCCTGATCCCCAGCGGTCCCGCGATCTCCTCCACCATCACCTTGCCGGCCTCGAACTCCAGCGTCTCGTCGCCCATGGCCGGCTGGTCCGTGTCCAGGCCGTCCAGTTCCGCGAGGGGCTGGTTCAGGCGGACGTGGGCCACCACCGACTGGAGGGCGCGGAGCGTCGCCGACGCCGTGGAGCCCCAGTTGGAGAAGTACGAGAACTGCCACCACCACAGGGCCTCCGTGGTGCGGCCCGCGCGGTAGTGGGCCATGCCGTGGCGGAGGTCGGTGATGAGGTCGGCGAGGTCGTCGGAGATACGGGCCGGTACCGGGGCCTTGCGCGGCTCGTAGGGGTCGAAGACCTCCGAGTACACGTCGATCGGCTCCAGCATCACCGCGAAGCGCTCACGGAGTTCGTCCACGTCCGGCTCCGGGCCCAGGTCGGGCTCGTAGCGCTCGTCCGGGACGATGTCCTCGTGCGCGCCCAAACGGCCGCCCGCCAGGAGGAGTTGGGACACCTCCAGGAGGAGGAAGGGGACCGCCGAGTCGGGGTCCTCGCCCTTCGCTACCTCCGACACGGCCACCAGGAAGCTCTCGACCTGGTCCGCGATCTGGACCGCGAAGTCGTCCGGGTCCGGATCGGTGGCATGCAGCGTGGCGTCAGACATCTAGGAGTCGTCTCCCCTCGAAGGCGCGGCCGAGGGTCACCTCGTCCGCGTATTCCAGGTCTCCGCCCACCGGGAGGCCGCTGGCCAGGCGGGTGACCTTGAGGCCCATGGGCTTGATCATGCGGGCGAGGTACGTGGCCGTGGCCTCGCCTTCCAGATTCGGGTCCGTGGCAAGGATCAGCTCCGTGACCGTACCGTCGGCCAACCGCGCGAGAAGTTCTCGTATACGCAGGTCGTCCGGCCCGACTCCCTCGATCGGGCTGATCGCGCCGCCCAGGACGTGGTACTTGCCCCGGAACTCACGCGTCCGCTCGACCGCCACGACGTCCTTCGGCTCCTCGACCACGCAGATCACCGAGAGGTCGCGGCGCGGGTCGCGGCAGATGCCGCACAGCTCTTCCTGCGCGACGTTTCCGCAGGTCGCGCAGAAGCGGACCTTCGCCTTGACCTCCATCAGGCACTGCGCGAGCCGGCGGACGTCCGTCGGCTCGGCCTGCAGGATGTGGAAGGCGATCCGCTGCGCGCTCTTGGGACCGACGCCGGGGAGCCGCCCCAACTCGTCGATGAGGTCCTGGACCACGCCCTCGTACAACGGACTGCCTGCCCTTCCTCGGAGTATGTGCGGGAGGTACGTACGTACCGTAGTTGGCCGCGGGCCGTCTTAGAAAGGCAGACCGGGGATACCGCTGCCGCCGCCCAGTCCCTGCGCGAGCGGGCCGAGCTTCTGCTGCTGGAGGGTCTGCGCGTTCTCGTTGGCCGCCTGGACGGCCGCGACGATGAGGTCGGCGAGCGTCTCCGTGTCGTCGGGGTCGACCGCCTTCGGGTCGATCTTCAGCGCGCGCAGCTCACCGGCGCCGGTGACGGTGGCCTTCACCAGGCCGCCGCCGGCCTGTCCGTCGACCTCGGTCCGCGCCAGCTCCTCCTGCGCGTTCGCCAGGTCCTGCTGCATCTTCTGGGCCTGCTGGAGCAGCTGCTGCATATTGGGCTGGCCACCACCGGGAATCACGATCAGCTCCTGGTTTCGTACGGCTGTCCGGGCGAGGATTTCCCCGCTCGGCACGAGCCTACGTGGTCCGGGCAGTCATCGCTTCAGCACTCTTTCGAGTGAGTCTTCACCGCGTCCTATACCTGATCAAGACCCACTTCCGGGCGGAAAAGTGGTGAAACCCGATCCTTCGCCACCCATTGGGCGGTAGGAAGGGTCCGGCACATCAGCATCAGGTGTCACACAACGTAAGGGAGTGCCGGGTGGGTCAGCCGGAGATTCAGCCCGAGGGTGGCGATCTGGCCGGGCGGACGTTTCCGCTCGGGGACTGGGGCGAGCCGGCGGCACGGCTGGACGAGCTGTACCGGTGGGTCGAGCGCGGGGCGCTGGAGACGGCGTCCTGGTATCTCACGGACCGGGTGTGGAAGCGGCGCGGGGCGCGGGCGCTGCGTACCGGCGCGGCGCTGGGCGCGGTCGCCGGGGCCGCGCTGCCGCTGCTCGACCTCACCGGGGTGGTGGCCGGGATGTCCGCCTGGGGCTATCTGGCGCTGCTGCTCGGGGTGGCGTGTGTGGCCGGGGACCGGGTCTTCGGGTTCACCTCCGGGTGGATAAGGGATGTCGCCACGGCGCAGGCCGTGCAGCGGCGCCTTCAGGTGCTCCAGTTCGACTGGGCGTCGGAGGGCGTACGGGAGGTGCTGGGACCGGCGGAGGGGACGGCGAGCGAGGCCGCGGACCGGTGTCTCGGGGTGCTGCGGCGGTTCTCGGAGGACGTGACCGAGCTGGTGCGGATGGAGACGGCCGACTGGATGGTGGAGTTCCGGACGGGGTCGGCGCCGCTGGGGATCCAGTCGGCGGTGGCCGCCGGGTCGCGGCAGGACGGGACGGTCGTACCGGGCAGGTTCCCGATGCCACCGGGGCCGGGCGGTCCGGGCGGCGGCAGCCGGCCGAACATGCCGCGGCAGCGACCACCGGAGCCGAGGTGAGCCCGACAGGCCCTACGCGCAGAGCTTCATGCCCTCCGCGGTCCAGCACGGGATGTGGCCGTGGGTGCGGATCACGTCCTGGCCGTTGCCCCGTGACAGGTAGGTCAGGAAGCTCGACGCGAGGGAGTCGGCCGGGGGCCGGCCGTAGGTGTAGGCGTACTCGATCTCTCGGTACGGGTACGCGCTCGTGCCGTGTTCGATGGCGTCCACGGAGGGCGGGTGGCCGTCCAGTTGGAGGGTGTGCAGGCCCTTGGCTCCGGAGGCGAGGGTGAGTTCGCTGTAGCCGATCGCGCCGGGGAGTTCGGCGACCTGGGCCAACACCTGTTCCGTGGAGTCGAGTTCGCAGCGGATGACGGGTGCCGTCGGATCGTCCTTGTGTACGCAGTCGACGGACGAGTTGGCGATCTCGCCGCGTTGCAGCACCCGGCGCTGGAAGACCTGCCTGGTCCCGGAGTTGGCGTCCCGGCTGACCAGGTGCACCGCCACGTCCGGTCCGCCTAGCTGCCGCCAGTTCCTGATCTCGCCCCGGTACAGGCGCCGTACGTCCGCGGTGGACAGGTTCTTCAGGTGGATGCCGTCGTTGACGACGATCGCGAAGACCGACATCGCGATCCGGTTCTCCAGCAGTTGGGGCATGTCGCTCGGCTTGGGTCCGTCCGACAGCGCTACGACGGCCGGTGAGCCCTTCTTCGACGCGAGTCCGGTGGCCTCCAACTCCCGTACGCCCGCGGTCGAACCGTGCGGGTCCACCACGACCTTCGAGCCCTCGCAGTCCTTCTCGTACTTCTGCGCGGCCTCCTCCACCACCGGTGCGAAGGCGGTCGAGCCGGTGACGGTGAGGGTGCCGTGCGCGCAGCCGATCGGAGGCGGAGTGTCGTCGCGGGCCACGACGATCGCCGCCAGCGTCACCACGCACACCGTGAGCATGATCGTGATCAGCCGGGAGGCCCGGCTGAACAAGGGGGCCTTGTCGTCCGGGGTCGCGCTGCGGTTGGGGTGCACCTCGCCGTCGCGGATACCGCCGATGAGCCGGATGTCGCAGCCGACGTCACCGCCGGACAGCAGCACCAGCAGCTTGAAGTGGTCGCGGGGGTTGAGCGGGACGCGCGGGATGCGCAGGGTGTTGGCGTCGTAGCCGAGACCGGCCGCCGGGGTGAAGTGGTCCATCAGGTGGTCGGTGCCGACCGGCTGGGTGACCGAGACGCCGCGGATCGTGCGGTCGGTGAACACCGCGGTGAGGCCGTGGAGTTCACGCCCGGTGTAGTCGTTGTCGGCGATGCTCTGCGAGCCGTCGTTCTCGATGCGCAGCAGGACGAGGGTGGCGTCGGACATGCCGGGGGCCTCGTCGAAGAGGCCGAGGCGGCGGTTGGCGCGGCCCGAACGCACGTCGTCGCCGATGGGGTTGTCCATCTGGACGCGGTAGCCGATCCTCTTGCGGCGCGGCACCCGGCGTTCGTACCAGACCATCACGCCGGACGCGACGATGCCGAGCACCGCGGTGCCCACGGCGACGACGTTCTCCGCGCTCAGCCACTCCACTGCGGGCCCCCGCTCCCCAGCCGGATCGTGGGGTCACGGTACGAGCGGTACCGGAAAACACGCAGGGGGCCTTGGCCGAAGTTCGCGTGACGTTCAACCGGCCCTGGCGTGAAGGGACTTCAGCCGGACTTGGTGTACGTCAGCTTCTCCCCGTTGTCGGTGTTCACGCGCTGGAGCGTGCTGTCCGACAGGAGGGTGATCTCGCTGGCCGCGCCCGGGTTGCAGGACGACAGCGGCTTCCCGGACGTGACGGTGGAGGCGCTGATCGCCAACGGGCTCTCGCCGCCGGGCTGTTGGGCGAGGTCGGCGGTGAACTCGCAGTGGTAGCCGGGGCCGTCCGCCACCAGGGTCAGGACCGGGGCCCCCACTTTGCCCTGCCGGATGGTGAGTTGGCGGGTGTTGTGTCCGGTGTTGTTGTCGATGGACGCGTTCCAGGTGCCGAGATAGCCGCTCGGTACGGCGCCGTCGCCGGACGCTGTCGCGGAGGGCGAGGCGGACGGCGACGGGTTCCCCGTGGTCCCGGTCGGCCCCGGGGTCGTGGGCGCGGCGCCGGTGGCCTTGCCGCCCGAACCGGTCGTCGTACGGCCGCCGTTGCCGCCGTCCCTCATCAGCGCGTACACCGAACCGCCCGCCCCCAGCGCCACGACCAGCGCGACCACGACCAGCAGCGCGGTCGACCGCCCGTTGCGGCGCGGTTCCTGGGCCGGCGCGTACGGCCCCGGGCCGTAGGGCGGGGTGGCGCCGAGGCCGGGGTTGTGGGGGTAGGGGTTGTACGGCACCTGGCCGCCCCAGCCGACGGGCTGCCGGGCGAGCGGTTGCGGATGGTCGGCGGCGGGCTGGGGGTGCTGCTGCGGGTAGCCGTAGGCCGGGTGCGGGGTGGGCGGGGCCGGTGTCGGGGCGGCTCCGGCCGGGTCGGCGACCACCGTCGGGGGATGGGTGACCCGCGCACCGCCGCCGTCCGCCGTCGCGGGCGGCATCGGGGAGGAGTCGTCGGAGGCCGGGGCGTGCTCGGGGGAGGCTTCGGAGACGGTGGCGACGGGGGCGGTGGGCTGTTCTACGGCGACGGGTGGCTCCGTGGGGGCGGCGGGGGGCGTCTCTGCGGCGAAGGGGGCGGAAGCCTGAGCCGGAGCGGAAGCCTGAACCGCCTTCTGCCCCGCCGCCGCCGGGGCCCCCGTCTCCGGAGCGGCCTTTGCCAGGTCGACCCGCTCCGGCTCGACCCGCTCCAGCTCCGTGGTCTCCGGGTCCTCCGTGTCCAGCAACTGCACCGCGTGGCGGCCGAGTTGGGCGACCAGGGTGCCCGGCAGCCACGGGTCGCGGGAGCGGCCGCCGGAGACCGTGTCCTCCGCGCCCGTGCGGTCGAGGATGCGGTGCAGCGTCGGCCGGGCGGCCGGGTCCTTGCGCAGGCAGTCGCGGACCAGGTCGGCCATGCCCTCGGGGACGCCCGACAGGTCGGGTTCCTCCTGGGCGATGCGGAACATCAGGGCGTGGACGCCGCTGTTGGCGGTGCCGAAGGGGAGGGTGCCGGTCGCGGCGTAGGCGAGGACGGAACCGAGGCAGAAGACGTCGCACGCCGGGGTGATGCGGTCGCCCCGGACCTGTTCCGGCGCCATGAAGCCGGGCGAGCCGACCAGGGAGCCGGTGCGGGTGAGCCCGTCCCCGGCCTGGGTCTCCAGGGCCCGCGCTATGCCGAAGTCGATGACGCGGGGGCCGTCGATGGTCACCAGCACGTTGGACGGCTTGAGGTCGCGGTGGACGATGCCGGCGGCGTGGATGTCCTGGAGCGCGTGCGCGAGCCCGGCCGCGAGGATCCGTACCGAACGCTCGGGCAGTGCCCCGTGGTCCCGTCCGACGACCTGTTGCAGGGTGGGCCCGGCGACGTACCCGGTGGCCACCCACGGCACCTCGGCCTCGGTGTCCGCGTCCAGCACGGGCGCCGTCCAGTGGCCGCCGACGCGGCGGGCGGCCGTCACCTCCTGGCGGAACCGGGCCCGGAACTCCTCCTGCGCGGCCAGGTCCTCCCGCACCAGCTTCACGGCGACCGTGCGCCCCCGGTCCGAGCGGGCGAGATACACGTGCCCCATCCCGCCGGCCCCCAGCCGGGCCAGCAGCCGGTACGCCCCGATCCGCTGCGGATCGGCCGCCCCCAGTTTCTCCACGACCGCGCCGCCTCCCCTGAATTCCCCGGTCACGCCCCGGCCGCTCCCCCGTGCTCCGCGACAGACCGAGAATAGTGCGGGGACAGGGCGGGATGACCGGAGTGGTGTCTACGGTTCCGTAACGGGAGACCGCCCCCAGCCCCCGCACCAGCACCCTCCAGGGGCTGGGGTCATTTCTAACCGGTCAACTGGACAGACGGTGGTTAGTTTTACCCCCACACTCCAGCGACCCCTCGCACCCGCCCGGCGGCCCCCACCCTGGACAACCTGTCGCGGAAACCCCCCGACCACAGACAGGACGCCGATTCCTTTTCCGCATCGCGGACATTTACGCTCGCCCGCATGACCCCTCAGCCCAACCCCCAGGCCGGCGCCGCCGTGAAGGCCGCGGACCGCGCGCACGTGTTCCACTCCTGGTCCGCGCAGGAACTCATCGACCCGCTCGCCGTGGCCGGCGCGGAGGGATCGTACTTCTGGGACTACGACGGCAAGCGGTACCTGGACTTCACCAGCGGGCTCGTCTACACGAACATCGGCTACCAGCACCCGAAGGTCGTCGCCGCGATCCAGGAGCAGGCCGCGACCATGACGACGTTCGCGCCCGCGTTCGCGATCGAGGCCCGGTCGGAGGCGGCCCGGCTGATCGCCGAGCGGACGCCCGGGGACCTGGACAAGATCTTCTTCACCAACGGTGGCGCGGACGCCGTCGAGCACGCGACGCGCATGGCCCGGCTGCACACCGGCCGCCCCAAGGTCCTCTCCGCCTACCGCTCGTACCACGGCGGCACGCAGCAGGCGATCAACCTCACCGGGGATCCCCGCCGCTGGGCCAGCGACAGCGCCTCGGCCGGGGTCGTGCACTTCTGGGCGCCCTTCCTGTACCGGTCCCGTTTCTACGCGGAGACCGAGGCGCAGGAGTGCGAGCGCGCGCTGGAACACCTGGAGACGACGATCTCCTTCGAGGGGCCGGCGACCATCGCCGCGATTGTCCTGGAGACCGTTCCGGGCACGGCCGGGATCATGGTGCCACCGCCCGGATACCTCGCCGGGGTCCGTGAGATCTGCGACAAGTACGGGATCGTCTTCGTCCTGGACGAGGTGATGGCCGGGTTCGGGCGGACCGGTGAGTGGTTCGCGGCCGACCTGTCCGGCGTCGTACCGGACCTGATGACCTTCGCCAAGGGCGTGAACTCCGGCTATGTGCCGCTCGGCGGTGTCGCCATCTCCGGCGCCATCGCGGACACCTTCGGCAAGCGGCCCTACCCGGGCGGACTCACGTACTCCGGGCACCCGTTGGCCTGTGCCGCGGCCGTCGCGACGATCAATGTCATGGCCGAGGAAGGGGTCGTAGAGAATGCGAAGACCCTCGGTACGACGGTCGTGGAGCCCGCCCTGCGTGCGCTGGCCGAGCGGCACCCGAGCATCGGCGAGGTGCGCGGTGTCGGCATGTTCTGGGCGCTGGAGCTGGTGAAGAACCGCGAGACGCGCGAGCCGCTGGTGCCGTACAACGCGGCCGGTGAGGCGAACGCGGCGATGGCCGCGTTCGGGGCCGCCGCCAAGCAGCAGGGCCTGTGGCCGTTCGTCAACATGAACCGCACCCATGTCGTCCCTCCGCTCAACGTGAGCGAGGCCGAACTGAAGGAGGGCCTCGCCGCCCTGGACGCGGCGCTCTCCGTGGCGGACGAGTACACGGAATAGTCACGCGTACCCGAATCGGTACCGGAATCCTCCCTTCCGCGGAGCAGGTGCCCGCATACGGGCAGGGCGGGAACCCGAACGCGTAAGGTGACGTGCTCGTAGACATATACGAGTACGCCATCGAACGCGACGAGGGAGACGCCCCGACGATGCCCGGAGGAAGCAGCGGCACCGGCGCCGTGACCCGCAGCACGCTGCGGCAGCAGATCGCCGACGCGCTTCGCGACGAGGTCCTGGCCGGCCGGCTCCAACCCGGCCAGGAGTTCACGGTGAAGGAGATCGCCGAGCAGTACGGCGTCTCCGCAACCCCGGTCCGGGAAGCGCTCGTCGATCTCTCCGCGCAGGGACTCCTGGAAGCCGACCAGCACCGCGGCTTCCGCGTCCACGAGTACTCGGTGGCCGACCACCGCGGCATGATCGAGGCCCGCGCCCTGGTCACGGACGGCATGTTCCTGGCCCTGGCAGGGGGCCACCCCGTCTTCGACCGCACCGACGACCCCCGTACGGTCGCCGCGCTCGCCGGTGTCCGCCGCCGCGGCGAGGAGGCGCAGCGCGCCGCCGCCTCAGGCGACCTCACCATCCTGATCGGCTACGACCTGCGGTACTGGCGCGAGTTGAGCTCCATGTTCGGCAATCCCTACCTCGGCGACTTCCTGCACCGGCTGCGCGTCCAGTCCTGGGTGTGCACGGTGCAGCATCTGCGCCGGGTGACCGATCTGCGCGGCCGGCTGTGGTCCGAGCACACCGATCTGGTCGATGCCCTGGCGCGCCGCGACACCCCGGCCGCGCGAGCGATCGTCACCGCGTACAACACGCACTCCCTCGCCCTCATCGAGCGGCTGGCCGCTCGGTGACCGGACCGGAAAGGGCCGCTCCGGCCGTGGACCCCAGTGTCGTCGTGGACCTCAGCGTCGTCGTGCCCGCCTACAACGAGGAACAGCGGCTCGGGCCGACGCTCGACGCGATCACCACGTATCTGCGCGACAACGAGAGCCGCTTCGGCGACTGGGAGATCGTCGTCGCCGACGACGGCTCCGACGACGGGACCCGGGAGATCGTCACCTCGCGCGAGGACCCGCGTGTGCAGGTGGTCACCAGCCCGCGCAACCGCGGCAAGGGCCACGCCCTGCGCCTGGGGGTCGCCGCCTCGCACGGGTACCGGGTGCTGGTCACGGACGCCGATCTGGCCGCGCCCATCGAGGAGTTGGAGAAGCTCGACAAGGAGCTGAACGAGGGGCACGCGGCGGCGATCGGCTCCCGGGCGGCGCCGGGCGCGACGATCGAGAGCCACCAGCACCCGATACGCGAACTCCTCGGCCGCGCGGGCAACCTCCTCATACGCAAGGCCGCGGTGCCCGGCATACGCGACACCCAGTGCGGCTTCAAGCTCTTCGAGGGCGACCGCGCCCGCGAGGCCTTCGCCGCCTCCCGCCTCAACGGCTGGGGCATCGACGTGGAGGTCCTCCAGCACTTCCGCCGCGCCGACTGGGAGGTCGCCGAGGTGCCGGTGCGCTGGGCCCACCAGAGCGGCTCGAAGGTACGACCGCTGGACTACGCGGCGGTCCTGGCCGAGATCGGCCGCCTCCGCGCCCGTTCGCTGCGCCCGGTCGACATCCTGGTCCCCGTCCTCTTCCTGCTCATGTCGGTCGCCCTCTACTCGGGCCGCCTCTTCGACCCGAACCACCGCTACCTGGTCGACTCGCTCCAGGACCAGAACCAGTGGGAGTGGTTCTTCGCGGTCACGGCCGACAACGTCGCCCACCTCCACAACCCGTTCTTCTCGAACCTCCAGGGCTTCCCCGACGGCGTGAACCTCATGGCCAACACGGTCATGCTGGGCCTGTCGGTGCCCTTTGCGCCCCTCACGCTGCTGGCCGGCCCCGCGGTCTCCCTCAGCGTCTGCATGGCGCTGGGCCTCGCCGCCACGGCCGCCGCCTGGTACTGGCTGATCGTGAAGCGTGTCGTACGGCAACGGGCCGCGGCCTTCGTCGGCGCCTCCCTCGCGGCCTTCGCCCCGCCGATGGTCAGCCACGCCAACGCGCACCCCAACTTCGTCATCCTCTTCATGATCCCGCTGATCATCGACCGCGCCCTGCGCCTGTGCACGGGCACCCGGGTCGTCCGGGACGGGATCGTGCTCGGCCTGATGGCGGCCTACCAGATCTTCCTCGGCGAGGAGCCGCTGCTCCTGGCGTCGATCGGCATGGTCCTGTTCGCCGCCTCCTACGGCGTCGTACGCCGGGAGGTCGTGAAAACGGCCTGGCGCCCCCTCCTCAAGGGACTGGGCATCGCGGCGCTGGTCTGCGCTCCGATCATCCTGATCCCGCTCTACTACCAGTTCGCGGGCGCGCAGAGCTACAAGAGCGTCCTGCACGGAGACAACGCGGGCAACAGCCCGCTGGCCCTCCTCTCCTTCGCCGAGCGCTCCCTGATCGCGGGCAACGAGGTCCGGGCCAACGCCCTCTCCCTCAACCCCACCGAGCAGAACGCCTTCTACGGCTGGCCGCTCGTCGCCCTCGCCTTCGCCATCGTCGTACGGCTGTGGGAGCACGCCCTGGTCAAGGCGCTGGCGTTCACGGCGGTCGCGGCGGCGATCCTCTCCATGGGCCCCAAGATCCGTATCCCGCTCACGGACACGGTCTACCCCGGCCCCTGGGCCCTGCTCGCCCACAAGCCGCTCTTCGAGTCGGTGATCGAGGGCCGGGTCGCGATGATCTGCGCACCGGCGCTCGGCATGCTGCTGGCGATAGCGGTGGAGAGGCTGGCGGCGACGCGCGAGCTGGGCACGCAGTACGTGGGCCTGCTGGCCGTGTGCATGGCCGTGATCCCGATCATCCCCGCGCCGCTGAAGGCAGTTGACCGGGCGGCGGTACCGGCCTTCTTCACGGACGGCACCTACAAGTCGTACGTCCGCGTCGGCGAATCCCTCGTCCCGGTCCCGCTCGCCGACCCCGGCGCGGCGGAACCCCTGCACTGGCAGACGGCCTCCGGCCTCGGCTTCAAGATGCCCGGCGGCTACTTCAACGGCCCCTACGGCACCGACCGCATCGGCATCTACGGCGCCTCGCCCCGCTACACCTCCAACATGCTGCGGGACGTGCGCTACACCGGCGTCGTCCCCACCATCGGCAAGAACTGGCAGGCGCAGGCCAAGGCGGACTTCGCGTTCTGGCACGCGGGCGCGCTGGTGATCGCGCCGCAGCCCAACGACGACAAGCTCCGCACGGCCGTGGAGAAGCTGGTCGGCAAACCCGGTAAGTGGGTGGACGGCGTGTGGGTATGGGACCTGCACGAGGGGAGCTGACCCGGGGCCCGACCGACTACTCTTCCTTGACCACCATGCGAACACCACGCTGCGCAGCGAGTAACCGAGGAGCCCCTTTTGGCCTGTGACCTGTGGCTGGTCCCGCTCGTCGACGTGTTGTGCCACACCCCCGACAATCCGTTCGCCGAGGAACTCGCGCTCTACAACTCGCTGCTGGCCGAGGCCGGACTGCCTCCGGTGCCGGTGTACCAGTACATGCCGGGACTCTCCGGCGAGGTCGCCCCGGTCGCCGGTTTCGACTACGACGCGCTGCACTTCCTGCGCCGGGCCTACCTCCTCCAGGTCTGCGGTCTCCCGGTGACGCCGGTGGACGACCTGGGCGGCGACTACGAACAACTCCTGGAGATGTTCGAGACGACGGCCCAGCAGTCCCACCTGGTCTGGCACTACGACCACGCGGGCGCGTACGTCCCGGTCGACTTCCCGCACCCCCTCGCGAACGACGAACTCCTCGCCGGCGGCGGCCCGTTGGGCTCCTCCCAAACCCTCCTGCGCGAGCTGGAGTTCGTGGCCCCGACGATCGGCATCGACCCGGCCAACCCGCCCACGGCACCCCAACCCCCCGCCGCTCCCACGGAGTTGGAGGAACCGGCCGTAGCCGCACCGTACGATCCCAGCCCCTTCGCCCGGGAGCGCCACGTCTGGCTGGGCCTGCACGCGGCGGCGACGCGCAGCCTCGCGCAGGGCTCGATGATCGTGTTCAGCTAGCGACGCGTGCGGTCCTCGGTGGCGGCCATGTCCTGCGTGCCGATGACGCCGAGCAGTTCGAGCTGCACGGCGCCCTCGGTACCGGGCGGGGCCGTGAACCACAGGAGGCGCTGGCGGCCGTCCTCGCTGAACAGGCTGTGGCAGTCCAGCTCGATGACGCCCAGTGTGGGGTGCACGATGCGCTTGTGATCCGTGCGGCGCAGGCCGACGTCGTGGGTGTCCCACAGGGCGGCGAACTCCGCGCTGCGCTGCCGCAGCGCGGCCGTCATCCCGGCGATCTCGCTGTCGCGGCTCCGGCGGGCGGCCACTGCCTGCAGGTCGGCGACGAAGACCCGTGAGTGGTGCGGATGGTCCTCGGGCGGGTAGACCGCGCGGGCGGCCGGATCGGTGAACCAGCGGTACGCGAACCCGGTGGCGGGACCACGCGGCTCGGGAGCCCGGCCGAGCAGGGCCACCGCCAACTCGTTCTGTACGAGGGTCTCGTGCAGGTCGGTGATGACCTGGGCCGGGGTGGTGGCCAGCCGGTCCAGCAGCCCGAGCAGGGCGGGCTGGACGTGCCGCGCGCCCACACCGTGCGCCGACTCGGGCAACGGCCGGTCGGCGAGGTGGAACAGGTGGTCGCGCTGGTCGCCGCCCAGCCGCAGCGCGCGGGCGAGGGCGGCCAGTGTCTGGGACGAGGGCTGCGCGCCGCGTCCGCGCTCCAGCTCGGTGTAGTAGTCGGCAGACAGGCCCGCCAGCTGCGCGACCTCCTCGCGCCGCAGTCCGGGCACCCGGCGCCGCGGCCCGACAGGCAGCCCCACGTCGGCCGGCCGTACTCGATCACGCCGGGACTTGAGGAACGCCGCGAGTTCGGGAAGGTTCACCCGCTCATCGTCTCCTCTCCGGCGGGTCCGAGCCAGGGGCCGCCAACCCCTGGGTGGGCTCAGCCCTGGCGGACCGGGCAACGGGAACGGATGGTTGTCCCATCCCGCAAAGCACCACGCACAGCACGACGAGGAAAGAGAACACCATGCCTTTCGCGAACTTCAAGGTCCCCGCCGGCGCCCTCACCGCGGAGCAGAAGGAGCAGATCATCACGCGCACCACCGACCTGTACGCCGAGATCTTCGGCGACGGCGCCCGCGCCACCACGCTCGTCCTGGTCGAAGAGGTCGCCGACGCGGGCTGGGGCATCGGCGGCGGCGTCCTGACCCTTGCCAAGATCCAGGGGACGCCGCAGGAATGAGGCCCTGAGTGAGGGCCTAGCGAACCTTCGCGAGGCCCCTCTCGACCTCCTCCGGGTTCATCACCGGGGTGTAGGTCAGCTCGGCACCCAGGTTGAGGAAGAACGGCTCACTGATCGAGGGGATGTCGGAGGGGTCCTTCAGGTCGAAGAACAGGAAGGCGGTGCGCTTGCCGCCGTCGGCCGTGAAGTAGGCCGCCTCGGGCTTGATCTGCTCCATGGACTCCTGGATCAACTTCCCGAGAGTCCCACTCCGGATGGCGTCGTTCGCCTTCTCGGTGTCCAAAGACGCCTTCAGCATCATGCGCATCGCAGTCACCTTCTTCTGGTTGGCGTGCGCGGGTGGACACATTCAGGATATGCCCGGACAAAGGGGGCGGCCCGGTGGGGGCGCCCCCTTTGCGGTCAGCTCTGCTCGACGATCCGGATCGTGCGGACGCCGGTACCGCGATACCGGATGGGTGTCCTGGTCAGGACGGGTCGGCCGCGCGGCCACTCGACGGTGGGCAGGGCGAGGTGCAGCACATGGGCGCCGCTCCAGTCGGCCTCGCCCTTGTCGCCTCCGGCACCTTCACCGTCGGCATCACGGGGGACCCGCAGCCGCTTGCCCACGGCGGCAGCCGCCGCGAAGTCGAGCCCCTCGATGGCCACGGACGGCAACGCGCCGACGTGTTCGGCGACCCCGGCCCGCTCCCGCTCGGCGGCGGCGAGGCTGAGCGCCGGGATGTACACGCGCAGGGCGGGATCCTTCTCGGCCTCGACGACGAGTCGGGAGGCCATGATGTTGCCCGCGCCGAGCGCCAGCGCGGCGGTGTCGTCGAAGATGACGGCACGAGGCAGTGGGTACCGCTCCTCCCCCGTCACTGGACCTCCCCGATACGCCCGGCTTCGAGGTCGGCCCACAGCTTCTCGCCGGCCTTCTCGTCCTCTTCTGTGTAGGGCCTGCCGAGGAAGTGCTCCTCCACGTACGCCCTGGTCTCCTCGTACTGCTTGCGCAGTTCTTCCTTGGTGGGCGTGGCCCCGGCCAGCTCCGCGACGAAGTCCCGCATGCTGATCCCGCGTTCCCGGGCGAGCTCCTGAAGACGGTCGCGGACTGCGGGGTCGACCTTGATCGTGGTGTCAGCCATGAGCAAAGTATACCGGCGGTATACCTTCTCCGGGCGTACGAGTGTGACGGTCATCGACACTCCGTTTCTTTCGAAGGACCCGGCTCTGCACAGGCGTGCGGCCGGGAGTCTGGCGGCGATCAAGCGAGCGCGGGGCGCCCCTGCAACAGCGCGCGGGCGAGTGCGCCTCCGCGCTGGGCTGCCTCGCGGTAGCCGGAGGCACCGGGCTTGCGGGGTTCGACTCGGACGGTGGTGACCGGCGAGGTCGCGGGGGCGGCCGGGCACTTTCGGCGCAAGCGGTTCTCGACGATGGCCGCGGGTGAGTACATCCGTCGCGGCAGCCCGTCCATCAGGGCCGCACGCACCTGAACGCTCGTCGCACCCCGGCCCCACCACTCCTCGACCAACGGCGCGAGCCGCGCCGCATCGGCGGCACCGAGCGTGAGCCGGGGCTCGGTCCGCCCCAACGAGCCGAGCAACTTCGCGGCGAGCTCGGTGCGTTCCGCCAGGTGGCGTCGGCGCCCTGCCCTGCGAGCCTGAACTCAAAAGCCTGCGGGGGCACTTACCCCTGCGCTACGCATCGGGCCGCATGTCGGACACCTCGTACACCGCGTCACCCTCACTCGGCACGCGGCGTAGATATCCGGCCGCCTCAAGCTCGCTGAAGGCTGCCGCGACTTCGGCGCGCCCCTCCTTCCGCTGCGCGGTCAGCGTGGCGACCGAGATGTCGACACCGTCCGGGAAGCTGAGAAGGTACGCCAACACGCCTGCCGCGCACCAGGAGATGTCCCGGTCATGGAGTAGGTCGGCGGCGAAAGTGGTGAGGGTGTTCGCAGGCGCGGTACGGTGCAAAGGCATCGGGAGGTCTGTCTCCTGTTGTCGGGCCCCCGGGTGTTCCAGCACCGCGGGGGCGTTTTCGTTGGCGTGACTCTATGCGCACGCAAAGCGACGAACGCAAGCCGTAACCGGCTTTTCCTGGGCGGGAGTTGGCGTTCTTCACTCTTGAGGGTGAAGGGCCGTTCGCAGCAGCAGGGTGTGGACGAAGTGGTCCGGTGCCGTTGGGCGGTAGCGCCAAGTCAGGGGCCAGGTCTGGCCGTTGAGGGCCGGTACCGGGATGTACGAGATGTGGTTCGGGCCGGCGGTGAGGCGGGTTACTCCGGGTGGCCAGGGGCGGTGGGACGTGCTGCCGACCGGGACCAGGAAGTAGACGGGCCTGTTGCCCGTCGCCTCCTCCACGACCGGGCCCGGCGCCCCTCCCGTCATGCGGGCGAGCCTGTCCGCGAGGTCTCTGCCCTCGTCGCCGTCCACCCGCACCGCGTCGAACTGGACCCCCGCCTTGCGGAGTTGGATGCCGGTTGCGGGGATCCATTTCAGGTCACTTTGCGTATCCATGCGGATAGTTTCGGCTGGTCCGGCTAGCGTCTTCCATAACTCTGAGTCGACTGTCCGCGACGGTTGGACACGGGCGCGGAGTGTTGGTGACCGGTTGAGTTCGGTTGAGTCCGGGGGTGACCGCAATGGCGCGGGCGGAGAACAAGTCGGAGGCGGGTGGTGCGGCGCATGTCGTCGCCGCCCTGGCGAAAGCGCTGCGTGAGCAACAGGGGCTCACACAGACCGAGTTGGGCAAGATGATCGGTTACACCGGTTCGGCGGTCAGCGCGATGGAGACGTGCGCGCAGCCCGCCAGCGACGACATGCTCGTCAAGCTGGAGGAGAAGGTCGGGGCCGGACTCGGGGTCTTCGACAAAGCGCGCAAGTGGATGCTGCTGGAGAAGTACCCGGTCCGGTTCCGTGGGTTCGCGGAGATCGAGGCGGGGGCCATCACGATCTCGTCGTACGAGACGCTGGTCGTCGACGGCCTGTTCCAGACCGAGGCCTATGCACGGGCGTTGATCGGGGGCGGCTATCCGCCGGTGTCCGAGCAGAAGCGGGAAGAGCTGGTCGAGGCGCGGCTCGCCCGCAGGAAACTCTTCGACCGGGACCCGGCCCCGATGATCGAGCTGATCGTCGAAGAGGGCGTACTGAGGCGGCCGTTCGGCAGCTGGGACGTGCAGCGTGAGCAGTTGCGCTCGCTCGCCGAGGACGCGCGGCGGGACAATGTGTGTATTCAGGTGCTGCCGATGGATCGTGGGCTGCGCGGAACGTACGCCGGCGACCGTGGCGCCATGAAGCTCGTGGTGACCAAGGACCACGTGCACGTCGTCTACATGGAGATCGAGGACCAGGGCATCCTGATCAGCGATCCGCCTGAAGTGTCCCAACTGACGCACCGCTATGCGAAGATCCGCGCACAGGCTCTGAGCCCCGACGACTCCCTGAGCCTCATCGAGCGGTTGGCAGGAGAAGAGAGATGAGCGGCACCCGCGCCCTGCGGTGGTTCAAGTCCAGCTACAGCGACAGCGGTGGCGGCAACTGCCTCGAAGTCGCCTACGACTGGCGCAAGTCCTCGTACAGCGACGGCGGTGGCGGGAACTGCGTCGAGATCGCCACCTGCCCCCACACCATCCACATCCGCGACTCCAAGGATCCGGGTCGTGGGGTCGTCACCGTCTCCAATGTGGCCTGGTCCGCCTTCCTCCCCACCCCCTCCCCCGAAAAAGTGTGACACTTTCAGGGAAACTGACACACTTTTCCGAGACACCTACCCTCCCCCGGCGCCAAACTGCTCACATGAGCACCTCGCAGCATGTTCAGGCGCCGCCCGGAATGGCCACCGTGTACCGCGCGACGCTGGACGCGCTGGCCTTGCACGGGCCCCGGCGCGTGGGCGTCACCCACATCGCCCGGCTGGCCGACACCAACCGCCAGTACATATACCGGAACTGGCCCTCTCTCGACGTGCTGCTTCGCGATGCCACGTTGCAGGAACTGAAACATCTCCTGTACCTGGCCCGAGAAGTGCCCGCCTCGCAACAGCCCCCACCGCAGTGCCGCCCCGCGCTCATGGTGGTACGGGCGGCCCGGCTGCTGCGGGAGCATCCGGTCGTCGCAGCCATGGCACGGACCGAGCCGGCGTTGACGTACACCGCTGTCCTCCGCCCGGACACCGTGTGGCACCTGACGTTCCAGCAGTGGCTGGGCGAGCACGTGACCGCACATCTGCCCAGTGCCGCCGAGCGGGACACGGCCACACTCGCCGTGCTCACCACGGCACTGCCGTACGCACTTGTCCCGCCGGCGGAGTCGCCCGACCCCGCCGCTGAACGTGCCGCTGTCGACCGGCGGTTGAGCCGAGCCGTGCACGCCTGCCTCGGACTGCCGCCCACCTGTCCCGACTGACCTACAGGCCCTGGAAGAGACAGAGGGACAACGTCAGCACCGCGATGCCGCGTACCGCGACCAGTGCCAGATGCGCACTCCGCAGTCGGCCCGCTCGACGCCACAGGGTCCATGTCACCAGCAGCGACAGCACGACGGTGAGGATCAACGCCTCGGCGTCGGGCACGGCGTACACGGCATCGCGGTGCGCCCACAGCAGGGACGACCACCACACCACGGCCGCCGTGCTGAGCACGGACTCCATGACCAGGGCGGTGCGGGCCTCACCCCGCCCCAGGACTTCCATGGCCATCCGTGCTCCTCACGCTCGGTGCAGAAGGTGGGTCCGGAGTCTAGAAGACCGCCGTACCGGCCTGCGTCAGCTTCCAGTTGGTCGCCGCGAATGTCGTCGGGTCGATCGTGCCCTTCGCCGTGGCGTAGGCGATCATCAGGTCGCGGACCTGGTTGGTGGAGCTGTACGCGGTCTCCGCGGCGGCGATGTGCGGGTAGCCGCTGCCGCCGTTGGCGCGGTAGTTGTTGACCGCGACGACGAAGACCTGGTCGTCGGCGACCGCCGTGCCGTTGTAGGTCAGGTTCTTGATGCGGGAGCCCTCGGCCGCCGCGATGTCGATCTCGTAGTCGACGCCGGCCGCCGTGTCGTACATGTAGTCCCAGAAGCTGTTGGCGTTCGTCAGCGTCGCGGTGTCCACCTTCGTGCCGGCCGGCACCTGGTGGTAGTACTTCGCCGCGAACTCCAGGTAGTCCTTGAGCTGGGCGCCGGTGAGCTTCTTGCCGTACAGGGTGTTCTCGTAGATGTAGAGACCCGCGACGTCGCGGATCGTCACGGCGCCGGCCGGGATGGTCGCCGTACGGCTGAAGCACGCGGCCACCGAGATCAGCGGGAGCGCGGCGTCCGCCGTGGACAGGCCCGACTTCACCGCGTCCATCTGGACCTGGTGGATGAAGTCGATGGCGGGGACGTCCTTCCAGCAGGCCTCCGCCGTCGACATGGCCGCCGTACACGTACCGATCGCGGTGTTGACGTACTTGACCACCAAGTCGTGGTCCGCCGTGAGGAGTTCGGTGATCCGCGCGTCCTCCGCGACCGTGTTGCTGTTCAGCGTCGTCGACGTGGTGCTGGTGACCTTCCAGCAACCGCGCTCCAGCTCCAGCTCGAAGTCGAAGACCGACAGGCGGTAGCCGTAGCAGTACGGCTCGGAGAGGACGACGTCCTTGCCGGTCTCCTCGTTCTTCACCGTGTACGTGGAGACCTCGGTGTGGGTGTGGCCGACGAGGATGGCGTCGATGCCGGGGACCTGCTCGGCGACCAGGTTCGACGCGTTCTCCACGTACGGGAGTTCGTCGCCCCACGACGTCGAGCCGTCCAGGCCCGAGTGGTCGGTGAGGAAGACGACGTCGCAGCCCAGCGCGCGCAGCCGGGGCACGTACTTCTTCGCCTGCTCGACGAGGCCGGTGAAGGTCATCTTCCCGGAGACGTTGTCCTTGTCCCACAGGGCGATGCCGGGGTTGGTGAGGCCGAGGATGCCGACCTTGATGTCGGGAGCGCCGGGCACCCTGATGTGCTTGACCGTGTAGGGCTGGAAGGCCGGCTTGAGCGTCTTCGCGTCCAGGGCGTTGGCGCCGAGCAGCGGGAAGTGGCACTGCTTCTCGAAGGTGCGGACGACCTCGATGCCGTAGTTGAACTCGTGGTTGCCGAGGGCGGCGGCGTCGTAGCGCATCTCGTTCATGGCGATCGCCATGGGGTGCTTGGGGCCGCGCTTGCCGTTCTTGCCGGTGATCGGGTCGACGCTCGCGTAGTACGACGCGAGGGACGTGCCCTGGATGATGTCGCCCGCGTCGACGAGGAGCACCCGGCCCTCGCCCTTCTCCGCGCGCAGGTTCTTGACGAGGGTGGCGATCCTGGCGATGCCGTACGTGTTGCCCTTGCTGTCGGAGTAGGCCTTGTCCGAGTAGTAGTCCCAGTTGAAGACGTGGCTGTGCAGGTCGGTCGTGCCCAGGATGGAGAACGACCAGGTCTTGGGCGCCTTCGGCGGCTTGGCAGGGGTGCGCTCGGCGGCTTGCGCGCTCCCGGCGCCAACGGTTCCCGCGACGGCCACGGCAGCGCCGGTGACGGCGGACTTCTGCACGAACTCACGGCGATTCATGGGATTGACGGGCATTCAGGGCTCCTGGGAGGGCACAGAGGGCGGGTGTGGCATACGGGCCGCGGCGGGCTACCCGCGTAGATGTTGGCCTCCGCCTGTTACCGGCGTAACCACGGATAGCCCAAGGGCCGGTCAAGGATTCCCAAGACCGGCCCAAGTGATGCCACCAAGCGACGCTCTAGATGAACGAGTTGATCTCGATCGTCTCCGTACGGCCCGGGCCGACGCCGATCGCGGAGATCGGCGCGCCGGACATCTCCTCCAGTGCCTTCACGTACGCCTGCGCGTTCTTCGGGAGGTCCGCGAAGGTCTTGGCCTTCGTGATGTCCTCGCTCCAGCCGGGCAGGGTCTCGTAGATCGGCTTCGCGTGGTGGAAGTCGCTCTGCGAGTACGGGAGTTCCTCGACGCGCTTGCCGTCGATCTCGTAGGCCACGCAGACCGGGATCTCTTCCCAGCCGGTGAGGACGTCGAGCTTGGTGAGGAAGAAGTCGGTCAGGCCGTTCACGCGGGTCGCGTAGCGGGCGATGACCGCGTCGAACCAGCCGCAGCGCCGGTCACGGCCGGTGGTGACGCCCCGCTCGCCGCCGATACGGCGCAGCGCGTCGCCGTCCGCGTCGAACAGCTCGGTCGGGAACGGGCCCGAGCCGACACGGGTCGTGTACGCCTTCAGGATGCCGATGACCCGGCTGATCTTCGTCGGGCCGACACCGGAACCGGTGCAGGCGCCGCCCGCGGTCGGGTTCGACGACGTCACGAAGGGATACGTGCCGTGGTCGATGTCGAGCAGCGTGCCCTGGCCGCCCTCGAAGAGGACCACCTTGTCGTCCTCCAGCGCCTGGTTGAGGACCAGGACGGTGTCGGCGACGTACGGCTTGAGGCGGTCCGCGTAGGACAGCAGCTCCTCGACGACCTGCTCGATGGCGATCGCGCGGCGGTTGTAGAGCTTGGTGAGCATCTGGTTCTTGATGTCGAGGGACGCCTCGACCTTCTGCGTCAGGATCGACTCGTCGTAGAGGTCCTGGACCCGGATGCCGACGCGGTTGATCTTGTCCGCGTAGGTCGGGCCGATGCCTCGGCCGGTCGTCCCGATCTTCCGCTTCCCGAGGAAGCGCTCGGTCACCTTGTCCACCGTCACGTTGTACGGCGTGATGATGTGAGCGTTACCGCTGATCAGGAGCTTGGACGTGTCGACGCCGCGCTCGTTCAGCCCGTTCAGCTCGGAGAACAGGACCGACGGGTCGACGACGACACCGTTTCCGATGACCGGAGTGCACTCCGGTGTGAGGATCCCGGAAGGGAGCAGGTGAAGGGCGTACTTCTGATCGCCCACGACTACCGTGTGGCCGGCGTTGTTGCCGCCCTGGTAGCGCACCACATAGTCGACGGACCCACCTAGCAGGTCCGTCGCCTTTCCCTTGCCTTCGTCACCCCACTGAGCACCGAGCAGCACAAGTGCGGGCACGCGCGTACACCCCTTCCGGGCGGGGCATGTCCAAGGTCAGAGGCGTACGCGGCACGTGTGTGCCTCGTACGCCGGCGACCCTCGTCGGCCGCAACCCGTCGGACCGGATGCCCCGGAATAGACGAAGCCCCTGGCGCAATAGCGCAAGGGGCTCTTGCACAAAGATGCTACCCGAGGAAGCGAGGCATGGCCGAGGTGGCGACTTTCGCGACTTCCGATCAGCTGCTGGTCGTCATCGATCCGGTCGCCCGGCGCGCCGACGCGGAGTCCGTCCGCATCGCGAAAGACGTGCTCAGCGCGGGTGCGGCGACGAAGGTGTGCCTGCCGGAGGGGCCCGAGGAATTCGCCCGGGTCCTGGCGCGGCGGGGCTCACGCCGACCCGTGGTGGTCGGCGACGACCGCGCCCTGCTCCGCGCGGTGTCCCTGCTGTACCGGCAGCGGGAGCTGGCCGGATGTGCGCTGTCGATGGTGCCGGTGGGGGGTGCGCTGTCCCTGGCGGGGGCTCTGGGGGTGCCCACGGGGGCGGTGGCGGCTGCGCGGGCGGTGCTCGACGGGGTCGTACGGCGGATGGATCTGCTGGTGGACGACAGCGACGGGGTGGTGCTCGGCGCGCTGCGGATCCCGTCGCTTCCGGTGCGGGAGGCCCCGCCCGAGGAGCCGACGCCGGTGCCGTCCGGCTCCGAGCACCCGTCGTGGCTGCGGACGTGCCAGTCGCTGGTACGGACCCTGGTGCCGGTCCGGCCGTCACGGGAGCCGCTCACGGGTGTGACCCGGCTCGGTCCGGCCCGGCTGCGGGTCGAGGTGGACGGGGTGACGCTGGTGGATCTGGACCAGCCGGTGGAGGGGATCTCCGTGACACCGGGCGCTTCGGGGCTCGCCGAGGTGGAGGTACGGCCGGTGTCGGTGGGGGCGGAGGCTTCGCCGCTGTACGCGCGGGGGCGGACGGTGACCGTGTCGGGGGCGGATTTCCGGTACCGGGCGGACGCGATGGTGGCGGGGCCGGTGCGGACACGGACGTGGGTGGTGCGGGAGGGGGCTTGGGGGCTTACCTTGCCGACGGTGGGGTGAGGTGGGGTTTCTTTCGCCCCCGCCGCCCCTACCCGTCCCATCCTCAAGGGGCGCTGCCCCTTCGACCCCGTCACGGGGGCCAGCCCCCGGGCCCCCGCTCCTCAAGCGCCGGAGGGGCTGATTTTGGGCTGGATGCGGACTAGCTCCCCAACATCGGCGCGTCCGAGTCGTCCTTCAGCGCCACCCCCGTCGCCCCCAACTCCCTTGCCCTGCCCATCAACCCCGCCAACTTCCCCGCCGCCACCTCGTACGTCAGACCCAGCGGCGGCCGGATGTTGCTGAGGCAGTTCCGGTCGGCGTCCGTCGTCACTCCCGGCTTCGGGCGGTACGTCAAGTACGCGCCCAGGGAGTCCGCCGCCGACATGCCGGGGCGTTCGCCGACGAAGACGACGACCATCGTCGCCCCCATCGCCGAGGCAACGTCGTCGCCGAGGGCCACGCGCGCCTGCTCCGCCAACACCACCGGGGCCACCCGCCAGGCCGTCGGCAGGAGTGCCGTCGTCGCTCGGACCATCGCCGCGCCGTGCTCGTGCACCGCCCGGCTGGAGAGGCCGTCCGCGACCACGAAGACGACATCCCACTCCCCCACCGGGAGGTGCGCGCGGTCGGCGGGAGACAACCGGCGGCCCAGGTCCGGGCGTTGGAGGTAGGTCAGGCGGTCGGGGGCGGCGCTGCGAACCCGTACGGTCGGCTCGCCCCTCAACGCCTGTGCCACCACGTCCGGTTCGAAGGGTGAGTGCACCGCGTCCCGTGCCGCCGCGTGGGCCGCCTGGAGTTCGAGGCGGTGGTGGGTGGGGAGGCCCGAGCCCGCCCTGCCCAGGCCGATCCTCGCCTGGGTGTGGCGACGCAGAGTCGGCCACAAGTCCCGGTCCGCTGAAGCCACTTGACTGGTCGTCGTCATGCCGCCAGTTCCCTTCCGATCGCCGTCAACGGGTGGGTCGTACCGGACACGTCTCTGATCTCGCCACCCTCGCCCAGCAGTCCGATCGAGCCGAGCCATGCCTCGAACTCCGGTGCCGGGCGCAGCCCGAGGACCTCGCGGAGGTACAACGCGTCGTGGTACGAGGCGGATTGGTAGTTGAGCATGATGTCGTCGCCGCCCGGTGTGCAGATCACGAAGGACGCGCCGGCCACGCCGAGCATGGTGAGCATCGTGGCGATGTCGTCGTCGTCCGCGTCGGCGTGGTTGGTGTAGCAGATGTCCAGGCCCATCGGCAGGCCGAGCACCTTGCCGCAGAAGTGGTCCTCCAGGGCCGCGCGGAGGATCTGCCGACCGTCGTAGAGGTACTCCGGGCCGATGAAGCCCACCACCGTGTTCACGAGGAGCGGGTCGTAGCGGCGGGCGACCGCGTACGCCCGCGCCTCCACCGTCTGCTGGTCGACGCCGTGGTGCGCGTCCGCCGACAGTGCGCTGCCCTGGCCGGTCTCGAAGTACATGACGTTGGAGCCGACCGTGCCTCGACCGAGCGCCTTCGCCGCCTCGTACGCCTCATCCAACAGCCCCAGCGTGACGCCGAAGGACGCGTTCGCCGCCTGCGTGCCCGCGATGGACTGGAAGACGAGGTCCACGGGAGCGCCGGCCGCCATCAGGTCCATGCTCGTCGTGACGTGGGACAGGACGCAGGACTGGGTGGGGATCGCGTACCGCTGGATCACCCCGTCCAGCAGCTCCAGCAGATCCCGTACCGCCCTCGGGCTGTCCGTCGCCGGGTTGATGCCGATCACCGCGTCGCCCGAGCCGAGCAGCAGCCCGTCGAGCAGGGCCGCGGCCACGCCCGCCGGGTCGTCGGTCGGGTGGTTCGGCTGGAGGCGGGTCGCCAACCGCCCCGGCAGACCGATCGTCGAGCGGAACGCCGTCACCACCCGCACCTTCCGCGCGACCGCGACGAGGTCCGCGTTGCCCATCAGCTTCGACACCGCCGCCACCATCTCCGGCGTCAACCCGGGCGCTACGGCGGCCAGTTCGACGGCATCCGCCGCCAGCAGCCACTCCCGGAACCCGCCGACCGACAGCCCGGCCACCGACGCGAACGCGCCCGCGTCGTGCGTGTCCAGAATCAGCCGGGTCACGTCGTCCGTCTCGTACGGGATCACCGGCTCGGCGAGGAAGGCGGTCAGCGGTACGTCCGCCAGCGCCCAGCGCGCCGCGACCCGCTCCTGGGCGGACGACGCGGCCAGCCCCGCCAGCCGGTCGCCGGAACGCTCCGGACTCGCGGCGGCGAGCAGGCGCGCGAGGGAGCCGAAGCGGTAGCGGTGGCCGCCGAGGGTGGAGGTGTACGTACTCATGGCGGCGACCGTACGAGGCGCGTGTTGCCACCGGATTTCCTCAGATTTCTAAAGGTCTGGTTGACAAACATTTAACGTCCCGCAACCCTTGGCCGACTCATTCGGCCTACAGAGTTCCGGTTCGACACACCAGCCGAACGGCAGCGAGAGCAGCAGGAGAGGGGCCATCCGATGGCAGTGGACGAAGGAGTCGCCCCCGCGGCGAACACAAGCGAGGACGGCGCCGTTCACCGGCTCAAGCCCAACGCCATCGGCCTGCTGGGCGTGGTCTTCATGGCCGTCGCGACCGCCGCGCCGATCACCGCGATGACCGGCAACGTGCCCTTCATGGTCTCGTCCGGCAACGGCATAGGCGCCCCGGCGAGCTACCTCGTCGCAATGGTCGTCCTGGCAATCTTTTCCGTCGGCTTCACCTCGATGGCGAAGCACATCACGTCGACGGGCGCCTTCTACGGCTTCATCTCCTACGGCCTCGGCCGCACCGTCGGACTGGCCTCCGGACTCCTCGCCACGTTCGCGTACGCCGTGTTCGAGCCGGCCCTCATCGGCATCTTCTCCACCTTCGCCACCGGAACCTTCAAGGACCAGACGGGACTTGACATCCCGTGGTGGGCCTTCGCGCTGGTGATGCTCGCCGTCAACTCGGTGGGCACCTGGTTCGGCGTATCGGTCGCCGAGAAGCTCCTCGTGGTCCTGCTCGGCACCGAGGTGACCGTCCTCGCGGCGATGGCGATCTCGGTCGCCCTGCACGGCGGCGGCCCGCACGGCTTCACCTTCGGCCCGGTCAACCCGATCAACGCGTTCAAGGGAACGTCCGCCGGACTCGGCCTCTTCTTCGCCTTCTGGTCGTGGGTCGGCTTCGAGTCGACCGCGATGTACGGCGAGGAGTCCCGCGACCCGAAGAAGATCATCCCCAAGGCGACGATGATCAGCGTCCTGGGCGTCGGCGTCTTCTACGTCTTCGTCTCCTGGATGGCCATCATCGGCAACGGCGAGACGGAGGCCGTGAAGGCCGCGTCCTCCGCGAACCCCCTCGCCCTGTTCTTCAACCCCACCGAGCACTACGTCGGCCACTGGGCGGTCGACGTCATGCAGTGGCTGATGATCACCGGCTCGCTCGCCTGCGGCATGGCCTTCCACAACTGCGCCTCCCGCTACATGTACGCCCTGGGCCGCGAAGGCGTCCTCCCGTCACTCAAGAACACGATCGGCCGCACCCACGCCCGGCACGGCTCCCCGCACATCGCGGGCCTGGTGCAGACGGTGGTGAGCGCGGTCCTGATCCTCGGCTTCTGGGCCACGAGCAAGGACCCGGCCAACGCGCTGTACGTCCTGCTGGCCATCCTCGGCACGATGGCGATCCTCGTCGTCCAGGCGGTCTGCTCCTTCGCGGTACTCGCCTACTTCCGCAAGAACCACCCCGAGAGCCGGCACTGGTTCAAGACGTTCACCGCCCCGCTCGTCGGCGGCATCGCGATGCTGGCGGTGGTACTGCTCCTGGTGTCCAACATGAGCGTCGCGGCAGGCTCGGAGTCCAACTCACCGGTCCTGAAGGCAACCCCGTGGCTGGTACTGCTGATCGCGGCGGCGGGCATCGGCTACGCCCAGTACTTGAAGCGCCGGGCTCCTGAGCGGTACGCGCTGCTGGGCCGAACGGTGCTGGAGGAAACCAAGGAGCGCTGAATTGCCCTGCTTTTAGGGGCGCGGGGAACTGCGCGACCAGCCCACCACCGGGCCGCAGACGAGTACGAATCTGCGGGAGCGTCGTGGCTGGTCGCGCAGTTCCCCGCGCCCCTTAGGTGGCTCCACCGAACCGTGTTTCCCGGTGAACCCGCCACCGCTCCATCATCGCCGCGATCTCTCCGTCGACGAACTCGAAAAACGCGAGCGTCTCGGCCATACGACGCCCCGCGGGCGTGTCTGCACCGAGGCTGCTGACACCCTCCCGCAACGCACCCTCCCAGCGCTTGATGATCGCCTCGCGGTTGGTGAGCGCCTCGTACCACTGGTCGCCGTGCACCACGTACCGCTCGCGCCGCGAACCCGGTTCCCGCTCACGCGACACCATGTGCGTCTGGGCCAGATACCGCACCGCCCCGGAAACCCCCGCCGGGCTGATCCGCAGCTGCGCACCCAGCTCACCGGAGGTCATCGCGCCGTCGTCGGAGGACAGGAGCGCGGCGAAGACCCGGGCCGGCATCCGCTGCATCCCGGCCTCGACGAGCTGCGCCGCGAAACTCTCCACGAACTTCGAGACCGCCTCTTGGTCCCGCTCCGTCTCATCCGCCATGGCACCACCCTACCCGGGCTTCACACACTTCCTTAACTTCACAAATTTCTGAAAGAAGCGTACGTTCGGCTCCATGACGAAGGCAATCACCGTCTCCGGACTGCACAAGTCGTTCGGCAAGACGCATGCCCTCACCGGCCTCGACCTGGACGTCGAGACCGGCGAGGTGCACGGCTTCCTCGGCCCCAACGGCTCAGGCAAGTCCACGACGATCCGCGTCCTGCTCGGCCTGCTCCACGCGGACTCGGGCGCAGCCCAGCTCCTGGGCCGCGACCCGTGGACCGACGCCGTCGAACTGCACCGCCGGGTCGCCTACGTCCCCGGCGACGTGACCCTGTGGCGCAACCTCTCCGGGGGCGAAGTCATCGATCTCTACGGCAAGTTGCGCGGCGGCCTCGACAAGTCCCGCCGCGCCGACCTGATCGACCGCTTCGAACTCGACCCCACCAAAAAGGGCCGCACGTACTCCAAGGGCAACCGCCAGAAGGTCGCCCTCGTCGCCGCGTTCGCCTCGGACGTGGACCTCCTGATCCTCGACGAACCGACGTCCGGCCTCGACCCGCTGATGGAGGAGGTCTTCCAGCGCTGCGTGGAGGAGGAACGCGACCGGGGCCGTACGACCCTGCTCTCCTCCCACATCCTCAGCGAGGTCGAGGAGTTGTGCGACCGGGTGAGCATCATCCGCAAGGGCCGCACCGTGGAGAGCGGTTCGCTCGCCGACCTGCGCCACCTCACCCGGACCAGCGTGACGGCCGAACTCACCGGCGCGCCCAACGGGTTGGCGTCCCTGCCCGGCGTGCACGACCTCGCCATCCAGCAAATTCAGAACAACCAAGGTCATCGCGTCCGCCTCCAGGTGGAGACAGACCAACTCAACGCCGTACTGCGGTCGTTGAGCGAGTCGGGCGTGCGCTCGCTGACCTCGAAGCCACCGACGCTGGAGGAACTGTTCCTCCGCCACTACCAGGAGCAGGGGTCGGAATGACGACCGCCACGTTCGCTCTACGCACCGGCGGCTCTCGCCAACTCACGGGCACCGGCGCCCTCTTGCGCTTCAACCTGCGCCGCGACCGCGTGGTGATCCCGGCCTGGGTGGCGGTGACCGGCCTGCTGGTCCTCTCCCTCCCCGGCTCTCTGAAGAGCGTGTACTCCACGCCCGCCCAACGCGCCGACATCGCCCGCCAGATGCTCACCAACAGCTCGCTGCGCGCCACCTACGGCCCGGTGTTCAGCGACTCCCTCGGCGGCCTCACCGCGTGGCGCATCGGCGGCTACGCCGCGATCCTCGCCGGAATCATGAGCCTGGTCGTCGTCGTACGGCACACCCGTGACGAGGAGGAGAGCGGCCGACAGGAACTGGTCTCCTCGGCGATGGTCGGCCGCAGCGCCCCACTGACGGCAGCCTTGCTGACGGCGTTCGTCGCCAACTCCGCGCTGGCGCTGCTGATCACGCTCGGCCTGGCCGGCCAGGGATCGGCGGGAGCCCTCGCGCTGGGCCTCGGCATCGGCGGAGTGGGCATGGTGTTCGCAACGCTCGCGGCGATCGTCGCCCAGTTCACGGACAGCGGCAGACTGGCGAAGGGCCTGACCGGCGGCCTGGTGGGAACGGCGTTCGTACTCCGCGCGGTGGGCGACTCGACCACCAACAACGGCTCATCCCCCCTGACATGGATCTCCCCGATCGGCTGGCTGGAGAACCTGCGCCCGTTCGCGACCGAACGCTGGTGGGTACTGGCCCTGTTCGCGGTGACGGCACTCCTGCAAGGCTTCGTGGCCTACGAGTTGGCAGGCCGCCGGGACGTCGGCATGAGCTTCCTGCCCGCCCGTCCCGGACCGGCCCACGGCAGCCTCAGCACAGCGGGCGCACTGGCCTGGCGCCTCCAACGGGGTGCCGTACTGGGCTGGAGCCTGGGCTTCTTCGCGGCCGGGGTCGCCTTCGGCGGCATCACCAAGGGCGCGGCGGACCTGGTCGGCGACAACGCCAAGACCCGCGAGATCATCGAGCGGATGGGCGGCCAGTCCGGCATCGAGGACGCGTTCCTGGCCACGATGGTCGGCATGTTCGGCATGCTGGCAGCGCTGTACGCGGTCTCGTCGGTTCTACGACTGCACAGCGAGGAGACCGGCGGGCGCGCCGAACCGATCCTGGCGAACGCGGTGGGCCGCCTCCGCTGGGCGGCGGGCCACCTGACGATCGTCTTCGGAGGCGCGGTCGCCATCATGCTGCTGAGCGGCCTCGGCCTGACCCTGGGTTACGGCGCCGAACCGGGCCCGATCCTGGCCGCCACCCTGGTCCAACTCCCGGCGATCTGGACCCTGGGCGCGCTCGCGGTACTGCTCCACGGAATCTCCCCGCGCCTGTCCCCGGCATCGTGGGGCGCATCCGGCCTCGCCCTCCTCCTCGGCTGGATCGGCCCCGCGCTGAACCTCCCCCAGGGGGTCCTGGACATCTCGCCGTTCGGCCACTTGCCGAAGCTGCCGGGTGGGGGGATGGCGTGGGGGCCGGTGGTCGTCCTCACGGCGATCGCCGCGGCCCTGGTCGCCGTAGGTCTGACGGCTCTGCGCCGCCGCGACCTCACGACCTGACCGGGAACCCGACCGGAACCTCCGGCGCCCCGCACGCGTCCGTCCCGGGCATGGGACAACGCGCGCAGGCCGCCGGAGGATGTCTGACCGCCGTACTCGGCGCGGGAGTTGGGCTGGCGGTGTGGTCGTACGACGTCCGGGACCGCTTCTACCGCTTCGAGGCGAGCCCCGACTGGAGTGTCCTGTACGCGGAGTTGCCGCTGGCGGTGTTGGGCGGGGTCATCGCGTCACTCGGCTTCTGGGCTCTAGTCCGGCGCGTCGGATAGCCCGACGGAGCCACCCGGGATTGAAGTGCGGGCAGGTGATCAGGAGTTGTCGAGAGCCGCGGTGATCTTCCGGATCATGGCGGTTTCGGCGGGGCCTGCGCCGCCCTTGTGGGCACGGGAGGCGGCGTCCGTGATCGTGGCGATGGTCGCGCGGAAGTTCTCCACCTCGGCGGGTGCCTTCGCCTTGAGGAGGGTCACCGAGTCGGCCAGCGCGGTGAAGACGCGGTCGGCCAGGCCGGCGGTGGAACTCCCGCCCAGATCAAGGCCCTTGGGCTTCTCGGCCAGGACGTGACCGACCAGCCCGGTCGCGGAGGACAGGGCCTTGCCGCCGGCCATGCCGGAGCGGGTGGAGGAGATCGGGCCGGGGTCGGCCGCCGCCATGAGGGAGACGACACCGTGGGCCGCGGTCTGCAGGGTCAGCTTCTCGTCGGCGGTGAGGGCGGGGGCGGTGTTCTCGGTGTTCTTGGACATGAAGGAGTCTCTTTCGTTTCCGTGAAGGGGCGTGAACTGCCGTAGGGCCGTGGCCAGTTGGTGATGGGGGAGGTCAGAGGGCGGGCTCGGCCTGGTTGCCGACCGCCTTGCGGGGCAGGGCGAGGCACAGGGCCGCGCACAGGACGTACGCGCCGATGGCCCACGGCCCCGCGTGAACGATCGCGTCGGTGAGGCCCTTGTCGGCGTGGGAGAAGAACGCGTTGCCGATGACGGCGACCCCGAGCGCCCCGCCGAACTGCTGGGCCGTGGACAGGATTCCCGAGGCGCCGCCCGCGAGGCCGCCCGGCACGGTGCTCAGGATGGTGTTGACCAGCGGGATGATCAGGAAGATCAGGCCGACCCCGGCCAGGAACAGGCCCGGGACCAACGGCCAGGCACCGGTGTGCAGTTGGGCCGAGTCCTGCGCCGCGTGCCGGACCCAGAACAGGCCGCCCGCCATGACCACGGCGCCCAGGATCAGCACCGTACGGCCGAACTTGGCGACGAGTGGGTCGACCGCGGGGGCGGCAAGGATCGAGCCCGCGCTGAAGGCGACCATCAGCAGACCGGCACCGGTCGGGGTGTAGCCCTGCCCGGACTGCAGCCAGACGGTGAAGACCAGGAAGAAGCCGGACATGCCGCCGTAGAAGAGGAGTTGGATGAGCAGGCCCGCGCTGAAGGCGGGCTTCCTGAACAAGTCCGTGGGCAGCAGCGGGTGTTCGATGCCGCGCCGTTTCTCCGAGACGGTCAGGGCGACGATCGCGAGGACACCGGCAGCCAGGCAGATCCAGCCCCACAGCGGCCAGCCGTTGGAACGGCCCTGGACCAGCGGCAGCACGATCGCGACGAGGCCCGCGGCGAGGACCAGGTTGCCGAGTATGTCGATACGGCCGCTGAACGCGTGGTCCTTCGAGGCGGGGATCCACTTGGCGCCGAGGACGAGGACCAGGGCGGCCAGCGGGAGGTTGATGACGAAGATCGTGCGCCAGCCCCAGCCGAACAGGTCCCAGTCGGTCAGCACGCCGCCGAGCAGCACGCCCACGGCCGTGGAGATGCCGGCGATCGCGCCGTACAGGGCGAACGCCTTGCCGCGCTCCTCACCGTCGAACATCGTGCGGAACGAGGCGAGGATCTGCGGCATGATCACGGCCGCGGCCACGCCCTGGAGGCCGCGCGAGGCGACGAGCACACCGGCCGAGGTCGCCAGCGCGCTGGCCAGGCTCGTCAGCGCGAACGCGGTGACGCCGAGCAGGAACAGCCTCTTGCGGCCGTAGCGGTCGCCCAGGTGCCCGGCGATGATCAGCGTGGCGGCGAAGCCCAACATGTAGGCGGACACGGTCCATTGGAGGTCGGCGGGGGTGGCTTTCAGCCCCTTGCCGATGGAGGGCAGCGCGGTGTTCACGATCGATCCGTCGATCATGTCGAGCAGCGCCGCGAGGATCATCACGAACGCCGCCGCCCACCGCCTGGGGTAGGGCGCCGCCCCACTGCCGCCGTCAGCGGCTACGTTCCTCGTGTTGGTCGTGCTGGACGACATGGCGTGGACTCCTCGGGTCGGTCAGTTCTGCTTGACTTTCATACATCTTGGCTTTCAAGTTAATAGCCGACAGTTACGATGCAGGGAGATATCTCGAATGTCAAGCGGAATGGAGTCGGACGCGGGCTCAGGCGCGGGCGCGGGGTCGGTCGAAGCGCGACTGGGCGCGGCCGTGCAGGCCTACCAGAGCGCCGTCGACGACTTCGACCGCGAGCTGGCCCGGCTCATGGGGGTCAACGAGACCGATCTGCGGTGCCTGGAGATCCTTTTCGCGGTCGAGGAGATCACCCCTCGTGAACTGAGCCGGCAGCTGGGCCTGACCACCGGGAGCGTCACCACGATGCTCGACCGGCTGGAGAAGCTCGCCTATCTCACCCGCACGCCGCACCCCGACGACCGGCGCAAGACCCTGATCCGCGTCACCCCGGAGGCGACTCAGCGCGCCTTCGGCCTGATCGGGCCGTTCCTCGACGACGCCGGCCGGAAGGTGTTCGACCGTTACACCCCCGACCAGCTGGAACTGGTCGTCGACTACCTCACCTTCTCCCGCGACGTCCAGCAGCAGCACGTCGAGCGGTTGAGGAAGACGCCCGCCCCCGGCCCCACCAGGACGGGCGGCCGGCAGAGCCGGGGACCCCGGGGCGGAGCGGCGACGTAGGCCCGACGCGGGATCCGCAACGGGCCGTCACCTCACCCCACCTCGACGCTCAGCCCCTCCAGCCCCCGGATCACGAAGTTCGGCTTGCGGACCGGGTCCGCCGCGAGGGCGAGCGTCGGGGCCCGTTCCAGCAACGCCCGCATGGAGGCGGCCAGTTCGATGCGGGCCAGGGGTGCGCCGATGCAGTAGTGGATGCCCGCGCTGAAGCTGATGTGCGGGTTGTCGGCGCGGGTGAGGTCGAGGCGCTCCGGGTCGGCGAAGACGTCCGGGTCGTGGTTGGCGGAGCCGAAGAGCATCGCGATCTCCGCACCCCGGGGCACGGTCGTGCCGTCGATCTCGATCTCGTCCAGCACCCACCGTTCGAAGAGCTGGAGCGGGGTGTCGTAGCGCATCAACTCCTCGACGGCGGACGGGATCAGGGAGTGGTCCGCGCGGAGGGCGGCGAGTTGGTCCGGGTTGCGGAACAGGGCCCACCAACCATTCACCGTGGCGTTCACCGTCGCCTCGTGGCCCGCGTTCAGCAGGAGTACGGCGGTGGAGATCAGCTCCTGTTCGGTGAGGCGGTCGTCGTCCTCGTCGTGGGCCGCGATCATGCCGGAGATGAGGTCGTCGCCGGGCTCCTTGCGGCGGGCGGCGATCAACTCGCGTAGATACGAGGAGAATTCGTTCGACGCACGGACCGCCTTCGCCGCCGTGTCCTGCGACGGGCTCAGCTCGTACATCCCACAGATGTCCGCCGACCAGGGGCGGAGCGGGGCGCGGTCCGACTCGGGGATGCCCAGCATCTCGGCGATCACGGCGACGGGGAGGGGTTCGGCCACGTCGGTGAGGAGGTCGCCGCCGCCTGCGGCCACCAGGCGGTCCACCAGCTCACCGGCCAACTTGCTGACGTACGGCTTGAGTTGCTCGACCGTGCGCGGAGTGAACGCCTTCGAGACCAGCCGCCGGATGCGGGTGTGGTCCGGGGGCTCCAGGTCGAGCATGCCGTGGTCGTTGAGGGTGTGGAAGGGCTCGTGCTCGGGCGGGGGTGCCGTACGGCCGAAGTCCTCGTGGGTGAAGCGGTGTTGGTAGGTGCGGCCGAGGCGGCGGTCGCGCAGCAGCGCCGAGACGTCCGCGTGGCGGGGGACGAGCCACTGGTCGGTGGGCTCGTAGTAGGTGACCCGGCCCCGGTCGCGCAGTTCGGCGTAGGCGGGGTACGGGTCGGACACGAACGCCGGGTCCCAGGGGTCGAAGGTGAGGTCGTCAGCAGCTGCCATGCACGGACGCTAGCCCGACAGCACCCGGTCTGACCAGGGGCGACCCCAGTGATCCCGGTGATCCCGGTGATCCCGGTGATCCCGGTGATCCCGGTGATCCCGGTGATCCCGGTGATCCGGGAGGCTGCGGGACCGCCGGTCACCCCTGCGCATTTCTGCTCCACTTCCTGCTCCAGTAGCTTCCGCCCGGCGCGGTAGCTTCCCAACACCGTCCGGGATCACCGGATACCGCACGGAGCAGAGCCGAGCAACGGGAGAGTCGACCATGCCCCGAGAGGCGCCCTATCTGGCAGTCGCCGAGGCGTTGCGCGCACGGATCCTCGCGGGAGAGTGGGAGATCGGGGAGCGCCTGCCGTCGCGGGCGCGGCTGGCCGAGGAGTACGGCGTGGGGCGCAACGTCACACAGCGGGCCATGGACCAGCTAATCGCCGTAGGCCTCCTCGAAGGACGCGCGGGCTCGGGCACCTACGTCCGGTCGCCGCGCGAACGCCTGCGCATGATCCGCTCCCGGCATCGCGCACGCAGCCGCACCGGCCTCACGGAGCGGGGGCGGGCGCGGGCCTGGGACGCGCACAGCCAGGCACACGTCCCCGCGCCCGAGGACATCGCCGAGCGCCTCGCCATCGGCCCCGGGGACCTCTGCGTCCACACGCACTACGAGTTCCTGGCCGACGGGCAGCCCGTCCAGCTCTCCGCCTCCTGGGAGCCGATGGCCATCACGGCCGGAACGCCGGTCGTACTGCCCGAGCGGGGACCACTCGCGGGAAAGGGGGTGGTGGAGCGCATGCGTTCCATCGGCGTGGAGGTCGAGACCGTGGTCGAACTGCCGCGCCCGGCCCGTGCCACCCAGGAACAGGCGAACCTCCTGGGGATCAGCCTCGGGGACCTGGTGCTCCAGATCGAGCGGACCATCTACGCCACCGACGGACGTCCGGTGGAGACCGCCGACCTCGTCATACCCGACGTACGCAGGGAAGTGGTCTACGAGTTCGCGGTGGACCGGCCCTGACATGCCAACTCCCCCCGCGCACAAGCCGACTTCCTCCCCTCGCACGCCAACACCCTCCCGCCTCGGGCTCCTTCGCGCCCCCGACTTCGGACGGCTGTCCGCCGCGACCGCGCTCGGCCAACTGGGCGACCGCGTCATCTTCCTGGCGTTGCCCCTGGTCGCCATCGTGTCGTTGCACGCCGACGAGTTCCAGGTCGGCCTGCTGACCGCGGCCACCACGGCGGGCTCACTCCTGGTCGGACTGCCGGCCGGCGCCTGGGTGGACCGGATGCGCAAACGCCCGGTGATGATCAGCACCGACCTCGCCCGGGCACTGGTCCTGGCGACCGTACCGATGGCGTGGTGGGCGGACCTCCTCACCATCTGGTGGCTCTACGCGGTCGCCCTGACCCACGGAGTCCTGACCGTCTTCTTCGACGTCGCCTACGTCAGCTACCTGCCGCACCTGGTGGGCCGCGGGAACCTGGTGGAAGGAAACGCGAAACTCTCCGCCATCCGCTCGGTGACCAGCATCAGCGGACCCGGGGTGGCGGGACCGCTCGTCGGCTGGGCCGGAGCCCCCGCGACGCTCCTGGTGAGCTCGGTGGGGATGGCCCTGTCGGGTCTGCTGGCGATGGGCATCCGCAAGCCCGAAGAGAAGCCGGAGCCGGGGCCGAGTGCTCGACCTCAACTGGGCCGGGACATAAGGGAGGGGCTGAGGTTCGTCATCCGGCATCCCGCGCTCCGCGCGATCATGGTGGGGGACGCGATATTCAATCTCTTCCTGGTCACGTACCAGACCATGCTGCTGGTCTTCCTGGAGCGGGACATGGGTCTCGACTCCTTCGGCATCGGTGTCGTGCTGTCGGGCATGGGGTGCGGTGCCCTGCTGGGCGCACTGCTGGCGACCAGGCTCGCGAACCGGCTCGGACAGCGTCGCGTCATCCGGCTCGCGCCGCTGGTCACCTGCCCGCCGACCGCCCTGATGCCGTTGGCCCGGCCGGGGTGGAGCCTGTGTGCGGCGGCGCTCGGGCTCGCGGCCCTGTCACTGGGCGGAGTGGTCCGCGTGGTCGCCCAGTCGAGCCTCCAGCAGTCCCTCACCCCCGACCGGCTCCTGGGCCGGATGAACGCGACCGCCCGCTTCGTTTCCTGGGGCGGCATTCCCCTGGGCGGGCTGCTGGGCGGAGCCTCGGGAACCGTCTTCGGGGTTACGGCCACTCTGTGGATCGGCGCGATCGGCATGACGGCGAGCGCCCTGCCCAACCTGCTGTCGGCGCCGTGATCCACGGGGGCCGGCGCCCCCGTGGATCGTTCGTCGTGGTGCGGGCTCCGGTGAGGCGGTGCTGTTCGGCTGGGCGGTGCGCGAGGCCGCTCGGTGTCCCGGGAGGGGTGCCCCTATCCCTTTGTCGAGGTGTGAAGGGCTTGTCTAGGGTGGTCTGGTGGGGGTTCAGCTGCGGGAACGGTGGGGCGGGCAACCGTTGTGGGCGAGATGGGTTCTCGCGGTGTACTTGATCGGCTTCCTCGAAGGTGCCTGCGCTCACTTTCTTGACCTGATCCGCGGCGGGTTCCATGCCTATGCGGCGTTCCCGCAGGTTTCCCTCCAGGCGTTCTTCATCAGCTTGGCGGTCCTTGACCCGCTGGTCGTCGTGCTGGTGGCGTTCGTGCGGCGCCCAGGTGTCTGGCTGGCGAGCGGTGTGATGGTGCTGGACGTTTCCGCGAACTGGATCGGCAACTGGCAGTGGCTGCAAGATGATCCTGCGGGTCTGCTGCGTCCTGTCGGGCTGTTGCCCATAACCCTCTTCGGGCTGTTCGTCGTCGCGTCACTGATCCCCTTGCACCGCACCACTGCCATGACGCGGAGGAAGCCTCAGGCGGTCATGCCGTCTCGGTGACGACTAGGTGTTGCGGGTCAGGAGGTTGGTGACGGCGCATAGTGGTGGGCAAGATCGGTGGCGAGGTCGCGGAGGTGCACCCTGGCTTCGGTGGGGCCGTGCACAGTGACGGCGCTCCCGAACGGCAGTAGTGCTCGCACGTCATCCAGACGCAGGAAGCGGATCGTCACCTTGCGGCCGGTGGCGGATTCTTCATGGTCGTCGTCCGGGACGAGTCGTAGGCCGAAGATCCGTTGCGCTCGCTCGATCTGGGTCTGGTCGATGGTGGCGCTGACCTCTATCGCGTGGTTGTGCTCCCACTGATCGATGAGCGCTGCGGCGACGGTGGCCAGGGTCTGGCTCTCGCGGATCCGTCGTGGCTGGTCGACTTCTTTCCACGTCGTGATCCGTTCGAGTCGGTACATCCGTGGCACTCGGGCACGGTCGGCGACGAGGTACCAGATGCCGGCCTTGGCGAACAGCCCGTAGGGATCCACGACCAGGTCGCGTGGGCATGACTCGCGTGGGCTGTCGTACTCGATCCGTAGCCGGCGACCTCGCCGCACCGCGCCGATCAGCGAAGCCGGAGTCGGGCCGGAAGCTCGTGCCTGACGCCAGGGACGGCTGTCCACGTGCACTACGTCGGTGAGCGGCAGGAGCTCATGAACTCGACGTGGCTGTGCAGCGGCGATCTTGGAGAGCGCGCGCCGGCTTTCGACCGATGCGTCGAGCTCCGCACGTTGCCTCTCGTCCAGCCCGGTGAGCGACAGATGTTCACGCTCGCCCGGTGTGAGCCGCGTGAGGTCGAGCCCGGACCCGGGCAGCATGGTCACGCCTCCGAGGCGGCCCCGGTGTGCGGTCACCGGCAGACCGGCGTCGCGGAGCCAGTTCAGGTCTCGGGTGATGGTTCGAAGGGACACCCCGAGCGCTGAGGCGAGTTCCTGTGTGGTCACGGCAGCCCTCGATTCGAGGAGCAGCATCAGGGTGAAGAAGCGGTCTGGGGTCACCCACCGATTTTTTCAGGAATTGCGACACGATACGGCGCATATCCCGGTCAGGCTGCTGGATGCGTACCTACGACCTGCGAGTGCTTACCTACGGCCCGTGAGAAGGAACAACCATGACCACATCCGTCGTGTCCATCGTCTACGTGAACGACGCTCCCGCCGCAGCTCGTTTCTACGGCGACCTCCTCGGCATGAGCCCCTCGTTCGAGACGTCGGGATACATCACCTTCGACCTCGGGCCAGGCGCTGACCTCGGTCTGTGGTCCGGCCAGTTCGAGGATCTGTCACCGGACGTCCCGCGCACCAGTGAGGTGTGCCTGGCCGTCGACGGTGGACCCGACGAGCTCAACTCGACCTTTGAGCAGTGGAGTTCCAAGGGGGTCACGATCCTGCGGGAGCCCCATGACGCGGGGTTCGGGCTGACCTTCCTCGCAGCCGATCCTGACGGGAACCGTATCCGCGTCGCCCCGCGGGGCTGAAAGGCCGCGATGCGGCAGGCGCGCACGACAGGTGTCGCGCCTGCCGTCGTCCGACTTCGAGAGGACGACGGCAAGTGGGTGAATCGCCGGCGGCTACACGGTGATGCGGGATTGCAGGACCGGCCGTCGAGTCCTTACCGGAGTCCGAACGCGACTCCAGCATGGGTCATCGAGCAGACCGAGTCCTGGCGCCGCCAGCACAAGTGGTCCGCGCAACGGGTCACCGACGAACTTGTGCGTATCGGTTTGTGATCGACCGGCGAACTGTCAGCCGCCACCTGACCCGGCCCGGGTAATGGGGGAGGAGGCGCGGAAGTGTGACACTCGGCGCTGAAGTGTCACACTTCCGCGGGGAGGTTCTCCTCTGGCGGGCACTGGCAAAGAGCCGCACCGCTCAAGTTCGAAGACCCACGTTGTCACCATTGGACGCCGGGCACTTGCCGTTCAGGTGCGGGGACGGTCGTTCACCCGACCGGACGATCACTGTGTCGGCCACCCTTGATGTGCTCGACGAGGGCGGTGAAGGCGGCGGTGGGGAAGGAGAGCGTGGCACGGGTGGGCAACTTGGAGTCGCGGACGGCTGTGCGGGTGGGGAGCTCCGCTATCTCCACGCAGGTGTCGCCGTCGCCGCCGCCGGAGTACGTCGACTTTCGCCAGTTCATTACAGTTCCTTCGCCAGCCGGTGGATGAAGTCCCGCGACGCGGTGGGTTCCAGCGACGCCTCTCGCATCCTAAGGAACAGGCCTCGCAGTTGCTCCAACTGAGCTTCCGCATCGATGAACGCGACGCCGGTCGGGGCGTCCCGTAGTCCTGTGTCCAACCGTGGCACCGGACCACCCGCGTACATCATCGAGATTCCGGCCCCGGCAAATCCTTCCCGATCAAGGGGGATGACCCGCACAGTGGCGTGCCCCTTGTCGATCTCGTCCAAGATGCGGCGGAGTTGAGACAGGGAGGTCCGGCGATCGGCCACCTGGATACGCAGGGCGCACTCGTGGATGAGCGTTTCGTACGGGGTCGGGGTATCGCTCTCGATCACGGCTCGCCGCATCAGTCTGTGGTCCACCCGAGGCGCCAGTTCGCTTTCGGGCAGCCCAGGATGCACGTACGTATAGATCGCGCGGGCGTAGTCGGCGGTCTGCAACAGCCCCGGAACATGGGTGATCACAACCTCACGCAGGAACGTGGCATGGTGTTCCAGCTCGGCGGTGTCCTGGAACACCGGGGGCAGCACTCCTCGGTACTCCTCCCACCAGCCACGGGTACGGTCGGTCGCCATCGCCACGAGGGCATCGATCAACGCCTCGTCCGTACAGGCGTAGTGGGCGGCAAGGCGTCGTACCCGCTCCTCGCTGACGCCGACGTTGCCCGCCTCCACCTGGCTCATCTGGGCCGACGTCGAATTGAGCAGGCCGGCCACCTCACGGGCCTTCAGCCCGGCCGCTTCCCTCAGCCGACGCAGTTCCGCGCCCAGGCGCACCTGCCTTGCAGTGGGCTGGCTCCTCGGCGCCATACCCCTCCTCAACCGTCTTACCGGCTTGCCTCGTTCGAGGGTCAGATTACGACACCCGCTTGCGCTGACAAAATTTTTTGCACTACCGTCAGTACCGCGACGCACACCCTGCGAAACCCCGGGGGTACCGGAAGCGCACCGCTCCGCCCTGCCACGGCGGCTGCGGCACTGCCACCGGCCCCGAACGCCAACTCCCCACCCCACAAACGGAGTTCACCCATGCCCGAAAGTGCCCCCTGGGAGTACACACTCCAGATCCCCAACGACCCCCGCGCCGTCACGATCAGTCGCCGCACCCTCCGCCTCATCCTCACGATGCACGGCCTGATCACCCTCGTCGACACCGCCGAACTCCTCGCAACGGAGCTGATCGCCAACGCCGTACGGCACACCGACGGCCCCGCCGCCCTACGCGTCCGCTGTTCCGCCGGCGTACTACGCATCGGCGCATGGGACGCGAACCCCGAACCCCCCGAGCCACCACAGGCGTGGGACCAGCTCACCGCCGCCGAAGACGGCCGCGGCCTCGCCCTGGTCCGGGCCTGCGCCGACCAGTGGGGCTGGCAGCCGCAGTCCAGGAACGGCAACCGCGGCAAGTACATCTGGTGCGAACTGGGCGCAGCGTGAGAGGGAGCCGCCGCCATGACCACCCGACCGGCAGAGTCCGGCCGGCCCCACCTCCCCTCCATGCGCACCATTGGGGAGCTCCGTGCCGCCCTCACCATGGGCTACGGCTTCGCCGGCGACGCAGACGACTTCGAGGCCGAGCTAACCCGCGAGATCAACCATGCCGACCCGGCAGGCCTCTCCGGCGTCGCCCGCCTCGTCGAGGAGTTCCGCGGCCGGGTCATCGCGCGCCAGGACCCCTCCTTCGACTCAGCCGTCACCGCGGCCGTCGCCGAAATCCGCTCGGCTCGGGAAAGCCATCGGTGAACGACGACCAGTAGCCGGCCGCCACCACCCGTACCCCGTCGGCGAGTTGGCGTACCGAGGCGTCCTTGAGCCAAAACGTCCCCTCACAGCCGAGGACGGAATCGGCTCAGCGTTTCATCGGAGTCACCTCGGAATCCCGCATCACCCGCATCACCCCGGCCTCACCAACCGCGCCTCGTACGCGAACACCGCCGCCTGCGTACGGTCCCGCAGCCCCAGCTTCACGAGGATGCGGCTGACATGGGTCTTGATCGTCGACTCGGCGACCACCAGCCGCTCGGCGATCTCCCCGTTCGACAGGCCCTGGGCGATGAGGACCAGCACCTCCGTCTCCCGCTCGGTCAGATCCCCGTACGTCGCCTGCTGCCCGGTGGGCACGAGGCGGGGTGTCTCGGACAGCTTCGAGAACTCCGTGATCAGCCGCCTGGTGACGGAGGGGGCCAGCAGCGCCTCGCCGGCCGCCACCACCCGCACCCCGTCGGCGAGTTGGCGTGCCGAGGCGTCCTTGAGGAGGAAGCCGGAGGCTCCCGCCCGCAATGCCTGGTACACGTACTCGTCGAGGTCGAACGTGGTGAGCACCAGCACCTTCGCCGCGCCGTCCGCGGCGACGATCTCCCGGGTCGCCTCGATGCCGTTCAGCTCGGGCATCCGGATGTCCATCAGGACGACGTCCGGGGCCAGTTCACGCACCCGCTCGACCGCGTCGCGGCCGTTCACCGCCTCGCCGACGACCTCGATGTCCGGCATAGCGCCCAACAGGACCGAGAAGCCCTCGCGCACCATCATCTGGTCGTCCGCGATCAGTACCCGGATGGTCATGCGTCACCTTCGCTCGCACTCGGCACCGGCAGGAACACCGTCACCTCATAGCCGCCGTCGTCCGCCGGGGCCGCCGTCATCTCGCCGTTCAGCATGGAGACCCGCTCCCGCATCCCGGTGATGCCGTGCCCCGCGCCGGGTGAGGGCTTCACCAGGCTCGGCTCGGGCATCGGGCCGTTGACTATCCGCAGGCCCAACCCGCCCAGCACGTAACCGATCTCCACGCGGGCGCTCGCGCCGGGCGCGTGCCGCAGGGTGTTGCTCAACGCCTCCTGCACTATCCGGTACGCCGACAGCTCGACGCCCTGCGGGAGTTCACGCACCGCCCCCGTCACCGCCTTGTCGACGCCCAGGCCGGCGTCGCGCACATTGGCGAGCAGCGCGTCCATGTCGGCGAGGGTGGGCTGCGGGGCGTCCGGCGCCTCGTAGTCCTCCGCGCGCACCACGCCCAGGACGCGGCGCAGTTCGGTCAGGGCCGCCACCGCGTTCTCCCGGATCGTGACGAAGGCGCGCTCCAGCTCCGGCGGCGGGTTCTCCACGCGGTAGGGCGCGGCCTCCGCCTGGATGGCGACCACCGACATGTGGTGGGCCACCACATCGTGCAGCTCGCGGGCGATCGTCGTGCGCTCCTCCAGCAGCGTGCGCCGGGACCGCTCGTGCGCGGTGACCGTCTGCTGGGCGGTGACCTCCTGCCGGGCCTCGCGGCGTATCTGCCAGACCGCGACGCCGAGCAGGACCAGCGCGGAGCTGAACAGCACCTCCGCCGTGTCGGAGCGGAAGTCTCGGCCGTCGGAGACGTTGCCGGCGATGAAGCCGTAGACCGCTGTCAGTACCCACATCCAGGCGGCGGTGCGCGGCCGGGTGCGTATGGCCACGATCGTCAGCACGAACAGGTGGCAGGCAAAACTGCCGGCGAGCCACGGCCACGAGTCGTCCCACTCGTTCGCCAGCATCGTGGCGACCGGGGTGGCGACCATGGACAGCCAGAACGCTCCGATCGGCCGCACCATGGTCAGCAGCACCGGCAGCAGGGCCAGCAGGCCGAGGACCGTGTTGCTGCCCGCGCCGCGGATCCCGTTGTCCGAGGCGATGAACATCGCGAGCAGGCCGGCCGCGATGATCAGGGCGTGCGGGCTCCAGGCCGCGTACTCCCGCGCCCGCCCCTTCAGGCGCCGGGTCAGCGGGCCGTCAGCGGTGGAGCGGGGCAGCGGGCGGTAGGCGAAGGCGTCGTGGAACAGCTCCTGTCGCAGCCCGCGCAGGGCGTCCGCGGCCAGTCTGAACTCCGGGCTGCGCGGCTTGGCGGCGGCGCCCGGCGGCATCTGCTGCGTCGTATCGGTCACGTTCAAAACGGTAGGCGGCGGGGCGGGTCACCGTCGTCACCTATGAGAAGGGTCCTGGCCCGTCCGTCTCAAGTACTACGGGTACCCCTGCGGCTGCCCCAGGGGTACGCCCGACGGACCGGCTTCAGCGACCGCCGCCCGGCCGCACCAGCCCCGACTCGTACGCGAACACCGCCGCCTGCGTACGGTCCCGCAGCCCCAACTTCACCAGGATGCGGCCCACATGGGTCTTCACGGTCTGCTCGGCGACCACCAGGTGCTCGGCGATCTCCGCGTTCGACAGGCCCTGCGCGATCAGTGCGAGCACCTCCGTCTCGCGCTCGGTCAGCTCGCCCACGCGGGCCTTGAGCGGGGCGCGGGGCGTGCCGTTCAGCCGGGAGAACTCGGCGATCAGACGGCGGGTGATGCCGGGCGCGAGCAGCGCGTCACCGGCCGCCACCACCCGTACCGCCTCGGCCAGTTGGTCCGCGGACGCGTCCTTCAGGAGGAAACCGGAGGCACCGGCGCGCAGCGCCTCGTACACGTACTCGTCGAGGTCGAAGGTGGTGAGCACCAGCACCTTTATCTCCGGCGTCGCGTCGGTGATGCGACGGGTCGCCTCGATGCCGCCGAGTTCGGGCATACGGATGTCCATGAGGACGACGTCCGGGGCGAGTTCGGCGACCTTGACCACCGCGTCCAGGCCGTCGACCGCCTGGCCGACCACCTCGATGCCGGGCTGGGCGTTGAGCAGCACGGTGAAGCCCTGCCGGACCATCTGCTGGTCGTCGGCGATGAGTACGCGGATGGTGCCGCTCGTCATGGGTTCTCGTCTCCTGTCTCGAAGGTGATCCCGGGAGCGGCGGATGTACCGCGATCGTCGGGATCGACCGGATCGGCGGGATCAGTCGGACCAGTGGGATCCGTGGGACCGGTCGGTTCGTCGGGGCCGGCGACACCGTCCCTGGGCAGGAACGCCGCGACCGTGAAGCCGCCCTGGAACGTCCTTGCCGCGGTCAGGTGCCCGCCCAGCATCGCCGCGCGCTCCCGCATGCCGAGCAGGCCGTGCCCGGCGCCCGGGGAGGGCGGGGCGGCCCGCTGCGGGCGCGAGTTGGTGACCGTCAGCTGCAGGCCGTCGGCGACGTGGCCCACTTCGACGGCCACCGTGGAACCGGGGGCGTGGCGCAGCGCGTTGCTCAGTGCCTCCTGGATGATCCGGTACGCCGACAGCTCCACGCCGGGTGCCAGCGGGCGCACCTCGCCCCTGACGTCGCTGCGCACGTCGAGCCCGGCCGCCCTGGTGTTCTCGATCAGGGCGTCCAGGCGGTCGAGGGTGGGCTGCGGGGCGTCGGGGGCGACACCGGTGCCGGGGCCGGCCAGGGCGTACGGGTCCTCCGGATACTCCGGGTTCTCCGCGCGGAGCACGCCGAGGACCCGGCGCAGTTCGGTGAGGGCTTCGAGGGCGTTCTGTCTGATGCCGGCGAGGTTCTCCTTGAGTTCCTCCGACGGGTTCTCCACCAGGTGGGGGGCCACCTGCGCCTGGATGGAGATCACCGACATGTGGTGGGCGACCACGTCGTGCAGTTCGCGGGCGATACGGCTGCGCTCCTCCAGGAGCGTGCGGCGGTTGCGCTCCTCCGCCGTGATCGTCACCTGCTCCACGAGCTGGGTACGGGCCTCCCTGCGACCGCGCAGCGCGGTGCCGACGAGGACGGCCACCGCGCAGACGGCGACCGCGACCACTCCCGTCGAGGAGTAGCTCTGGCCGCCGACCACGCCCTGGATGACGAACGTCGTCAGGGCGGTCGCGGCCAGCGCCGCGAGGGCTCTGCGGGCGGGTTCGCGCAAGGCCAGGAGCAGCAGGACGGCGGCCTGGACAACGACTTCGGACGTGCTCCAGGGCCAGTTGGGGGCCGGGAACGGGCCGTGGGCCAGGGCGGGGCGGACGCCCAGGACCGGGCCCGCCGACAGGGCGGTGAAGGCCGTGACGGTGAGGGACAGGGCCCAGGCGGGGAGGGGGCGCCGCAGAGCGAGGACCAGGGCGACGCCCTGCCCGAAGCCGGCCAACACGCCCTGCGGTCTGGCCAGTTCGTAGTCACTCATCATCTCGTTCATGCCGGACATGGAGAGGCCGAGGGCGACGAGGGACACGACGGCATACGTCAGGCGGCGGAGCCAGCGGCGTTCGGGGAACGGGGTGAGGGTGGGTGCGGGTGCGGGTGCGGGTGCGGGTGCGGGTGCGGGTGCGGGTGCGGGTGCGGGTTGCGAGTTGGGTGCGGGTTGGTGGGGGGACTCCCGGCCTTCGGCCAGGTCTGGATTCCCACCCGCACCACCCGCACCGCCCGTGACGCTTTCGTCGTCGGGTGCGGGTGGCCCCTGTGGGACTCGCTCGCCGTCGGCGGCCGGAGGTTCGTGGGCGGGAACGTTCATCTGGGCAACCCTAGGCACGGTGAAGGTTCTTCGCTCGGATGCGGATGCGGTTCAGGCGTGGGCGCGGGCGCGGATCCTGTTCGTACATCCTGAACGCCGTCCAGCAGATCGTCAGGGCCAGTGCGAAGACCGGGAGCCACGCCACTCGGGCCGCGACCCAGGTCAGGCTGTCGGGGCGGGTGTGCAGGCCGAGCAGGTGGCCCGAGGGCAGGGTCGCGGCCGTGACGGCCATCAGAGCCGTCTGGTGCCAGAGGAAGATCGTCATCGCGGAGAGGTTGACCAGTACCACCGCCGACCAGGCGAGCGGGCGGCGCATCGCACGGCGCAGCCGGTCGCGGAGGAGCAGGGCCAGACCGCACTGGGCCAGGCCGAAGGTGACCGCGGCCAGGGTCGGCGGGTCCAGGTTGGAGATCGTGGTCCCGGGGACACCGACCATCGACGCCGGGTAGCCCGCCCAGACGACCAGTGCCGCTGTCGCCGCCGTGCCGCCGGCCAGGAGGACCCAGCCCGCTCGGGCCCGGTCCAGCTCACCGCGGGTCCAGGCCGCGCCCAGGGTGTAGGGCACCAGCCAGCCCGCCGCCACGTTGACCCAGCCGAGCCAGGACGGGCCGCCGAGCCCGAAACGGATCAGGTCCACGTGCAGGACGACGGCCAGTGGCCACAGAGGGTTGAGCCGGGCCACGAGAGGAGTGGCCGCCGTCAGGCCCGCGAACACGACCAGGAACCACATCGGTGACAGCGCCAGCTTGACCAGTGTGCGGACCGTCTCGAAGTCCGCGCCGGACAGGAGCAGCGCGACGGCCGTCACCGTCCACAGGGTGAGGACCGCCACGACCGGTTTGAACAGCCGGGACAGACGGGCGGCCAGCCACTGACCGTACGACGTGCCCCGGGCGCGCGCCGAGGCATACCCACGGGTCGCCACATGACCGCCCACCAGGAAGAACACCGCCAGGGTCTGGAAGACCCAGGAGACGGGCGCCAGCCAGGGCATGTGCTGCAACGGGCTCGCCGTGTACAGGGTGCCGCCGTCCGCGACCAGGGCCGTGACCAGCCAGTGGCCCATGACGACACCGAGGATCGCGAAGGCCCGCAGGGCGTCCACGGCCCGGTCCCGCTCCGGCGGGGTCACGGCGTCGACGCGAGCGGCGCTCCGCCGTATGCCCTGTATCGCGCCGCTCAGGACCGCGCCGTTCAGGGGCTGTTCACGCACGGGTGACCTCCGAGGTCTCGCCGAGGACGATCCGGGCGAGGTTGGCCAGGGAGGCCGTGCCCGGTGAGAAGTAGTCGCTGTGGCCGCCGTCGCCGGCCGCGAAGACGCGGGCGCCGAACGTCGGGGACACCGGGTCGGTACCGAAGCCGACGGTCGTGCCGAACAGGTCCGCGCTGACGTGCGGGACGCCTCCGACCCAGTCGTCGTCGCCGCGCGCCGCCCAGACGCGGGCCGGAGTGCGCAGGCCGGCGGCGGAGTCGGCGCCCGTGCCGGGGCTGCCGATCAGGACGAGGTCGGACACGTCCAGGCCGGCGGCGGCGCGACCGCAGACGACCGTGCCGTACGAGTGGCACAGCAGCGTGAGCTGGGCATCGCGCCCGGTGATGCCGCGCAGCTGCCGTATGAACTCCCGTAGGTGCGGGGCCGCTTGGTCTGCTCTGCCCTCGGTCAGCACCGTGGCGCTCACCGTGCGCGGGGTGCGGTAGCCGAGCCAGGACAGCACAGCCGTACGGGAGTCGGGGGCGTCCCGGGTCAGTTGGCGGTGCAGGTTCAGCGCGGTCGCGCGGAAGCGGTCGTAGGTGTCGAGGGAGGTGTCCGAGCCGGGGACCAGGACGGCTATGCGGTCGGCGTGGGCCAGGTCGCCGATAACCTCCGTCGCCCGGCCGGGGCCGCGGCCGTCGAAGGCGAGGAAGCGGCGGGCCGGGTCGGCCATGGCGCGGTCCGCCGCGGCGCGATGGTCGTTGCCGTCGGCCGCGGCCATGCGGGACGCCTCCGCGGCGTTGGCACGGTTGGCCGCGTACGCCTCGTCCAACGTGGCCGCCGTGAGCGGGGCGAGCGTGGCGGGAGGCGGGGCGGGGATCTCGGGCTGCGCCGCGGCCGAGAGGGGGATCACGACGGCACCGGTGACGAACGCGGCGAGGAGGGCGCGGCGCCATCTGCCAGTACGGCGACGCCCCCGTCCGCCGCGCCTGCCCACCCGCCGTTCAGCAACTTCCGTACCCCGCGCGGCAGTTGCTGCCGCCCCGGCCACCCCCGTGTCGAGCCCCATCCCCGTCTCCCCTCCCAGTCCGCCCGGCCATCGGGCTCATCTGGAAGGAAAATTACGGATCCGCGCCCGTCGTCCGCGTCACGCCAGGGAGCTCACCTGCGCCGTAGCTCTCAGGTATTACGGGTATGACCCGGGTATGACCGGGGCGGACGGATGCCGGGACGGCTGCTGCTGCTCACCAGGCCAGCTGGGCGATCTCCTCCGCCACCACCGCGCACGCGTCCGCCGCCGGGTCGATCAGCGGGAAGTGGCCGACGTCCTCCAGCAGCGTGAGGCCCACGACCTCGCCGGACTTCGCCGCCGCGTCCGCGTACGACTCGGCGACCGCCTGCGGGACTTCGGTATCGGTGCGGCCCTGGACCAGCGTGGTCGCGATGCCGGTGGGGAGCAGGAGGGTCGGGTCGGCGTACGGCAGGCGCTCGGCGAACTTGCTTTCCCCGCCCAGGAGTTGACCGGCCGCTCCGGCGCACACGGCGAGCTTCTCGGCGACCGTGAAGTCGGCGATCGGGGCGAGGGCGACCACACCGCGCAGCGCGGCGGGGGCGTCGGTGCGCCAGGGGGCGTCCTTGGGGAGGACGTGCCGGGCCGCCGCCCACAGGGCGAGTTGGCCGCCCGCCGAGTGACCGGTGATCACCGTGCGGCGCGGATCGGCCTGCGGAAGTGCCTTCCGGGCGAGCGCCGGGAGCGCGTCCATGGCCGCCGCGACATCGTCGAAGGTGTCCGGCCAGCGGCCCGCGACCGGGTGCGTACCGCCCTGCGTGGGCAGGGCCGCGCCCCGCCGGTACTCGACATTGGCCACCGCGAACCCCCGGCGGGCCAGGAAGTCCACGAACGGGGTGATGTGCCGGCGGTCGTACGGCGCACGCCACGCTCCCCCGTGCAGTACGACGACCAGCGGGGCCGGTACGCCCGGCACCCGCTCGCCGTGCGGGGCGTAGAAGTCGATCACCTGGTCGGGGTGTTCGCCGTACGCGGCGGTGCTGTCGGGGTCCACGGCGGGGTGCGAGAAGACCGACTCCTCTTCTGCGGCGGCTGCGGCGGCACGTGCGGCAGCGGCGTCGTCCGGCATGCTCCAACCTCTCAGCGACGATGGGGGCACCTCCCAGGCTTTCGGCACTGGGGGAGGACTTGGACGGAACGGGATGTGACGGGACATGGCGGCCAGGAGAGAGACACGCGGAGAAATTCGGCCGTCTGCGGGACGCTACCAGGCCAATGACGTGCACGGAGACCGCGGTTGTCACGCTTGGTGAGGGGTAAACGGTTCGGCACCCCGCGGCCCCGACGGGCGGAGGCCGACAAGATCACCGTGCGCCCCCGCCTGGACAGGGGCGCACGGCACCGACATCACCGACACATAACCACTCTCGCGCCATACGCCGGTTAGATCGAGGTACACAGCCTCTGGCGAACCACGTCTCCCAGCACCCAAGCCGCCCGCTCCACGTCCCCGAACCCGACGTACAACGGCGTGAACCCGAACCGCAGCACGTCCGGTTGCCGGAAGTCGCCTACGACGCCCCGCTCGATCAGCCGCTTCATCACGTCACCGGCGTCCGCGCACCGCAGCGCGACCTGGCTGCCGCGCTCCGCGGGGGTCACCGGAGTCACCGACTCCACCCGCCCGGCGGGGACGTACGACGCCACGCACTCCAGGAAGAAGTCCGTCAGGGCGAGGGACTTGGCGCGCACCGCCTCGATCGAGACGCCGTCGCCGTCCCACACCTCCAGGGCGGCTTCGAGGGCGAGCATGGAGAGGATGTCCGGGGTGCCGACCCGGCCGCGCAGCGCGCCCGCCGCCGGTTCGTAGGCGGACCGCATGCCGAAGGGTTCGGCGTGCGAGTTCCAGCCGGGGAGCGGGGAGTCGAAGCGGTCCTGCAACTCCCGCCGCACATACAGATAGGCGGGCGAACCCGGGCCGCCGTTCAGGTACTTGTAGGTGCAGCCGACCGCGAGGTCCACCCCGTGCTCGTCGAGTCCGACCGGCAGGGCACCCGCGCTGTGGCACAGGTCCCAGACCACGACCGCGCCCGCCGCGTGCACGGCGGCCGTGAGCGCGGGCAGGTTGTGCAGCCGGCCGGTGCGGTAGTCGACGTGGTTGAGGAGCACCGCAGCCGTACGGTCACCGAGCACGCCCGGCACCTCGGCCGGGGTCACCGGCCGCAGCGTGCAGCCGGTCATCCGGGCCGCCGACTCGGCGATGTACCCGTCTGTGGGAAAGGTGGTGGCATCGACGACGATCTCGTCCCGGCCCGAGCCGGCCGTCATCCGCACCGCCGCCACAAGTGCCTTGAAAACATTGACACTTGTGGAGTCACCGACGACGATCTGCCCGGCCGCCGCCCCGACCAGCGGAGCGATCCGGTCGCCGATCCGCTCGGGCGCGGTCCACCAGCCGCTCTCGTCCCAGGAGCGGATGCGCAGCTCGCCCCACTGCCGGCGGACGACGTCCTCGACCCGGCCGGGAACGCCCACCGGCAGCGCGCCGAGCGAGTTCCCGTCCAGATAGACAACGTCATCGAGGACGAACTGCGAACGCACGCCCGCCAGTTCATCGGCGGCGTCCAACTTCTCAGCCTTCAGGACGAGTTCAGACATGGGACCGCGCCGTCCACAGCTCGGGGAACACGTTCTTCTGCGCGCGCTTCTCCAGCCAGGCCACCCCGGCGGAGCCGCCCGTGCCGGTCTTCGCGCCCATCGCGCGCCGGGTGGCGACGAGGTGGTCGTTGCGCCATCGCCACACCAGCTCGGCGACATCGGTCAACGCCTCGCCGAGCCGCGCGAGTTCGGCATCAGCGTCACCGGAGTAGAGGGAGGTCCACACCTCCTCCACCGCGTCCGACGGCTCGTACCGCAGCGTCACGTCCCGCGTCAGTACGGCCTCGGGGACCGCGTGCCCGCGCCGGTCGAGGAGCCTCAACACCTCGTCGTAGAGGCTCGGTTCGTGCAGTGCCTTCTCCAGCTCGGCGTGCACGCGCGGTGCGCCGCGGTGCGGGACGAGCATGGACGCGGACTTCTCGCCGAGCAGGAACTCCATGCGGCGGTACATCGCGGACTGGAAGCCGGAGCCCTCGCCGAGGGCGGCACGGTAGGAGTTGAACTGGGCCGGCGTGAGCTGGCCGAGGGGCCGCCAGGAGGCGTTGAGCGCGTCGAGTTCCCGTACGGAACGCTTCAGCGCGTCGATCGCGACCGGCACCCGGTCCTCGCGCAGGGCCCGCGCGGCGGTCTCCCACTCGTGGACGATGACGGTGAACCACAGCTCCATGACCTGGGTGGTGACCAGGAAGACCATCTCTCCGGGGTCGTCGGAGCGGGTGTGCTGGAGGTGGGTGAGGACGTCGGCCTGGACGTAGTCCTCGTAGGGGGTCGTCCCCCGGAAGTCGAGATGCGGGGCCTCGGGCTCCTGAGGTTCCTGAGCCGGTTGGGACATCGCTGTCTCCTGATGCGTACTCCGGGTAGCGGTCCGCCCCTGCCGTTTTCGACACGGTGACCCCGGTCCCCACCGGGCATCCTCCCCAATCGTCCCCCGAGACCGCAAGGTCCGCCTGGTCACACCAGGCGGACCTGCATCAACGTCCCCGGACTAGCCGAGCGTCTGGGCCGCCGTGGGCGAGGAGTCCTTCAGGAACTGCGCACAGCGCGCGTACTCCTCCTGCTCGCCGATCGCCTGCGCGGCACGGGCGAGGGCGTGCAGGGCTCGCAGGAAGCCGCGGTTCGGCTCGTGCTCCCAGGGGACCGGGCCGTGGCCCTTCCAGCCGTTGCGGCGCAGGGAGTCCAGGCCGCGGTGGTAGCCCGTACGGGCATAGGCGTACGACTCCACGACACTGCCGCGCTCGAACGCGTCGTCGGCCAGCCGGGCCCAGGCGAGCGAGGAGGTCGGGTACTTGGCGGCGACATCGGCGGGCGCCGTACCGCTCGCGAGGAGGTCGCGCGGGCCGGGTTCTTCAGGGAGGTGGGTCGGGGGCGGTCCCCCGAGGAGGTTCTCGTGAATCGTCATGGGTTCCAGTCTCCCTCAGGGGCGGCGATTGACCGGCATCGAGCCCACGTCGGCTCGCTTTGGCTCGCTTGGACAAGGAAATCGGCTCCTGGATCACCGTGAGTGACGGCGGTAACAAGTCCGGTGTCAATGCCGCCCCTGAGAGGCGGTGCGCTTCCGAACCCCGCGTATACCCCTGGCCTCCCGCGTCAGCCCCATCCCGGTTCAGCAGGCACCCGGCACCGCACCTGCTTCCCGATCGCCGACCTCCGCACCTGCCACCCCGGCGCCAGCAGCCCGACCAGCCCGAGCCCCCGCCCGCTCTCCGCCTCTGCGCTGTCGAGCGCGATCGACCGTCGCGTCGGCAACGCACCGGGATCCGGATCGTGCACGTTCACCGCGATGCCGTACGACGTCACGTACACCTCGACCACGAGAGGCACGTGTGGCCCGCAGGCCCGCACGGAATTGCCGACCAGCTCGGACAGCACGAGCTGCGCGGAGTCGACGGCGTCACTCGCGATGCCGTGACCGAGAAGTTCGTCGCGGGTCAACGCCCTTACGGCGCCCAGGTTTTGCGGTGAGGCACAGATGTGGGCGGCGAAACCCTGGGGGCGGGGGCGGAGGTAGTAGCCGGGGGTGGGGTGCGGGGTGAGCGTGAGCTGCGATACGGGGAGCATGGCGTCTCCTGACGACCAAGGGCATGCCGGACGAGCAACTGCGGCCAGCACAGTGGACTTGGCTTCAAGAGTGACAACTCCACCTCCAACTCGCAACCTTGTCACCCGAATTGCATATTCGACATCATGTTCCCGTCGATACGACGCCGTCCGTGATGCCATGCTGTTGCCATGCCAAACATGCGCCCCGTTCCGACCGTCCGTCGCCGACGTCTCGGTCAGGCCCTGCGCCAGTACCGCAATGCGGCCGGCCTCAGCCTCGACACGGCGGCACGGGCGATGGAGTGGATCGGCCCGAAGCTCTCGCGCATCGAGACGGCCAACGGGTACATCCGCCCCACCGAAGTGGCCCCGCTGCTCAAGGCATACGGAGTGGTCGACCCGGAGGTCGTCTCGGCGCTGGAGGCCCTGGCCAAGGACGCGCGCAAGCAGGGTTGGTGGCAGACCTACACCGGCATCCTCTCCCCCTCCTACGCCGACTACATCTCCCTCGAATCGGACGCCGACAGCATCCGCGAGTTCTCTCCCTTGCTCATCCCGGGCCTGTTGCAGTCGGCTGCTTACGCACGCGAGAGCATCGGCACCAACGCCATCAGGCGTACTCCGGAGGAGGTGGCGGCGCTGGCCGAGGTGCGCCAGGCCCGCCAGTCCGTCCTCACCCGCCCCGACGGCCCGCTCAAGCTGTGGGCCGTGATCCACGAGGCGGCCCTGCACCAACGATTCGCCCTGCGCCCCACAACCATGCGCGAACAGCTACGGCGGCTGCTCGATGCCGCGGAGATGCCCAACGTGACCATTCAAGTGATGCCACTGGACGCGACTCCGCACCCCGGCAACGTCGGCGGCTTCGGCCTGGTCGGCTTCCCCTCGCCGATGCCCGACGTAGTGCTACTGGAGAATCTCATCGGCTCGTCCTACGTTGAGGGCGTCGACGATGTTCGAACCTTCGCCGACGCCTTCGAACGCATCGTCGCGGCAGCGCTTCCGACCGATGATTCCTTGGCACTGATCGCCCGCATCGAGGAGAAACAGCGCACATGAGCGACACCCCCAAGCCGGACCTGTACAGCTTCGACCTGACCACGGCGATATGGCACAAGGCATCCGCCAGCGGCGGGGAGGGCAACTGCGTCGAGATCGCCCAACTCCCGCTCGGAGCAAAGGCAGTTCGCGACTCCAAGGATCCCGATCGAGCCGCCCTGCGCTTCACCTCCTCCGGATGGGCCGCCTTCCGCGCAGGCATGCTCGCGCCTCATGCCGAGTAAGGCCCCAAAGCCCGCTGCGCCGCGTTGATCACGTTGTGCGCGTCGTTGCCGTACAGCGCTGACTCCGCCAACGTCGCCCAGACACGCAGGTAGGTGGCGACACTGTCGGCGTCGTCGATCCACAGCTCCGCGTGCCAGTCCTCGACGATGACGAGGCGTTCGTCGTAGACCCAGAAGCTGTTGCCCGGCCAGATCTTCAGTGGGGCGCTGAACGGGATGATGCCTAGTTCGACGGTGTCCAGGCCGATGGTGGCGGCGAGGTGGTGGAGTTGCGCCGCCAGGACGGACGGCGGGCAGACCAAAGAACGGAGTGCGCCCTCCCACATCATGATCCGGTGGGTGCGGCCCCGCTGGTACAGCCGTTCCTGCCGTTGGATCCGGGCGCGGACCGCGTCCTCGGTGTCGCGTGGTGACCGTAGGAGATCGGCGTGCCGGGCGAAGACGTGGCGGGCGTAGTCCGCGGTTTGCAGCAAGCCCGGGATCAGGCAGTTCTCCCAGATCGTGAGGACCCTGGTGCGCTCGTGCTCCACGGTGGCGGCGTCCTGGACGGTCTTGTGCCCTGCGGCCAACTGACGGCGCCACGAGCGGATGTGTGACTCGAACCCCCGTAGTTTGGCGAGGAGTTCGTCAATTGCCTCGGGCTGACCCGTCCCGTTCGCCCACGCCCTCAAGTCGTCGGCCGTGGCCGTCTGCCTGCCGTTCTCCAGCTTGCTGACCTTGACCTTGGTCCATCCCGGGCCGAGCCGTTCCGCGAGCCGCGTACCGGTGAGCCGGCCGTCAGGAGCCGTCAGACGAAGCTCCCGGAGTCGTATCCCGAGCGCCTCGCGGGCCTGCTGATAGTCCGTGCTCACCGATAGGCACCTGCCTTACCTCTACCCCCTGGCGTCGGCCAAGGCCTTGAACCGCTCGTACGGGACGGCGTAGTGCATCGCGACGTCACGCAGCCGGTTGTACTGGTTGACGCGTGCGGGCTCCGTGATCAGTTCGGCACCCGTGAGATTGTCTTCGTCGTCCCAGAGGCACAGGGCGACGATATGCGAGTCGAAGATCCAGAAGTCTTCGTCGGGCAGGTGCACGCGCTCGGCGTCCTCGCGCCACATGTTCCGCACCTCCTCACCCAGCGCCGCATTGTGTTCGGCGTGCGCCAGAAGGTACAACTGCCCTTCCGTCGGCGGGTTGTCGACGATACGGACGCGGCCGACGTATGCGCCGTCGCGCGTCTTGGCGCCGATGGTGCGTGCCCAGGGCGAGTCCATGTCCCAGGTCGGAGTCTCGCCCCGGACGAACTGGGCGTAGGTGTCGGTGGCCCGGTCCACGGCGTACCCCTTGCGCATCTCCAGATGCCAGGCGCTGTGCTGGAAGTTCTCGAAGAGCCGCGCGAAGGTCTCCGGGTCGAGGATGCGTGGCTCGGTGTCTCGGTTCGTCGGGCCGAAGTCGATGATCGTGTTGCGCGGCACCACGACGGGGATCTCGTCCTCGTCCAGGTGTTGAAGCTGGGCGATGGCGTCCGGGGCGGTGAGCCGGGGACCGTGCACGATGATCTCGCCCGTGTCCAGGTCTTCATGGATCGCGGGGCAGGAACCTCCGCCGCTACCGGTGCCGTTGAAGCGCAGGCGTCGCGTCATGACCAGTTCCTTTCCTCGGGAGGACTGATCCATCAAGCATCACGGAGGGCAACGGCCCGTGTACCGGGTTCGGTTGGCCCGCGCGGCTAACATCGCGCAACTTCACCGCGCCATCAAGAAACTCTGAGCAACTCCCCTCGTGCCACGCAACTCCCCCCTCCTACCGTCCTGTTCATGGCTACGACGGAACAGCGGGACGTCGACCCGCATACGGCAGTGGAGTCCCTCCGGCAAGCACTCGCCGAGGCCGGGATCGTCCTCCCGTCCCTCGGCGTCGACTTCGTGCACCCCGGCCTGAAGCTCGTCGAGATGGGGCGAGTCCACGCCGACGTAGCCGTACGTCTGGCGGAGGCAGTTCGGCGAGGGGGCTGTGAATGATGGCAGTGAAACAGCAGGAAGGCACTCTGGTCTTCGACGCCGAGACCAGCGAACTCGGTTACGTCATGGGCCACGAAGGCCCGTACATCCAGTTGCGGCCAGTGACTGGCGGACGCGAGTGGGACGCCTCCCCGGTTCACGTCCGTCCGGCCACGGAGGCAGAACGGCGCACAGCCATGTGTGAGCGCACTCGGGCACTCAACGCGGCGAGCAGCGGCGGAACCTTCGTATGAGTACGTCGGCCACCGACGACCTCTCAGCGCGCTCCGCCGAATGTGCCCTCGCCGCCCGGGCGGGTTATCAAGACCTGCATCAGGGCTGCCGCCAGACCGACGACATCCCCCTACCTCACGGGGGCGGCATCGTCCTGGTCGCGCGGTGCACCTGCCTCTGCCACGCATCCATCGGTACGGAGGCATAGTCCCGCCCGCTCGCTGTCGAACCCCTACCCCGCATCGAGACGCCCCTTCCCCACCCGCGGCTCCAACGGCGGAGCCGTCACCCACCCGTGCGTGAGGCATTCCGGGCGGCGGCAGTCCGGCGCCGGGCGGCGCACGGTCGCGTACGCCAGCACCGACCCCACCACCAGGACGCCCGCGCACCACAGCATCGCCCGGTCGAAGGCGTGGTCGAAGGCGGGTGCCGAGCGGTACGCCTCCGGGCCCATGCCTGCCAACAAGGGCAGCGCCGCGACCGCGATCAGGCCGGCCGCGCGGGCCGCCGCGTTGTTGATGCCGCTGGCCAGGCCCGCCCGTGCGGTGTCCACGGAGGCGAGGACGGTGGCCGTCAGGGGAGCTACCAGGGTGACCATGCCGGCGCCCATCACCAGCAGGGCGGGCAGGACGTCGGCGAGGTACGAGGCGTCCGGGCCCACCCGCAGCATCAGCAGCATCGCCACCGCGCACAGCAGCGGGCCGACCGTCAGCGGGATGCGCGGGCCGATGCGCTGGGCCAGTTCGCCCGAGCGGGCCGAGAAGAGCAGCATCAGGGCAGTTGTCGGGAGGAGGGCCGTGCCGGCCTGGAGCGCCGAGTAGCCCGCCACTACCTGGAGTTGGAGCGCGGTGAGGAAGAAGAAGCCGCCGAAGGCCGCGTAGACGCAGAGGGTGACGAGGTTGACCGCCGTGAACTGGCGCGACGCGAAGATGCCCGGCGGCATCATCGGGTCGGCGCTGCGCTTCTCGACGTAGACGAAGGCGACGCCCGCGGCCACGCCCGCGACGGCGGTGAGGATCACGACGGGGAGTGAGCCGTCGCCCGCCTCGATCAGCGCGTAGGTGACGAGGGCGAGGGCGATCGCGCCCAGTGCCGCGCCCAGGACGTCGAAGCGGCCGTGCTTGCGGCCGTCCGCGGACTCGGGGACGTGGCGTACGGCGATGGGGGCGCACACCAGCGCCATCGGGACGTTGATCAGGAACACCCAGCGCCAGCCGGGGCCGTCCACCAGCCAGCCGCCGAGGAACGGGCCGATCGCCGCGCCGATGCCGCCGAATCCGGACCACAGGCCGACCGCCCTGGCCCGGTCGTCGGGGTGGAAGGAGGCCTGGATCAGGGCGAGGGAGCCGGGGGTGAGGAGTGCGCCGCCGATGCCCTGGAGTGCACGCGCGGCGACCAGGACGGCCACATTGGGCGCGAGTCCGCACAGCAGCGACGCCGCCGCGAACCACACGACACCGATGACGAAGACCTTGCGGCGGCCGTAGCGGTCCCCGAGCGAACCGCCGAGGAGGATCAGGCCGGCCAGCGTGAGCATGTACGCGTTGGCCGTCCACTGGAGGGCGGCCAGGTCGGCGTCGAGATCGCGGCCGATGCGGGGCAGGGCGACGTTGACGACGGTGGAGTCCACCATGGCCATGCTGGAGCCGAGCACCGTGGTCAGCAGGATCCACTTGCCCTGGGGCGAGGCGAGCCGGACGTCGGAGGACATGCCCCCAGGTATACAACGAGCCCGGTGCCGTAGCACCGGGCTCGCGAAACAGGCGGCTCAGAAAGACTTACTTGATCTTCGTGCCCGTGGAGCGCAGGTTCGAGCACGCCTCGGTGACGCGTGCGGCCATCGACGCCTCGGCGAGCTTGCCCCAGGTGCGCGGGTCGTAGGTCTTCTTGGAACCGACCTCGCCGTCGACCTTCAGGACACCGTCGTAGTTCTTCAGCATGTGGTCCGCGACCGGGCGCGTGAACGCGTACTGGGTGTCGGTGTCGAGGTTCATCTTCACGACGCCGTTCTCCAGCGCGGTGGCGATCTCCTCCGCCGTGGAGCCGGAGCCGCCGTGGAAGACGAAGTTGAACGGCTTGCTGCCGGCCGGCTGACCGTACTTGGCGGCCACGCCCTCGTTCAGCTCCTTGAGCAGCTCGGGGCGGAGCACGACGTTGCCCGGCTTGTACACGCCGTGCACGTTGCCGAACGACGCGGCCAGCAGGTAGCGGCCCTTCTCGCCCAGGCCGAGCGCCTCGACCGTACGGATCGCGTCCTCGACCGTGGTGTAGAGGGAGTCGTTGATCTCGTGCGAGACGCCGTCCTCCTCGCCACCGGTCGGGGTGATCTCCACCTCAAGGATGATCTTCGCGGCGGCGGCGCGGGCCAGCAGCTCCTGCGCGATGGCGAGGTTGTCGGCGAGGGTCTCCGCCGAACCGTCCCACATGTGCGACTGGAACAGCGGGTTGCCGCCGGCCTTCACACGCGCCTCGGAGACGGCGATCAGCGGGCGTACGTACCCGTCGAGCTTGTCCTTGGGGCAGTGGTCGGTGTGCAGCGCGACCGTGACCGGGTACTTCTCGGCGACGATGTGCGCGAACTCGGCCAGGGCCACGGAACCCGTGACCATCTCCTTGGCGTACTGGCCGCCCAGGAACTCGGCGCCACCCGTGGAGATCTGGACGATGCCGTCGCTCTCGGCCTCCGCGAAGCCGCGCAGCGCAGCGTGCAGGGTCTGGGTCGAGGTCACGTTGATGGCCGGGTAGGCGAACTTGCCTGCCTTCGCCCGGTCGAGCATCTCGTTGTAGACCTCGGGGGTTGCGATGGGCATGGTCCGCTCCTTGGTATCTGCGGGTTGGCGATCTTCGCGATCTGCGTGCTACGGCCCTGACCTAGACCTTGGGTGCGACGTCATCGTCGGCCCCATCCTTCCAGACGGGACCGGATGCTAGGAGCGTGCGGTCAGTCCAGGCCCAGCTCGTCCTTGGAGTAGGCGAAGAGATACGGCACTCCCGCACCGGCCTCGATCTTCTCGGCGGCACCGGTCGCGCGGTCCACGATGGTCGCGACGCCGACGACCTCGGCACCGGCCGCGCGCACGGCCTCGACGGCGGTGAGCGGGGAGTCACCGGTGGTGGAAGTGTCCTCGACCACCAGCACCCGGCGGCCCTTGATCTCGGGGCCCTCCACCTGACGCTGCATGCCGTGCGCCTTCGCGGCCTTGCGCACGACGAAGGCGTCCAGCTTCTGTCCGCGCGCGGCGGCGGCGTGCAGCATCGACGTGGCGACCGGGTCGGCGCCCATGGTCAGCCCGCCGACCGCGTCGAAGTCCAGGTCGGCGGTCAGGTCGAGCAGCACCTGCCCGACGAGCGGGGCGGCCTCGCCGTCGAGGGTGACGCGGCGGAGGTCGATGTAGTAATCGGCCTCCAGCCCCGACGACAGGGTCACCTTGCCGTGCACCACGGCCTTGTCCTTGATCTGCTGCAGCACCACGCCGCGTACGTCCGTCATGCCTGCCAGCTTAGAGGCGCGTCCAACTCCAGGTCATCGTGGCTTCCAGCGGCTCGATCGGCGTGACCAGGCGGGGCAGGGTGTTCAGGCCGTTCGGCGGGCCGGTCTGCGGTTCCACGCACACCGCGGCCTCCTGCTCGTCGTAGACGACGACCCACTCCTCCGGGCTCGTCACCTTCAGCTCCAGCTGCCCCGGCCAGGTCAGCGTCACGTCCACACCACCGGGCATACCGAAGCAGTCGTCCCAGGGGCTCGGCTTACGGTCGATGCGCTTGCCCGTGGGCAGGTGGTCGTCGCCGCGCTCCTCCTGCCAGGCGGGGCTGAAGTCGACGGTCACGTCCTCGCCGCCGAGGTTGCGGTGGAACCACGGGTGCCAGCCGATCTGCGCCGGGAACGAGTCGCCGTACGCCTCGATGGCCATGGTGAGCGTCAGGGCGTCCCCGGTCAGCTCGACGGCCTGGGTGACGCGGCCCGGGAAGGGCCACGGCTCGACCAGGTCGTACGTGATGACCGCCTCGTCGGCGCTCCTGCGGGCGGTGCGCCAGGCGCCCTCTCGGACGGTGCCGTGGATGGCGTGCGGTGGGGAGTTGAGCGGCATCTGGTGGACGGTCCCGCCGTCCAGGAAGCGGCCGTCGCGGATCCGCCCGCACCAGGGGACCATCGGGAAGCACCCGAACCGCTCGCCCTGGCGCAGGAGTTCGGTGCCGCCGACGCGGAGCCCTCCGATACGGCCGCCGTTGCCCGGCTGCACCGTCACTTCCGCGTCGCCCGCGGTCAGCGTGATCTCTTCGTTACTCACGGCATGACCCTACTGGGCTGATCGGGAAGGCGGACGGCGACCCGTCAACGGCGTTTGCGCAGCACCCTGTTGACCACGATCGCCGAGGCCAGGACCAGTGCGGCGGCCGGAGCCGCCCAGCGGAGGGTGGCGTTCGCCGAGACGGTCTGCGGGGCGGGGACGGGGGCGTACCGGCCGCGCGGCGGCGCGTGGTCGACCTCCTCCGCGCTGCGGCCGATCATCGTGCGGCGGGCGTGGGCGGCTTCGGCGGGGGGTTGGGGGGACTCGGCGAAGGTCTCGGAGACGTGGGGTTCGGGTTCGTCCAGACCACCGATATCGGCCACGGGGTCGTCAATGTCGTCGATGTCGTCGGCCAGCGGGTCGAGGGACGGCGGCGGGACCTCGGTCTCAGGTGTCTCCAGTGTCTCCGGTGTCTCCAACACGGCGGTGGGGTCCGGGAGTTCGACCTGGTCCAGTTCCTCCACGTCCACCCCCAGGTTCTCCGCGAACCGGTCCAGCAACCTGCTCGTCGCCGACCTCACCGCGTCCGGCGCCAGCTCGGTGATCCGGCCGTCCGCCGTCGCCGTACCGTCGAAGACGAGGGTGGAGCCGCCGTCGGATTCGCGGACGCGCACCGTGAGCGCGAGTTTCACGGAACCGGTGCCCCGGGCCTCGGTCGCGTCACCCTCTACGGCATACGTCCCGTCGTCCTGCGCGGAGACGCGAACGGCCCCCCGGTAGGTGATGGAGTGACTGCCGACGCGGACCTTCAGGCGTCCGGCGACGGGTTCGGTACCGGCGTCCTGCTGAAAGCCGGGGACGGCGCGGGCGACCCGGGCAGGGTCCGCGAGTGCGTCCCGCAGTTGCTCGGGGGTAACCGGAACGTGCACCTCATGCTCCATGCTTGCCGAGCCTACCTAGGTTGACCGGGGGTACACCTGCCGTTGCCCAGAAGTGCGGCCGTGTTGGTGCGGGCGTCGGCGGGGGCTGCCGCCCCCACACCCCCGCTTTCGGCCTGAACGGCCTCGTCCTCAATCGCCGGACGGGCTGAATATTGCCGCCCTGCGCTGAAAAGGCACGCCCCCCCCCACTGACCCGCAGCCGCCACACCACGGGAGCGGGTCGTGGCGGTACGGCGCAGCCCGCCGCGTAGCTGGTCCCCACCCGTTCAACTGTGGCAACACCAGAGGGGCGCAACCAGCGGCGGGCTCGCCGTACCGCCACGACCCCGACCCCACCACCATCAGTAGCGCGGATGCACCAACGTAGAAGCCACCAGCCCCGGCACCAACGTCCGCTCAGCCGCCCGTTCTTCGCTCTCCAGCCCCGGCTCCGCAGGCGCCACCCCCCGAGTCGCCAGCACGAACCCCCAGTCCCGCGGAGCCCGAGACGTACCGGTCGTCCGATCGGGCCCCGCCGCGAAACCCGAGGCCCGGCCGCCCACCCGGTACGGGACGGGATGAAGCCCGACCGCACGGATCGTGGCGACCACAGTCCAGAAGACATGGCGCCGGGAAGCAACGGGCCCGGCGTGCACGACCAGCCGCCCCCGATCAGCGAGAGCGCGCCGCGCAAGGCCGTAGAACTCCTCGGAGTACAGCTTCGTGCTGGCGGTGATGCCCGGATCCGGAAGATCCGCGATCACCACGTCGTACGACCCCGGGCGGACCCCGCGCAGCAAGTCGAAGGCGTCGCCCGTGGTCACGTGGACGCGCGGATCGTCGTAGACATGGCCGTTCAAACCGGACAGAGCAGGATCATGCCGGGCCAACCGGACGACACCCGCGTCGAGTTCGACGATGTCGACGCGGCGCACACCCCGGTGCCGCAGTACTTCCCGTGCCGCGAGCCCGTCCCCGCCGCCGAGGACGAGCACGCGCGCGTGAGGCCCGTCCATCGCGGGGTGGACGAGGGCCTCGTGGTAGCGGTGCTCGTCGCGCCCGCTGACCCGGAGGCGCCCGTCGAGGAAGAGGTCGAGGGGTCGGCCGTGGTCGCCGCCGGTGAGGACGACCTCCTGGACGTCGGTCTGGAGCGCGACCCGGACGTCCTTGCCGTAGACGGCGTGCCGCGCGGCCCGTTCGAAGTCGTCGACCAGTACGGCGGCGGAGGCGAGCAGGCCGAGCACGGTGAGGTTGGTGATCACCAACAGCCAGCGCCCCCGGCGGGTCAGGTCACGGCGGAACAGCCCCAGGACCAGACACCCACCGGCGACCACGTTGACCGTGCCGGTGAGCAGGGTGCCGGTCAACTGCCCCAGGAAGGGCAGCAGCAGAAAGGGAAACGCCAGGCCACCGACCAGCGCACCGACGTAGTCCGCCGCGAACAGATCGGCGACCGCGCCCCCCGCGTCCTGGCGGCGGATCCGCTGGATCAGCTCCATCAGCAGCGGGACCTCCGCGCCGATCAGCAGACCGATGGCGAGCGAGAAGGCGACCAGGAGGCAGCGCGGGCCCTGCGCCCACAGGCCGCCCCAGTTCCCGGTCCAGGCGAAGACCGCGTACAAGGCCATCGCGCTGCAGCCGCCGATCAGCGCGAGGGCCGCCTCGACCGCGCCGAAACCGGCCGCCGCGTGCCAGCGCAGCCGTTTCGCGGCGAGCGAGCCGATGCCCATCGCGAACACCATGACGGACAGGACGACGGACGCCTGGGTGACCGAGTCGCCGATCAAGTACGAGGCGAGGGCGACCAGTTCGAGTTCGTACACGAGTCCGCAGGCGGCGCAGACGAAGACACCCGCGAGCACCAGGAACCGGCCCGTGCCCGGCCGTACGGGCAGCCGCGCGGGGCCTTCCCACGGTGGCTGGGTGCCCGGCCGGGCCGGCGCGTGCGGTTCGATCACGCTGCGACGTTACGTCACATGACGGGCACGCTTCGTCACCCACACGTGTGGAATGTGTTTACGGCGACCGGGGTCGGTGTCGGCCGGACGGGCCCATCCGGACCCGTCCGGGTTTATACGGGCAACGGCACCGCGTGCCCCACCGGCACCCGTACCCCCACCCGCGTCCGCGTCGCCACCAGCTGCCCGTCCTGCGGATAGGCGTGCCAGGTGCGCCAGTGCACCTGGCCCTCGTACCGCTGGGCGAGCATCGCGGTGAAGGCGTGCGGGCTGCCCGGGAAGACCCCGGCCAGGCCGTTGGGATGGTCGGCGACCAGGGCCAGCAGTTCCTGGGCGCGGCCCGCGAACTGCCCCGGGGACAGCACCTCGACCCGGGCCGCGAACTCGTACTCCCAGTCGCCGACCCGCTTGGCGACCCCGAGCGGAAGCGGTGTGCTGGAACCCGGGATGCACGCGACCGTCTCCGAACAACTGCCCGTCTCCTCGTCCAGGAGTACCTGGTGGGACGCGCCGAGCAGTCTCAACTGGAGCTTCGCACCGGCGAGTTCGAGGTCGAGCGTGGCCAGGGCCGGAAGCGGCTCGCGCCCCAGGGTCCAGGCGAGGTCGGCCGCGCGCGTATCGGTGTAGGAGGTATTCAGGGTCGTGAGCATGGATCGGCTCCGCTAGCACGCAAAGAAAGGGGAGGTGTGGGTCCGGCGCACCCCGGCCGATACCGGGAGATCGGCCCGGTCAGCCCAGTCAGGAGAGAGTGTCTGCAGGACGTCCGAGGGGCTGCGTTGGTGATTTAGAGGGAATCATGGACAGTGGCGCCACCACAGCGTTTTTACCCAACTTCGTGGGGTTTCCATCCCTCAGAGGGCTCCACAGCTCAACTGTTCAACCAAGGCGTACGCCCAGGAGTGTCAGGCGCGCGCCGGAGCGCCCGCCGGGAGCGACCTCCCGACGGGCGCCGTGACCCCCGTACGATCCCCGTTCGCGGTGCTCAGCTGCCCCGTGTCAGCTGCTCCCGCAGCCGCCCCCACCCCCGCAGGACGACCCCCCGCCGCACGACGAGCCGCCCCCGCAGGACGAGTGCCCGCCACCACAGGAGTGGTGCCCGCCCCCGTGATGCCCCCCGGAGTGGCCGCCGCCCGAGGACGACGAACCCCCGTCCCCGGCCCACCAACTGCTCGAACCGGCCGCGCTTCCACCGGAGAGCCCGGCCCGACGCCCCGATCCCTTGCTGAGCTTGTCCTTGCGCCCCGCGCGGACGACCGCTCCTACGAAAGCCACTGCGACAACCGCCAGGATGATGCCGAAGAACATGGCCCCACCCTCCTTCCGATTCCCCCGAAGCGGCCCCCCGTGGGCGCCCCGGTTGGTGCGTGAAGCAGGGATGCCCGGTCGTCTCACCTGCCAAAGCAGAGTTGAGGAACTCCAGAGCTTGGGCGCAGGATGACGGGCATGACCTCCACCGCACGCCCCCTCCTCAACCGCCGGCTCGCCGAGTTCGGGACGACGATCTTCGCCGAGATGTCCGCCCTGGCCCTGAAGACCGGGTCGATCAACCTCGGCCAGGGTTTCCCCGACACGGACGGCCCCGAGGAGATCCGCGAGGCGGCGGTGCGCGCGCTGCGCGACGGGCGCGGCAACCAGTACCCGCCGGGCCCCGGCGTCCCCGAACTCCGCACCGCGATCGCCGCCCACCAGCAGCGCCGCTACGACCTGTCCTACGACCCCGACGCCGAGGTCCTGGTCACGGCGGGCGCGACGGAGGCCATCGCCGCGGCGCTGCTGGCCCTGGTGGAACCCGGCGACGAGGTCGTCGCGTTCGAGCCGTACTACGACTCCTACGCGGCCTGCATCGCCATGGCGGGCGGCACACGCGTGCCGGTCACGCTCCGCCCGGCCGACGGCCGCTTCCGCCTCGACCTCGACGAACTGCGCGCCGCCGTCACCGACCGCACCCGCCTCCTCCTGATCAACACCCCGCACAACCCGACCGGCACCGTCCTCACCCGCGAGGAACTCGCCGCCATCGCCGAACTCGCCGTAGAACGCGATCTGTTGGTGATCACGGACGAGGTGTACGAGCACCTGGTGTTCGACGAGGCCGAGCACATCCCGCTCGCGACCTTCCCGGGGATGCGGGAGCGCACGGTGTCGATCGGGTCGGCGGGCAAGACGTTCTCGTTCACGGGGTGGAAGGTCGGGTGGGTGACGGGGACGCCCGGGCTGGTGACGGCCGTACGGTCGGCGAAGCAGTTCCTGACGTATGTGGCGTCGGGGCCGTTCCAGTACGCGGTCGCGGAGGCGCTGGCCCTCCCCGACTCGTACTTCGACGCCTTCCGCGCGGACATGCTGGCCAAGCGGGACCTGCTGAGCGCGGGACTCGTCGATGCCGGCTTCCGGGTCTTCCGGCCGGCCGGGACGTACTTCGTCACGACCGACATCCGCCCGCTCGGCGAGAGCGACGGCGCCGCGTTCTGCCGATCCCTCCCGGAACGCGCGGGTGTGGTCGCGATCCCCAACGCGGTCTTCTACGACCACACGGAGGCCGGCGCGCCCTATGTCCGGTTCGCGTTCTGCAAGCGGACCGAGGTACTGGCGGACGCGGCGGAGCGGCTCCGCAAGGCATTCGCACACTGAGCGTCGTCTGCCGTCGTCTGCGGGGCCGGTCGTCGCATGCCGCCGCTCAGCGGTAGCCGTACGCCTGCCACTTGTCGAGTACGCGCTGCTGGATCTCCTTCGGCCACCCGTTCTCGAAGCTGCCCTTGACGGGCCGGTCCTTCTCGTCGAAGAGGTCGGCCAGCAGGCAGTTGTAGAGGACTTTCCCGGCCCGGTAGGAGTGCGCTTCGGCTTCGGAGAGGTAGACCGACAGCTGAACGTGGGGTTCGGCGGGGAAGTGGACCTCGCCGTGCTCCGGGTGGGTACGGGTGGCGAAGGCCCAGACCACTTCGTTGATGTCGGTGATGTCGATGTCGTCCTCGACCAGCAGGATCTTGGGGGCGCCGTACCCGGCCTTGCCCTCGAAGGCCACTTCCCCGACCCTGCGCGCCAGTTCGGCGGAGCCGACGGGCATGGTCTCGTGCCAGTCGGAGCGGACGGCGACGATCAGCCAGTGCATCGCCGATTCGTAGGAGAACCAGGTCGAGGTGACCGGCAGGCCCGCCTTGCGGAGTTTGTAGAGGATCTCGGCGGCGTGCATGGTGCCGCTCAGGGTGTGGTCCTCCTCCACCGGCGGGCCGGCGGCCACGACGGGCAGGATGGCGGCGTCGCGGTGGGTGATCGCCGAGACGTGGAACACGGGCTTGGGCGACTGCTCCACGGCGTTGTAGCCGGGGTACTCGTTGAACGGCCCCTCCATGACCGTCTCGTCGAAGGCGATGTGACCCTCGATGACGATCTCGGCGGTGGCCGGGACCATCAGGTCCACGGTCTCCGCGGGGACCACTTCGATGCCTTCGCCGAACAACGCCCCGAGGAAGTGCGACTCGTCCGCCCCCTCCGGCAGCGGATACGCCCCGGCGAAGGGCAGACCCGGTTCGACGCCGAGCGCGAGCGCGACGGGCATCGGCTCGTGCTGCTCGGCCCATTGGGCGCGGATGACGCCCAGATGCTGCGGGTCGGGGATGAGGCACGCGAGGGTGTCACGACCGGCGATCATCATCCGGTTGATCGACCAGTTGGTCCACGACCCGTCCGGGGTACGGGCGATGTTCATGCCGTAGGTCTGGATGTAGCGTCCGCCGTCATTGCCGTGGATCAGCGGGGTCGGGAACGCGAACAGGTCGATGTCGTCGCCCAGCAGGATGTTCTCCTTGCACGGGGCACTCGCCGCGGGAACGACCTGCGGGGGGATTCCGGGCCTGTCCCGGGCGGCGACGACGGCCTCCATGAGGCTCTGCCCGGGGGTGTCGGCCGGCTGTCCGAGTGCCAGTGCGATCCGGGCGAGCGGGTGCGCGGGGCCGCTGAGACCGCCGGGGGCACCCAACACCCTGAATCCGGTGCCCTGATACCCGGTGATGTTGGTGAACAGGGGGGCGGGAGCACGCAGGTCGTAGGAGCGGCGGACGACCGCTCCGATCTCCAGGCTCCAGTCGACCTCCTCGTCGATCTGCCGGAGCTCGCCGATGCTCTCCAACTCCCGTATGAACGCACGCAGGCTACGCAGGTGTCGCAACGGACGATCCTCTCGCAAGGTCTGGTGTCACTCGCCCCAGCGGGGCATGTCCGGGACGTCGATCCCGAACAGGTCCAGTGCCCGCCCCACCGTGTGGTCGACAACGTCCTCCACGGTGTCCGGACGCAGGTAGAAGGCCGGCACCGGCGGCATGACGATCCCGCCGGACTCGGTGACGGCGGTCATGGCACGCAGGTGGCCCAGCGTCAGTGGTGTCTCGCGGACCAGGAGGACCAGTCGGCGCCGTTCCTTGAGCGTGACGTCGGCGGCGCGGGTGAGCAGGTTGTCGCCGTGGGAGCAGGCGATCGCCGACAGTGTCCTGATGGAGCACGGCGCGACGATCATGCCGGCGGTGCGGAAGGACCCGGACGCGATCGAGGCGCCGATGTCGGCGGGCCGGTGGCAGACGTCGGCCATGGCCGCCAGGTCCCGGACGGACAGGTCCGTCTCGAAGGCCCGCGTCCGCTGGCCGGCCGGAGTGACGACCAGATGCGTCTCCACGCCTGCCTTGCGGGCCAGTTCCAGCACCCGCATGCCGTACACCACGCCGGTGGCACCACTGATTCCCACCACGAGCCGACGGGTCTCCATCAGCCCTTCCCTCCCCCTGGCCCCCTGGCCCCTGGCCCCTGGCCCCCTGGCCCCTGGCCCTCTTGGCGCCGGGGGTCGGTCACGGACTCCAGTCTTCTTCCGGGCGGCGATGGAAGTCCAAGACCGGTTGGGTTGCCTGGCGATACCCTCCGGGTATGGCGATCGACCTACGGCTCATGCGCTACGTGATAGCCGTGGCGGAGGAAGGCGGTTTCCAGCGGGCGGCCGAACGGCTCGTGATGGCGCAGCCGCCACTGAGCCGCCAGATCCGCGACCTGGAGCGCGAGCTGGGCGTGACGCTGTTCGAGCGGCGGCCGGTCGTCCGGCTCACCGAGGCGGGCCGGGTCTTCGTGGAGTCGGCTCGTACGATCCTCGCCGAGTCGGACCGCCTGGTCGAGCGGACGGTCCTGACCGGACGCGGGGAGCTGGGCACCGTCCGTCTGGGCTACGTCTTCTCCGCCGTCTTCGAGACCGTGCCGCGGCTCGTCTCCGGGATGAGCGAGAGCCATCCCGGAGTGACGGTCGACGTCCGCGACGGCTGGACTCCCGAGCTCGACGCGGCGCTGCTGACCGACGGCTATGACGTCGTGCTGTCACGCGACATGCCGCAGCGTCCGGAGTACCGGCGCGAGACACTGCGGAACGAGCGCGTGGTCGCGGTGGTCGACGAGGGTCACCCACTGGCCCGGCAAGGCCCGGTCGGGCTGCGGGAGTTCGCGGGACAGCGGTTCTGCCACCCGCCCCGACGCCTCGCACCGGACCGGTACGACTTCATGGCGACCGCCCTCGACCGCACGGGCGAGACCTTCGAGTACCGGGAGAACCCCATCCACGGCCTCAGCCACCTCGACCTCCACGACCGGCGCAGCTTCGCCCTCGTGGCGGCCAGCGTGGTCGGCCGGGTACCCGTCGGAACCACGACCCTCGCCCTCGCCGACGACCTCCCCCCGCTCACCCTGCAGATGGTGTGGAAGCGGGGCAACACGTCGACCGCACTCGGGCTCCTGCTCGACACGGCTCGCGAGGTCGCAGGCCGCGAACAGTGGGACAGTCCGGCCTGAGCGGGGGATCGCTGACCTGGCATGACGACCGGCGCCCGTCCACAGGCTGTGGACGGGCGCCGGTCATACGTGGTCCTACGGACCGAGGAGGACTACTCCTCGTCGTCCTCAGGCTTCTCGACGGCCTCGTCGACTTCCTCGGTGAGGCCGAGCTGCTCGACGAGCCAGCGGTCGAACTCGATCGCGGCGCGCACCCAGCTGACCGTCGAGGACACGAAGTGGTTCAGGTCGACGCCGGTGCCGATCAGCATCTGCGCCTCACCGATGAGACGGACGGTGCCGTCGTCGTGGGTGTGCGTGTAGACCTTCGGCCACAGGGTGCGGCGGTTCCAGTCGTCGATCGACTCCAGCAGCTGCGGCTTGACGTCGATGTCGTGCGGACGGTCGTAGAACGTCCGTACCGAGAAGACGAGCTGGTCGTCCTCACCGCGGAACATGAAGTACGTACGGAACTGCTCCCACGGCGCCGCGAGGTCACCCTCGTCGTCGACGACATACTTCAGCTCCATCTGGTCGAGGAGCTGCTTCACGAGGTCCTGATCCGGGACGACGGGGCCCGCCGGTCCTTGGGGGTTCGGCTCGGGCTGGCCCCCGAAGTTCGGAATCGAGGACGGGTCGATGCTCACCGTGTATTTCCCTTCGTACGGATTCCGCCATCCTCCCCCATGCGGGGAGGGGGGTGGCAACCCCTGCCGGGACTGTCCGCCCTGGGCTGACCTGATCCGGTCGGCGATCCGGTCGGCCCAGGGTCCTACGGTGCCACCTACAGCGTCTTGCCCGTAGCCGGCCCCACGATCAGCCCGTCCCCGAACGCGTCCACCCGTACCGTGTCCCCGTCCTTGACCTCACCGGCCAGGATCTCCTTGGCGAGGCGGTCGCCGATCGCCGTCTGGACGAGGCGGCGGAGCGGTCGCGCGCCGTACGCCGGGTCGTTGCCGTTGTCCGCGAGCCAGGTCAGGGCCTCGTCGCTGATCTCCAGGGTGAGGCGGCGTTCCGCGAGGCGCTTGGCCAGGCGGCCGATCTGGAGGGCGGCGATGCGGCCCAGCTCCTCCCTATTCAGGGCGGAGAAGACCACCAGGTCGTCCAGGCGGTTGAGGAACTCCGGCTTGAAGGAGGCCCGGACCACCTGCAGGACCTGTGCCTTCTTCTCGTCCTCGCCGGTGAGCGGGTCGATCAGGAAGTTGCTGCCCAGGTTGGAGGTGAGGATCAGGATGGTGTTGCGGAAGTCGACCGTGCGGCCCTGGCCGTCGGTCAGGCGGCCGTCGTCCAGTACCTGGAGCAGGACGTCGAAGACCTCCGGGTGCGCCTTCTCGACCTCGTCGAGGAGGATCACCGAGTACGGGCGCCTGCGCACCGCCTCCGTGAGCTGGCCGCCCTCCTCGTAGCCGACGTATCCGGGCGGGGCGCCGACCAGCCGGGCCACGCTGTGCTTCTCGCCGTACTCCGACATGTCGATGCGGACCATGGCCCGCTCGTCGTCGAAGAGGAAGTCGGCCAACGCCTTCGCCAACTCCGTTTTGCCTACGCCCGTCGGGCCCAGGAAGAGGAAGGAGCCGGTGGGACGGTCCGGGTCCGCGATGCCGGCGCGGGTGCGTCGTACCGCGTCGGAGACCGCCTGTACGGCCTCCTGCTGGCCGATGAGCCTGCGGCCCAACTCCTCCTCCATGCGCAGGAGTTTCTGCGTCTCGCCCTCCAGGAGGCGGCCTGCGGGGATGCCGGTCCAGGAGCCGACGACGTCCGCGATGTCGTCGGGGCCGACCTCCTCCTTCACCATCGTGTCCTTGGAGGCTTCTTCCTCCGCCTCGGAGGCTTCCTCCAAGTCCCGTTCCAGGGAAGGGATCTCGCCGTAGAGCAGCTTGGACGCGGTGTCGAAGTCGCCGTCGCGCTGGGCGCGTTCGGCCTGGCCGCGCAGTTCGTCGAGCTTCTCCTTCAGCTCGCCGACCATGTTCAGGGACTGCTTCTCCTTCTCCCAGCGGGCGTTGAGGCCGCGCAGCTCCTCCTCGCGGTCGGCGAGGTCGCGGCGCAGCTTCTCCAGGCGCTCGATGGAGGCGGCGTCCGTCTCCTTGTCGAGGGCCAGTTCCTCCATCTTCAACCGGTCGACGGAGCGCTGGAGTTCGTCGATCTCGACGGGGGACGAGTCGATCTCCATGCGGAGGCGGGAGGCCGCCTCGTCGACCAGGTCGATCGCCTTGTCGGGGAGGAAGCGGGACGTGATGTAGCGGTCCGACAGAGTCGCCGCCGCGACCAGCGCGCTGTCCGCGATCACGACCTTGTGGTGCGCCTCGTAACGGCCCTTCAAGCCACGCAGGATCGCGATCGTGTCCTCGACGGACGGCTCCGCGACCAGCACCTGCTGGAAGCGGCGCTCCAGCGCCGGGTCCTTCTCGATGCGCTCGCGGTACTCGTCGAGGGTCGTCGCGCCGACCATGCGCAGTTCGCCGCGGGCCAGCATCGGCTTCAGCATGTTGCCGGCGTCCATCGCGGAGTCGCCGCCCGCGCCCGCGCCGACGACCGTGTGCAGCTCGTCGATGAAGGTGATGATCTGGCCGTCGGAGTCCTTGATCTCGGCGAGGACGGTCTTGAGCCGCTCCTCGAACTCACCGCGGTACTTCGCGCCCGCGACCATCGCGCCGAGGTCCAGCGAGACCAGCCGCTTGTTCTTGAGGGACTCCGGCACGTCCCCCTTGATGATCCGCTGCGCCAGCCCCTCGACGACGGCGGTCTTGCCGACGCCGGGCTCGCCGATGAGGACGGGGTTGTTCTTGGTGCGGCGGGACAGCACCTGGACGACCCGCCGGATCTCCTGGTCCCGCCCGATGACGGGGTCGAGCTTGCCCTCGCGTGCGGCGGCCGTGAAGTCCGTACCGAACTTCTCCAGCGCCTTGTACTGCCCCTCGGGGTCGGGTGTGGTCACCCGGCGCCCTCCCCTGCTCTTCTGAAACGCGTCCAGCAGCTTCTTCGCCCCGGCCCCCTGCTGGGAGAGTACGTCCCCGGCCGCGCCCCCCTTGGCGGCGATACCGATCAGCAGGTGCTCGGTCGAAAGGTAGTCGTCGCCGAGTTCCTTGGCCCGCTCGGCGGCGTCCGCGATCACCGCGAGCAGCTCGCGGTTGGGCTGCGGCGGCGCGACGGTCGACCCGGTCACGCTGGGCAGCGAGCCGAGCACCCGCTCGGCACCCGCCCGCACGGCGGCCTGATCGGCGTCGACGGCGGCCAGCAGGTCGGTGATGTTCTCGTTGTCCTCCCCCGCGAGCAGCGAGAGAAGCAGATGGGCCGGGGTCAGATCGGCATGCCCCCCGGTGACGGCCCGGTTGCTGGCCGCGTTGATCGCGTCCCTGCTCCTGTTGGTCAGCTCGGCGTCCACGTTCGCGTACTCCTCCTCCTACGACCTTCGCACTGCTATGACCTTCGCATACAGCTGACAAAGCCAACGTACACAAAGTTGAGTCTATTCCACTCAAGGCAGCGGAGGGACCGTTCGAGGGACTAAGTTCCGGGCCATGGCCTCACACCCGGTCGACCCGGGCGATCCCGACGCGTCGTATCTCAGCTTCTGGCGGGAACGACATCTGTGCACCCTCACGACCCTCCGCCCGGACGGCAGCCCGCACGTCGTTCCCGTCGGAGTGACATACGACCCGGAGGCGCGACTGGCTCGGGTCATCGCGAACAAGTCGAGCACGAAGGTGACGAACGTGCTCGCGGCCGGTCCCCCGGGGGCACGGGTCGCCGTGTGCCAGGTGGACGGGCGGCGCTGGGCGACGCTGGAGGGCCGGGCCTTCGTGCGCGTCGAACGCGACCGCGTCGCGGAGGCGGAGCGGCGCTACGCCGAGCGCTACGGGCGGACGCCGTCGCCGAACCCGTCCCGGGTGGTGATCGAGATCGAACTGACGCGGGCGATGGGGAAAGGGTGAAGAGGGCGAGGGGGGAGAAGAGAGCGAGGGTTCGGTGCGCCGGTTTCCGGCCAGCCGAACCTGGTCCATACCTGGAGATTTCGCCCAAACTGCAGCGGCGTCACCGTGTTCAGGTCACGGTGACGCCGCTGCGGGGGGAAGCACCTGAGCGATCTTGTTACGACGGGGGAATCGCGTCAGGCACTGCGGGGGGTGGCTGAGATGGTCTGGACGTCGGGGGCATCCGTTTCCACCAGCCGGTGGTCTCGCTGGTCAAGATTCACAAAGATCATTCCGTACCTGATGGCACATCGCACTGGCTGCGGCGCCCCCCGAGGCCGCCGCAGACACCTGTACGCCCGTACGTCCTCGTCCTCGTCGCGCGTCACGACGACCGGCTCGCCGAACACCGTCACCATGAGCGAGTCACCGCTGTGGGGGATAGCGGTGGCCAGGTCGATGAAGTGCCAGCCGGAGCGGTAGGCCGTGGCCATTTCGCGTCGGAAGCTACGGTCGTCGGGTGGCGTTGTCACGTCAGCTCCCGGCACCGTCAACCGTGTCGGCAGGCGTCGTGGACACCGCCACGGCCGGCCAAGCTGTGTCCGCCCGAACGTCGACCTTCTTCGCTCCGGAGAGGCCACTCAACACTCCGAGGGCCACAACGGCGGAGAAGGCGGCGACAAGCGCCGAGCGAAGCATTCTGTTACGCATAGTCGGCTTCGTCCTCACTTGAAGGTCCCCTTATTCCCCCGTCGGATACGACGATGGCTCATTCAGGCACGTCATGACCACAGAATCGATGCATCATGTTCCTGCATGTTCAGGACCCTGGGGGGTGGAGATTTGGTGACGAACCGGACTAAAGCGATACATCCTCATCCGGTGACGGAGCTATGCGAAGAAGGCGGCCGTCTTTATACGGACGCGCTGCGTACGGGACGTATCGCTCGTGCGGACGCGGAGCAGGCTCCTTGTCTGATGGAGTTCGCCCTCGTCCACCCGGATCCTGACGACGCGGACTGGCTGCGCCCGGTTCCCCCGTCGGTCGCCCTGGCCCAGCGGCTCAATCCGATAGAGCACGAGATCACCGAGCGCCGGCGGTTGTCGATCGAACTCGCCGGTGTTTTCGAGCCGTTCATGGCCCTCAGCGCCCAGACGACGACCACCACCGACTCGATCATGGTGCTGGAGGGCGGCACCCGTATCAACGCGGCGCTCAACCTGGCCACCGCCCAGGCCCAGAACGAGGTGCTCACGGTCCAGCCCAGCGGCAACCGTCCCGAGCGCAGCCTCGTCCAGGGGCTGGAGCGCGACAAGCTGCTGACCGACCGCGGGGTGCGCATCCGGACCCTGTACCAGCACACGGCCCGCTACAGCCCGGAGAAGCTGGCCTACGTGGCCCAGCTCTCCAACGGCAAGGCGGAGTACCGCACCATCGACGAACTGGTGGAGCGCCTCATCGTCTGCGACGAGACGGTCGCCTTCATCCCCGCCCGCGACGACCAGCAGGTCGCCCTGGAACTCCGCCACCCGGGACTCGTCCGCTATCTGATCAAGGTCTTCGAGTTCATGTGGGACCGCGCGGTGCCGCTGAACGCGGGCGCCCGCTACGAGACCGCCTCCGACGGCATCACGGAGATCCAGCACTCCATCGCCAAGCTCCTCATCGAGGGCCACGTCGACGAGGCCATCGCCCGCCGGCTCGGCATGAACGTGCGGACGTGCCGCGCCCACATCGCCAAACTCGCCACGGCCCTGGGCAGCGGCAGCCGTGCGCAGCTCGGCTTCCTCATAGCCCAGTCGGGCATCCTCAACCAGGAGGACCACCCGACGCCAGGAGGAGACGACCCGCTGTGACCGAGGCGCACACGCACGGAGCGGACGACCTGTGCGGGGCAGGCCTGAGCCTGTACGAACGCGCCCTGTCCGACGGGTGGGTGAGCAGTGCGGACGCCAAGGCGGCGCCGTGCCTGGTCGATCACGGCCTGCTGTATCCGGCCGTGGCGGACCCGGGCCTCCTGGAGCCGGTCGCCCCCGCCGTGGCCCTGCACCGGCTGCTGCGCGCCTCGGGAGCGCGGATCGCGGACGAGCGGCGGCGCGAGGAGCGACTGGCCGAGACGTTCGAACCGCTCATGCGCATCGACGGCCGCCGGACGGGCACCTCGGACACCGCGACGATCACTGTCGTCAGCGGCTTCGACCGCATCAACCTGGCCATCGCGGAGGTCATGGCCGAGGCCTCCCTGGAAGTACTGGCGATCCAGCCGCGCAGGCGGAGCCCGGAGTCCCTCGACCTCAACGCCGACGCCCTGCGCCGCGACCAGGCCCTCCTCGACCGCGGCGGCCGGATCCGCACCCTGTACCCGCACGCGCTCCGCCACCAGCCCGCCGTCCTCACCCGCTACGAGCAGTTGCGGGGCGACGCCGAGGCCCGCACCCTCGACGAGGTCACCGACCGCCTCATCGTCATCGACCGCACGGTCGCCTTCATCCCCGCCAACGCCGACCGCACGATGGCCCTCGAAGTCCGTCACCCGGCGCTGATCACCCAGTTCGTCACGGTCTTCGACCGGCTGTGGCACCTGGCCACGCCGATGTACCCCGAAGCGGTCCGCGAGCCGTCCCTCAACGGCATACCGCCACGTCAAAGAGCCATCGCGAGCCTGCTAGTTGAGGGCCACACGGACGCGGTGATCGCCGACCGCCTCGGCATGAACGTCCGTACCGCCCGGGTCCACATCGCCAAACTCGCCGCGACCCTCGGCAGCGAGAGCCGGGCCCAACTCGGCTATCTCATCGGGCAGTCGGGGATTCTCGATCCGCAGGCGTGAGCTGGGCGGGCACGTCCGGCACGCGTGACGAGGGGCTGTCCAGGCCCACCTGCGCTATGCGCACGCCCAGTTGGGTACGGCTGGCCGCACCGAGCGTCTCCGACAGCCGCGCGATGTGTGCCCGGCACGTACGCACGCTTATGCCGAGCCGTTCCGCGATCACCGCGTCCTGGTGGCCGTCCGCGAGCAGGGCGGCGATGGACTGTTCGCGGTGGGAGATGCCCTCGATGCCCGTGTCCGGCAACGGGGCACCGACGGGGATCGCCAGCCGCCACAGCCGGTCGAAGACCGTGACGAAGTAGTCGATGAGGGCCGGGTGGCGCAGCTCCAGGGCCATCGTGTGGTCGGCGTTGGCGGGGATGAAGGCGACCGTGCGGTCGAAGAGGATCAGCCGGTCGACGACCTCGTCGAGGGTCCGCGCCTCCACCGCGTCGCCCATCAACTCCAGGTAGTTCAGGAGGCCTTGGCCGTGCCGGGCGACGTGCGTGTACAGGTCGCGCATCCGTACGCCGCGCGAGCGCAGGGCCAGTGCCCGGTGCAGGCCCTCCGTGAGTTCCGGCTCGCGGCGGATACCGCCGGGCTGGACGGTGAGGACCTCTCCCGTGCAGGCCTCCGTCGCGGCGTCCATGGCCGCCTGGATGCGCGAGAGGCCGTCCAGGACGCGGATCGCGGCGCCGCCCTCCAGGGACGCCGACGCCATGGCGGACGCCTCGATACGGCGGCCGAGACCCGCGTACTTCTCGAAGGCCGCCACCGCCGAACCCACCCGCCGGTGACTCTCGCTGACCTCGTCGTACATCCCGCGCAGCAGCCGGGTCATGACCTCCTGCGGGGAGGTCGGCACCAGCCAGTCCATGTCGTCGGGGTCGGGGTGGAGGAGGGCAAGCTCCAGCAGGCACGGCACCGGCTCGGCGTCCGTGCGCGGCACACGGCCCCGCCGTACGGCCCGGGAGTACACGCGGTCCCCGGTATCGCACAGTCGGTCAGCACCGTGTGGATGCTCGTCCGTCCCGTGCCCGGCCATCGCCCATCCCACCCCCGGTTTGCGCCTCTTCCGCAGCGCAACTATGCGCGGACCGGACCTGCTCCGCAACACGGCTCCCGCTCGAACGAGCCCCGAAAACCACCGATATCATCCACTATCTCCCGGCCTCCGCGCCTCCCCTTGCAACAAGCTGGGGGGTGCCGGACCACGGACGCCGAGTCCGGCGTCGTATCACTTTCCGCGTGAGCTGCCGGAAATCACTCAGAGATCGCCGTGTTACGTACCGCCTCTAACGTCCCCTCATGGCGGACATATTTGACGCATACGCATTGGCCGATGCGTGGGACGAGATGTTTGTGCGGCCGGGTGAGGTCAGAACCGCCTACGAGCCGGTACTGGCGGCACTCCAGCCCATCGAGCCGAGTGAACTGCGCTTCCGCGCGGACCAGATGGCCCGCGCGTTCACCGACCGTGGGGTGACCTACGCCTTCGCGGGCGAGGAACGGCCCTGGCCCCTGGACCTGGTGCCGAGGATCATCGACGCGCTGGAGTGGGACCTCATCCAGCGCGGGGTGGCACAGAGAGTGCGGGCCCTTGAGGCCTATCTCTCCGACGCCTACTCGCACTGCCGTGCCTTCGAGGACGGTGTCGTGCCCTGGCGGCTGCTCCTCAACTCGGCTCATTTCCATCGGGCCGCGCAAGGGGTCGAGCCACCGGGCGGAGTACGCATCCACGTCGCCGGCATCGACCTCGTCCGGGACGAGGCCGGGGACCTGCGGGTGCTGGAGGACAACGTGCGGGTCCCCAGCGGGGTGTCGTACGTCATCGAGAACCGCAGAGCCATGACGCGGATCTTCCCCTCCCTCTTCGCCGAGCAGCACGTGGTCCCCGTCGACGGGTACGCGGGGCGGCTGCTGGCCGCCCTGCGCGCCGCCGCGCCCGCCGGGACACAGGACCCCCGGGTCGTGGTCCTCACCCCGGGGCCGGGGAACGCCGCCTACTTCGAACACGCCCTGCTCGCCCGGCTGATGGGCGTGCAGCTGGTGGTGGGGCACGACCTGACGTGCCGCAACAACCGGGTGTGGATGCGGACCACGCGCGGCGAGGTGCCCGTCCATGTCGTATACCGGCGCCTCGACGACGACTTCCTCGACCCGCTGCACTTCCGCCCCGACTCGGTGATCGGCTGCCCGGGCATCATGAACGCCGCCCAGGCCGGGAACGTCACACTCGCGAACGCGGTCGGCAACGGGATCGCCGACGACAAGCTCCTCTACACCTACGTCCCCGACCTCATCCGCTACTACCTCTCCGAGGAACCGATTCTCCCCAACGTGGAGTCCTACCGGCCCGACGAACCCGGCCAGTTGGAGGCGGTCCTCGACCAGATCGACCAGCTGGTCGTGAAGCCGGTGGACGGCGCGGGCGGCCAGGGCATCGTCATCGGGCCCAAGGCCGACGCGAAGACACTCGAACGCACTCGCAAAGCCGTCGCCGCCGACCCGCGCGGCTGGATCGCCCAGCGCCCCGTCGCCCTGTCCACCTCCCCCACCCTCGCGGGTGAACGCATGGCACCGCGCCACATCGACCTGCGCCCGTTCGCCGTGAACGACGGCACCGACGTCTGGGTGCTGCCCGGCGGCCTCACCCGCGTCGCCCTCCAGGAGGGCAACCTGATCGTCAACTCCAGCCAGGGCGGCGGCTCCAAGGACACCTGGGTGCTCGCGGAGGGCCCCACCGAACAGCCCGCGTCGCTCTTCCCGGAGGGTCGACTGCCCGAGGTGGCACCCCGCCAGCTCGGCCCCGACGGCAACCCCACGGTCGTACAGGAAGGGGCGCAGCAGCAGTGAACGACGTGATCCTCTCCCGGATAGCCGAGGCCCTGACGTGGACGGGCCGTTACGTCGAGCGCGCGGACGCCACCGGGCGCATCCTCGACGCCTATCTGCACCGCCTGCTGGAGGACCCCTGGCGCGACGAGGACGCGGCCTGCCGGTCGCTGTACGCGATCCTCGGGGTCGACGCGGGCGGCCAACGCGTCGACATGCAGCAGGTGTTGGACCAGCTCGCCTTCGACGCCCGCTCCACGTGTTCCATCGAGGGCGCGCTCGGCGCCGCCCGCCTCAACGCGCGCAGCGCCCGGGAAGCCGTCTCCTCGGAGATGTGGGAGTGCCTCAACTCCACCTGGCACGCCCTGGCCGACCAACGCCTCGCGGCCCGCCGTACGGGCCCCTACGCCTATCTCGAACTCGTGCGCAGACGCGCCGCGTTGTTCTTCGGCCTCGCCGACTCCACGATGAGCCGCGACGACAGCTGGCGTTTCGTCGTCCTGGGCCGCAGCCTTGAGCGGGTGGACATGACCGTACGGCTGCTGTCGGTACGGGTGTTGGACGCGGCGCACGCGCCCGACTGGCCGACGCTGCTCAGCGCGAGCGGCGCCGACGAGGCGTACGCGCGGGTGTACGGCGGTTTCGGCGACACCCCTCGTGTGGCCGAATTCCTCCTCCTGGACCGGGACTTCCCGCGTTCGGCGCTGCACGCGCTGACGACGGCCGAGGAGTGCCTCACGGCGCTCGGCCGCCAACGCCAGGACCCCGCCCGCCGCCCCATCGGCCGCCTCCGCACCCGTCTCGAATACCTGGACTCGCACGCCTTGGAAGAGCAACTGCCCGCCCTCCTCAAGGACTTGCAGCACGCCTGCATGGACTCGGCGGAGGCGGTCGCGGAGTTGTTCTTCCCGTACCAGGGGCCCGTCGAGTGGGCCCAGGAAGGAGCCTGAGATGACCCGTAGGCTTCGCATCCGCCACACCACCCGCGTGTCGTACGCCCAGGCGGCCGTCTCCTCCCACAACGAGGTGCGGATGACCCCGCTCACGCTCCCCGGCCAGACGACACTGGACGCGCGGGTGACCGTGAACCCCACGACCCCCACCTGGTCGTACTGGGACTACTGGGGCACCCAGGTCACCGGCTTCGACCTGATGGACCCGCACGCGGACCTCACGATCACCGCGTCGAGCCTGGTCGAGACGTCCCCGCCGGAGCTGCTCGGCCCCTCCCCCACCTGGCAGGAGGTGACCGAACGGACCACGAACTCCCGCCTGTTGGAGTTCACCGGCCCCACGGTCCGTACGACGGTCCCACCCAAGCTCCTGAAGAAGGCGCGCAAGGCGGCGGTCGGCCTCGACCCGCACGAAACGGCGGTGGCGGTCTCCGCTCTGGTCGCCGACCGGGTGTCCTACCTGCCCGGCGTCACCGGCGTGAACACCTCCGCGGCCGAGGCCTGGGAACAGGGCGCCGGAGTCTGCCAGGACATCGCCCACGTGACCATCGCCCTGCTGCGCGGCCTGGGCCTGCCCACGCGCTACGTCTCCGGCTACCTCCACCCCGAGCGCGAGGCGGAGCTGCACCGCCCGGTGGCCGGCCAGAGCCACGCCTGGGTCGAGTACTGGGCGGGCGACTGGTGCGGCTACGACCCCACGAACCGGACCCGGCCCGACGAGTCCCATGTGGTGGTGGGGCGGGGGCGGGACTACGACGACGTGACCCCGCACAAGGGCATCTACCGGGGCGTGGCCGGCGGGCCGCCGGAGGTGACGGTGGAGTTCACGCGGGTGGCGTGAACTTCTCGCCGTTCAGCCCCGCTTCGGGCCCGTGATCGCTTCCCCGACCACGAATCCCTTGGCGGGGCCTTCGGGGATGGTGACGTCGGTGCCGTAGGGGACGCGGTGGATGTCCTCCCAGTCGGCCTTGTCGGGGCGAGGGCCGGTGAAGAGGGTTACGGCGCCTTGACCGTCGTAGTCGTCGATGAGGACATAGGCGGGGATGGCGGCGCGGGCGTACTCGCGGCGCTTGCGGATGCGGTCGCGGTCCTGGTTGGTCTTGCCGGGGGAGACCACTTCGACGACCACCTGAACCGCAGAAGCCTTGATGCCGAGGTCGTCCTCCGTCTCGGCCGGTTCCACGTCCCGAGGAGCTACGAACCCGTCCGGAACCCACGCCCTGCGTGCGTGGATCACGTCCATGCTGTTCCAGGCTCCGTGCTCACTGTCGCGAAGAAGGACCTCCAGGGCGCTACGCAGACGGTTGACAACCCGGGCATGCGGAAGGCGGCCGGTGGGCGACACCTCGATGACTCCCTCGACGATCTCAGCGCGGTAGCCCTCGGGGAGTTCCATGGCCTTCCATGCCTGCCATACGACCTCGTCCAGTTCGGGGTTCATGGCGGCAGACCTCCTCACGTGTGGGCTTGGCTTCCCATGGGGCACAAGCGACGCGATCACGATAGGTACGGCATGACAGTCGGCCAGGGGACCTATCCCTGGTTCACCCGTTCGAGCGAAGGCGGATCGATCCACCGCCCTCTCCCAGCTCGAACCACACCCCCTTCGCGAACCGCCCCGCCCTCTCGCCCGCGACGCCCCACGTGTCCGCCATCTCCTCGACGAGGGCGAGCCCCCTCCCCCAACAGGTGATCGCCCCAGCCGCCGGGTGCGTGACAACAGGCGGGTCCGGGCTCTCGTCGAAGACGCTGACGCGGAGCCGGGCCGGACCGAGCCGGAGGCGGATCATCGCGGAACCCTTCGTGTGCAGGTGGACGTTGGTGACGAGTTCCGAGGTGCACAGGGCCGCCGGCATGACGAGGGGTTCCCGGTCGTGGGTGAAGAGGACGGCGCGTACGAAGTCCCGGCAGACGCGGGGTGCGGTGGCGTCGGCGGGGGCGAAGAGGCTGTAGTCGTGGGTGAGTTGGGTGGGGCGGTGAAGGGCTCGGCGCGCTGGGTCCATGGGGAGCGGCTCCTTGGGGCGAGGGGCTGGGCCCGGCGATGGCGTCGCCCGCGGGGCACGGGTGCTCTGTCGGCTTATGGGCAGGGGGAGTTGAGTGGACTCGGTGTGTAACCGAACCCGCACTCACCGTAGAGGTAGAGGGTTATACATCTCAACCCGTTCGCAGAAGTCGATGGACCAACCACCCCGCGCAGTGCAGACTTCGAGGAAGCCGCCAAGGAGTAACCGTGGGACTACGCACCACCATCAGCGAACGTCAGCACCGCCTGGGCTTTGAGCTCAAACAACTGCGCGAACAAGCGGGGTTGAACGCAGCTGAAGCAGGCCAGCGGATCGGCATGAGCCGCGCCCAGCTCAGCCACATCGAGCTGGGCCGTACATCGATCCTGACTGAGCGACTCCTGGAGCTGTGCCAGACATACGGTTGCACAGACAAGCCCTACATTGACGCGCTGGTGTCCATGTCCGAGGCGACCGGCAAGGGATGGTGGAGCGCATACAAGAAGCATCTGGGCTCCGGCGGCCTCAACCTCGCCGAACTGGAAGCCCAGGCTGTGGCCCTACGGGTGCACGAGTCCCTGTTCATCCCCGGGATCTTCCAGACCGCGGACTACGCACAGGCCATCTTCAACAGCCCCGGGCTGGGCTTCGGGAACATCGACGAAGCCGTGAGGTTCCGCACGGAACGGCAGAGCATCCTGACCGACAGGAACCCGCCCTCCGTCCATGCCGTGATCCACGAGGCGGCGCTGCACATGAGGTTCGGCAGCGCCCAGGTCGTACGCGAACAGCTGGTGCGGCTCATCGAGTTGGCCCGCTTCCCGCACGTGACCATCCAGATCTATCCGTTCAGCGCGCAGGCGTACGCAGCACTCAGCGGGAACTTCGTCCATGCCGTCCCCCGCACGTCGCGGCTCGGCACCGTGGTCCTGGACCGCGCGACGGGCACCGACTACCTGCGCGAGCCGGCACAACTGGAGCAGTACAGCTCGCTGTTCGCCCGGCTCGCCGACAACGCCCTTGATCCCGTCGACGTATCGTTGGCCCCCGAAGCACACTCGGTGAAGGACTCCCTTTCCCTCATCCAGCACCTGCTCTACACGCTCTAGGAGGCCCGCATGTCCGAACCGCACTGGCAGAAGTCCTCGTTCAGCGGAGCCCCCGACCAGAACTGCCTCTACGTCGCCACCGCCCCCGACAAAACGATCCGCCTCCGCGAGAGCGACACCCCGGACGTCATCCTGGCTACCGCCCCCGAGGGCCTCGCCGCCCTGCTGCGGCACCTCAAGTCCCGCGGCTGAGATCCCGCGAGGTATCCGCGGCCGGAGTCGCGTAGGCGGGCAGCGACGGCGTCAGCCGACCTACTTCAGCCCGATCGCCGAGCACGCCGACTTGTAGTCCGCCGTGCAGATGTCGGAGATCTTGTAGATCCCGTCCGCGACCACCGTCGACTTGATGTTGTCCTTCGTCAGCGCGACCACGGACACCAGCTGGGCGGGGATCTTCTTGTTGCTGGGGCTGTCGACCGTGTCCCGGGTGAGGGCGTCGAACTCGATGTCCTTGCCCTGGACCCTGGCGACCGCGATCTTCGCGGCGGCCTCGGCCAGGTCGGGGTACGGCTTGTAGACGCTCATGTACTGCTCGCCGGTGACGATCCGCTGCACGGCGGTGAGTTCGGCGTCCTGGCCGGTGACCGGCGGGATCTTCGTCAGGCCCGAATCCTTCAGGGCCTTGATGATGCCGCCGGCCATGGCGTCGTTGGCGGAGTACACCGCGGCGATGTTGTTCTTGCCGAGCTTGCCGATCGCCTCGGTCATCTCCTTCTGGGCCACGTCCGGGTCCCAGGCCTTGGTGTTGTAGCTCGCGGCGACCGTCACCTTGCCCTGCAGCTCGGACAGCGCCCCCGCCTTGAACACCCCGGCGTTGGGGTCGGTCGGCGAGCCGTTGATCATGACGACCTTGTCGGAGGTGTCCGCGTTGCTGCCCAGCGCCTCGACCAGGGAGCGGCCCTGCACCTCGCCGACCAGTTCACCGTCGAAGGAGACGTACGCGTCGATCGGCCCCTCGGCCAGGCGGTCGTAGGCGATGACCGGGATGCCGGCGGCCTTGGCCTTCTTCACCATGGGCAGGATGAGGTGCGAGTCGACGGCGTCGAGCACGATGATGTCGACCTTCTCGTTGATCATCGCCTGCATCTGCTTGTCCTGCACGGCCGCGACGCCGCCGGCGTTCTGGTACTCGGCCTTGCCCTTGTTCGAGGTGAGTTCCGAGATCTTCGCCTTCATGATCGGGTAGTCGAACTCCGCGTACCGCGTGTTCGTCTTCTCCGGCATCAGGACGCCCACCGTGATGTCGTTGCCCTTCGCCGGAGTTGCGTCCGTGCTGCTCCCCGTCGAGCTGAGCACGCCACAGGCGGCCAGGGGGAGGGCCAGCGAGGACGCGGCCACGGATATGGCGATACGACGCATTGGGTGCTCACTTCTGGTGCCGTGCGGACGCGGGTGCAGCATTGCAACCCAGGTGACTGAAAAGCCAACGCGGATGCGACCACCGGCGTCAAGCGGAACTACTTAACGAGATGGCAACGCCACGTTCCGTTTGGAGTGTGGAGAGGTTGCAAAATCCCATCCAAACGCTCTTTACGGACCCTCCACTCAACGGGAGTTCATGATCGGGCAAAGTTCATCACAACCAACTCCCTTCTTCACAACTGGTGATCATCAACGGCCAGGTGTCGGCGACCCCCTCGGCCCGAGCACACGAAGGGGCCCGGAGACATCGGTCTCCGGGCCCCTTCGACGGGTGAGTGGACGTCAGTCCGAGGACTGCTGCCGCTTCGGCCGCCACACCACCAGCGCGCTGGTCTGCTGGACCTCCTGGTACGGCACCAGGTCGCGCCGGTACGACGCGTGCACCGCGGCCTCGCGCTGCTGCATCGCCGCCGCCGCGCCCTCGACCGCCGACTGGAGTTCCGCGACGCGCTGCTGGAGCGCGACGACCTGGTTCTCCAGCTCGATGATGCGCTTGATGCCGGCCAGGTTGATGCCCTCGGTCTGCGACAACTGCTGGACGGTGCGCAGCAGTTCGATGTCGCGGGCCGAGTAGCGCCGACCGCGTCCGGCCGTGCGGTCCGGGGAGACCAGGCCGAGGCGGTCGTACTGGCGCAGCGTCTGCGGGTGCAGGCCGGAGAGCTGGGCCGCCACCGAGATGACGTAGACCGGGGTCTCCTCGGTCAGCTCGTACGGGTTGCGTCGACGGCCGTCCATCTCGTCATGCTCCCTTCGCGGCCTGGAACAGCTCCGCCCGCGGGTCCTCGCCCGCGGTCGCCTCTCGATACGCCTCCAGTGCGTCACGAGCATTCCCCGTGACGTCCTTCGGGACACTCACCTCGACCGTCACGAGGAGGTCGCCCCGGGTGCCGTCCTTGCGGACCGCGCCCTTGCCGCGGGCCCGCATCGTCCGGCCGTTGGGCGTGCCCGGCGGCAGCTTCAGCGTCACCGGGGGCCCGCCCAGGGTGGGCACCCTGACCTCGCCGCCGAGTGCCGCCTCGGCGAACGTCACCGGGACCGTCACCGTGAGGTTGTCCTCCTTGCGGCCGAACACGGGGTGCGCGTCGACGTGCACCATGACGTACAAGTCCCCTGAGGGACCGCCCCGTTCACCCGGTGCGCCCTTGCCGCGCAGCCGGATGCGCTGGCCGTCCGTGACCCCCGCGGGGATACGGACCTGCATGGTCCGCGAGGACTTGGCGCGCCCGCTGCCCTTGCAGTCCATGCACGGGTGCTCGGCGATCAGGCCGCGGCCCTTGCAGTCCGGGCACGGGTCCGTGAGCGAGAAACCGCCCCCGGAGCCGCGCGCGACCTGGCCGGTGCCGACGCAGGTCGGGCACACGCGCGGTGTGCCGTTCTTGTCGCCGGTGCCCGAACAGGCCTTGCAGGGCTGCTGGGAGGACATCCGCAGCGGGACCGTGGCCCCTTCGATGGCCTCCGTGAAGCTGAGCGTGACCTCGGACTCGATGTCCTGGCCGCGCCTCGGCTGCGTACGGGTCGTGCCCGTGCCGCCGCGGTTGAACAGGCCGCCGAACACGTCGCCGATCCCGCCGCCGAAGCCGCCGGAACCCGCGGTGCCGCCGCCCTGCGCGCCGCCTCCGAAGAGGTCGCCCAGGTCGAAGTTGAAGTTGCCGCCGCCCGCGCCGCCCGGCCCCGGGCGGTAACCGCCGTTGCCGAAGAGGGAGCGGGCCTCGTCGTACTCCTTGCGCTTCTTGGGGTCACCGAGGATGTCGTTGGCCTCGGAGATCTCCTTGAAGCGCTCCTCGGCCTTGGCGTTGCCCTTGTTGGCGTCCGGGTGGAACTCGCGGGCGAGCTTCCGGTACGCCTTCTTGATCTCGGCCTCGGTGGCGTCCTTGGGGACGCCGAGGACCTTGTAGTAGTCCTTCTCGATGAAGTCCTTGGTGCTCATCCTCGACGTCCCTCCTTCTGTCCGCTCGATACGTCGGCTACGTCAGCTGCGTCAGCCCTCTTCAGGGCCGTTGTCCTTCTCGTCGCCGGCCTCGGACTCGTCCTCCGCCTTACCGGTCCCCGTGGCACCGGGCTGCGGCTCGGCGACGGCCACCCGCGCGGGGCGGATGGTGCGCTCGCCGATGCGATACCCCGGCTGCAGGATCGCCACGCAGGTCGTCTCGGTGACGTCCGGCGCGTACGAGTGCATGAGGGCCTCGTGGATCGTCGGGTCGAAGGGCTCGCCCTCCTTGCCGAACTGCTGCAGTCCCATCTTCGCCGCGGCGGTCTCCAGCGACTCCGCCACCGACTTGAAACCGCCGACGAGTTCACCGTGTTCCCGCGCGCGGTTGATGTTGTCGAGCGTGGGCATCAGCTCGGTCAGGAGGTTCGCCACGGCGATCTCCTTGACCGCGATCCGGTCGCGCTCGACCCGGCGGCGGTAGTTCTGGAACTCGGCCTGGAGCCGCTGGAGGTCCGCGGTGCGCTCTTCGAGCGCCTTGCGCACCTGGTCCAGCTGGGCCGTCAGACCGGCGATCTGTGCACTTGCGTCCCCTGCCGGGGCCGCCCCCTCCCCACTACCGGAGGGGGAGGCGGCCTGCGGCTCGGCGTCGTCGGGGGTGGCGCCGGAAGGGACATCGGGCTTCTCGTCGAAGCCCGGGGTCTCCTCCGTCACGCGGCACCGTCCTTGCGCTCGTCGTCCACGATCTCGGCGTCCACCACGTCGTCGTCCGCCTTGGGCGCCTCGGCACCCGGGGCGTCGCCGGCGGCGGCCTGCGTGGCCTGGGCGTCGGCGTACATGGCCTGACCGACCTTCTGCGAGACCGCGGCGACCTTCTCGGTGGCCGTACGGATCTCGGCGGTGTCCTCGCCCTTGAGCGCGGCCTTCAGCTCCTCGACGGCGGCCTCGACCTCGGTCTTGACGTCGCCGGGGACCTTGTCCTCGTTGTCCTTGAGGAACTTCTCCGTCTGGTAGACGAGCTGCTCGCCCTGGTTGCGGGACTCGGCGGCCTCGCGGCGGCGGTGGTCCTCGTCCGCGTACTGCTCGGCCTCCTGGCGCATGCGGTCGACCTCGTCCTTCGGCAGCGAGGAGCCGCCGGTGACGGTCATCTTCTGCTCCTTGCCGGTGCCGAGGTCCTTGGCCGTGACATGCATGATGCCGTTGGCGTCGATGTCGAAGGAGACCTCGATCTGCGGGACACCGCGCGGGGCCGGCGGCAGACCGGTCAGCTCGAACATCCCGAGCTTCTTGTTGTACGCCGCGATCTCGCGCTCGCCCTGGTAGACCTGGATCTGCACGGAGGGCTGGTTGTCCTCGGCGGTGGTGAAGATCTCGGACCGCTTGGTCGGGATCGTGGTGTTGCGCTCGATGAGCTTGGTCATGATCCCTCCCTTGGTCTCGATACCGAGGGACAGCGGGGTCACGTCGAGGAGCAGGACGTCCTTGACCTCACCCTTGAGGACACCGGCCTGGAGGGACGCGCCGATGGCGACGACCTCGTCCGGGTTGACGCCCTTGTTGGCGTCCTTGCCACCGGTCAGCTCGCGCACGATCTCCGCGACGGCCGGCATACGGGTGGAGCCACCGACGAGGACGACGTGGTCGATCTCGTTGATGGAGATGCCGGCGTCCTTGATGACGTTGTGGAACGGCGTCTTGCAGCGCTCCAGCAGGTCGGCCGTCAGCTGCTGGAACTGGGCGCGGGTGAGCTTCTCGTCCAGGTGCAGCGGGCCCTCGGCGGACGCCGTGATGTAGGGCAGGTTGATCGAGGTCTCGGTGGAGCTGGACAGCTCGATCTTGGCCTTCTCGGCAGCCTCACGGAGACGCTGCAGGGCCATCTTGTCCTTGCCCAGGTCCACACCGTGGCCGGACGCGAACTGCTTCACCAGGTAGTCGACGACCCGCTGGTCCCAGTCGTCACCGCCGAGGTGGTTGTCGCCGTTCGTGGCCTTCACCTCGACGACGCCGTCGCCGATCTCCAGGAGGGACACGTCGAAGGTGCCGCCACCGAGGTCGAAGACGAGGATCGTCTGGTCGTCCTTGTCGAGGCCGTACGCCAGCGCCGCGGCGGTCGGCTCGTTCACGATGCGCAGGACGTTCAGGCCCGCGATCTCGCCGGCCTCCTTCGTCGCCTGGCGCTCGGAGTCGTTGAAGTACGCCGGGACGGTGATGACCGCGTCGGCCACCTTCTCGCCCAGGTAGGCCTCGGCGTCGCGCTTCAGCTTCTGCAGGATGAAGGCGCTCATCTGCTGCGGGTTGAAGCTCTTGCCGTCCAGCTCGATCTTCCAGTCCGTGCCCATGTGGCGCTTCACGGAACGGATGGTCCGGTCAACGTTCGTGACCGCCTGGCGCTTGGCCACCTCTCCGACGAGCACCTCGCCGTTCTTGGCGAAGGCGACGACGGACGGCGTGGTCCTGGCGCCCTCTGCGTTGGTGATGACGGTGGGCTCGCCGCCTTCAAGAACGCTGACGACGGAGTTAGTCGTGCCCAGGTCGATGCCGACCGCACGTGCCATGGTTGATTCCTCCAGCAATGACTTGAGTGGAACGGACTCAAGTGTGCACGACACTCACCGCTGGGTCAACAGAGCTGAGTCGAGCAGGCTCAACTCTTATCCGTTCCTTACACGCAACTGCGCCCCGACCTGCGACGATACGGCCCGTCGCGCCCCGTAGACAGAGACTTTAAGCAGTCCGAACACGACGACCAGGGCCCCACCCGCCACCCACGCGACGGCGGATTCGCCCGCCCACCCGTTGTGCACGAGCACCCCAATGAGCACTCCGGAGAACCCCGCGATCCCCAGGAGCACCACCGCGCCCTGCGGGGTGAGCCCCAACTTCCGCAGCCGGTGGGCGAGATGGTCCGGCCCGCCGCGCAGCAGCGCCCGCCCGGCCAGCCGCCGCGACAGCAACACAAGGACGGCGTCGGCACTGGCGACCGCAGTCAGCGCGAACAACACCCCCGCGCTGGACGCGAACCCGTGCCCGGCCTGCGTGACCACGGCGGCCGAGGCGAGCACGAACCCGGTGAACAGCGAGCCGCACGCGCCGAGCGCGATCCGCGCGGGATGCCAGTTGTGCATCAGGAACCCGGTGAGCGCGGCGGCCAGCACACTCAGCAACACCGCGAGCCCGTCCATGACTTCCATCGCGGCACAGGCCCCGACCCCGAAGGAGGTGATCACCCCCACGGTCCCCGCGAGCCCGTCGGCGTGATCGAGCCCCTTGAAGGCACCGGCGACGAACACGATCCAGACCGCCGCCAACAACCCCCCGGGCACCCCGATCTCGCCGTACGGCACGACACAGGCCGCCGCCACCGCCGTACCGAGGACCAGGAACCGGGTCTTCAGCCGCCACACGTCGGCGACCAGCCCGAGCGCGGCCACCGCCGATCCGGCAGCAAGGAGTCCGCCGACGCCGTCACCGAGGGGGGCGACGCCGGTCCAGTCCCCGGCGTAGGTGACCAGCCCCGCGGCGACCACGACGGCCGGACCCCCGAACAGCGGTACCGGCCGCGTCCGTCGGCGCCGGTCGACGACACCGGCCTTGAGGGCGGGCACCCGGAGCAGCGCGGCGAGGAGGGCGGAGAGGAGGAGGGCGGTCGTGGCGGCGAGGATCCCGTAGAGCACAGGGTTAAGTTAGCCGCAAATGTACCAATTCAGTATGAATAACACGATCGGATCGTCACAGGCTTCGGAGCAGGCTTTTTTAGGCAACCCTCAGCGACATAGATCACCGCACGGCTGGCTACAGTGCGACAGAAGATAGGGGTAGTCTCTGACGGACTGATTAAGTTACCGCTTAGTAATGTGCTGGGTGGTAATGCCATGACCCCTCGCAGGCCCGAGGAGCCCTGAAATGCAACTCGCCGCGATCATCGTGTCGCTGGTTCTGATCGTGGTCGGTGTGGCGCTGTTCGCCCGCGCCGTCCTGCAGATCTACACCTTCATGCGACTCGGCCAGAACGTGCCCGCGGGCACCCGCACCGACGAGCCCGTCCAGCGCACCGTCACCGTGGCCAAGGAGTTCCTCGGCCACACGAGGATGAACCGCTGGGGCGTCGTCGGAGTCGCGCACTGGTTCGTGGCGGTGGGCTTCTTCTCACTGCTGCTGACGATCGTGAACGCCATCGGCCAGCTCTTCAAGGCCGACTGGCTGCTGCCGGTCATCGGCGAATGGGCGCCGTACAACGTCTTCGTCGAGTTCATCGGCACGATGACCGTGCTCGGCATCCTCGCCCTGATCGTGATCCGCCAGCTGAGCAAGCCGAACAAGCCGGGCCGCAAGTCCCGCTTCGCCGGCTCCAACTTCGGCCAGGCGTACTTCGTCGAGGCCGTCATCCTCATCGTCGGCGTCTGCATCTTCATGCTGCACGCGCTTGAGGGCGCCCAGCACCACGTCGACAGCTACGAGGCGTCCTTCTTCATCTCGTACCCCGTGGTCTCGGCCCTGCGCCACCTGGACGTCTCAACACTCCAGAACCTCACGTACCTCTTCGCGGGCGTGAAGATCGCGGCCTCCTTCATCTGGATGATCACGGTCGCCCTGAAGACGGACATGGGCGTCGCCTGGCACCGCTTCCTGGCGTTCCCGAACATCTGGTTCAAGCGCAACGCGACCGGCGAGACCTCCCTCGGTGCCCTGCTCCCGATGACGTCGGGCGGCAAGCCGATCGACTTCACCGACCCGGGCGACGACGACGTCTTCGGCGTATCGCAGGTCGAGCAGTTCTCCTGGAAGGGTCTGCTGGACTTCTCCACGTGCACCGAGTGCGGCCGCTGCCAGTCGCAGTGCCCCGCCTGGAACACGGGCAAGCCGCTCTCCCCGAAGCTGCTGATCATGTCCCTCCGCGACCACGCGCACGCCAAGGCCCCGTACCTGCTGGCGGGTGGCGGCAAGTCGATGGAGGGCGAGGAGAAGGCGACGGAGGAGCAGCTCGCAGGCGTCCCCGCCGCGGCCCTCGCCGAGGCCGAGCGCCCCCTGATCGGCACTCTCGAAGAAAACGGCGTCATCGACCCGGACGTCCTGTGGTCCTGCACCACCTGCGGCGCCTGCGTCGAGCAGTGCCCGGTGGACATCGAGCACGTCGACCACATCGTCGACATGCGCCGCTACCAGGTGATGATCGAGAGCGCGTTCCCGTCCGAGGCCGGGACGATGCTCAAGAACCTGGAGAAGAAGGGCAACCCCTGGGGGCTCGCCAAGAAGCAGCGCCTGGAGTGGCTCAAGGAGGTCGAGTTCGAGGTCCCGGTCGTCGGCCAGGACATCGAGGACCTCACCGAGGTCGAGTACCTGTACTGGGTCGGCTGCGCGGGCGCGCTGGAAGACCGCGCCAAGAAGACGACGAAGGCCTTCGCGGAACTCCTCCACATCGCGGGCGTCAAGTTCGCGATCATGGGCGGCGACGAGAAGTGCACGGGTGACTCGGCGCGGAGGCTCGGCAACGAGCCCCTGTTCCAGGAACTCGGCATGGAGAACGTCATGGCCCTGAACATGGCGTTCGGCGAGGAACTGGACGACGACGGCAAGGTCGTAGCGGAGTCCGCGAAGCCGAAGTCGGCGAAGAAGATCGTCGCGACGTGCCCGCACTGCCTGAACACCATCGGCAACGAGTACCCGCAGCTCGGCGGCGACTACGAGGTCATCCACCACACCCAGCTGCTCCAACACCTGGTCGACGAGGGCAAGTTGATCCCGGTGACGCCGGTCGAGGGCATCATCACCTACCACGACCCGTGCTACCTGGGCCGCCACAACAAGATCTACACGCCCCCGCGCGAGATCATCGCCAGCGTCCCGGGCCTCCGCAACGAGGAGATGCACCGCCACAAGGAACGCGGCTTCTGCTGCGGCGCCGGCGGTGCGCGGATGTGGATGGAAGAGCGCATCGGCAAGCGCATCAACAACGAGCGCGTGGACGAGGCCCTCTCCCTGAACCCGGACATCGTGTCCACGGCCTGCCCCTTCTGCCTGGTCATGCTCACCGACTCGGTCAACGGCAAGAAGAACGACGGCAAGGCCAAGGAGTCCATCCAGGTCGTCGACGTGGCCCAACTCCTCCTGGACTCGGTCAGGACACCGGCCGACGACGAGCCCCCGGCGGGCGAGTCGGAGTCGGAGAACGCCCCGGAGCCGCAGCCCGTGAAGTAACAACCAGCCAGTCCGCTACGACGGCGCCCCGCACCCTCTCCGGAGGGCGCGGGGCGCCGTTGTCGTAGGGGAAGGGGTGTAGCGGGCTACACCCCGTATCCGGGAGAGCGGTCCCTCGTGACGGCGAGCGCGCGGCGGAATCGTAGAAGGCAGAGATCACGCCCCCGCCTCCCTTAGGAAAACCCGTGAAGTCGCTGCTCACCACCGTCAAGTCGTTCATCGCCAACCTGCTGCTCTGGTCGTTCTTCATCGGCGGCCTCACCGCGAGCACGGCCTCCGGGGCGGTGCTGGACGGTACGGCGAAGACCGCCGCCACCTACACCGGTATCGCCGTCTCGCTGCTGGCCGGCTCACGCATCGCGAAGAAGCCGAGGATCAAGGCGTTCCTGTCGAAGCCGTCGACGCTGTGGTTCCTGTTCCTGTTCAACGGCGGTGTGGCCGTGGCCAGTTACTTCGCCATGGACGGCGTCAAGGGCATCGCTACCGCCGCCGGAATGGGCCTGGTCTCCCTGGGTGCGGCGGGCGGCCTGATCGCGGCCCGCCGCAAGCCGGTGGTCGAGGCACGGGCGGAAGGGCCCTGGGTCTGAGGACGGCCCCACAGTCCCCGCAGAACCACACCCTCCCCCTCCCCCTCCCCCTCACCCGAGAAGGGCACACCCATGACCACGAACCGCCGCCGTACGGCCACCCTGCCCCTGGCCGTCGCAGCCATCGCCCTGACCACCGGACTCCTCACGGCCTGCGACCCCACCGACACCTCCGACGCCTCCAACTCCCTGAACTGCCTCAGGAACTGGAACACCATCTCCGACAGCCTCAAGGCGATCCACGACGCGGGCGTCGACGCGGCGAAGGACCCGACCCGGACCGACGAATCCATCGCGACGATCAACAAGAACATCGACAAGATCGACGCCAACTCGGACGACAGCAAGGTCGACAAGGCGGTCGACAACCTCAACAAGGCGATCTCCGACTACAACAAGTCCATCCTGAACGGCGACACGAACCCCGACTCCAGCAAGATCGACGCGGCGGCGGACAAGCTCAAGAACGTCTGCACGTCGTAACTCCGGCGGACAGAGAAAGCGAGTTGGCCTTCGCGGAAGAGTGATGACACCGCAGGTCATCCCGTTCCACTGAGCGGCACAGAACGTGACAGGCGGACTCCCGCACACCACGCTGGCCATCGGATTTCCCACCACAACCAGAAGGAATCCATGAGCCTCAGACGCAAGTTGTGCGAAGCCCTGGCCTTCACTGTCTCGATCGGCGCGTTGCTGCTCACCGGTACGTCCGCCCATGCCGCCGGCGGTCAGGCGACAGCGTCGGTCACACCCAAGTCTGTCGGCAACTACTACGAGATCCAGGCCATCACCAGCGGCAAGTGCCTGGACGTCGACGGCAAGTCCCAGGCCAACTACGCGGTGGTATGGCAGTACTCCTGCCTCAACGCGGACAACCAACTATGGGTCCTCGTGTACCTCAACGACGGCTACTACAAGTTCGTGAACCGGAACAGCGGAAAATGCCTGGACGTCAACGGCACCGCCAACAGCAGCCTCGCACAGCAGCTTGACTGCAACGTGACCTCGACAGAGGAATGGGCCTTCCAGGCAGCAGGCGTCGGACTCTCCTCCAAGATCGTCAACCGGGCCAGCGGTAGGTGCCTCGACCTCCCCGGCGGATCGCTGAACGACTACACCAGGATCCAGGTGTGGGACTGCGTCCCCGGCAACACCAACCAGATCTGGAACTTCGTGTAAGCGGGCGGAAACACGTCACTTTGTGCGCAAGTGGGTGACGAGAGCGGCGAGTTGAGGCCGGGCGGTTGTTGTCGCCACGCCCGGCTCGTCGCTCTCGCGTGGGTACAGGGCGTGCGCAGGACCACCCGATGACGGTGGAGCTGAGCCTCGGCATCCAGACACGCCCCACAGATTTACCGAACTCACGTACAACCCTTACGCACCACCACAGGTCTCCTGATCGCCAACCACCCGTGAAGCCAAGGACAACTCCTGGCGAACACGGACGGCACGCACCCATCGACACCGATCGACACCTCATCGACGCGGATGCCCGCCACGCATCCCCCGCATGCCGCAGGAGACCCCGCATGCACCAGCAGCAGCACCCGTACCTGCGACTCGCCCTCGCGACGGCCGCCGCGGCCGCACTGACGGGCGGTCTGCTCTCCGTCTCGGTCGCCACCGCGAACGCCGCCGACTCCTTCAAGGTCGCGAAGGCCGACTTCAACGGCGACGGAATCGGCGACGTCGTCGTCTCCGCGCCCGGCGCCTACGTCACCGGCCAGGCCGATGCCGGCCAGGTCGTCGCGCTCTACGGCACCGCCACCGGAGTGTCGTCCGCGAAGCGTTCGACGCTGAGCCAGAACTCGGGCAACGTGCCCGGCACCGCCGAGAAGGGCGACTACTTCGGCGACGAGACGGCGTACGCCGACTTCAACGGCGACGGCTACGACGACCTCGCCGTGGCCTCGCCGTACGAGAAGGTCGGCACCGACACCGACGGCGGCGCCCTCGCGATCCTCTGGGGCTCGAAGAGCGGCCTGACCGGCAAGAGCAGCGACGTACCGGACCCGGCCGTGTCCGGGCACGACAACTGGGGCCAGACCCTGGCCGCCGGCGACTTCGACGGCGACGGCAAGGCCGATCTGGCCGTGGGCAGTTCGGCCGCGACCGTCTACGTCTACAAGGGCGGCTTCAGCAGCTCGACCGGCAAGCCCGGCGGCCGTTACACGATCAAGCCCCCGATCCACTCCGGCACCACCGGCTTCCCGTACGGCCCGGCGCACCTCACGGCCGGTGACGTCAACGGCGACGGCCGCACCGACCTCGTGGTCGACGGCTACGAGACGCAGACCAGCAACGGCTGGAACACCAACTACTACGTGCCGGGCGCCGCGAGCGGTCTGAGCATCGCGGGCGTGCAGACCCTCAAGCCCGGCATCGTCACCGGTATCGGCGACATCAACGGCGACGGTTACGGCGACATCGTCAGCGGCGCGGGTTGGGACGCCACGACGAGCGACGGTACGACCGTCCCGGACTCGGCGAACGGCGGCCAGGTGAACATCACCTACGGCTCCGCGTCCGGCCCCGCCTCGACCACCGGCATCACCCAGAACTCCGGGAACATACCCGGCAGTTCGGAGAAGGGTGACGCCTTCGGCTGGGACCTGGACCTGGGCGACGTCAACGGCGACGGCTACCAGGACGTCGTCATCTCCGCCCCGAACGAGGACCTCGGCGCCGCCACCAACGCCGGCATGGTCACGGTCGTCTACGGCTCGGCGGCCGGCGCCGACACCACCACCGGCGTCCAGTCCTTCGCCCAGAGCACGGCCGGCGTCCCCGGCGCCGACGAGAAGAACGACCTGTTCGGCGCCGACGTCAAGCTCGACGACGTCAACGGCGACGGCAGGGCCGACCTGCTCGTCGGCTCGTACGAGAACGACGCCAACGGTGCGGTGACCTACCTCCCCTCCAACGGCACGAAGATCACCACCACCGGCTCCCGCACGATCTCCCCGAGCACCTCGGGCGTCTCGACGTCCGGCACACCGCAGTTCGGCGCCCTGTTCGCCGACTAGCACTCAACTCCCCTCCAGTTCCGGGCCCATGACACCCCGTCATGGGCCCGACCACTCCCCTCCCCCACTCCCTCCCTCATCTCTCCCCTCCTCCCCCTGGAGCCAACTCCCTTGCCCAGTCGGCCCACTTCCACCGCCCTGGCCTCCGCCCTCCTCCTCGCGGGCCTCACCCCGCTCGTCCTGACCGCCCCCGCGTCCGCGGCCACCGCCAAGTACTCCGACGACTTCAACGGCGACGGCTACCGCGACCTGGTGACCGCGGCGCCCACCGCGACCGTCGGCGGCAGGACGTCCGCCGGTGCCGTGGTCGTGAACTACGGCTCCAAGTCCGGCATCAGCGCCTCCCGCCGTACGGTCCTCACCCAGAACACCGGCGGCATCCCCGGCTCCGCCGAACAGGGCGACCACTTCGGCTCGGCCCTCGCCTCCGGCGACCTCGACAACGACGGATACGCCGACCTCGTGATCGGCGCCCCCGGCGAGGACCTCGGCACCGACACCGACGGCGGCACCGCGATCATCGTCTGGGGCGGCGCCTCCGGCCTCTCCGGCGGGCGTACGGCGGCCGACCCCGCCCCCACGGCCCACGACGCCTTCGGCCAGTCCCTCGCCGTCGGCGACTTCAACGGCGACCACAAGGCGGACCTCGCGGTGGGCAGCACGGGCACGGACGTCTGGGTGAGCAGGGGCGGCTTCACGAAGACATCGGGCGCCGCGTCGAAGTACAAGGTGACCGCGCCGATCCGGTCCGGCTCCGGTGGCGTCACGTTCTTCGCCTCCGGCGACCTGAACGGCGACGGCTCCGACGAGCTCGTCGCCACCAGTGCCTACCCCTACGACGGCGCGACGGTGTTCCGGGGCGCCTCCTCAGGTCTTGCCCACGAGTCCGAACTGGACGAGATCAGCGAGGTCGCGGCCGTCGGCGACATCAACGGCGACGGATACGACGACGTGGTCACCGGCGAGTACTGGGGCGCCGTCGACGGCAACCTCGGCGGTTCCGTCAGCACCCATCTCGGCCACGCCACGGGCGTCGACCCCGAGCCGGACCGGACGATCGACCAGGACACGGCGGGCGTCCCGGGCGCCGACGAGACGGACGACGGCTTCGGCTGGTCGGTCTCCCTCGGCGACGTGAACGGCGACGGATACGCCGACGCGGCCGTCGCCGCGGACTACGAGAAGATCGGCTCGGCCGACCTCACCGGCAACGTCACACTCCTGCGCGGCTCGTCCACCGGCCTGACCGCCTCCGGCGCCCAGTCCTTCAGCCAGAACACGGCGGGCGTCCCGGGCGCGAACGAGGACAACGACCACTTCGGTTCGGCCGTCCACCTCGCCGACCTCACCGGCGACGGCCACGCGGACCTGTCCGTGGGCGCCATGGGAGAGAACGGCGGAGACGGCGCCGTATGGACCCTGCACGGCACCACCACCGGCCTGACCTCGAAGAACGCGGTCGCCTACGGCCCGTCGTCGCTCGGCGTCCCGACATCGGGCGCTCCGAGGCTCGGCGCCGGAATGCTTCCGTAGCACTCCCTTAAGGCCCCTCCCGCCCTCCCCTTAGGGGATGTCACAGCTCAGCAGCAAAGGCCCGCCCGAAAGCCCCGGCCCGGCACGTGTCCCCCCGGAACCAGGTACGTTCGATGACGTGGCTGGATTCAGGATCGGACGCGGCGGCCGGGACGGCAGGGCCCCGCAAGCGCGCCCTCAACAACCTCCGTACGGGCAGCAGGCGCCCCCGGCACCGCAGGGACAGCCCTACGGCTACCCCGCGGCTCCGCAGCCGCACCCGCAGCAGCAGTACGGAGGTGGCGGCCGGCAGTGGTCCCAGGGGAACGGCGGCAACGGCGCCTACGGCGACGAGCCGGAGTACTTCGGCGACAGCGGCGGATACGCCCAGGGCCACCCGGGTCACCAGGGCACCCCGGACCCGTACGCGGCGAACAACCCGGGCAGCACCCAGGCCTTCTCCGTAGGTGAGGACCCGTACACCCAGGGCGGGACGTACCGCGCGGGCTCGGCCCAGGCGCCCGCGGGCCCGGTCGGCCCCCGCCTGCACTGGAAGGACCTGCTGAGAGGCGTCGTCCTCGCCCCCCAGCAGACCTTCCTCCAGATGCGGGACTACGCGATGTGGGGCCCCGCCCTGATCGTGACGTTCCTCTACGGCCTGCTCGCGGTCTTCGGTTTCGACGGCGCCCGCGCGGACGCGATAAACGCCACCCTGGCCAACGCGGTCCCGATCGTCCTGATCACGGCCGTCGCGATGGTCCTCTCCTCCTTCGTCCTGGGCGTGGTCACCCACACCCTGGCCCGCCAGTTGGGCGGCGACGGAGCCTGGCAGCCCACGGTGGGCCTGTCGATGCTGATCATGTCCCTCACGGACGCCCCCCGCCTGGTCTTCGCCATGTTCCTCAGCGGCAACGCGACCTTCGTCCAGGCCCTCGGCTGGGCCACCTGGGTAGCGGCCGGCGCCCTCCTCACCATGATGGTCAGCCGCTCCCACGACCTCCCCTGGCCGAAGGCCCTGGCCGCGTCGTCGATCCAACTGATCGCCCTGCTGTCGATCGTGAAGCTGGGCACGTTCTAGAGGCTTCTCGGCTACGACGAGGACGGGCTCCCGGTGTGAACCGGGAGCCCGTCCTCGTCGTAGAAGCCGCCGCCTCGCTCAGGCGTCGAGAATCTGCCCCGCGCGACGTACGACCGGAGGTTCCACGGACCACGGGAAGTTGATCCAGTCGTCGGTCCGCTTCCACACGTACTCGCACTTCACCAGCGACTGCGACTTCTCGTAGATGACCGCGCTGCGCACTTCGGCGACGGCGTCCAGGCAGAAGTCGCGGACCAGCTTGAGCGTCTTGCCGGTGTCGGCGACGTCGTCGGTGATCAGGACCTTCTTGGAGGAGAAGTCGATGGCGTTCGGGACGGGGGCGAGCATCACCGGCATGTCGAGCGTGGTGCCGACTCCGGTGTAGAACTCCACGTTGACCAGGTGGATGTTCTTGCAGTCGAGGGCGTAGGCAAGACCGCCGGCGACGAACACCCCGCCGCGGGCGATGCTGAGGATGACGTCGGGCTCGTAGCCGTCGTCGGCGATGGTCTGCGCGAGTTCGCGCACGGCGCCGCCGAACGCGTCGTAGGTCAGGTTCTCCCGTACGGCTGCGTCGCTCATGCTCACACCTGGGTCCGGTGGAAGTTGAGGAAGGAGCGGGAGGCGGTCGGACCGCGCTGCCCCTGGTAACGGGAGCCGTAGCGCTCACTCCCGTACGGGAACTCGGCCGCCGAGCTGAGCTGGAACATGCACAGCTGGCCGATCTTCATGCCCGGCCAGAGCTTGATCGGGAGCGTGGCGAGGTTCGACAGCTCCAGCGTCACGTGCCCGGAGAAGCCGGGGTCGATGAACCCGGCGGTGGAGTGCGTGACGAGCCCGAGCCGGCCGAGGGAGGACTTCCCTTCGAGCCGCGAGGCGAGGTCGTCGGGGAGCGATACGACCTCGTAGGTCGAGGCGAGCACGAACTCGCCGGGGTGCAGGATGAACGGCTCGTCGCCCTCCGGCTCCACCAGTCGCGTCAGATCCGCCTGTTCGACGGACGGGTCGATGTGGGGGTAGCGGTGGTTCTCGAACACCCGGAAGTAGCGGTCGAGGCGCACGTCGACACTGGACGGCTGCACCATGGATTCGTCGTAGGGATCGATCCGGACCCGCCCGGCGTCGATCTCGGCCCGGATGTCCTTGTCTGAGAGAAGCACGCCCCGAGGATACGCAAGGCGCGCCGAGCCACCACAATCGTGACGACTCAGCGCGCCTTGAGACACTGCCGCGTACTGGCCCTACCGGCCCTATCTGGCCCTATTTGTTCCTGCTGGCCCTACTGGTCTTGCTTCTCCTTCTCCAAGGACACCGGCACCACGCTGCGGAGCCGCGCGCACCTCGGACATCGCACGAGCCGACCAGGGCCGAGGCGCTCGGCCTGCTGCATCGGGAACGAAGCGGTACTGAACACGTGCCCATCGGCACAACGGACGACGGTGTGGTCCATCAAGTCCCAGAGTCCCTTCCCCAAGAGCCGCGTCCGGCTGCTGCTCGCCTGACGCCAAATGCCACATTACGGGATGAAAGGAACGACTCTCCAGGCGGCACTCCGGTCCCACCCAGACCCTCTTCCACACCCCCACCGTACGCCCCAACTCCGGCCCCCCGCAGCCCCGTCCACCCTCCGAAACACGACCGGGCCCCACGGGCTTCGGCGCCGGGGGCCAGGCATGAGGTAGAGTGAGCGGGCATTCGACACCGGCTCAACCGGCGTCACGCGCGGGTGTAGTTTAGTGGTAGAACATCAGCTTCCCAAGCTGAGAGTGCGAGTTCGATTCTCGTCACCCGCTCCATGTGAAACCCCCAGGTCGATGACCCGGGGGTTCTTTGTTGTCTAGTCCAATTCGGGGGTGGCGTGCCTCCGCGTGCCCTAAGTGCAGGTGGGAGGCGTCACAGGGTGTTCGCCTGGATGCGAAGTCGCTTACGCAAAGGGGCAGTTGCGCCCAACCTGGTTCCCGTCAGCCCACCGCGACTGTCCGCCGGTGGATCGGGCCCGTGTCCCGGCTGAGCGGCAGTCCTGTTCCCTCACGGCATCTTGACGACGACCTTGCCAGCCTTCGCGCGCCCTGCTTCGACGTACTCCAGCGCTTCCCGGGTCGACTCGAACGGGAACACCGTGTCGACGACGGGTCGGATCCTGCCGGCCTCGATGAGATGGGTGAGCTCGCGCAGCTGGTCCCCGCCGGCCTTCATGAACAGGAACGAGTACGTCACGTTGTGACGCCGGGCGCTTCGCCGGATCCGGAAACTCAGCGCGGACATCACCAGCCGGACGATCGGATTCGCTCCCAGCTCCCTGGCGAAAGCGGCGTCGGGCGGGCCCGCGACACTGATGACCTTCCCGCCGGGCTTGAGTACGTCCAGGGACTTCTTCAGCGTCTCGCCGCCGAGCGAGTCCAGGACGACGTCATAGTCGTGCAGCACCGTCTCGAACGCCTGCTTCTTGTAGTCGACGACGACGTCCGCGCCCAGACGCTCCACCAGCTCGACGTTGGCCGTGCTCGTGGTGGTCGCCACGTGCGCACCCAGCTCCTTCGCCAGCTGGATGGCGATGGTGCCCAGGCCGCCGGAACCCGCGTGGATGAGGACCTTCTGGCCCGGCTGGATGTGCGCCCGCTCGACCAGCACCTGCCATGAGGTCAGGGCGACCAGGGGAAGGGACGCCGCCTCCTCCATGGTCAGGGTGGCCGGCTTGATCGCCACGTCGTCCTGGTGCACCGCGATGAGTTCGGCGAACGTGCCGATCCGGTCCTTGTCGGGCCGCGCGAAGACCTCGTCGCCCACCGCGAACCGCGTGACGGCCGCACCCACTTCGACCACCACCCCGGCCAGGTCGTTGCCCAGGACGAACGGGACCTTGTACGGCAGGATCGCCTTCATCTCCCCGTCCCGGATCATGCTGTCGAGCGGGTTGACGCTCGCGGCGTGGATCCGGACCAGCACGTCCTCCGCGCCCACCTCCGGGTCCGGCACATCGCCGACACGCACGCCGGCCTTGTCGCCGTAGCGCTCTACCGTGAAGGCCCTCATCGTCGGCTCCTCATCTCGCCCGCAAGCGGACGGGGTGCTATTCATTCCGGACTTCGCTTCGTTGGATGCTTGGTGATTTTTGGTAGTACGCGTTCTTCGGCGCGACGGGTCTCAATGGGGACTTCCGACCCCGCCTATTGGTGAAGGGGGCGAGCGCCCTGGTGCCGATCACGCATGAGGCGCGCCGGGCGTGGCGCCCGACCTGTACCCCGTTGGCAGGACCTTCCGGGATGCCCCGCCAATTAAATTATGCTCGTAATTCTAAGTGGTCGACCGGTGGGTCGCAAGTGGACCCGCCCCTCCCGAGGGCGCCACACTCGCGGCGGACGCGGGACCTGAGGGTGAGACCCGACCGCCGCCGGGTCATCGCCTTCGAAGCCTCACGGAGGCGCTCGTGGACACGGTGGGCGCCCAGCGGTACGAGGGCGTTGCGGATGCCCGGCGCGAGGAGGTCACCGAAGCGATGCCCGCCGACGAGGGGGCGGGAGAGTCGTAGCGTCCCGGCCGTCATGGCGTAGGCGCCGGGCGTCTCGATGCGGACCGAGGTCCGAACATGACGTCATCTCATCGAGCCCGCCGACTTGCAGGCGCATAGAAGTACGGTCATACTTTAATTATCGACGCGATGCTGCGGCGCTCGACCACTCAGAGTTCCGACGCCCACCGTCTTTGACCGTCGACTCCGCAGGCTGCAGCCGCAGCCGGGAGACGCGGGTGACTGCTCTACGCACCCTTCCCTGAGAGAGGGGTCTGCACGCGCTCGCAGGAACCCCCACGCCGAAGGGCACGACCGTGAACGACTCACAAGAAGTACGAGGCGACGTGGTGACGTCGTACCAGAACGTGCCGACCCGCACCCTCACCGCCGAGGGAGTGACCTTCGCCTACCGCGAGCTCGGTCCCCCGTCCGACGTCCCGGTGGTCTTTCTCACCCATCTCGCCGCGGTCCTCGACAACTGGGACCCCCGGGTCGTCGACGGCATCGCCGCCCGGCGCAGGGTCATCGCGTTCGACAACAAAGGGGTCGGCGCTTCCACCGGTTCGACGCCGCGCACCATCGAGGCGATGGCGAAGGATGCCGTCACGTTCATCCGGGCGCTCGGGCTCAAGTACGTCGATCTCCACGGCTTCTCGATGGGCGGCATGGTCGCTCAGGTGATCGTGCAGACCGACCCGGACCTCGTCCGCAAGCTGATCCTCACGGGGACCGGTCCCGCGGGCGGCGAGGGCATCAAGAACGTGACCCGGTTGTCCCATCTCGACACCGTCCGAGGACTGCTCACCCTTCAGGACCCGAAGCAGTTCCTCTTCTTCACCCGCACCGCCAACGGGCGCCGGGCCGGGAAGGAGTTCCTGGCCCGCCTGAAGGAGCGCACCCACGACCGGGACAAGGCGATCTCCCTCACGTCGTACGGCGCCCAACTGAAGGCCATTCACCGCTGGGGGCTGGAGCGGCCCCAGGATCTCTCCGTCATCCACCAGCCCGTGCTCGTCGCAAACGGCGAGAGCGACAGGATGGTTCTCGAAGAACTCGGCCGACCTGGCGCGACGGCTGCCGAACAGCGAGTTGGTGCTCTACCCCGACGCCGGTCATGGCGGCATCTTCCAGTTCCACCGGGAGTTCGTGGAGACGGCTCTCGCGTTCCTCGAACGGCAGTAGGCGCGAAGCATGGTCGTCCGTCGAGCCGTGACGCACTTGGGGCGAGCGGCTCGAACCACCTGATCGGAGTTGCTGACCTGAGTCCCCCCGGTCGCCCGGCGAAGGCGTGCTTGGCGCGGGAGCGGGCTTTGCGGTGTGAGCGGTTGTGTTCGCCCCTCCGAGTCGGCAGTTCGGCCTGGCCACGCTCACGACGGTGCTCGATGACCAGGCCGGTGTCGTCCAGGTAGCCGCCACCCGTAGTGATGGCTGTTCTGCTGACGGGGTCCTACGCATCGGACGACCCCCACGCCCTGGAGCTGGCGCCGTTGGCCATGTCCCCCTCAGCGCATGAAGGCGAGGGCGTTCTCGATTCCCCGTTCAAGGACCTCATCGGCGAACTTGCGGTCGGAGAGAGCGCGGGACAGTTGCAACGCCCCCACCAACATGGTGAAGAGCCCGATGGCCTTGCCGCGGGCGGACTGCGGATCCTCAGGTGCCAGGCGGGCGGCGACCTCGTCCAGGATGTCCCGCGCGCCGTCGGTGTAGACCTGCTTGGTCCCGTCTCCGCAGCGGCCGATCTCGTCGAGCAGGGCGGCGGACGGGCATCCGACGCCGGGGTGGTCCCGGTGCTCGGCCGACAGGTACTCGCGAACGAGGTCCTCAAGTCCTGGGCGGCCGGGCCGCAGAGTGCCGTACTTCGCGACCTGCGTGCGCAGCTCGTCGGCCACGACATGGGCAACGAGGTCGTCCTTGGACGCGAAGTGGGCATAGAAGGCCCCGTTGGTGAGCCCGGCGTCCGACATCAGCGTGGAGATGCCCGAACCGTCGATGCCGTCCTGCTTGAACCGATGGCCGGCCGTCTCGATGATCCGTTGCCGCGTCACCTGCTTGTGCTCCTTGGCGTAGCGCGCCACAGGGTTCCTCCATTCGCTTCGCGGGGCCATTGCGACGCACTCCATCCTAATCGATGGCCTGACGAACATAATATTACGGTCGGCAGATCATGGGCGACCCCGCGTTGTTGATCAGGAAGGTGAAGGCCGCAACATGCGAGGGGCCTGCCGTGTGCACGGCAGGCCCCTCTCTCGGTCAGATCTTCGCCTTCTCCCGGACCCACGCGCCGATCCGTGCGATGGCTACGTCGGTCTCCGGAATCCGGCCGGCACCGTAGACGTAGGAGTGCTGGCCTCCGGGGACCACCACGGTCGCCGTGTCGATTCCGGCGTCCTTGACGCGGGCGGCGAACTCCTCGTCCTCGCCGGCCAGGACCTCGTACGTTCCCCAGGAGACGAGGGTCGGGGGGAGACCGCTCAAGTCCGCCCGGTTCAGATTGATCCGGGTGTCCGTGAACTCGATGCCCGTGCCGCCGATCCAGGCGTCACGGAAGAACTCCAGCAGACCCTTGCTGAGGATCTTGTCCGTCCCGGCGTTGGCCGTGATGGTCTCGTTGGCGATCTCGAGGTCGCACCAGGGCGAGATCGACACGACGGCGCCGGGCAGCGGCTGCTTCTTGTCGCGGAGGCGAAGCGCCAGGGCGACCGCGATGAACCCGCCGATCGAGTGGCCGATCGTGATGATGTTTCCCGGCTCGTACCCTTCGGAGAGCAGCCAGTTGAAAGCCGCCTCCGCGTCGTCCACCTGAGCCGGGTACTTGTGTTCCGGTGCCCGCCGGAAGTCCAGGACCAGTACGGGGGCCCCGGCAGCCTTGGCGATATGGCCGGCGAGCTTTCGGTCGACGTGTGCTGACGCCAGCACGGAGCCCCCGGCGTGAGAGTGCAGGAGGACGTAGTCGGTGTTGGCGTCGACGGGTTCGCACCAGATTCCCGGCACGCCACCCGCGTCCACCTCCCGATAGGTGACCCCTTCCGGCTCACGGGCCGCGAGATGGACCTGCTCCGCCTGGATGCGCGCCGCGTCCAGCTCGGACGGGGGATTCGCCCCTGTGGCCAACCATTCCGCGAACTGGCTTGCTTCCGGGCTCAGTTCAACTGCAGCGTGCTCGGACATGTGGTACCTCCAGGGGGTCGTTTGGGCATACCGGCCCGCAAGGACCGGTATCGCCGGGTTTTTTCAGGTGGGTGGGGTGGTCGGGGTCGGCCCGGTTGGGAAGCACGGTGTTCGACCACAACTTGCGGAGGGTGTGCGGGAGTTCGTCGCCGCCGATCTCGGCTGCCGGAGCGGCGGCGACCTCGACGGCGAAGCGGATGCGGTTGTCGAGGGACCCGCCGAACCCCTTTTCGAGCCGACCAGCCCCGTGATCGACACGCGGATGGCGTCTCAGTCGTGCTGCTCAGCATCCAGTAGTGCGAGGGCGTTGTGGATGCCCTGTTCGAGGAGTTGGTCGGCGAGTTGCCGGTCGGTCAGGGCGCGGGAGAGCTGAAGCGTCCCGGCCATCATGCCGAGGAGGCTGAGTGCCTTCAGACGTGCCGACGGCGGATCGTGGGGTGCCAGGCGGGCGGCGAAGCCGTCGATGAGGACCAGCGCGCCGTCGGTGTACGCCTGCCTGGTGGGATCCGTGGAGCGCCCGATCTCGTCGAGCAGGGCGGCGTTGGGGCAGCCGTCCTCGACGTTGTCGCGCTGCTCGGTGGAGAAGTACCAGCGAATCAACTGTTCGAGTCCGGCACGGCCGGGCGCCGCCTGCGCGACGATGCTCTCGTGCTGTGCGCGCATCTGGTCGGCGACCGCGGTGGCGACGAGTTCGTCCTTGGACGCGAAGTAGGCGTAGAAGGTGCCGTTGGTCAGCCCCGCGTCCTTCATGAGCGTGGCGACTCCGGAGCCGTCGATGCCGTCCCGCTTGAGCCGGCGACCGGCCGTCTCGACGATCCGCCGCCTTGTCTCCTGCTTGTGTTCTTTCGTGTACCGCACGAGGCGTTCCTCCATCGCGGCCAGCGCTTGCGCTCCGGATACCGCCCTGGTCGAGTCAGTGTGCCGCGTGGGCAAGGAGAGCAGCGAAGTTGATCCTCGCTGTCTGGAGTTTCGGGTCGTGGGGCTCGGGGACGCCGCCGTCGGTGATGTACAGCCGGTCGCCGCGAACCGCGGTTGCGGAGGGCGAGGCAAGACCGTCCGCGCTGGTCAGAACGGCCTTGGAGGTGCCGTTCGGGTAGATCACCACGACCCTGTCCGGACCGTTCTGCGAGGAGGAGCCGTTCTGCGCCGCGAACACCACGTCGGAGCGGGGGGCCAGGAAGCTGAGGTCGTCGATGTTGGGCAGGCCGCCCGTGACGAGGTGGATGGGGCCGGCCGTGCCGGTGCCGGTGACCGGTACCCGCAGCAGTGTTCCCTTGTTGAAGTTGCTGATCCACAGGGCGCCGTTGTGGAAGCGGAGCCCGTTGGCGCCGATCGGCAGGGCTTCGGTCGGTACCGGCGCGAGAGCGGCGTCGGTCAGCCACGGGGTCGCCGGTCCGCCCGCGGTCGGGACGGACCAGATGATGCCCTTGAGGCTGTCGGCGATGTAGAGGGTGCGTCCTGTCGGGTCGATGGCCAGCCCGTTGGGGCCCGCGTCGGCGGGCAGGGCGGCGATGCGCTGAGGGGTCCCGTCCGCAAGCAGCCTGTACACGCCGTTCCTGGCCGCGTTGCCCGGGGCCCACACGCTGTAGTAGACGGTGCCGTCACTGCCACGGGTGTTGCCGCTGATCGCCTCACCCACCTGCCCGGTGGCGAGCACCGTGCGCTGTCCGGACGCGGAGATACGCATCAACTCCGGCCCGTGCGTGCGCTCGCACACCGCGCAACTGCCGAGCAGGGACAGGGTCACCGAGCCGTCGGGGTTGACGGTGATGTTCTCGGGGATCTCGCCGGCGGCGAAGTCGAACTTCGCCGCGGTCCGTACGTCGGTGACAACGGACCTGCTGTACGAGTGTCCCGTCCACGCGGACGCGGACGGCGCCGACACCAGGACGGCCGCCGTCGCGGTGACCGCCAGCGCGATGCCGACGTTCCTCTTAAGAAAACGCCGTGTGCTCGGTGCACTGCGCCGGGCCGTTTGCTGCCGTTGCTGCTGCATGACTCTCCTCGGCACATCAACGAGTGACTGATCAATGGACTTTCGGCGACATCAGGGAAGCCGGTGATGTCGGGTCCACCGGCGACATCCAGGCGGAATCGGCGCCCCTGAAGCCGGACCGGGATGTCAGGCGGGCATCCGGTTGAATTTGCGGATGCCTTTGTCGAAGGTGATGGCGGGGGCGAAGCGGCGCAGCGTCCTCATGCGCGTGGCGAGGGGGCCTGCGGCGTAGCGCAGCTTCGGCTTCTTGTCGGTGGCCGCCGTGACGATCACCTTGGCGACCACCGCGGGGTCGTCGCCGGCCTTCATCGCATCCGCGATCACCTCGTCGAAGACGCGCCGTCGCTCCGCGTACAGAGGCAGCGGGGTGTCGGGCTGTGCGGCGTTGGTGTCGAAGCTGGTCTTGGTAAAGGCGGGTTCGACGAGGAGGACGCGGATGCCGTGTTCGCGGACTTCGTGGTCCAGGGACTCGGAGTAGCCCTCGACGGCGTGTTTCGCGGCGACGTAGAGCGCCATGTAGGGCTGGGGGATCAGGCCCAGGACGGACGAGATGTTGATGACGCGTCCGCCACCACGGGCGCGCATGTGCGGCAGGACGGCCTTCGTCATACGGATGACGCCGAGGACGTTGACGTTCAGGACGTTCTGGGCCTGGGCGACGGAGTTCTCCTCGACCGCGCCCGCCGAGCCGATGCCCGCGTTGTTGACCAGGACGTCGATGCGTCCGAACCGGTCGATCACCTTTCCCACCACGGCGGTGGCCGAGTCGTCACTGGCCACGTCGAGATCGAGGTATGTCACCCCGGCGGGCGGGGTGAGTCCGGAGGTCTTGCGGCCGGTTCCGATCACCTCGAAACCTGCCGCCACGAAGGCGCGGGCCGTCTCCTTGCCGATCCCTGACGAGGCCCCTGTCACGAGCGCCACCGGCCGAGTTGTCGCCATCACGGACTCCTTTAGATTGACTTACGTTCGTATGTCTTACGTTCGTACGACCATACGGAGGTCGTGGGTCGATGGCAAGTAGTCACGTTCGGTGCTCCCGCCAGGTCCACCGAGCCGACGGCGCTCGGCGACGAGCGGTGGCTGTTTCACGACGCGGTCGCCGTCGATGTAGATCTCCGGTCGCTTGGCGCCGACGCCACCGGCACCGAACACGTCGTCGCCATCGTGGACGACGTGAACGCCATCGACGCGGTACTCGTCGGACGCCTCATCCACCACCACCCGGACCTGGCCCCGCTGGGGACGAACGTCAACTTCGTACAGGCCGCCGGAAACCAAGCGCTGAAGATCCGCACCTACGAACGCGGCGTCGAGGCGGAAACCCTGTCGTGCGGGAGCGGAACCGTCGCTGCCGTCGTCATCGCCACCCTGCGCGGACTCGTGTCGCCGCGCACCTCACTGGGTCGGCGGACCGGTCACCCACACCTTCGAAGGGGTCCTCTCATGACTCAGTTCCTCACCTCCAGCTCTGACCTCACGGTGCGCGAGGCCGCCCAGAACCTTCGCGACTGGCAGCGCGACCGAGAGGGACTCGGTGTAGCCCTCGTCCGGAGGCAGAGCCGGGGAAGGGGCGCACCTCGCGGGTCGTCTCGGACCAGGCACCCTCTCCACATCCCCCGAAGGCGCCCGCTGGTCAGACATGGTGCGAAGCCCTCCGCGATGTCACTTGAGCAGGCAACGCGACGTACGGACGTCCGACCAGGATCGGCCTGGCGGATGTGCACCTGTGCGGGTTGTCCGACGGGCTTGGGCCCCCGAGTGGCTGGACCGTTCAGTTCCCTGTGCCAGAAGGGGAAGCCATTGTGGGCGCGTCCAGAGCCGGCCTCGGATGCCGCGACGCCGAAGCGCCACCGGATCCGCTGGGTGGGACCACTCCACCAGGCAGAGACCGCCGATCCATGGATAAACCGTCCTCTCCCGCCCCTGCGCGGGCGTCCCTACGGTCGAAGCTGCGGGCGCTCACCGGCCCGCCGTACCGAAGGAGCAAGACCCCCATGAAGATGACCGGCAACACGATCCTGATCACCGGCGGAACCTCGGGCATCGGCCTCGGTCTGGCCCTACGTCTGCACGAGGCCGGCAACAAGGTGGTCGTCGCCGGCCGGCGCAAGGAACTCCTCGACGAGATCACGGCCGAGCACCCGGGCATCGACGGGCTCGTCCTGGACGTCGCGGACCCCGACTCGATCGCCCAGGCCCGTAAGACCGTGGCGGCGAGCCACCCGGGACTGAACGTCCTGGTCAACAACGCCGGCATCATGCTGCTGGAAAACCTCCTCGACCCGGCCGAACTCCCGGTCGCCGAGGATCACATCGCGACCAATCTGCTCGGCACGATCCGGATGACGTACGCCTTCCTGCCCCTGCTGGTGGGCAAGGACGACGCGGTCGTCATGAACGTCACCTCCGCACTGGCGTTCGTCCCGTTCCCGAGCACCCCGACCTACAGCGCGACGAAGGCCGCGCTGCACTCCTTCTCCGAGAGCCTGCGCATCCAGCTCGCAGGTGCTGACGCCGGCGTCCAGGTGATCGAGGTGGTCCCGCCGGGCGTGCGAACGACCCTGCTGGGCCAGCAGGACAGCGACCAGTCCATGCCGCTGGACGACTTCCTCACCGAGACCCTCGACCTGCTGCGCGAGAAGCCCGACGCGAAGGAGCTTGTCGTCGAGCGCGCCGGGTTCATCCGCGACGCGCAGGCCAACGGCTCCTACGACGACGTCCTCGCCATGATCAGCGGCAGCTGACCGACCTGAAAGACCGACGCGGAACAACAGCACGCGGGCAGGCCCTGTGGGGCCACATCAGGGACGAACGCGAGCTGGACCCGCCTCGGGTGGTCCTCACCGAAGACGCGGAACGGCAGGGAAGCGGCTTCGGCTTCGCCCCGGTCGTCCCACGGAAGGCGACCGGCTCCGTCCTGAACGCCGAGAGACACGCGAGCGCCCGTCCGACACGGCGAACATCGTCGCGGCGGCCAGGCCGAGCGGCGAGGCCCGGGGCCCGTCCAAGGCGTCGGGCGTCCTCGACGGGGGGACCGTCGTGGCGGGCCGTCTTCCCTGCCGTCGGCCTGCGGTGCGCCGCCGACGGTCGGCGCATTTCCCGGCGGGTCATGCAGGTCGGGTGACCATCGGGATGTCTCGCCGCGAGCGCCATCGGCGTCGGCCGTTCGAGCGGCTTTGCGCGGATGGGAGGGGGTGCTCAGCCATGGATCGGCGGTCTCTGGATAGCCGGGCGGGATGCGGCGAGGATGGGGGCATGGACAAGAAGGACTTGGCGGAATTCCTGCGCCACCGGCGTGAGACGCTGCGGCCCCGCGACGTGGGGCTGGTCGAGGGGCCGCGCAGGCGTACACAGGGGCTGCGCCGCGAGGAGGTCGCCCAGCTCGCCGGCATGTCCACCGACTACTACGCCCGGCTGGAACAGCAGCGCGCCCCACAGCCCTCCGTCCAGATCACCGCGGCACTCGCCCGGGCACTGCGGCTGACCCTGGACGAACGCGACCATCTCTTCGTGCTCATCGGCCACAACGCCCCGGCCCGCTTCCACCGCTCCGAACATGTCAGTCCGACCCTGATGCGGGTCCTGGACCGTCTGGACGACTCCCCGGCCATGGTGCAGACCGACCTGTTCGACACCCTCGCCATGAACCCCGTGGCCGTCGCGCTGCTCGGCGACCAGACCCGCCACACCGGTCTGGCCCGCAGCGGCTACTACCGCTGGTTCATGGACCCGGCCGAGCGTCTGATGGTTCCCGAGGAGACCCACGAACGCCACGGCCGTGCCCAGGCAGCGCGCCTGCGGGCCGCGCTGACGGCCGGCAGCGACACCCCCCGGGCCGCCCTGATCCTCGCCGAACTCCAGGAACGCAGCCCCGAGTTCGTCCGCATGTGGGAACTTCAGGAGGTCGCGCAACGCTACGACGACTGCAAGACCGTCCTCCATCCCGAACTCGGCCGCATCGACGTCGACGCCCAGCTCCTGTACACCGAGAACCGCGCCCAGACTCTGGTGGTGCTGACCACTCGCCCCGGCACGGAGAGCCACAGCAAGCTCGAACTGCTCTCCGTCATAGGGCACCAGCAGCTCACCCCTGACGTCCTGGGCCGGGGGACGGATCAAGGCTCGGCACGGGATGAGGCGTCCCGGGGTGACGCGCGGCAGCCCTGTCAGGGGCACCAGTGATGCATGCGGGCCACGGTCCAGGACACCGGAAGTCGTCGGGACCGACAGCGCGGCACCGCGTCCGCCCACCCCCGTACGGCTATTGACCTGCGCTCTGTGGCCAGACGTGTCGGGCCCCTGTGCTGTCGGGGCTGAGTCGTTGGGCCGCCGGTTTGACCGGATGCTGCCTCCGTTTTACTCTCGAATACATACGGAGGCAGCATCCGTTTTGATGTGGCCGCAGGGTCACGGCAGGCAGGAGGGCGCATGAGCGCCGATGAACAGCGGGGACGCAAGCCCCGCGCTGATGTTCAGCGCAACCGAGCGGCCCTTCTGGAAACCGCGCAGCGTCACTTCCTGCAGCACGGAGTCGGCACCTCCCTTGAGGCGGTGGCCAAGGAGGCCGGCGTCGGGCCCGCCACCCTGTACCGCCACTTCCCCACCCGGGAGGCACTGCTGGCGGCGGTGCTGCAGACACGCTCCGAGGAACTCGTGGCCCGCCAGGCGGACATCGAGCAACTCGGTGACCCGGCCGAGGCGCTGGAGCAGTGGCTGCGCGCGATGGAGGAGTACTTCAGCGCCTTCAGCGGACTGCCGGACCCGCTCATGGCCGCGGCCAGGGCACAGGAGCCGGACAACCCCCTCACCATCCCCTGCGACATCCTCATCACCGCCACCGATCAGTACGTGCGAGCCGCCCAGCTCGCGGGGCGCGTGCGCGCGTCGGTGCGGGGGCACGACCTGTTCCTCGCGGCCTGTTCCGTTGCCTGGATCAAGGGCACCGGCACCGAAGAGGAGCCGCTCGACCGGCTCCGCACGCTCATCGCGAGTGGCTACCTCCAGCAGGACACCCAGGCGTAAATCGCCAGGCACCCCGCTCCGCCCCCGCAACGCCGGGGCGCACCACCACCCATCCATCACATCGCGCTGCCCTCAGCGGCGGCATGACCCCCTAAGGAACAAATCATGAAAATTACTGTCATAGGCGCCGGAGCCATCGGCGGGAACCTCGCTGCCAAGCTCAGCGCGGCCGGTCACGACGTCCAGGTGGCCGACGCCCGCGGCCCCGAGGCCGTCCGGGCGGAGGTGCTGGAGTCCGGAGCCCGCGCGGCAGACCTCGCCGACGCCGTCCAGGGCCGGGACGTCATCGTCCTGTCGATCCCCTTCGGGGTGGCGGGCCAGCTGGCGGACCTGTTCGCGTCGTTGCCCGACGAGACGGTGGTCATCGACACCGCGAACTACTACCCCGGCATGCTCAGCGAGCCGGTCGAGGCGGTGGACAACGGCCAGGTGGAGAGCGTGTACACCGCCGAGCTGCTCGGCCGCCCCGTGGTCAAGGCGTGGAACGCCGCGCTGGCCGAAACCCAGCGGACCAAGGGCGTCCCGGCCGGAACACCCGGCCGCCTCGCCATCCCCGTCGCCGGCGACTCCGAGGAGGCGCGGAAGGTGGCCATGAGCCTGGTGGACGACACCGGCTTCGACCCCTACGACACCGGCACGCTGGCCAACTCCTGGCGCCAGCAGCCGAACAGCCCCGCCTACTGCACCGAACTGACCCTCGACGAACTGCCCGCGGCCCTGGCCGCGGCCGACCGCGCCAAGGACGCGGCCATCCGCGACAGCCTCCCGGAACGCTTCGCCGCCCTCCCGGCCAACCCCACCGTCGACGACGTCGTCGAGATGAACCGCGCCGCGCACCGCTGAGTCACCCGACGCGGCTCTCGTGCACGCGACGGCACGAGAGCGGCAGCGCCCGCAGCCCACGAACACACAAGACGAACACGAAGAGCGCACAGTCCTCCGCGCTGCGACCTGCGGCCTCGGCACGCCGCCGCCTGCGAGCATCCGCATGCCTGCCGGTACCCGCCCGCTAAGGGTGCGTCCCGCGCCCGGCCCTTACGTCAGCGGCCTCGTCGCATGGCGTGCCGTACCGCGCTCTGCCGCGGCCGTCGTGGCGGTGACTGCGCGCCGCGGAGCGGAATCGCCTTGCACGGCACCGCATCACCCTTCACCGACATCGCACGCTCCCCCCGGCGGTTCCTGCCTACCGCACTGTCCCCTTCGGACATCATCGGCGTGCTGGAAGACGCACAGACGGCCCCCTCGAACAGCAACACCCAGCCATGGACCGTGCACGTCGTCTCGGGTGCGGCGCGGAACGCCCTGGGCCAAGAGCTGCTCCGGGCCGAGGAGGAAGGGCGGATCTCGCAGGATTTCACCGATGGCTACGGCGAGGAGGGCATCTACGTCGAGCGGTCGCGGGCCTTGGGTGCGAGTGTCTACCAGGCCCGGGGGGCGAGCGCTCGGACCGGGACGGCAGGAGGGCGGCGGTCCGCGAGAACCTGGAGTTCTACGGCGCTCCCCATGCCGCCTTCCTGTTCATGCCGACGCTCGGAGACGGGGTACGGACGGCGCGCGACATCGGCATGTATGCGCAGAACTTCCTGCTCTCACTGGCGGCCAGGGGGCTGGCAGGCATCCCGCAGACCGTACTCGGCGTCTACGCCGACGCCGTCCGCGAGTTTCTGGGTATCCCCGCGGAGCTCAAGCTGCTGTTCGGCATCTCCTTCGGCATGGCCGACCCGGCGGCACCGGTGAACTCGCTCCGCACGGAGCGGGTTCCGCTGCAGCGGAGCGTGGTCCTGCATGACACCTCAGGAGTCATGCGCACCCGGGCGCCACACCAGAGCACGTATGCCCAGTTCAGAGGCTATCCGGCTCCCCAAGCGCCATCGCTTCCCAAGCTGAGAGTGCGAGTTCCATTCTCGTCACCCGCTCCACTTCGAACCCCCAGGTCATGGCCCCGGGGGTTCTTTTCTGTCTGCAGGCCCGTGAGTTTCGGATGGTCGATGTCGGGGAGCCAGTCACGCTGCGGCGAGTAGTCCAACCAGCGTCGGCCACGGCCGGCCTCGGTGAAGCCTCGTAGCAAGGTGTCGAGCAAGGGATGGCGGGAGGACTCGCGCCAGGACAGCGACCACGCATACAGCGGTGTCGGCTCGACGAGCGGTATGCAGCGCAGGCCCGTGTGGTCCGGCAGCGGCGCGTCGGCGGGGAAGAGGGTGAAGCCGTCGGGCTCGGTGCGGAGGTGCTGCACAAGGTGGTCCAGGCCCAGATTGGGGCCATCGTGCCGTCGAGTGATCCGGAATTCGTCGGCGAAGCGGCGCAGGAAGTCCAGCCGACTCAGTTCGGCCGGGCACCACAACACGCTGTCGCGCAGGTCGGCCGGGCGCAGTGCGTGGGCGCCGGCCAGCGGGTGAGAGGGGCTGACCACCGCATCGACGGGTTCCAGCCGCACCAGCCGCTGGGTGAGTCCTGCGTCCCGGCCGTCGGGCAGTGGGTGCACCCGGCCGAATCCCAGGTCCGTGTCTCCGCGCAGCAACGCCCCCGCGACTGACGACCAGTCACGTCCCGGGCTCGGCTCCCACCGCACCGGGCCTAGATCCTGAACCGCGTCGGCAACAGTGCGCATCGGCGCGTACAGATGCCCCCATGTGTCGATCCGTACGACCGGACCGGCGCCCGTCACCGCCGCAATCGCGCGCTCGCCCGCCACCAGCGCCTCACGCGCGGCCGGCAGGAACCGCTCCCCCGCCTCGGTCAGCCGGATGCCGCCCTGGCGCTCGAACAACCGCACCGCCAGCAGCTTCTCCAGCCGCGCGATGCGCTTGGACAGCGCCTGCTGGCTGGTGTTCAACTCGTCGGCGGCCCGCCCGAAGTGCAACGTCCGGGCGGTCGCGACAAACGCCCGGACCAGCGCGAGGTCGAGGTCCATGCTGCTGACCATATGCGACAACCCCAAGTTGTCGGCCAGGAAGCTTCGTTGTTGGCAGAGCCGCCCCTCCACCGGGTCGGATGGTCCCAGAAGACACCACCGAGGACCGCCGAGGACCACCGAGGAGACGACCACTATGAAGGCCTTCATACCGACCGGAGATCCCGACGAGCCGGTCGTGCTCGCCGATGTCCCGGAGCCGACACCACGCCCCGACGAGGCTCTGGTGAAGGTCGAAGCGTTCTCGGTCAACCGGGGTGAGACGTTCAAGCTGGAAAAGCCCGCCTCCGGAGATCGCCCGGGCAAGGACATCGCGGGGCTGGTGGTGCAGTCGGCCGCCGACGGCAGCGGACCGTCCGGGGTCACCCGGGTCGTCGGCCACCCCATGGAAGGCGGCTGGGCAGAGTACGTGGCTGTGCCGACCGACGCGCTCGCCGAGCTGCCGGACAACGTCTCCGTGCTGCAGGGCGCGGCGCTGCCGCTGGCCGGGCTCACCGCGCTGCGGCTGCTGCGCGCTGCCGGACCGGTGCTGGGACGGCGGATCCTGCTCACCGGTGCCTCCGGAGGCGTGGGCCACTTCGTCACGGAACTCGCGGCCGCCGCCGGGGCCCAGGTCACCGCTGTGACCAGGAACGTCGATCGCGGCGCCCGGCTCACCGAACTCGGCGCCACCGAGATCGTCCAGAACGTCACCGTGGCTCAAGGTCCTTACGACGTCGTGCTGGAGTCGACCGGCGGAGAGACTCTCTCCCTCGCACTCGCGCGGCTCGCCAGGCGCGGCACGCTGATCTGGTTCGGGCAGGCCAGCCGCACACCGGCGAGGCTCGACTTCTTCGACTTCTTCGCCGGACCCGAATCGGCTGTCGTCCGCCATTTCCACTACCTCGACGCGGACAGCCGCCTCGACAACGACCTGACGGCGCTCGTCCGACTGACCGCCGAAGACCGCCTGCACCCCGAGATCGGCCGCGTCACGGACTGGGCCGACACCGCGACCACCCTCACCGACCTGCGCGACCGCCGTATCCGCGGCAAGGCCGTCCTCACCCTGTCCTGATCCACTCCCGGACAACCGGGCGCAAGAAGAACCGCAAAGAAGAACCGAAGGAGCACAACCATGGCCACCAGCGACCCCAGGGCCGTCGTCATCCGCTACGTCGAGGCCGTCCGCGACGGCGACGCCGACGTCATCCACGACAGCTTCTCCGAAGACGCCACCTGGCACTACCCGGGCGACCTGCCCATCTCCAAGGTGTGGCACGGCCGCGACGAGATCATCAACGAGTTCCTCGGCAGCATGGGACCGGTACTGGTCCCCGGCACCATGGAGATCGAACTGGTCAGCACGATCGCCGAGAACGACCGCGTGGTGGCCGAATGGACCTCCAAGGCCACGACCGTGTACGGCGGCACCTACGACAATCGCTGCATCGGCATCTATACGATCCGCGACGGCAAGATCGCCTCCGTCATCGAATACGCCGACACCAGGCACGTGGCCGCAGCCCTCTTCCCGGGCGCCGATGCCCACCGTCCCGCCGGCACCGAGTGAGCCGCACGGCCGGCACGGCCGAAGTGTCCGGTGAAGCAGGCGAAGTGACGAGGCCCTGATCAAGTGGCAGGGCAGGTCCAGGAGTTCCTCACCCGGAACGGACCGCACGGCAGGGCCCGGGACTTCGAACACATCGCCACCGCCAGACAGGCGTCCATGCCTACTGGTGCGCTGTGTAGACGGTCGCGGTCATCGGCGCCGTCACAGGGCCGGTGCCGAGGCGGCCCGTCATCTTCTGTGTGACGGCGGACCGGAGGGCCTGCGCGTCTTCGCGGGCCTGCACTGCGGCGCTCACCGGCGTGCCCGTGAGGAACCCGGTGGCGATGGAGGCCGCCGACTCCGCAACGCTTTCCAGCGTGACTCCCTCCGTGGTGGCCAGGGCCAGTCCGGCGGCCATGAGGTCCGCGGTGACCATCGCTTCGTTGAGGTCGGGCGCCACCACCGAGGCCGTGGGCACCGCGGCGAGCAGGGCCGAGGTCAACGCCCCGGTTCCGGCGGCGAGTTCCAGGATCGTACGGGGCCGCAGCGCTGCCGCCCTGGCGGCCAGGTCGGCGGCGAAGGGGCGGAAGAAGACCGGCACCAGGTGGCGTTCATAGGCCTCGGGCATCGACCGCGTCCACCGCCGGTCCGAATCGTCCGCATTGTCTGCATCCATCCGACAGACACTAACTCCGCGGGAAACCGGGCGGCGGACCACCGCAGCCATCGCGACTTCGTGCCGGTGTTGCCGCCCGGACTTCCCAAGCTGTGAGTTCGTGGCTTGGTATCTATGTCCCACGCTCGGCTTGACGTGCTACTTCGATGAACGAGTCGATTGAGGCCAGGTAAGCGTCGACGGCTCGGCGAAAGTTCTCGACCTCGCGTATGTCTCTCTCGACGACGACGAGGCGGCCGTAGGCTTCGCCGGATGCCGCCTGGACAGCCTTCGCCGCCGCTATCGGCTCGGGGTGGCATTCCAACGAGACGACGGCCAGGGAACGCAGGAAGGGCCTGTACGAGTCCCGCAGTTGATCGCGGAGCTCTGTGAGCGACGCCGCCCGCGCCTCTTGGTTCTCCACCTGGAAGTACTTGGGGATCCTGAGGTACAGGATCCCCATCTCATTGGCCTGCTCGATGAAATCCAGCTGTGTGGCTCTGCGGGCCTCGCGCTCCCGAGCGGTGTGCGCGGCTTCGGCGGCGGCTTGGGCCTGGATGCGAGCGGCTCGGGCGTTGCCCCTGCTCGTCACCCAGCTGGCGACCACCGCCGTGGCCGCGGTCAGCACGGCCACCCACAAAGCGCTGTTGTCCATGACGCACAGTGTCTGTGCCCCCGACCGACTTGCACAGAGTGCGCCGGCTCCAGGGCTCGCGAGGGCGGAGAAGGAGGCGAGTGAGATGACCGCGAGCGGGCGGTCTCCGGATCAGTGGCCGGCCGCGCTGGCGTCGCGGCGTCGGCGGCGGACGGCGGCCGCGTAGGTCGTCACTCCGCCGAAGACCAGGGTCAGGCTGGCCGCGATGATCAGGTGAGTGGTGGAGGAGGCCCCGGTGGCCGCGAGTGAGGCACTCCCGGCGACGATTCCGGTTCCGGTACCGCTGAGGTAGTTCACGATCGGTTTCCTCTCGGCGACCTGTCGGTCGCGTCGGATCAGGTGCATTCGGTGGATCAGGTTCTGGGGACGCACTGGTGCGACGGTGCGGGTCACTTCCAGGCGGAGACGCGGGTGACGTACGACTTCACGACCGAGGAGACGAACCAGTAGGCGCGCACGGTGGAGAAGACCAAACCGGGCAGCATCAGTACGTCGACCAGGACGCCCTTCCAGCCGAGGTGGCGGGTGCGGAAGGCGGCGTACGCGATCCAGAAGACGACCAGGCACAGCCAGACCGGGTCCATGACGAAGCCCGTGTGGGCGATGACGCCGGTCCAGGTGGCCAGCCAGCCCAGCGTGTAGAGGAAGCCGGCGAAGCCGAGCACCATGCTGGTGATGGAGAACCAGGTGTGCTTGGTCCAGCCGCGACGTCGCAGGGTGTCGACCGTGCCGCGCCCCCAGCGCTCCCGCTGGCCGATCAGCTCGCGCAGGGTGGGCATGAGGTCGGTGTAGGCGATGCAGTGCTGGTTGGCCGTGACCTTCCAGCCCGCTTCCTTCAGCGCGAGCGTCGTCTCGTAGTCCTCCACGAGGTTGGCGTGGTCCTCCCAGAACACTTCGCCGCGCCAGCGCAGGATGCTCAGCAGCGCCTCGGTGCGGTAGAAGGAGCCGGCGCCGGACATGCTGTGGATGCCGAGGCGGTAGCGGCCGCGGGCGTAGCGCCCGTATTCCATGATCTGCATTCCCAGCAGGTAGCGCTGCCAGAGGTTCTTCCACAGTCCGGTGCGGCCGAGGCAGGTGGCGCTGAGGCCGCCTAATCGCCGGTCGGCGGCCATGACGTTGCGCGCCCGTTCCAGGAACTTCGGGTGGAGGCTGGTGTCCGCGTCCATGACCAGCAGGTACTTTGCGGCGCCCGCCAGTCCGCCGGACGCACGGTTCAGCCAGTCGATGCCGTGGTTGAGGGCGCCTGCCTTCTTGTGCGGGTTGTCCGGCAGGTTGAAGACGACCGTGCGCGGCACACCAGGGCGGTCGGCGAACCGACGGGCGAACTCCTCTGTCCGGTCGGAGGAGTTGTTGACCACGACGATGATCAAGGCGGGTGGTGCGCTCTGCGCGGCGAGTGATTCCAGGGCCAGCAGCACACCGGCCTCCTCGTCGCGGGCGGGGAGGATCACGGCGGTCTCCAGCAACGGGGCCGCGCCCTGGGTGACCAGCCGTCGGCGGTGCGCGGCGTGGCCGCGGCGGCCTCTGCTGTGGTCGGGCCGGCCCCGGTGTCGGCTCTCGTCAGTGGGCAGAAGGCCTGATGGGACCCTGACCGCTGCGCCTGGGCGTCCAGCGGTGATCATGTGGTCGGACATGGTGTGGTTGTTGCCCCCCACGGCAATGGCTGCCGCTTCTTTCCTCGACGGCCGTTGGGCCGCCCTGTTGCGTGCTGCTGCCCGATACCGATTCCCCCCGGCACGGAACAAGCTCCACCACTGCGACGAGCGACAGCACGAGAGGCCATTGTTGAAGCACTGGTTACGGTCTCGGAAGGGTGATTGAGGGGCGCGCAGGAGCCTTGATGAGGGCAGTGGAGCGGAATGGGGGTTGAGGGGCGAGAGTGGAGCGCTCATCTTCGGGGCACACGCCCCCCTGTGCATGACCCGAAGATGAGAACGCCCGACGCGGCAGTGCCTCCAGATGGCGCGGCGCACCACAACCGCACCAGATCGAGCGAGGAACAGCGGGGAACCATGGTGAAAGAGATGGAACCCAACGAGGCCTCAACCCAGCCGTTCGCCCAGGTCGGCGTCCGAACCGCCCTCAAATACCTACAGCTTCCCAACCTGAGAGTGCGAGTCCGATTCTCGTCACCCGCTCTTTTGCAGCCCCAGGTCAGTGACCTGGGGCTTCTTTGTCGGCCGGGGCCGTGGGCCCTCGCGGTGGTCAGTCGAGGGCGGTCCAGAACGCGCAGTGGTGGCGGGGCTCTGCCGTGTGGGTGGGGGCGATGTGGTCCGGTGCGAGGGAGAGTACGGACTGCCGGGGCCAGTGCGGTGATGACGGGCCGTTGGGGTCGGTGGTGCGGGCGAAGCGGGTCCAGTAGTCGATCATGGTGTCGGCCAGCCGGTGCTGTGCCGCGGTCAGGTCGCGGGGGCGGCCGCCCAGGTCGAACAGGTAGGGCAGTTCGCTCGCGTGCGGTGCGCCGAGCGGGAACGGCGGGGTGCCGGAGGTGAGCGGTGGGGCGTGCTCGTCGGCGAACTCGTAGCGCCAGGTGGGGACTTGAGCGGTGAGCACGGCGTCGGTTCGCGCCGTCGGGCAGGCGAAGTTCGCGTCGCCGATGACGGCGCCGAACACCGGGCCTCCGTCGTCGGTGCGATGTACCGGGTACTCGCGGACGATCGCCTTCGTCTGCCCCGGGGACGGGAAGAAGGCGGACACGACGTCGGGCCAGGTGTCGGGGGTGACGGGGTTGCCGGCCTGGATGATCCCGGCGGCCCAGCCGTTGCCCTCGTCGTGGTTGTTGCCGATGAGTACGGGGACGTGGTGGAAACGGCCGGCGGTGATCGCCGCCGCGGGGTCTGTGGGCAGCAACGGGGTGGCGTAGGCGGGCTGTTGGTCGGTGTCCTGGGCCGCGAGCAGGCGCGGGACGGTCACGCGTCGTAGGCAGGAGAGGGTGTCGTGGGCGGAGCGGCAGCCGACCTTCGCCGCGAGGTCCGTGCCCGTGGAACTCGCGGTGGACAGGGGGACGGAGGACGGGGCGAAGGGACGGTCGGGGCTGCCGGTGCACGGGCCGCTCTCGATGATCGCCCGGTCGAAGAGGCCCGCGGCGGCGGGTGCGGCGAGCTGGGCGCAGACGCTGTAGCCGCCGGCGGACTCGCCGGCCAGCGTCACGTTGTGCGCGTCGCCGCCGAAGGCGCCGATCTCGGTGCGGACCCAGCGCAGTGCCGCCTGCTGGTCGGCCAGGCCGAAGGTGCCGGAGCCGGGCAGCCCGCCGTGGGCGAGGAAGCCGAGGGCTCCGAGGCGGTAGTCGACGGTGACGACCACGACGTCGCCGCGGGTGGCCATGCGGTGGGCGTCGTAGGAACTGCCCGCTCCGGTGGTGAAACCGCCGCCGTGCAGCCAGACGATCACCGGCCGGGGGTGCGCGGGGTCTGTGTCGTCGGGCGTGGTGATGTTCAGGTGGAGACAGTCTTCGTCGGTGCTGCCGCCCGGGACCTCGCCGGCCGGCTGCGGGCAGGCGCTCGCGGGCCGGGTCGCGTCCCGTACCCCGGGCCAGGGGGTCGCGGGGCGGGGTGGCGCCCAGCGGAGGCTGCCGACCGGGGGCGCCGCGTAGGGGATGCCCTCGAAGGTGCGGTAACCGGCGTGGGCGGCACCCCGCACCAAGCCGTCGTCGGTTCGTACGGTCGTGGTGGCGGGCTGGGCGGGCTGAGTCGGTGGCGCTGCGGACCAGGCCGTCGCAAGGACGGCGGTCAGGGCGCAACCCAGGGTAGTCAGGACTCGGTGCATGCTCATGGTCTCCCCGTTCGGTCAGCTGGGTCAGCTGCCGCCCATGCCGCCCTGCGCGGCGATCATGGTCATCGGCAGAGTGCGTACGGCTTTCTCCAGGCCCGGCGCGAGGGCGGCCAGCGACCCCGTGCAGGCGTCGATACGGGCCCGGAAGGTCTTGTGGTCCCGTCGTGAGACGACCGAGCGGATGCCGCCCGCCGCCGCCAGAGCCAGCAACGCCGCGTCGGCGGCGGGGAGTTCCCGGACGGGGCGGTTCCCGTGCAGCGCCTCGGACACCCGGGCGCGGAGTACGGCGGGCACGGCGCGGTCCGTCACCGTCAGGCGCCGGGTGCCGAAGGGGGTGCGGCGCGCCTTCACGGTGAGCACTCCCGTCCCGGCGAGCCGGTCCTCCACCTGGGTCAGGGTCTCCTTGCGGTGGCGGCGTACGAGGTGCTTCCAGCCGTGCCCGGCGGCGGCGTCGCGCAGCACGCCGTCCAGGACCGGGTCACCGGTCGGCCGGGGGCCGGACACGGTGACCTTGCCGCCGCCGTCCTCCGCCAGCCGGCCGCGCGACGCCAGGTCGATCAGGGCGGCGGCCCGGACCAGCAGCTGGGTGCGGCGACGGTCGTAGGGGCCTTCGGCCGCGTCGTCGTAGGCGAGCAGATACATGAGGGAGGCCAGGTCATCGTTCACACTTCGACGCTATGGCCGGGCACCCCGGCCCCGGATCGGCCACGCGGACGGAACGGCACTGGGAACGCGGGAGGACCGCGGCCCGGCCTCCTCCTTGAGGAGGAGATGGGGTTGTCAGGGGCGGCGTGGCTCCACGAGGCCGTGGTCGTAGGCGGCGACGACGGCCTGGACGCGGTCGCGCAGGCCCAGTTTGCGCAGCACCGCGGTGACATGGTTCTTGACGGTGGCCTCCGACAGCCGCAGCCGCTCGGCGATCTCCGCGTTCGACAGCGCCTGCCCGATCAGGGTGAGCACCTCCCGCTCGCGGCCGGAGAGATCCCGCAGGGAGGGCGGCGGCGCCGCGTCGGGCGTGGTGCGCAGGAAGCGGTCGAGGACACGGCCCAGCACGGCCGGTGCCAGCAGCGCGTCCCCGCGCGCGGTGAGGCGGATGGCGTCGACGAGTTCGGCGGGGCGTATGTCCTTGAGCAGGAAACCGCTCGCCCCGGCCCGCAGCGCGGCGACCACGTGCGCGTCCACGTCCCAGGTGGTCAGCACGAGCACCCGGGCTCCGCTGCCCGACTCCGCGATCCGCCGGGTCGCCTCGATGCCGTCCACGACCGGCATGCGTACGTCCATCAGCACCACGTCGGGTGCCAGTTCCCGCGTCAGCCGCACCGCCTCCCCACCGTCGGACGCCTCACCGACCACCTCCAGGTCGTCCCGGGCATCGATGATCATGCGGAATCCGGTACGGACCAGGGCCTGGTCGTCGGCCACCACCACCCGCAGCGTCATGACACGCGCTCCACCGGCAGCCGCGCCGCCACCTCGAATCCGCCCCCGGGCAGCGGACCGGCGCGCAGACTGCCGCCCACGAGCCGTGCGCGCTCCTTCATCCCCACCAGCCCGCGCCCCGCTCCCGCCGCGACCGAACGGCCTTGTGGCGTACGCCCGTTGTCGACCACCGTGACCTTCACGCACTCCCCTTCGACGCGCACGCGCACGCCCACCTCGTCGGCGCCGACCGCGTGGCGCAGCGTGTTGGTGAGAGCTTCCTGGACGATCCGGTACGCCGCCAGGTCCACCGCGGCCGGCAGCCCGTCGAAGGTGCCCTCGCGGTACACGCTCACGGTCATCCCGGTCGCGCGCACGGTGTCGGCCAGTTCGTCCAGGCGGGCGAGCGAGGGCCCCGGCTCGCGCTGCTCCCGCTGCTCCCCAGTCTCACCGTCCCGGATGTCCTCGGGACCGAACGCCCGCAGCAGGAGCCGCAGTTCCCCGAGCGCCGAGCGGGCACCCGCCTCGATGGCCCGCAGCGCCTGACGGGCCTGGTCGGGGCGTTCCGCGAACACGTCATCCGCGGCACCCGCCTGAATGACCATGACGGACAGCGTGTGCGCCACCACGTCGTGCACCTCGCGGGCGATCCGCGCCCGCTCCTCGACCACGGCCCGGCGTGCCTCCGCCCCCGCCCGTGCCCGCTGCGCCCGGCGCCACTGCCCCGCGGTCCACGCGAGGACCACCGCCAGCAGATAGACCGCCACCCCCGCGGGGCCGCCACCCGTGCCGAACGTCAGCGGCACCGGCAGACACATCGCCGCGAGCGCCCACATCGACGCCCGCCGCGACCTGGTGGCCGACAGCACGCACAACGCGACCTGCGCCGCCAGCAGCGCCCCCGTCAAGGACACCGCGGGCAGCAGCGTCCACACCGCGAGCCCCGTCGCCGCGTTCACGGCCAGTACGGCGACCGGGGCCCGCACCTGCCACCTCAGGGCGCAGGCCTGCACGAGAACCAGGGTCACGGCCACGACCAGCCGCCATCCGCGCTCCGCGCCGGCGACGCACACCGAGGTACCGAGTACGGCCAGCACCGGACCGGCCGACCCCCACCACAGCGCCCGCACCGTCCGCGGCGACAGCTCACCCCGCGCCTGGCCGGCGAACCCGTCGCCCGGCTGTCTGCTGCTGCGGTCCACGCCCCGACCCTATCCAGCGACGGGCCGTCCTTCGCGTCGAGCAGGCCCGCGGTTCCGTCCGCCTCCAGGTCCGACCGCTGCCTCAGCGGCTTCGCCCTCGCCCCCAGGACACCGACCACGTCCGCGAGTTGTCCGGTCGCCGCCGAGTCGCCCTCCGTGCGCTCCTGCACCAGCACTCTTCCGGCCGACGCTCGCTTCCCGAACTCGGCCACCCGCCAGCCACCCGGAGGGGCACGGAGGCAGGCAGTGGGTGGCGATAATGTGCACCGTCCTCGTACGGTCCGAAGGCGCAGGAGGTCGCGGTATGCACCGCTCGCCCAACCAGGGGCAGGATGTGCTGAAGTTCCGGACGACGGATGTGGACGAGGCTCGGCAGGTCCTCCAGGAACGCTTCTACGCCAACTTCATCGACGTGCCCGACGGCGGTGCCGAGTTCGCGGCCCGGTACGACATCGCCGCGCTCGGTCCGCTCACCCTCGGACGACTCTCTTTCGGCGCGGAGGTGCGTATCCGGTTCGGGGAACTCGGCTCCTACCACGTGGACATCCCCATGGGCGGCCACCTGACCTGGCGTCAAGGAACGCACACCAGCGCGGTGGCGACCGCCGCGAACGCCGCCGTCTTCCAGCCGCACGGCGACACGGCCCTGGATCGAGTGAGCACCGACTGCTCCATGCTGGCCGTGAAGATCGACCCCAAGGCCCTCAACGGTCAACTCGAAAGCCTTCTCGGCCGACCGCTGCGCACCCCCGTCGTCCTCACACCCGAACTGGACGTCGCGCACGGCGCGGGCCTGAGCTGGGTACGGATGATCCGCGCGGTGTTCGACCAGATACAGGACGGCGGGCTGCTCACCCGGCCGATGGTCGCCCGCCCGCTCCAGGAGGCCCTGCTGACCGGGCTCCTCCTCGCCACCGGCCACCGCTACCGCGACGAGCTGGACCGACCGAACCCCGCCCTGCGCCCGGGCCCCGTCAAGCGTGCCGTCGAGGCCATGCACAGCATGCCGCAACACCCGTTCACGGTAGGAGAGTTGGCCGTGCTCGCCGGGGTGAGCGTGCGGCGACTCCAAGAAGCCTTCCAGCAGTACGTCGGCATGGCCCCGCTGGCCTACCTCACGGACGTCCGCCTCACCCGCGCCCACGACGAGCTGCGCCGCGGCACACCGGGCGAGGTGAACGTGAGCGAGGTCGCCCATCGCTGGAGCTTCGACCACCTGGGCCGCTTCGCGTCCCGCTATCGAGCGCGCTTCGGCGAGTTGCCCTCGCAGACACTGCGTTCCGGGTGACCACGGCCCACGTCATCGCCCCGCGTTGTGCGGACAACGGCCGCGCTCAGCGGATCGTGCGCGGCGGCTACCACCCCTAGGCTTCCTGGTGTTCGCGCGTCCGCCTCTTCGGTCCGCCGCGCGGACATCGGCCGGCCCGTCTCCACCCCTTCGGGCCGGTCACCGCCCGTCGGCACCCCCCCTAACAGCCGCGGGCGGGTCGGCAGCGCACATGCGGCCTGAACTCCGCCTCGGTGTGCTGCTCGACACCGGAGAAGGTCCGGGCCGGGGTCGGCGCCGGCCCGGACCTTGACCGCCGTACCGAAGGCACACCGACGAGGCAGAACCCCGTGTCCGGTCCTCGGACGGTCCCGGGTTCGCAGTCATCCCAAAGAAGTCAGAGGTCGATTCATTCCGCTGCTTCCTCGCTGTATGCGGCTTTGGTGTGTACCCGTGCCGGGTGTTCCGGGTATGGGGGTGAGGTGGCCGGTGTCCTTCAGGACGGTCGGCATGGCGGTCGGGCCTTCGGCCACCCGCACTTGTTCAAGTCCGGCGTCGAGCGGTTCGGAACCGAGCGGCAGCTGCTGCGGGCGGTCCACCACGGACTGGTCCGCGCACTGCGCCACGCCAGTCGGTCCGGGAAATCGCCCTCGGCCTCGACATCGTCGGCGTCGCCTGTCAGTTCGTGGCCGGGACCAACGGGCCGAAGGAGGCGGCGGCGATCTGCTGGATGTAGCGGATCTCGGTGCCGTCGAGGTTGGTCGGGTTGAGGGAGTAGACGATCCTGCGGGAGAGGTCGCGGGTGGCGAACACACCGCTGGTGCAGCCGGGGCGGGAGCCGGTCTTGCCCCAGACCACGACACCGTTGGATGCCTTCACCCGCATGATGCCCATGGTCATGCAGGCACGGCCGGCGTCGGCCTCGGTGCGGCACTGGCTGCTGTGGAAGCTGGGGACGTCGGGCACGGTGAAGAGCTCGGCCTGCTGGGCCGGCGGGAGGAGACGGCCGCGGAAGAGAGCGGTCATGAAACGGTCGAGGTCGGCCGGAGTGGAGATCATGCCGCCCTCGGCCCAGGGCCAGGGGCTCTGTTCCGTGACGTCCACCTGATGCGGGGTGCCGTCCGGGGACGTGACCGTCAGGTAGCCGTGGGAGTGCGGGCCGGGCAGGTGCGGGTCGTCGGCGTCGGGGACCTGGGTGTCGTGCAGTCCGAGGGGCCCGGTGATCCGGGAGCGCACCTCGTGGGCGAAGGTGTGCCCGGTGATCTTCTCGATCAGGAGGCCGGCGACGTAGTAGTTCATCCCGTTGTACTGCTGCGCGGTGCCCGGCGCGAACTGCATCGACTGGCCCGTCATCAGGTCGATCACCTGCTGCGGTGTGAAGCTCTTGAAGCGGTTGGCGGCGAACCATTCGGGGCTGCCGTCGCCGAAGTCGGGGCTGTCGGCGGCGCGCGGCAGGCCGCTGGTGTGGTTGAGCAACTGGCCGATCTCGACGGGCGGCAGGCCGGCGGGAAGGACTCCCGGCAGGTACTGCTGGACCGGCTTGTCCAGGTCGATCCGGTGCTCGGCGGCGAGTTGGAGAACGATCGTGGCGGTGAAGACCTTGGAAATGCTGCCGATCCGGATGTGCGCGTCGGGTGGAACGCCCTGACCCGTCTCCAGGTCGCCCACGCCGGAGGTGCCCGACCAGTGACCCGCGCGACCGGTGATCCGCAGCAGCGCGCCGGTGACATCCGCGGTCGGCAGGCCACCGATGGCTGCCCGCAGCGCGGCCGGGTCGAGCGCGGGCAAGGGCGCGGCGGTCGCGGGCACCGGAGCCGGGGTGGCGGCGGAGGCCGGCGCGGCCGTACCCGCGGCCAGGGCGACCAGCACGGCGCCGGACGCGACCACGGTGGACCAACGGGGGCGAAAGGGGGAGCAGTTCACAGTGCGGCTCTCCAAAGTGGCGGCGGTGGGACCGGCGGTCGAACGGCCCTGCCACGAGTCTCTTCCGACCCGACACCCCGGATCATCAGGGAACGTCCCTGAGCGAACCCTGACCGCACCCCGACAAGGGAAAGGGGTGCCCCTGATGTCTCGTCATCTCGTCTCATCTCGTCCGGCGCGCTATTGCACAGCTGTGACAGTGAGCGCACAGCACCGTCACCCCTTGTCGAAAGACTCCGTCCTGTCGCGAGGGCAGCAAGTCGAGCGGACCGGTTCAGGTCCTGGGGACGGCCGGCGGTTCCCGCGAGACTTTCGTCGCAGCGTCATTCACATCACTGGGGGAACCTCGATGTCCGCTCGTAACCGTCGGAGTGCCGGCGCAGCCGTCGTCACCGCAGGTGCTGCCGCACTGTTCACTCTGTGCGGCACGGCCGCCAGCGCGTCCGCCCACACGGTCACCGTGCCCAGGGGACTCACCACCAGCGACGGCACCCGCCACGTCATCGTCAACGGCAGGTCCATCGACTTCGGCACCGTCGTCCGCGACCTGGCCTGGAACCCCAGCGGCAGCAAGGCCGCCTTCGTCGACGGGCACGGCAACCTCGTCGTCTCCGACCCCGACGGCAGCCATCGCGTCACCGTCGCCGCCAACCCGGGCGGGCAGACCTGGTCCCACCCCACGTGGCAGGTGGCCGCGGCCGACCGTACGAACGAGATCCCCGCGAAGAACAACCTCATCTTCTCCGCCAAGATCCACGGCAGCACCGTCCTGGAAGGCGTCAAGGCCACCAGCAACCACGGCAGGCCGGCCAAAATCAGCCTCAACGGCTACGCGGGAGACGGCGCCGTACCCCAGACCGACAACACCTGGCCGAACGTCGGCGGCGGCTACGGCACGGCCGTCTACGAGAACACCCACACCGGCGAGGTCTACATCCGTGACGACTACCTGCGGCAGCAGGGCGGCGCGCTGGCCAAGGGTTCCGAGCCCGCTCTCTCCCCCGACAACGAGGAGGTCGTCTTCGTCCGCTCCGTCCACGGGCACGACCACCTCTTCGTCGAGGACTTCGGCGGCCCCACCAACGTCGTCAAGGACGTCACCCCCAACGCCACCAGCAACTACACCGAGCCCACCTGGTCGCCCAACGGCAAGACCGTCGCCTTCCGTGCCCCCACCGGTACGTACACCATCACGAAGACCGCCCACGGCTTCGGCAAGCCCGTAAAGGTCTCCACGCACACCGGCCTGCCCGCCTACCGCGGCTGACCGCCGCCCAACCGGCCGCCGGAGCGGGCGAGTTCGGCCCGGAGCTCCGGCAGGTGCTGGTCGGCCGTGTCGTGCGGCAGGTACTCGACCACGTCGAGAAAACGGAACAGGACCTGGGTCTTGGTGACGGCGAACTCGTAGTCGCCGTACCCCACCACGGCACCCATCTCCCCTCGAACGGCGCCCCGGACGACATGCGCGGTCATGTCGTCCGGGCTTTGTGCCGTCAGCCCCCGCCGCGCGTTGGGGCGCGCCAGATACGGGCAGACCATCGAGGCGTAGAGCATGCACGCGCGATGCCCCGGACCTTCCAGGGTCGCCGCCATGTTGCGGTACGGCCGCCCGGCGGTGAGCGCCTCGCGGATCGCGGCACTCTCCGCGGCACCGACCACCCGCCACACCGGTCCCCTGGGCATCAGGGTGTTGCAGACGGAACACAGCCGCTGGCGCGCGCACTCGGCGCTGCGCCCGTAGTCGGTGAGCGCGAACTGGGGGTCGTCGCCCTCCCACGGGGTGATGGCGGGCACGGGATAGCCACGGCTGTCACGAGGTCTGGCCTCGACGGTCGCCGGCATGGGAACGGAGTCGAAACGCACACCCCATGGTGAACCACACGACCGCCCACCGTGACCGTGACGGTCAATCAGGCATTCACCAGCCCGGTGTCCGCCTCTCACCGGGGCCTTCACCGGTCCGTCGGCCGTGCCCAGCGGGCCGGGAGGGGCATGCCTACTGGGGTGGGTGCGCTGTGTAGACGGTCGCGGTCATCGGCGCCGTCACGGGGCCGGTGCCGAGGCGGTCCGTCATCTTCTGTGTGACGGACGACCGGAGGGCCTGCGCGTCTTCGCGGGCCTGCACGGCGGCGCTCACTGGTGTGCCGGTGAGGAACCCGGTGGCGATGGAGGCTGCCGACTCCGCGACGCCTTCCAGCGTGACGTCCTCGGTGGTGGCCAGGGTCAGTCCGGCGGCCGTGAGGTCCGCGGCGACCACGGCCGGATCGGAGTAGCCGTGGGGTACGTCCTTCAGGAACTGGGGTGCTCCGTCGGGCATCGACTCTTCCAGGGCGGTCTGGAAGGCGGCCCCGAACCCGTGCGAGGCCAGCGGGCCCCAGCTGTTGAACAGGAAACGCCCCTGCGGGGCCAGGACCCGGCGCACCTCGGCGTAGGCGGCGGGCCTGTCGGGGAAGAACATCACCCCGAACTGGCATACGACGAGGTCGAAGCCGCCGTCCTCGAAGGGCAGGTCCTGGGCGTCCGCCTGCCGCCATTCCGCGCGCGGTTCCCGTGCCGATCCCGCGGTGACCATCGCTTCGTTGAGGTCGGTCGCCACCACCGAGGCCGTGGGCACCGCGGTGAGCAGGGCCGAGGTCAACGCCCCTGTTCCGGCGGCGAGTTCCAGGACCGTGCGGGGCCGTAGCGCTGCCGCCCTGGCGGCCAGGTCGGCGGCGAAGGGGCGGAAGAAGACCGGCACCAGGTGGCGTTCGTAGGCCTCGGGCATGGAGCGTGTCCACCGCCGGTTCGCATCGTCCGCATTGTCTGCGTTCATCCGACAGACACTAGCTCCGCGGGAAACCGGGCGGCGGACCACCGCAGCCATCGCGGCTTCGTGTCGACCGACCTCTGTTCTCCATTCCGCTGATTGAAACCGTTCAATTCCCGCGCACCCGCCTGACGTGTCGACTCCGCCCAGATCGATCACGCAGTGAACCTGCCCAGAAGCAGTGGACCTTCCAAGAAAAAAGTCGCACGGCGATTGACCCCGGCCCCACCCGGCTCTACGTTACCCACGCCTCTCACATCTGAATCGATTCATCCGACATTCCGTGCGAGTGAGGAGTCGTAGTGATCAGCAGGAGGAGCATTCTCGCGGGCGCAGCCGCCACCGTCGCGGCAGTGACCGTGGACGGCGTACCGGCGATGGCCGCGCCGGCGTCCGGACAGGTTCAGGCGGCGACACAGGCAGCACAGGCGGCACCGGGGGACGGGCTGCGCGTCACGGCGCCTACCGTGGAATACGTCCGGCACCCCCTCGGGATCGACGCCCAACAGCCCCGGCTGAGCTGGCCGTTGGTCTCCGACAAGGTGGGTGTGCGTCAGAGCGCCTATCAGATCCGCGTTGCCACCACCGCCTCGGGCCTGCCCCGTCCGGACGTCTGGGACAGCGGGAAGGTCATGTCCGGTGAGTCCGTCCTGGTGGCGTACGCGGGGCCCGGGCTCAAGCCGCGGACGCGTTACCACTGGTCCGTGCGCGTGTGGGACGGCGACGGGCGGGTCTCCGGGTGGAGCGCGCCCTCGTGGTGGGAGACGGGGCTGATGAGTGCCGGGCAGGGGGCCGACGGCTGGACCGCCGACTGGATCTCCGCACCGGCCGGCCTCGTGGACGCGCCGTCCTTCGAGGGCTGTTCCTGGGTCTGGTTCGACGAGGGGGATCCGACGAACAGCGTTCCGGCGGCGACCCGTTGGTTCCGCCGTACCGTCCAACTGCCCGCCGGGATCACGGCGGCGACGCTCGCCATCACCGCGGACAACGTGTACGCCGTCTCCGTGAACGGAGTCGAGGTGGCGCACACCGATCTCGACACGGACAACGAGGACTGGAAACGCCCGGCCGTGATCGACGTACTGGACCGGGTGCGCAGTGGTGGTGACAACGTTATCGCCGTCGCCGCCACCAACGCGACCGTGGGCCCGGCGGGACTCGTCGCCGTACTCGTGGTCCGTACCGCCTCCGGTGAGGAGAAGGTGTTCACCGACGGCACCTGGAGAGCCACGGATCAGGAACCTCCGGCCGGTTGGCGGGAGTTGGGCTTCGACGACGGGGGCTGGCCGGCGGTCAGGGTGGCCGCCGCATGGGGTGGCGGGCCGTGGGGGCGGGTCGTCCCGGTGTCGTACGCCGTGACCCAGCTGCGGCACGAATTCCGGCTGCCGCGGCGGAAGGTGGCACGCGCCCGTCTGTACGCCACCGCGCTCGGCCTGTACGAGGCACAGCTCAACGGCAGCCGGGTGGGCCGCGACGAGCTCGCTCCTGGATGGACCGACTACCGCACGCGCGTGCAGTACCGGACGTACGACGTCACCGGACTCCTGCGGGCCGGCGTCAACGCCATCGGGGCGTATCTGGCTCCCGGCTGGTACGCGGGCAACGTCGGCATGTTCGGGCCCGGTCAGTACGGTCAAGTCCCGGCGTTTCTCGCGCAGTTGGAGGTGGAGTACGCGGACGGGACGAGCGAGCGCATCACGTCGGGCACCGACTGGCGGGCCGCCTCCGGGCCGATCGTCGCCGCCGACCTGCTGAACGGTGAGACGTACGACGCGCGCAAGGAGACCCCCGGCTGGGCCTCCCCCGGCTTCGACGACACGGGCTGGCTCGGCGTACGGGGCATGGGCGGCGCCGGGGACTTCGGGCCCGGCCTGATCGTCGCGCAGGTGGACGGTCCGGTGCGGGTGGAGCGGGAGTTGACGCCGAAGAGCGTGACCCGGCCCGCGCCCGGTGTCTTCGTGTTCGACCTCGGCCAGAACATGGTCGGCTCGGTGCGGCTGCGGGTGTCCGGCGACGCGGGCGACACCGTCCGGCTCAGACACGCCGAGGTGCTCAACCCCGACGGCACCGTCTACACCGCGAACCTGCGGAGCGCGGCGGCGACCGACACGTACACCCTCAAGGGCGGCGGGGAGGAGGTCTACGAACCCCGGTTCACCTCCCACGGGTTCCGCTACGTCGAGGTGACCGGATTCCCCGGCACTCCCTCGGCGGAGGCCGTCACCGGGCGGGTCATGCACACGTCCGCCCCCTTCACCCTCGACTTCGAGACCGACGTACCGATGCTCAACCAGCTGCACCACAACATCACTTGGGGGCAGCGCGGCAACTTCCTCTCCGTGCCGACCGACACGCCCGCGCGCGACGAACGGCTCGGCTGGACCGGAGACATCAACGTCTTCGCGCCCACGGCCACGTACACGATGGAGTCCGCCCGCTTCCTGTCCAAGTGGCTCGTCGACCTCCGGGACTCGCGGACCGCGCAGGGCGCGTTCACGGACGTGGCACCGATGGTCGGCACGGTCGGCAACGGCACGGCCGGTTGGGGCGACGCGGGCGTCACGGTCCCCTGGTCCCTCTACCAGGCGTACGGCGACCTCCAGGTCCTGCGGGACGCCTGGCCGTCCGTCCGGGCCTGGCTGACGTACCTGGAGCAGAACAGCGACCAACTGCTGCGCCCGGCACAGGGATACGGCGACTGGCTGAACGTCGACGACGAGACCCCGAAGGACGTCATCGCCACCGCGTACTTCGCGCACAGCGCCGATCTCGCGGCCCGGATGGCCGGGGAGCTCGGCGAGGACGAGGCCGCCGGCTCGTACCGCGATCTCTTCGAGCGGATACGCGCGGCCTTCCAGCAGGCCTACGTCACCGCCGCCTCCGACGGCGGCGGCGGGGTCAGGGTCGAGGGCGACACGCAGACGGCCTACGTCCTGGCACTGTCGATGGACCTGCTGCCGGACGCGTCACGGAAGGCCGCGGCGGACCGGCTCGTCGCGCTGATCGAGGCCAAGGACGGGCACCTGTCGACGGGTTTCCTCGGCACTCCCCGACTGCTGCCCGTCCTGACCGACACCGGCCACACCGACGTCGCCTACCGCCTGCTGCGGCAACGCACCTTCCCCAGCTGGGGCTACCAGATCGACCGGGGCTCCACCACGATGTGGGAACGCTGGGACTCCATCCGGCCCGACGGCAGCTTCCAGGACCCGGGCATGAACTCCTTCAACCACTACGCCTACGGCTCGGTGGGGGAATGGATGTACACGAACATCGCCGGCATCTCGGCGGGCGGACCCGGCTACCGCGAGATCGTCATCCGTCCCCGACCGGGCGGAGACGTCACCACCGCCCGCGCCACGTTCACCTCGGTCTACGGCCCCGTCTCCACCTATTGGCGGCAGCGGTCCGGCCGGTTCACGCTGACCTGCGCGGTGCCGCCCAACACGACCGCGGAGGTGTGGATCCCCGCGCCCGCCGCGGACGCGGTGACCCGCACGGACGGGACGTTCCTGCGCCAGGAGGACGGCTGCACGGTCTACCGGATCGGCTCCGGCACCCACCGGTTCACCACCTGATCGCGCCTGATCGCGCCTGATCGCCGGCTCGGCCGGGGCTGCTACCAGCAGCCCTCGACCGTGGCGGCGAGGCCGTCCAGGCCGTGGGTGACCGTGGCGGTGGGAGCTACGCCGTTCTCGACGAACGCGAAGCTCTTCCAGCGGCCGTCCGCGCCCTTGGCGACCCCGGCCAGGGCGGACACGTCGTGCAGGGAGCCGGTCTTGGCATCGACCTTTCCCACGGCGCAGGAGGCGGGTGCGGTGGTGAAGCGGCCGTAGGAGGTGCTGAGGGTGCCGTCGACCCCGGCGACCGGCAGGCCCTGCAGGATCGGCCACAGCTTGGTCTGGTGGTGGGTGTCGACGGCGAGTGCGGCGATGGCGGAGAGGGCGTCGGCGGTCATCCGGTCACTGCGGGACAGGCCGCTGCCGTCGTACTCCTTCACGCCGGTGAGCGGGATGCCGTACTGGACGAGGACGGCGTGGACCGCGGCGGTGCCGCCCGCGAAGGTGGCGGCCCGGCCCTGGCCGAGCGCGGTGAGCCGCAGCAGGCCCTCGGCGATGTCGTTGTCGCTGTGCTTGAGCATGTACTCCACGGTCGTCGACAGCGCCTTGGACGTGTGGGTGGCCAGCACCGTGCTGCCCGACGGTGCGTTGGCGCGGGCGGGCTTGCCCACCGTGATGCCCTGGGCGGTGAGCTGCTGGGCGAAGTACGTGGTGGCGGTGAGCGCGGTGTCCTGGGTGTTGTTGCCCTCGATCCGCAGCGCCCGGACCGGGGCGACGGTGTCCGGGTAGTAGCCGCTGTTCCAGCCGGTGGCGAGGCTGGGTGCGGCGAAGAGGTGGTCGTCGATCATCAGCCGCACCGAGTGGAGGTTCTTGGCCTTCAGGGCCTTGGCGGCGGCGGTGGCGAGACTCTTCAGGTCGGCGGAGCCGAGCTGCTGATCGCCGCCGCCGACCAGGTACACCGTGCCGGAACGGTAGACGGCCTTGGTCTGCACGGTGTGGTCGGGGCCCAGCACGGTGAGCGCGGCGACCGCGGTCGCCAGCTTGTTGGTGGACGCGGGCATCAGTCCCGTCGTCCTGTTCTTGGACCACACCGTCTGCCCCGAGACGACGTCCCGGACCTCGCCCACCACGTTGCTGCCGAGGTGCGCGAGGCCCACCCGCTGGTTCAGCTTCGTGGCCATCGCCTTGTCGGCGGCCGTCAGCCCGTTCGCCGCCGACGCGGAGGTGGCGGTCATCGCCATCGCGGCCACCACCGGAACCGCGATCACGGCCATCCGCCCGCCGTTCCTGCCGTTCTTGCCGTTTCTGCCGCGCGGAAGTGCGTGCCTGCCCACAGCGTTCTCTCCTTCGCCTTCGCCGTCCCGTACGGCGAACATGTGACCAGCGGCTCAAGACCACCCCTGGTTCGTTTCGTCTTGGTTCTGTAACTGCGCCCGCGCAGATGAGGCGCCGTCAGGAGCAGGTCCTGTCGAAGTCGTTCGCCCGCCATACGGCATGGCCCGGCACCTTCACCGTCACCTGGGCCGGTGCGGTGTCCGGGCTCGCGGTGAGGAAGGCGTCGGCGGCCGTGCAGAGCAGTTGGCGGGTGGCGACCGCGGTCAACGGCCTGGCGTACGGCGGCAGTTCGACGGTCACCGCGCCGCCCGCCACGCGGACGCTCGGTCGCCACGTCTGGGCTGCCGGAAGTTCGCTGGTGACGCCCTTGGCCCGGATCGCGTGCCCCGGGCCGACGGCCAGCAGCCACACGGCCGGCTCGACGTCGTACAGCACCGTGCCGGCGTGCTGGGTCCGGAACGCCAGTGCGGCCTTGAGATCGGTGGTCGAGGCGGTGTCGTCGGGCAGGGCCGTCAGGTCGCCGCGCAGCCGCGACGGAGCCCGCACCCGGGCCACGGCGCGGGCGGCCGTCCCCGTGGCCTTCGCGGGGGACTTCAGCAGGTTCCTCATCGCGGCCCGAACCGGTCGGGCTGGTCGGGCTGTTGTCCGGAGTCCTTGAACCGGTAGCCGAAGCCGCGGACGGTGTGGATGTAGCAGTTGCTGCCGGCTGAAGACCTGGCCGGGCGAGGCCGACAGGGTCAGCAGGAGCCGTAGTTCGGACGGGGCGAGGGCGACCGGCGCGCCCTCGCGGCAGACCGTCAACGCGGTCCGGTCGATGGCCAGTTCGCCGTGGGTCTCGGTCTTCGGCGCACCTCCGCCGGAGGGTGCGCCGACGCGCCGCAGGAGGGCGCGGATCCGGGCTTCGAGGACCCGGGCCCGGACGGGCTTGACAACGTAGTCGTCGGCTCCCGCTTCGAGCCCGACCACGATGTCCACGTCGTCGCCGCGGGCGGTCGCCATGATGATCGGGACCTGGTTGTCGTCGGCGCGGATCCGGCGGCAGACCTCCAGTCCCGACATGCCGGGCAGCATCAGGTCGAGGACCACGACATCCACCTGGCGGGACCGCAGCCGGCCGAGTCCGTCCTCGCCGTTCCCGGCGGCCACGACGTCGTGTCCCTGACGGCGAAGCGCGAGTTGGACACCTTCGCGCACCGCTCGGTCGTCTTCGATCAACAGGACACATGGCATGCGCAGAAGTATCCGTAGACCGGAACTCCCGCGAGGGGCAATCGCATGATCATGGCTGATTCGCTACCCACCTGACGGGTTGTGGGCTCGCGCCCCCCGACCGATCGACCGTTGCGGCTCCGCGTCCGTCGCCACCGGCGCCCACGACCTGACCAAGTCGGCCTGGTCCGTGGGCTGCACTAAGGACCTGTCCATCGCGATCACCCTCTTCCGCAACAAGCCCGGCCAGGCCCAGCTCCTCCCCCTCACGGGGGCCCGTTTCATGGGGTTCACCGGCACCTTCGACCTGAACCGGCGGTGAAGTCAGGGCAAGCGGTGGTTGCCCTGACTCAGGCCGCGTTCGGCTTTCTCCAGTTGGCTCAGGGCCAGGCTCAGGAAGGTGGCGTTGCCTGTCGCCCGGCAGATGTCGACGGCCCGCCGGTTGGCGGGGACGGCCTCCGCGTAGTGCCCGGCGTCCACGAGGGCGCCGGCCCACAGGACGAGACTCCAGGTCTGCTGCTCCGGGTCTCCGCTCTCCACGTGGGCCTCGTGCAGGCGCCGGAACAGCGGGAGGGTGTACTCGGCTCGCCCCGCGTTCGCGATGTCGGTGCCGATGCCGAGCAGGGCCCGCTGTTCGAGGTCGGGTCTGCGCATGCCGCGGTACAGGGCGGCGCAGCTCAGGGCGACGGCGGCGGCCTCCTCGTCCCGGCCCGTCGTCGCCAGCGCCCTGCCGAGGTCGAACAGCGCTGCGCCCTGCCGGTCGCGGTCGCCGTCCTCCGCGAACGCGGGGGCGGCCCGGGCAAGCGGGGCGATGGCCTCCTCCGGCCGGTTCAGGGCCAGTTGAGCGCGGGCGAGGTCGAGGAGCGCGGAAGCCTCCCCGGCGGGGAAACCGAGGCGCCGCAGGAGGTCGGCGGCCCGCCGCATGACGGGGACGGCCTCCTCGTGGCGTGCCTCGGTGATCAAGGCCTGGCCGAAGGCGTACTGGCTGATGGCCTCCTCGCGCTCGTCACCCGCCGCCCGGGAGCAGGCCACGGACCTCTGCCAGGCGGCGAATGCCTCGTCGGTACGCCCCAGCGACCGCAGGGAATCGGCCAGGTGACGCAGCGCCTCGGCTCCGGTCGCGTGGTCACCGGCCCGGCGGGAGATCTCCGCGGCCCGCGAGAAGCAGCCGACCGCCTCCTCGCGGCGCTGCTCGTGCTCCAGGCCGAGGCCCGCGTCGCACCAGGCCCGGCCCTCGCCCTGGAGGTTCCCGAGTTGCCGGTGGAGCTCCGCCTCGCGCACGTGGACGGCGACGGACTCCGCGTGCCGACCCGCCCGGCGGAGATCGGCCCCGAGCTCGGCGGAGGTCGTGGCTTCACCGCCGGCATCGCCCGCCTCGCGATACGCGGCGACGGCCCGCCGGCGGGCGTTGACGGCCTCGTCGGTACGTTCCAGCTGCGCCAACTCGGTACCCAGGGCCGACCATGCGGACGCCTCGCCGGCACGGTCACCGGCCTCGCGGTAGACACCGACGGCCCGCTTCCAGACCAGGACGGCCTGCTCGGGCCGCTTCAGGTAGGAGAGTGTCACGCCGAGGCCGAGGAGCGCCTCACCCTCGGCCGGGAGATCACCGGTCTCCCGGCAGACCTCGCTCTCTCGTTCGTACGCGGTGCGGGCCTCCGCGTAGCGGCGCATCGAGAGGAGACTGCCGCCGAGCCGGTGCAGCATGAGGCGTTCGCGCGAGCGGTTGCCCACGGCACGGTAAAGGGCGGCGGTCTGCTCGCAGACCGGTGCCGCCTCCTCGTACCGCTCGGCGTTCATCAGGGCCTCGCTGCGGTTGGACAGCGCGTCGGCCTCATGGGCCTGATCGCCCTCCTCGCGGTAGAGGACCGCGGCTCTCCCGCACGCGGCGGCGGCGTCCGCGAAGCGGCCCGTGTTCGCGCAGGCGCCGCCCAGATTGACCAGGGCCCCGGCTTCACCCCGGCGGTCACCGGCCTCCCGCAGGAGGGCTACGGCCTGTCGGCAGACGGCGACGGACTCCTCGTACCGCTGCAGATGCGCGAGGATGCCGCCGAGGGGGCTGAGCGCCTTGCCCTCCTCAGGGCGGTCGCCCGTCTCGCGCAGGAGGACTGCCGCCCGCTCGTAGGCGGTGGCCGACTCCTCGTAGCGCTTGAGGTTGTACAACGCGAAGCCCAGCCTGCCCAGGGAGTCGGCCTCACGGCCGTGGCTCTCCCGCTCCCGGTAGATGCCGGCGGCCTGCCGCAGGGGGGCGAGGGACTCCTCGAACCGTCCCAGCCTCAGGAAGGCGTAGCCGAGGTTGTGCCACGGAGGACCCGGCGAGGCATCGTGAGAGGTGCCGTTCTCCTCGAAGATGGCGAGGGCTCTCCGGCTGACGCCGATGACCTCCTCGTACCGCTCCGCCGCCGTCAGCGCGTAGCCCTGGTTGGTCAGGGCGGCGGCTTCGAGGGTCGGCTCGCCCCTTTCCCGGTAGACGGCCGCCGCCCGCCCGGAGGCGTCGGCGGCTTCGTCGACCCGGCGGAGGCGGGACAGGACCCGGCTGAGATTCGTCAGCGCCATGGCTTCCAGGTCGCGCTCGCCGGTCTCCCCGAAAAGAGTGGCGGCCCGCTCGCCCGCAGTGGCGGCCTCCGCGAGCCGTCCCAGGCTTTCCAGGGTGTTGGCGAAGTTGTTGAGCAGGTTCGCGGCCCTGCTCCGGCCATCTGCCTGGAGACAGATGGCGACGGCCCGCTCGAAGGCGGTGACCGCCTCCTCGAACTGCCTCAGCTCGACAAGGGACTTGACGGCGTCGGACAGTTGAGTGACAAGGTCGGGGAGGTCGGAGTCGGGCTCGGCCTCGGCCAGCCGGCGGTGCAGGCCGGCCACCCGCTCCCGCGCCGCCAGGATCTCCTCGGGCTGTGCCTCCGGGGCGAAGGACACCCGCGTCAGGGCCACCGCACCCCCGGGCAGATCGAGGGCGGGGTGCGCGACGATCAACTGCCGGTACAGATCGGCGGCTTCCCGAAGCGGGCCCCGAGCCTGCTCCCGGCGGTCCAGATCCACCAGCCGGTCGCCGAGACCGTGCAGCGCCCGGGCGAGAGCGAGGTGGTGGGCGCCGAAGTCGGTCTCGGCCAGCTGCCGTTGGATGGCCACGGCCTCCTCGACGGGAGCCAGTGCCTCCTTCTTACGTCCCACCTGCGCGAGGCTCAGGCCGAGGTTGTACAGGGCGAGCGCCAGGCCGGGCTGGTGGGCGGCAGGGTTGGCGGCGGCCAGGTCGCGGCAGAGGTCCACGGCCTCCTGGGTGACCACCAGGGCCTCCTCGGCCCGGTCCACCGCGGACAGCGCGCCCCCGAGGTTGCCCAGCGCCATGGCCAGGCCGGGGGTCTCGGCGGCGGGGTTCGCTGCGGCCAGTTCACGGGAGAGGTCGACGGCCTCCTGGGTGGCGGCCAGCGCCTCCTCACCACGGTCCGTCTCAAGCAACCTCGCGCCGAGATTGCGCAGTTGGACCGCGAGTTCGCCGCGCCGGCCGACGGGGATGCGGGCGGCCAGGTCGCGGTAGAGGGAGAGGGCCTCCTGGGTGGCGGCCACCGCCTCCGGTGCGCGGCCGTGCCCGGAGAGCCGGTGGCTGAGGTTGATCAGCGACCTCAGCAGGGTGGGAAGGTGGGCGGCCGGGTCGCTCTCGGCCAGTCGGCGGCAGATCGTCACGGACTCTTCGGAGAGGAACAGTGCCTCCTCCGAGCGGCCCACGTCGGACAGGTTTCCGGCGAGGTTGTCCAGCACGACCACCAACCGGCCCAGGTGTACGCGGTGTTCGCGATCGTCCGGATCGTCGGGAGCCGCCTTGACGAGCTGTCGGCACAGCCGGACGGCCTCCTCGGCCGGGGCTATCGCCTCCTGCCGCCGGCCGGCGTTGCTACGGCGCCACGCCAGCGTGCCGTACAGCGTCGCCCGGTCGCCGGGGTCGGTCGTCAGGGACAGCCGGTGGGCGATCAGGACCTCCATGACCGCGAGGATGCCGGTGTCGAGGTCCACGTCACTGTCCTGGGGCAGCCTGGCCTCGACCGCCTCCAGTACGGCCAGCAGGTCCGGGTCGGGGCCGCTGTCGCCGGTGTCGTCCGGGTCGTCCCGGCCGGTGGGGTCGCCGAGGGCGGCGAGCGTGGTCAGGGCGGAACTGCCGGCGGCGATCGCGAGGCCGGGGTCGCGGCGCAGCAGCGGGTACAGGACGTCCTTGCCGAGGTGCGCCCAGCGGCCGGCGGCGGAGGCCAGGAAGGTCACCGTGCGGGGGGCGATGACCGCCCGGAGATCCTCGTCGGCGGACGTCCCGGCGGGCTCAGCGGTCAGCGTCGCGGGGGCGTCGTGCGCCCAGGGGTCGGGTTCGTAGGAGCTGATGTCGTGCCCGGGGGTGAGCAGACCGAGGAAGTCCTCCGCGAGCCGGTCGGGGTACAGGGGCTCCAGGACCGTGGCACGGTCGGCGGGCGGATAGCAGAACCGGTGATCGTCCAGGAGGTGGTCGTGCGGCCCGGGCAGGTCCAGTTTCCGCAGGGCCTGCTTTCCGGTCCGGTGGCCGACCGCTCCGGTGAGGACGGCGGTGAACACGGTCTTGGCCATGACGGACTGCCCGGTCCGGTAGTCCTGCCCCTCCCGTCCGGCGTCGACGAGCCGCTGCCACGCCAGGCGTTCGCGGTCCAGCAGGTACGCCGAGAGGTGGTGCGGCTCGTAGCGGGCAGGTGCGGTGCCGTTCTTGCGGGCGTCGACCGCGACCAGGGCGGCCATCTGCAGATTCAGCGGCAGGCCGAAGTCACGCTGGTCGAGAGCGGCGGGCGGGCGGATGCCCGCGATGTCCGGTACGCCGTACAGGTCGGTCTCGGCGTAGCGGTCGCGGGCCGCGGTGAACATCCGCAGTCTGTCCCCGGCCAGCCCGGGCAGGAGCAGGTCGGCGGTGGCGGCGCGGCGGTCGCCGAGTTCCGCGCGGAGGGCGGCGAACCATCGGACGGTGCGGCCGATCAGCAGGACCCGTGTGGGCTGCGGCTGGTTGAGGACGGGGGCGGACAGCAGGCGTTCCAGCTCGCTGTGCGCCCATCGGTCGGCGTAGTCCACGACGAGGAGGACCCCGGCGGCGTCGTCGGGCGGGGCGACGCCGTTGCCCGAAGGGAAGGGGCCGGGGGAGGCGCCCTGGAATCCCGCGTGCAGGACATGCCATGGCCGTGCGGCGGGCGTGTCCGGGCCGGTCCGGCCGTGGCACCGTTCGGCGAACTCAAGGGCGAGCCGGGTCTTTCCCTGTCCGCCGGGAGCGTGGAGCAGCAGGACCGACAGTCGCGGGCCCTCGGCGTCCCGCCATTGCCGCAGCCTTTCCAGTTCGGCTTCCCTGCCGACGAACGGCACGATCCGGCTGCGCGCGTCCAGCAGTCGGCTGGGCTGTTCCATGAGCCAGGCGGGGTCGGCGGCGGCCGGGGCGGGGAACTCCTCGATCGCGGGGAGGCGTGAGCCGTAGACGTTGATCGTCGCGTTCGGGCTCTGGATGCCCCAGCCGTCGGGGCCCACGTTCTGCACGTAGGTCCGTGCGTCCGGTTCCCGGCGGTTCCCGGGGTTCTCGGTCACGGCTGGTCACCCGCGGTGCGCGGGGTCTGTGTGATGGTCACCGTCGCGTTCTCCGACTGGATGCCCGTACCGCCCGACACGTTCTGGACGAACCTGGCGGCCGACTGCTGCGGCACCGTGTCGGGCGGCGCCTCGGCCGGCGGGGTCGTGTCCGGCTCCGTTCCCGGCCGCCCGGGACCGGTCCCCGCCACCCAGATCCAGGCCTCTCCCCGGTACTCCTTCTCCGTGACGGACACCCGCCGGAACTCCTCCTCCCGGAGGGTGGTGTGTGCCTCTTTCACGACGTCGTGGAAGACGACCGCCGACACCGCGACGGCGAGGGCGGCGTCCGGCGACTCGTCGAGGGCCGTGCGCAGGGCGGCGCTGTCGAGGATGCGGCCGATCTCGACGGGAGCCCGGCCGACGAAGCCGTTGCTGCCCGGCGAGGCGGGGCCGAAGTGGACGGCCGCTCTGAGCCTGAGCCGGGCCCGCGGGATCCGGTTCTGGTTGAACGCCCGCAGGCCGGCTTCCAGTGCGCGCATGAAGGTGTCGATCAGGGCGGGCTCGTAGGCCGTCTCGGGCAGGACGGCGAACACGGAGTCCCCGCCCTCCTGCGTCAGCCAGCCCGCGCGGTCCAGCCGGGCGGTGACGGCCGCCTCGTCCAGCAACCGCGTGATCCCGTCCTGGAACTGACGCTGCGTCACCGCGTCGGCGCCGCCGTATCCCTTGGCGTCGACCGCCAGCAGCAGCCTGCGCTCGAACGCCCCGGAGCCGCCCGGTCCTTCCCCACGCTTCGCTGTCATGACACCTCTCGCTACCCGCACTTCGGGGCGAAGGGCGCCCCATCTTCCAAATCTCCCGCGAATCAATGGAGTTGCTTCACGGCAGGCCGACGCCCGCTCCCCCTCGTACGGGCGCCGGCACAGCAGTCGTACACCCGCGGCCCCGGAGCGAACCCCGTGGAAGTACGGAATGCCGGGATCCGTGACGATGCACACGAGGTGTCGAGAACCCGCAGAAGTGACTGGTTCGGGCGCGGAGTTCGGCCCTTACTGGCCCTACCGGACGGAACACACCGTCGTAGCGCGAAGGGGGTCCCATGGCGTCCGCCCGACATGAAGTCGGCAATCGCCCCGCGGAGTACATGTTCACCGCGCTGCACACGACCCACCAGCACGCGGACACGAAGGCCGGCATCCTGGCGGCGGCGCAGGCGGCGCTGGCCGGTACGGCGGGGGCGTGGAGCCACCGGGCCGCGCTCGCCTGGGAACGGGGCGGTACGGCCGGGGTGTTCGCCGGTGTGCTGCTGGCCCTGTTCGTGTGCGGGCTGGTCGGCGGTGTGGTGAGCGTGGCGGCCTCCCTGAGCCCGCGGTTGCTGCGGGACCCGGACCCCAATCGCTACAGCTTCGTCCAGTTGGCGGCGGGGCCCGACATCCTGCCCGCCGACCGGTCGCGTCCGGACGAGGCCGCGGACCGGCGGGAGTTGTCGCAGACCGTGCGGTTCCTCGCGCGCGTGGCCGTCCGCAAGTACCGCTGGCTGACGAGGGCGGTGGTGTGCACGGCCGTCATGGGGGTGACCGGGGGGCTGGGCGTGGTGCTGCTGCGGGTGGTCTGACGGCGGTCGGGCGCGGTTCTCACGGCTGTTCGTGCGCCAGGTCCGCGAGTCGTCTGAGCCGGGGCAGGTCCCTGATGGCGGTGGAGCGGTAGCCGGTCTCCAGCAGGCCCTCTTCGCGCAGTTCACGCAGCACCTTGTGGATGGTCGTCTCGGCGGCGCCGACCAGGGTGGCCAGCTCCGGCTGCGTCAGCCGGCAGCCGATGACGACACCGCCGGGCCCGGACGATCCGTAGGAAGCGGCCAGTTCCACCAGCAGTCGGGCCAGCCGTACCTTCGCCGGATACCCGCGGAAGTCCAGCCGCCGCCGGTTCGCCCAGCGCAGCCGGTCGGCGACGACGGCGGTCAGGGTCATGGAGATCTCGGGGCGCCGCAGGAGCAGTTGCCGCAGTGCGCCGCTCGGCAGCACGCGGGCGGTCAGCGGACCGCAGGCGGTGACCGTCGCGGAGCGTGGGGCCCCGGTCATCAGGGCCATCTCGCCCACGGTGTCCCCGGCGGCCCGGACCGCGAGGAGCGAACTCTCGCCGTTCTCCACGGTCGCGGTGACCTTGGCGAAACCGGACAGCAGCAGCAGTGCGTGCTGGTCGTTCATGCCCTCTCTGAGCAGCACGGCGTCCGCCTCGAACCGTGCCCGGGTCCCCAGGTCCAGCAGTTCTCGCCGGGCCGGGAGCGACAACAGCCCCAACAGACTGCGCGCGGGCCACTCTTCGGACCCGATTGCCCCATCCATGCGCATTCCCCGTATCCCTCTGCGTCCGGGGGAAAGTCCCGGTCGCCGACAACCGGACATCATCGCGCCGGTCCGCACCCAGTCCAAGCGAAGTTGTGTGACGGGGCTCACACCGAACCGAAAACCGGGGGTCCGTGCCCCGCGTCTAGCCGGTGTGAGATCAGTCAGGAAGGCACCGGACGAGTGGGACGAGGAGCGTCTCGTCCGGCTGGTGGCCAAGGGGGACCGGGCGGCGTTCGACGAGCTGTACCGGCGTACCGCGCCGTGGATGGCGGTGCGGCTGCGCCGGCGCTGTGCGGACGAGCAGATCGTCGCCGAGGTGATGCAGGAGACGTATCTGGCGGTGTGGCGTGCGGCGGGCGCGTTCGCGGGGGCCTCGGTGGGCGGGACGGCCGTCGGGTGGCTGTGGACGATCGCGGCGCGGCGCCTCGTCGACGCCTTCCGGCGCCGGGCCCACCACGCCGAGCCACCGCCGGCCGCCGCTCCCGCCGACGCGGCGCCCGCCGCCGAGGAGGAGGCGCTCGCGGCCACCGTCGGCGGGGACGTCGGCGACGCGCTGCGGCACCTCGCGCCGGAACTCCGGCAGGTGTTGCAGGCCTTGGTCCTCGACGGGCTGTCCGTCCGGGAGACCTCCGTCCTGCTCGGGCTGCCCGAGGGCACGGTCAAGACCCGTGCGCGCCGGGCTCGGATCGCTATGCGGAGGGCGCTGACATGAGCGTGGAGCACGCTTCGACGCGGATCATCGACTGTTATGCGCGCGGCCTCGACGGTACGGATCTCACCGCCGACGAGGTGTGGGCCGTAGAAGCTCATCTGGAGGCCTGTCGGGTCTGTCGGGAGCGGCTCGCGGCGGCCGTCGCCGTGCAGGCGCCTGGCGTGGCGGCGCTCGTCGGGAATGTGTGGGCCGGGCTCGAACCCCGGCTGGGCGCGCCTGTGGCGCGGCGGCGGTATCGGTCGGTGCGGCTGTCGAGTTGGCTGACGCCCGCGATGGTGCCGTGGCTGGGGATGGTGGTGAGTGTCGCCCTGCTCGCCCTGTTGCTCGATCTGGTCGGAGGCGGTTACGGGTTCGGCTCCGGCCGGGTGTCGTTGGTGTTGTTGCTCGCGCCGGTTCTGCCGGTGCTCGGTGTCGCGGCTTCCTGGTCGCAAGGGCTCGATCCGGCATATGAGTTGACGGCTTCTGTGCCCAGGGCCGGGTTGCAGTTGGTGTTGCGGCGTACCGCTTCCGTGCTCGCCGTGGTCGTTCCGGCGCTGCTGGTGGGGGGCTGGGTCACTGGGGTGCCGGGGGTGACGGCCGTGCAGTGGCTGCTGCCCTGTCTGGCCTTCACCTCTACGACCCTGGCGCTCGGCGGTGTCGTCGGGGTGACCCGTGCCGCGGTGGCGGTGGTCGTCGTATGGGCCGGCGTGGTGGTGGCACCGACCGTGGACGCCAGCCGTGCCACCTTCGCCCTGCAGACGGGCGGGCTGGCGGTCTGGGTGCTCGTCCTCACGCTCGGCATCGGTGTCGTGATCGCCCGCAGGGGCGCGTACTCCGTGCTGGGAGCCCATCGGTGACCCGTGGAACAGCCATGAGAAAAGCCATCGGAAAGGACCCACACATGATGCCCGCCATGAGCGCGGCCGACATCGCGCCGACGCCCTACGCCTGGGAGATCCGGGCCACGGGGCTGAAGGTCAGGGTCGGCAGGAAGCGGATGGCCGTCGACGGGCTCGACCTGTCGCTCGGCACCGGTGTGCACGGTCTGCTCGGGCCCAACGGGGCCGGGAAGACCACCCTCATCCGGGCGTTGGCCACCGTACTGCGGCCCGCCGAGGGGACCTTGGAGCTGCTCGGCGAGTCCGCGGGCGGGACGTGTGAGCACCGGGCGCTGCGGCGCCGGATCGGCTATCTGCCGCAGGAGTTCGGCTACTACAAGCGGTTCACCGTGCGCGAATTCGTCGAGTACATGGCCTGGTTGAAGGAGGTACCCAAGCCGGACATCCCCGGGGCGGTCCAACGCGCCGTGGAACGCGTGGGGTTGGCCGACCGTGCCGAGGAGCGGATGAAGGCCCTGTCCGGTGGCATGGTGCGCCGGGTCGGGATCGCCCAGGCCATCGTCAACGATCCGGCGATCCTGCTCCTCGACGAACCGACGGCCGGGCTGGATCCGGCACAACGCCTGCGCTTCCGGGAGCTGTTGCAGGAGTTGGGCGCGGACACCTGTGTGGTCGTGTCGACCCATCTGGTCGAGGACGTCGCCGCCGCCTGTAGTGATGTGGTGCTCTTCGCCGAGGGCCGGCTCGTCTTCCAGGGCACCCCGGACGAGCTGGCCGCAGCCGGCGGACCCGAGTACGTGGGCGACAGCCCGTTGGAGCGCGGCTACTCGGCGCTGCTGCTCAACCCGGAGCAGACAAGGGGGACTTGGTGAACTTCCGTGTCCTGCATATCGAGTTGAGACGTTCCGTCGCCCCGTGGGCCGGCGGTGTGGTCCTGGCGAGCGCGCTGGCCTTCCTGTATCTGCTGAACGGCAGCTGGTGGAACGGCACCACGGCGTGGACGGCCCAGTGGACGTCCCTGGCCCTGTGGACCCGCAGCCTGCTGTTCTATCTGTGGCCGCTCGCCGTGGGGTTCGGGGCGTTGCAGGGCCTGCGCGACCACCGCTCGAAGATGGTCGAGCTGCTGACGAGCACACCCCGGCCCGCCCGGCACCGCGCGGCCGTACCGGCGGGCGCGACGGCGATCACGCTGGCCTCGGCCTACGCGCTCCTCGTCCTCGTCGGCGGAGTCCAGGTCCTGGCCAACACCCGGTACACACACCTCAGTTGGCTGCCGATCTCCCTCGTGGGGGCGCTCTTCCTCGTCGCGGGCGCCGTACTGGGCATGGGCGCCGGGCGGGCCCTGCCCTCCGTGCTCACCCCGCCCCTGCTGGCCATGGGCGCCTTCGCGTTCACCGCCCTCATGCACCTGTCGCTGGGCCGTACGGCGACGATCGACCCGGCGACGGGGATCACGACCACGGAACCGAACCGCCTCTCCCTCCTGTCACCCGAGGTCGACGAGGTCCACAGCACCCTCGTCACGCTCTCCGCCTCCGTCCACCTCGGGCAGACGATCTGGGTCCTCGGCACGGCCACGACCGGCTTCGCCCTGCTGGTCGCCGCGACCCGGCGCACCCGGCTGCTCGCCCTGGCACCCGTCCTGGCGGGCGCGGCGCTCGCCCTGCTCGTCCTGCCCTCCGACCCGCGTCGGATGTACGTCGTCGACGAGGCCGCCGCCAAGTCGGTGTGCGACGGCCCGGTGTGCGTGACAACGACGCACCAGGACCGGCTCGCCGACCTGGCCGGCCCCGGCAGGAAGGCGCTGCGCCTGCTGCACGGCGCGCTGGGCGACCGGGCGCCGGTCTCAGTACGGGAGAACACCGCCGTACAGCCGGAAGGTTCCACTCCGAAGTGGTCCCGTACGACCGTGCTCTTCGGCTTCGACGACGACATCGTGGCCGACGCGAGGGGCGAGGAGCAGCTGACCTGGGCACTGCTCGCCAAGGGCCTGGTGCCGGGGTGCACCCCCGTCGGCTGGAGCGGCTTCGGGGGAGACGAGTACGCGCAGGCCGTCGCGGTGGGCTGGGTCCTCGGGGAGTTGAAACCACTGCCCGGCACGCCGGCGAGCGCGAGCGGCGAGGTCGACGCCAAGACCCGGCCGGTGTGGAAGGAACTCAAGGCGCTTCCGCCGGCCGAACAGCTCGCGCGGATCAACGCGATGCGCGCCGCCGCGCTCTCCTGCAAGGGCGACCCGTTCGACGTACTGTCCGGCAAGGCGGCCCGGTGAGCCGGGTATCGGTGGCAGGGGTGGTGCCGGTGAGATGGCTGGCGTTGTACGCGCGCTCGCGTCAAGTACCCGCCTCCGTCGCCTCGGTGGTGATCTGCGCGGTGGCGGTGTGGGCACTCGCCCGGGACGGCGGCGGGGGGTCCGGTGATCCGCGGTTGCCCGTGCTCGTCCTCGCCACGGGGGTGATGGCGGCCTCGATCGGGTTCGGCGGGCAGGACCTCGCGCTGGACCGGACGGCCGCGATCCGCTGGGTGCCGCGCAGAGCGGCGCACGTGCTGCTCGCCGGGACGGTGGTGGCCGCGGTGCTGCTGGCCGTGCAGGCGATGGGCTCGGAGCGGGCGACCGTCGAGTTCGTCGTCCGGGACAGCGCGGGGCTGACGGGGCTGGCCGCTCTGGGCGCGGCACTCGCGGGCGGTCAGTACGCGTGGACACTGCCGTTCGCCTGGCTCTCGCTCGCGTTCTTCGCCCCGCCCGCCACGAGTACGGCGACGCGGGTGGCGAGTTGGTTGCTGCTGCCGCCCGGGACACCGGCGGGGGCCTGGACCGCGCTGTTCCTTCTGGTCACCGGTATCGCGGCGTACGCGCTTGCGGGGCCGCGGCGGTAGACAGTAGGCAGTAGGCCTCAGTCGAGGCTGTCGAGGCCGGGGGTCTCCGCATCGGGGCGGGCCGGACTGTTTCGCGGCAGATCACAGGACGCACGCAGAGCATCCAGTTTCTCCGCGTCAGTGGTCTCGGCCGCAGCCGCACAGGTGAGGATCCGGAGGTCGGTGCCGACAGGCATCAGGACATCGACGTCGAGGGTGATGTCACCCACCAGTGGATGTTCGATGGTCTTGCGGTCGCCGGTCCAGGGGGCGGCAGTGCCGTTGAACCACAGTCGGGCGAACGCCGGTTCCCGTCGAAGCATGCCTTCGACGAGTGAGGCAAGACGTTCGTCCTGGGGATGGGCGGCCGCCGTCACCCGCAGGTCGGCGACGAGGTTCTCCTCCTCCGCTTCGCTGCCTCCCCATGTCCGGACGGGCCATGCCGCGATCGGGTCCCGGTCCCGACTGGCTCTCGTCCGGAACATCCCGGCGACGAGATTGCTCCCCTCCCAGCCGTACGCGCGGGGATCGCCGGCCGCGGCCGTCCACATCCTGTTCCAGCCGATGATGGTCCAGTCGGCGGCGAAGATCCCGGCGGGAGTCGCTCCCAACTGGTGTACCAGTCGCTGCACACTCACGGGTATGTGCCTGGAGACGTCTCCGGCGGAGGGCGGTGCGAGCTGGGCGCAGCGGAACAGATGGTCACGCTCGGACGGGTCGAGGCGCAGTGCTCTGGCCAGGGCGGCGACCACTTGGGCCGAGGGATTGCGGGCGCGGCCCTGTTCCAGCCGCACCACGTAGTCGACCGATATGCCTGCCAGACGGGCCAGTTCCTCGCGGCGCAGCCCAGGCAGACGCCGCTCCCCGCCGGCCTCCAGCCCGCTGTCCTGAGGTGACGTGCGCTCACGCCAGCCGCGCAGAGCCATGCCGAAGTGATTCATCGTCGCCATGCGGGGCATCGTCGTCCAGACGCCGTGGACGACACGAAGGTTCTGTTGCCGCACGGCTGATTCGTTACACGGAGTCGAGTCCTGACCGCCGGTGTCGAGGGTGGCGGAGGTGAGACGTGGGTCAGCGAACCTTCCAGGTCTGGTTGTCCCAGTTGTTGCACTCCCACAGGACCACCACCGTTCCGCTCGTGCCCCCGAAAACGGTGACGCATTTCTGTGACTGGTCAGCCAGCAGTTCCGTACCGGAGAAATGGAATCGCTGGCTGGCATCGCCGCTGCATCCGGTGAGTTGAATCTCGGTCCGGTCGGCGCTCGCCCCTCCGGCCACGGTCATGCACTTCCCCGACGACCGGAAGGTCCCGTCCGTTCCGATGCGCCATTGCTGCCCTGTGGAGTCGTCGCACACGGCCTGGACCAGCTGGATCCCCTCGGTCGCGGCGCCACCGCTCAGGCACTTCTCCGTGGCGGGGACCACCAGGGCATGGACGGCCGGGACGACCGACGAGCCGGATCCGCTGTCCGTGGTCGGGCTCTCGTCTCCGGCTTCCGTGGGAGCGTCCTCTTGTCCGGCCTTGGGCGTCGACGCCTGCGACGAGGTGTGCGGCGTCGGCGACTTGAGGCTGGAACTCGTGGAACCCGACGGTGAGGAGACGGATGAGGCTGTCGGCGTGCCCGCGGACCGCGACGGCGTGGTGCCGTCGGCCGGCAGCGGGCCGGACGACACTCCGGCGCTGCTGGTGTTCTTCTCCTCCGTCGTGTCGACCAGCAGCGCGATCATGACCAGTACCGCCGTGGCGACCACCGCGGCAAGCACAACCAGCTTCTTCGAACGGCCCGTTCGGCCGGAGGGCCGTGGCGTCTGCGGGTCGGTCGTGGCCGGCTTCGGGCGTTCCGCCGGCGGGTCGGCAGCGGATGCCTCGCGTGTTCCGCGCTCCGGGGTCGGGTCCGGCGTCGGGTTCAGTTCCGGCTTCAGGCTGGGGGCCGACGTCGGACGCAGGGCCGGCTTCGGACGCAGGACCAACTCCCCTGCCACGACCGGAGCATCAGCCGCCGTAGCTGCCGCGGGCGGAGCGACGGCAGGCGGAGCAGCGGAGTAACCCACTCGCTGTCTTCGTCGCGGGTCGGCCCCCGCCGTCCGTAAGAGGCGCTCGGCGTCGTCGGCCGATATGCGGTCGGCCGGGTTGCCGATGAGCAGGCCCTGGATCAGCGGGGTCAGCGGCCCGGCGTCCCGGACCTCGGGGGGCGGTTCCATGGCGATGGCGTACATCGTCTCCGTCACCGTGTCCCGGAGGAACGGTGAGCGCCCGTCCACCGCCTGGAACAGCGTGGCGCCCAGCGCCCAGAGGTCGGCCTCCGGGCCCGGCTTGGCGCCGACGAGGCGCTCGGGGGCCATGAAGTCGACCGACCCCACCAACTGGCCGGTGCGGGTGAGGGCCGAGGCCTCGGCGGCCTGGGCGATGCCGAAGTCGGTGAGGACGACCCGGCCGTCCTCGGCGAGCAGGACGTTCGCCGGCTTCACGTCCCGGTGCAGGATCTCGGCCCGATGCGCCGCCCGTAACGCGGCGAGCACGCGACGGCCGATCCTGCCGGCCTCCTCGGGCGGGACCGGGCCGTGCGTCTTGATCACGTCGGCGAGGTTGGTGGAAGGCACGTACTCCATGACGATGACGGGCAGACCCTCGTCGTCCACGACATCGTGGACGACGACGACATTGGGGTGGTTGATCCGGGCGGCGCTGCGGGCTTCGCGGCGGGCACGCTCGAAGAGGGTGTCGAGTTCGTCGGCGTCGAGATGCGGCTGGGGATGGAGCTTCTTGACGGCGACCTGGCGGCCGAGGAGTTCGTCGCGGGCGCGCCACACGGTGGCCATACCGCCTCGGCCGATCCGGTCGAGGACGCGGTACCGGCCGACGATCAGCCGTCCTTCGTCGGACACCGTGGGTTCCTTTCCGCTGCTTCAGGGACCGCTCCGGCGGGCGGCGTCACGAGGTTCCTCCGTCCGGCGCCGGGATCGGCGTCATCGGCCCGCGGCCGGGTCCGGGTGGGGAGGTCTGTGGTGGATCGGTCGGACCCCGGACTCGGTGGGACAACGGCCTCCGGCTGCTTCCGGTTCGGGGTCTGCGACGCTGCGCGGCCAGGCCACCGGCAGGGCGGCGCCGCCATCTCACGTCATGAAGGTCCGACGACCGCGGTGAACGAACTCGCCGGGCCCTTCGCGTGCCCGATCATCCTCCAGAGAACACGGTGGCCGCCAGCCTCGGGGGTGGCAACAGGAGTACCACCCCGGGACCCGTACGGCCTCGCCGGCGGCCGGCCCGGTTCAGGAACCGATGCCGGCGACCTCGACGGCGGTCCCGGTCTTCACCGTCGCGTAGAACCACTTGGCGTCGGACGCGTCCAGGTCGATCCAGGCGCTGCTGGTCCCGTACTTGCCGACGTTCTCCTTGTTGAAGCGGAGGGCGGCGCCCACGTAGACCGGCACGTTGTCGGCGTCGCGCAGTTCGACCGCGTACGAGATCTCCGCGTTGTAGCGGGATCCGTCGGTCGGGTAGGCGACGGTGAGGATCTTGACGTCGGTCTGCCTGCCGTACACGGTCAACGGCCCTACGACCTTCGGGGTGTTGGGGGAACCGTCCGCAAGCGGCATGGCCCGTTTCCCGACGGTCATGACGCGCTTGCCGAGGTCGACGCGGCCGATGACGGGTGCGCGCGGGACAGCGGAGGCCGACGGGGCGGAAGCCGAGGGGGCGGGGAGCGTGGCTGCCGGGATCTGGCGCCGGGTCCCCGATCCCGCGGGGTGCGCGGAGTCCGTGAGGTCCAGGGTCAGGGCGAAGGCCACCAGGGCGAGGGCCGCCGTGGCCGCGACCAGTGTGCCTGCCGTGCGACGGCGCGCCCGGCGCACCGCACGGCCGCGGACCTCGGCGCCGGTGAGGGCCGGGAAGGTCTCGTGTCGTGCCGCCAACTCGCGCAGGGCGGTGGAGAGTTCGGTGTGGGTGCGGTCATCCGACACGGCCGCTCTCCTTCCGGGCCGGCGCGTCCGTCTCGTCCACCTCGTCGACCACCAGGTGCTTCGCCAGCGCCGCCCGGCCCCGGTGCAGCCTGGCCTTGACCGTCCCCACCGGCGCACCCGTCTCGGAGGCTATCTGCTCGACGCTCACATCACACAGATGATGCAGGACGATCACCATCCGTTGCGCTTTGGGCAGTTGGCGCAGCGCGGCGACAAGTGCCGTGTGATCGGGGCCGGGTCCCGGCGTGGTCCCGGGCGGTGGGGTCCGGCGCACCAGCTCCAGCCAGCGTCTGGCCCGGCGCCAGCGGCTGACCGCCAGCCGCATGGCGACGGTGCGTATCCACGCCTCGGGTGCCTCGTCCGCGAGGAAGTCCCGGCGCCGGTCCCAGGCTCGTACGAACGCCTCCTGGACCACGTCCTGCGCCTCCTCGCGATCCCCGGTGAACGCCGAGAGCTGGCCGGTGAGACGGGGAAACGTGGCCGCGTAGAAAGCGTCGAACTCGTCCTCGGTCATGACCTCACCGGAGTCTTGGAATTCCCGTGCAACCTGACCGCCCTCGCGGTGCGTACAGGTCCCGAAGGCCGCGTCCCCCGACACACGCCCCACAGGAAAGACGAAAAACACGCGCCTCTGGATCCACTTCCCCCACAGCAGTACCGGAGGAGCACCGAAGTGCCGCACCCCCACGACGAGTTCGCCGCCTACGCGCACGCCGGCCTGCCCAGGCTGGTCACCACCGCCCACCTGCTCGCCGGCGACCCGGGCGACCCCCGGGAGACGGCCGAGCTGGTGCGGAGAACGCTGGTGCGGGTGTGCGCGCGGTGGCGCCGGATACCGCGGGACGACGTGGACTTCTATGTACGGCGGTCCCTGGTCAAGGAGTATCTGCGGCGGGCGCGCCGCCAAAGGGCCCTGTCTCACGGTGTGTTGGGGGCCCTGTCCGCGCGGCAGCGGGCCGTGCTCGTTCTGCTGCACTGGGAGGGTCTGCGCGAGACGGAGGTCGCCCAGTTGCTCGGCTGGTCGGCCGGTGCGGTCCGGAGCCGTGCCGGGCGGGGGCTGGCGGCCTTCGGGAGTGACGCCGAACGGCTGCGCGGGCTCTTCGCCGAGACCGCCGGGACCGCCGAATCCGCCGTCGGGGGCGCCGCGTTCGACGTTCCGCTCGATGCCGTCGAGCGGCGGGGCCGGGCGCTGCGGCACCGCCGTAGCGGCGTGGTCGCGGCCGTCTGCGCGCTGCTGCTCGTGCCCGCGGTCGTGTTCGCCGCGGGCCGGTTCGGGGGTGCCGGCAGCGCGGACGGGTCGGATGCCGGGGCGACCGATGTGGCGCGGAGCCCGATACGGATCGTCGCGCCGGGCGAACGGGTGGACGCCGTACCGGGGGTGCAGGTCTGGCTGACCACCGACGGCGAGCACTGGTCGACACCGAAGGGGGCCGGCCAGTTCCGCGGCCTGACCGACGACAGCTATGAGAACAGCTACAGGTACAAGGGGGACGCGTACGGGGACAAGTACAAGGACGGTTACGGGAGCGGCTCCGAGGCCAACGCCGCGGTCAGTGCCGGGAGCGGGAAGCCGGGCGTCTCCGTGCAGTTGGAACCGCTGGGCAGCTCGTACTTCCTGTCCGGCCTGTACCGCGGCCTGTCCGCCGACCCGGCTCGCGTCGAGGTCGGCGTCGACGGCCGCAGGATCACCGGCACCGTCCTCACGCTCGCGGGCAGTCCGGGCTGGGGCGTCTGGTACGCGCGCGCACCGCTGTCGGCGGCTCGGCTGAAGTCGGGCTCCGCCGACGGCGGTCCGACCGTCACGGTGTACGACGCGGCCGGCAAGGTCGTCGCACGGGGCGGGGCCGACCAGTGAAGCGCCTCAAGTCCTGGCACCGGCCCCGGCGTTCGAAAGCCCCGGCCGGTTCGCACCGCGTCGGTCCGCGCATCCCGCTCCGCGTCCGGCTCCGCCGTAACCGGGGCCGCCTGCTGCGCCGGCTGACCGGCGCCCTCCTGGTTCTGGTCGTGGCGCTGTGCACGGCCGCGGTCGTCGCGTACCGGTTGACGGACATCCCCGAGCCGCACCCGGAGACCGTCAGCCAGAGCACCGTCTTCGTCGACGACAAGGGCTCCTATCTGGGCCGCCGCGGTCCCGTCGACCGCCAGGAGGTGCCGCTGTCGCAGGTCCCGCGGTATGTCCAGGACGCCGTGATCGCGGCCGAGAACCGCTCCTTCCGCACGGACGACGGGGTCTCACCGAAAGCCATCACCCGCGCGGTGCTGGCCTCGCTGACCGGCGGCGAACGGCAGGGCGGTTCCACCATCACCCAGCAGTACGTGAAGAACGCGCTGCTGAGTCCGGAGCAGTCGCTGTCGCGCAAGGCACGCGAGGCGCTCATCGCGATCAAGCTCGATCGCACCCGCTCCAAGGACGACATCCTGGCGGGCTATCTCAACACCGTCTATTTCGGCCGGGGTTCGGCAGGCATCCAGGCGGCCTCGCGCAACTACTTCGGCGTGGACACCCGGAAGCTGACCGTCTCCCAGGGCGCCGCGTTGGCGTCGATCATCAACATCCCCTCGTACTACGAGAAGGCGGGCTCCGATCCCGAGGTGACCGCCACGCTCAGGGCCCGCTGGGAGTGGGTGCTCGACGCGATGGCGGCGAGCGGCAGCATCACGGCGAAGCAGCGCGCCGACGCCGCCTTTCCGGCGTTCCGCTTCTATCCGCCGGGCACGACCGAGGGGCAGCGGCAGTACATGATCGACGTGGCGGCGAAGGAGGCCGCCGACCAACTCGGTATCACGGAGGACCAGTTGGCACGCGGCGGCTACACCGTGCACACCACCTTCGACCTGGCCCTCCAGGACGCGACCACGGAGGCGGTGAAGGACCTCAAAGGCAGCCAGAACAGCAAGGACGGGAAGGACAGGAAGGGCGGGAAAGGCGGCAAGGGCATCACGCTGCATGCCGCCGTCGTCGCGATCGAGCCCGGCGACGGGGCCGTGCGGCTGCTGTACGGCGGATCGGACTACGCCCGGCAGCCGTTCAACGACGCGGTGGGCGGCGCGGTGGAGGCGGGGACGGCACTCGATCCCTTCGGCAAGGTCCAACTCGGCGCCCCGCTCGCCGAGTTGCAGAAAACCGCCGCGCCCACCCCGCTGAAGCTGGCCTCGGCGTACGCGACCGTGGCGGCGAACGGGGTGTACGCGGCGCCGTACACGGTCACGAAGATCACCCGGGACGGGCGGCAGGTGTACACCGCGCACCCCGACACACGGCGCGTGCTGGACGAGAAGGAGGCGTTCTTCGTGAACCTGCAGCTGTCCGAGACGGACAAGGAGACGGTCTCCACGGTCTCTCCCGTCTCCCCGGTCCCCTCGGTCCGCGCGGACCAGGACACCCCGCCGGCCCTCTTCACGGCCGGGGCGGGCGGCGGGCTCACCCGCCGGACCGTGTGGTCCACCGAGTTGGACTCCCGGCTCGCCCTGACGGTCGCCCTCTTCGCCGACAGGCCCGGCGAGAAGAAGAACACCACCGTGCCCGCCCAGCTGCCCAACGACCCGGCGCCGACCGCGTCCGCGGAGGTGACCACGGCGCGGATCTGGCAACTGGCCACCGCGGGCAAGGGATAGGAATAGGAATAGGAGGAAGGGCCGGGCGGGGCGGTCGGCGGCTAGCGCTTCCGGAGCGGACGGGGCGCGAGCGCAGCGGTGAGCGTGTCGGCCAGCCATTCCTCGTACGTGTCCGCGGACCAGCCCCGTCCCGCCGTGAGCTGGGTGTACAGCTGCGGGCCGGTCAGGGCCCAGAAGGCGTCCGCCAGGTGGGCCGGATCGGTGTCCGGGCCCAGGGTGCCGGTCTCGTCGAGGTGCGTGACGAACGCGGTGACGCCGGTCAGCCGTTCCCGCTCGGCGGTCTCCAGGACCTCTCCGACGTCCGGGCCCGCCTGGGTCAGCAGGGCGAACAGCGGGGTGACCCGTTCATGGATTCCGCGGACGTACGCGCCGTAGAGGCGGAGCTTGGTGCTCAGTTCACCGGTCCGCAGGATCTCCTGGATCTGGGGGCGGTCTCCCATGGGAACCGGTTCGTCGTCCCCGGCGAGCGTGATGTCCCACAGGGCCTTGACCAGGCCGGGCTTGCCGCCGAACGACTTGTACACCGTCTCGGCGGAGACACCCGCCCGCTCGGCCACGGCACGCACGGTCGTGGCGTGGTAGCCGTCCTGGAAGAGCAGCTCACGGCAGGCCGCGAGGACCGCGGCCCGGTTGCGGCGCGCGGCCTCGCGGCGGCCCTCCGAGTTGTAGGACCGACGAGGCGTCCCGTCCGCCATCGGCGCACTCTCCCATTCTGTTACAGTCGACTGTATCGGATACAGTCCGTTGTATCGAATACTGCCCGGTTGCCGGAGGCTCGTATGTCCCGTCCCGCGCCCACGCAGGTCGCACCCGGCGTCCATCGCCTCGGCGACCATGTCGTCAACTTCTACCTGATCGAGGACCCGGACGGTCTCGTCCTGGTCGACGCGGGAACGCCCGCCCACCTGCCGCAGCTGCGCACCCTGCTGGCCGGCCTCGACCGCTCCCTGGGCGACGTCCGTGCCGTACTCCTGACGCATGGCCACGCCGACCACACCGGACTGGCCCACGCCCTCCAGGAAGCCGGCGCCGACCTGTGGATCCACGAGCGGGACGCCGTGATCCTGCGGGACGGCCCGCGGAGCGGGATGCGCCACGCCAAGCCCGAGCGTTCGATGCTCCCCTACCTGCTGCGCAGGCCCTCCGCACTCGCCGTTCCGCTACGGATGGCCCGCGACGGAGCCTTCACGGCTCCCGGGGTGCCCGGTGCGCGGGTCTTCGACGCCGACCGGGTGCTGAAAGAGGTTCCCGGCGCCCCGCGGGCCGTCGTACTGCCAGGGCACACACCCGGCAGCGCCGCGTACGTCTTCGCCGACCGCGGGCTGCTCTTCACCGGCGACGCCCTGGTCACCGCCGACGGCTTCACCGACCGCACCGGCCCCACCCTCGTGAGCCGCTGCTTCACCCATGACAGCCGGGCCGCGCTCGCCGCCCTCGACCGCCTCGACGAACTGACGGCGGAACCGACGGCGCGACTGCTGCTGCCCGGTCACGGTGAGCCCTTCACCGGAGACGTCCGAACCGCCACCCGACAGGCACGGCAGTTCGGCGTCCACTGACCTTCCCGACCTCACACCTCGACCCCCTGACCTTCTGAACTGCCAAGGAGACGACATGAGTTCCGCACCGCCGGACTACTACCAGCCGCGCGTCCTGCACGTCCCCACCGAGAAGGGAGTGGTCAAGTGGATGTCGGGCGACGTCTACGAGACCCTGGCGACAGCCGACTCCACCGGCGGCGCGCTGGGCTTCACCGTCTGCTGGGTGCCCCCGGGCGGCGGACCGGTCGCGCACGTGCACCGCAGCGCCGACGAGTCCTTCTACCTCATCGCGGGCTCGCTGGAATTCCTGAACGGCGACCAGACCTTCGTGGCGAACACCGGTGACTTCGTCTTCGTGCCGAGGGGCACCCGGCACCGGTTCCGGAACCTCACCGACGAGCAGGCACACATGGTGTCCTTCTTCACTCCCGGCGGCGGCGAGGGGCTGTGGCTGGCGGGCGGGGACGACCCCGTCCCCGGCAAGAGGCCCGAGTTCTGGCCGCCGGAGCGTGGCATGGCGCTGGGCCCGCTCCTCGGACGCGCGGACATAGACATGGTGATCCTGCCCGAGGAAGCGGACTTCAACTTGCCCGTCGACGAGGACTGAGCGAGGACGGTCGGCTCAGCGGGTGACCATCACGGCGTCCAGGGCGACGGTGGACCTGCCGGACGTGCTGCCGGCGAGGATCCCCCGCCCGGGCGGATCAGTCCGCTCTCGTACGCCAGGATCGTCGCCTGCACCCGGTCCCGTAGCCCCAACTTGGTGAGCAGGGCGTTGACATGGGTCTTGACGGTTCCGGTGGTCACGCCGAGCGCGGCGGCGATCTCGGCGTTGGCCAGGCCCGAGGCGACGTGGAGCAGCACTTCCCGTTCGCGTGGGGTGAGCCCGCCGAGGGCGCCGGTGACGGCGGGCGGCGGGGGCGCGCCCTGGGCGAAGGTGTCGATCAGGCGGCGGGTGACGGCCGGCGCGAGGATCCCCTCGCCGGAGGCGACGACGCGCAGCGCGGTCAGGAGTTCCTCGGGCCGGGCGTCCTTGAGCAGGAAGCCCGAGGCGCCGGCCCGCAGCGCCTCGTACACGTACACGTCGAGGTCGAAGGTGGTGAGCACCAGGACCCGGGGCCCGGTCTCCGGCGCGGTGATGAAACGGGTCGCGGTCAGACCGTCCATGCCGGGCATCCGGATGTCCATCAGGACCAGGTCGGGTGCCTCGCGGGTGGCGAGCTCGACGGCACTCACCCCGTCCCCGGCCTCGCCGACCACGGTCATGTCGGGTTCGGCGTCGACGATGGCGGCGAAACCGGCGCGGACCACCGCCTGGTCGTCCACGACCATCACGCGTATGGCGATGGGGACACCTCCTGGGCCGAGGCCGGGGCCCGAGCAGGTCCGGCCGGCAACGGCAGCAACACCCGTACCGTACCGGCCGACTCGAAGCTGACGCGGGCTTCCGCGGCGGCGGCGTCTCTACCCTGCGGTAGAGACGCCGGTCCTCCGCTGCGCCGACGACTCGTCGTCCGGCCGCCGGAATGCTTACGGCCATGGACATCACCTCGCTCACCGTCGTACTCAGTGTGATCGTGGTCGTCGCGGCCTCGGTCCTCATCGTCTCCAACGAACCCCCGCTGTGGGTCTACCTGTTGAGCGCCGCGGGCTCCCTGCCGCTGAGCAGCGCCCTGCTCGACGGGCCCGACTTCACCTCCCCCATCGAGAACGGTTCCCTCGCCGCATGGGCCCTGCGGATCGCCGTCTCCTCCACCATCACGGCCGTGTTCAGCTTCTTCGTCGGCGGGCACAGCCGGGCGAGCGCCGACGACGACGTGCCCGACGAGGACGAACCCGCGACGCCCGCGTGGAGTAGCGCCGTTCGCCCGGGGCACGGACAGGAGTGGAGCGGCTGAGAGGGGGACGGGCATGGGCGCACCGTTGGCGGGGATGATCGCCGGGTTCCGGCCGCCCGCCTCCTGGTGGCCCGCGCTGCGGCGCACGCCGGTGTCGCTGTGGAACGACGACATCTCGGACTACGCGGCGGCGCTCACCTACTACGCGATCCTCGCGGTGCTTCCGGCGATGCTGGCCACCGTCATCGCGTTCGGCATGATCAGCCCGAACACAGCGGATGAGTTCGTCACCCATGTCACCGCTTACGCCCCGGCGAACTCCGGTGCCGAACTGCACACCGTCCTGACCCATGTGCTGCGCACCGACCGCAGCGCGTGGCCGCTGCTGGTGGCCGGCGGGGCCAGCGCGCTGTGGTCGTCGACCAGCTATCTCGCCGTGTTCCGCCGCGCCCTGCACCGCATGCACGGCACCCAGGACCGGCGTTCGCCCTGGCGCAAGGCGCCCCGCATCGTGCTGACCGCGCTCGTGCTGCTCGGCCTGCTCCTCGTCGGCTCGCTCACGCTGCTGCTCACCGGCCCGCTCGCGGAGGCCGTCGGGCGGATGGCCGGCGTGGACGCGACCGCGGCCCTGGCGTGGAACCTGCTGCGCTGGCCGGTACTGCTGTGTCTGGTCGCCCTCCTGGTCGTGGTCGTCTTCCACACCGGCCCGACCGGGGCACGCCGACGCGGGCACAGCCTGCCCGGCGGCGTGCTGGCCGCCGCCCTGTGGCTGACCGTCTCCGCCGGCTTCTCGACGTACGCCTCGACGTTCGGCGCCTACAGCAGGCTGTACGGGTCGCTCTCCGGGAGCGTCGTCTTTCTCGTCTGGATGTGGCTGTCGAACCTCGCGCTGCTGAGCGGGGCGCAGTTCGCGGCGGAGCTTTCCAAGGGCGCCGGCTTCCGCGAGGTCGGTCAGAGCAGTACCGGGGAGGTTCCGGGCTCGTAGCTCTCCTCGGGCAGCGGGTCGGGGGTGGCGGCCGGGTCCAGCAGGTGGGCGACGAGGGCCGAGGCCGTGTGGTGCCAGAGGCGGTGGCGGCGGAGCATGCCGTGGTCGCCCCCGGCGATGAGTGCCATGCCGGCCCGCGTCGCCCCTTCGTCCCGTGCCCGGCGCACGCAGTCGGCCGTCTCGGCGGGCGAGGTGACGTGGTCCCGTTCGCCGTGCAGGGCGACGATGTGGCGGCCCGCCGTCTGTTCGACCGGTTCGGCCGGTGGCCACCAGGGTGCGAGGGCGACCACGCCGTGGACCTGTGGGTGACCGGCGGCGCTCAGGGCGGCCCGGCCGCCCATGGAGTGGCCGAGGAGCACGGTCGGTACGGGGCCGGTGAGTTCGGCGAGGGCGTCCAGCGCGCGCAGGGTGTCGCGGGCCGGGTCGGCACGGTCGCCGTTCCAGCCACGGAGGCGGTAACGGGCCTGGGCGACCAGGACGTCCTGGTGCGGGAGCGCGGCGATCACCGCCCGCACGACCGGGCCCATGCGCAACGCGGCCAACTGCCAGGGCCGGGCGGGGCGTTCGCTCGTCTCCTGGCCGCCGTGCAGCACCAGAACGGCGGCCTGCGGGCGCGGCGGACGCCGTCGTAGCGTCAACGGAACGTGCTGTTCGGTCTGTTCGGCCGTCACGGTCACCCACTCGTGCGAAACCCCCGGGTCGTCGTCGGCCCGGGGGTTCAGTGTCGTTCAGGGCGGGGCGTTCCTAGCGCGTGGTGGCCGAGCCGTCGTAGACGTGGTCGGGGGTGGCGATCCGCGTGACCGCGCGGGCGACCAGTGTGGACGGCTCCTGGCCCCCGGTGGTGATGTCGGTGTTGAGCAGGACGACCAGGGTCGCCTTGAGGGCGGGGAGGTAGACGGTCACCGACTCGTAGCCCGGGATGGAGCCGTTGTGGCCGATCCAGCCGCCGGTCTCGAAGATGCCGAGGCCGTAGCTGAGGCCGGGGAATCCGGTCGGCAGTGTCTTCAGGCGCTGCTTCTGGGTCTCCGGGCTGAGCAGTGCGCCGGTGGCGACGGTCTTCGCCCAGCTGCGCAGGTCGTGCATGGTCGAGATCATCGCGCCGGCCGACCAGGCCCAGCTCGGGTTCCAGTCGGTGGAGTCCTCGACCGCGCCGCTCAGCGTCTGGTTGGTGTAACCGCGGGCGTGCGGCTCGGGGAACTCGCGGACGTTCGGGCCGTCCGGGAACAGCGTGTCGTCGAGGTGGGCCGGGCGCAGCACCCGCCGGTCGATGACGTCGGCGACGTGGTGCCCGGTGACCTTCTCGATCACCAGGCCGAGGAGGACCAGGTTGCTGTTGTTGTAGACGAACACCTTGCCCGGCGCGGAGGTGTTGCGGTGCTTGAAGCCGTACGCCAGTAGCTCCGGCGGGGTGAACGTGCGGGTCGGGTCGCTCAGCAGGTCGTGCGCGAAGTCGGCGTCGGCGCTGTACGGGAACAGTCCGCTGCGCATCTCGGCCAGGTGGCGCAGGGTGATGTGACGGCCGTTCGGCACACCGTGGACGTAGCGGGAGATCGGGTCGTCGAGGCCGATCCTCCCGTCGTCGACGAGCTTGAGCAGCGCGGTGACCGTGAAGGTCTTGGTCTCGCTGCCGATGCGCGAGTACAAGTCGGTGCTCATCGGCTGCCCGGTGACCTTGTCGGCGACGCCGGTCGCGCGGACGTAGCAGCCCTTGCCCGGCATCCACAGTCCGACGGCGACTCCGGGGATGCCGGCCTCCCGGCGGACGTCCGCGACGGCCTTGTCCAGCCGGGCGTTCAGGTCGCGGCCGAGGCCGTGCGACGGGCAGTCGTCGTGATCGTGCCGGTCGACACCCGCCAAGCGGACCGCGGTCGCGGCAGCGGGGGTGGGGGTGACGGTGGTTGCCGCGAGGGCTGAGGTCGACGTCATCGGGGCCAGTACGGAGGCCACCAGCAGCGCGGCTGCGATCAGACGTCGGGACGGAGTACGTCGCATGGGGGGCGCTTCTTCCGGTTCGGGGCTGGGGAGGGCAACGCCACCATCCGGAGTCCCGCGGGAGGTCCTCCCGCCGTACGCGCCCCTTCGAGTCCACTCGATCGGACCGGCGTTCGGCCGCACCACGTGAAACAGCCCGTTCCCCGGACCGTACGGCCCGGGGAACGGCGGTCACTTCCCGAACGCCTGGCGGAACTTGGTGATGGTCTCGGCCGAGGCCCCGTTCGCGGCGCACGGCGGGACGACGCCGTCCTTGGCGCCCACGATGTAATGCTCGCCCTCCGAGAACGTCAACGTCTCCGGGATGCTGGTGTCGCCGACGAGGACGACCGTCTCCGCGTCGCCGCCCTTCAACCAGTGGTCGATGTGGAAGGTGACGTTGCTGCCCTTGACGGACGTGACCGTGCCGACGAAGAGCGTCGGGTAGCCGCGCAGTGAGTCGGGGGTGGGTTCCGCGCACTTGGCGGAGCCCCCCTGCGCGGTGAGCGTCACGGGAGCCGGCGCGGCCGAACGGCCGCTGCCGCTGCCGTTGTTGGCCATGACTCCGGTCACGATGCCGCCTCCGAGCACGAGGAGACCGGCGGCTGCCGCGAGTCCGAGGAGATGACGCCGGCTCCGTCCCGCAGTGGCCTTCGCGGGCTGGGGCACGGTGGCGGTGGCGGTGGCGGTGTTCAAGGTGGCCTCCACAAGGCGATCGATGTCGGGTGGCGGAGCACTGCGGGTCAGTGCCGGGTCCGCGGACTTCAGCCGGGCCAGCAACTCGTCGTCATTCACTGACCGCTCCTTCCTTCATCCCTCTTGTGTCCGGTCGGTTCGGCATCCTTTCGCCCCAGCCGGTCGGCGAGTCTCGCCTTCGCCCGATGGAGCCGGATGCTCACCGCGTTGGCGCTCAGCCCGGTCGCCTCCGCGATCTGCCGCGGCGCCAGCCCCTCCCACGCCCACAGCCGCACCACCTCACGGTCCAGCGCCCCGAGGGCATCGAGCGCGGCATGCAGCTCACTGTGGTCGGCGGGCCACGCCGGGGCCTGCTCCTGACTCCGGATCAGCCGCTCCACCAGCCGGAGCCTGCGCCCGTCGGCCCGGCGGGCGTTCGCCAGGCACCCCCGTGCCACGCCGTAGCACCACGGCAGCACCTCATCAGGATCGGGACGCGGCTCGGTCCCGGACCCCGGACCGAGCCCGGGAACCTCGTCGATACGACGCCACAGCACCAGCATCGTCTCCGACAGGACGTCCTCGGCCGTCTCGGCGCTCGCCCGCCGCACCAGATACCGGTGCAGCGGTTCCACCACCACCTGTGCCAGTCCTTCGAAACGCGCCCGCCGCATCCGACGCGTCTCCTGTTCCGTCATGGATTCCACACCCTGTCCTGTCCGGCACCGGCCGGTTCCTTTCCACGCCGTGCCGGAGGGTGCCCGTATCCGGATCTAGTCCCGGTCCCCCTCGCGGAATTCGGGCCGCCGCATCCCGTGCAGGTTGCGGTAGGCGGCCCGGCCCGGCGGGGTCCAGCCTTCCAACAGGGCGGGGTCGGGCCGGTACACCTCGATGCCGAGCGGGCGGCAGACGTCCAGCGGGTCGCGGGCGTCCGGGCCCCAGAGGGGGACGGAGAGGTCGCCGCCGGGGCACGTCGACAGCGCGCACAGCAGGTCGGTCTCGGCGAAGAACTCGAAGTGGTCACCCACTCGCGCCGGGCAGTCCTTCATGAAGTACTGGTCGTCGTCGTTCAGGCCGGTGCACTGGAAGACGTTGAGCACGTCGTGCACGTCGAACTCCGTGAGCCCGTACGGCAGTACGGCCCGCACCAGGTTCGAGTGGCAGTGGAAGTCGAAGTCCTCGCCGGTGAGCATGCGGTTGACGTACGGGTCGCAGCGGGTGCCCAGCAGGTCGTGGACGCGACCACCGTCGGCGTCCACGCCGTAGTCGGCGAGGGTGTCGGCGGTGACGGTGAGCAGGGGGCGCAGGAACGGCAGGGTGGACCAGATCCGGTCGTACGTGGAGATGTGCGCGCGCTGCAACTGGCGGGTGCGGGCGGCCCACATGCGCTCGCGCGGGTCGTGCAGGTTCCACACGTTCAGGTCGCCGACCTGGGGGCCCTCGACGGTGACGATCCGGCAGAGGTGTCCTTGCGGGACGGTCCAGGCGCGGCCGGAGCGGATCGGGATCTCGAAAGCGTCCACGAGTTCGTGGCGCACCCCGGCGAAACGGTCGTAGAAGGCGCGGTCGACGTCGAGGGCACCGCCCTGGGTGGCACGGTAGGCGGCCGTCGCCTTGGACTCCGCGGTCGCCGCGGACACTGTGCGGGAGGTCATCGCTTGCCTTTCGCTGCCGATGTCGTGCGGCTCGTACTCGTGCGGGTCGAACCAGTCGTACTTGTACGGGAGTTGGCGCGTACGGCGTCGAGCACCGTCCGCTCGGAGTCGTCGAGGTAGAGCCGCAGCGCGGCGGTGGCGTCCATGCGCCGGCCGCCGCGGATCAGGTCGCAGATCTCGCGGTCGCGGACGACCCACGGCGCCTGGAACGCGCCCTGGTCCGGCATCACCGCGAAGGCCAGCCGGAGTTGGGCGATCGTCACCCGGAAGAAACCGTCGAGGCGGGCGCTGCCCAGCAGGGCCACCAGCGACTGGTGGAAGCGCAGCGACGCGGTGCCGACCTTGTCCCACGCCTCGGCGTCGACGGCGTGTTCGGCGGCGGCGACCTTGGCCTCCATCGCGTCGAGCAGCGGTTCCGGGGTGAGCGGGCTCGCGTCGACGGCGCTGAGTTCGAGGGTGCGGCGGGCGAGGTAGATGTCCGTCACGTCCTCGGCGGCCAGGGTCTTCACGGCCGTGCCCTTGTGCAGCCGCTGCACCACCAGCCCCTCGTCGTGCAGGGTGCGCAGGGCCTCCCGCAGGGTGTTGCGGGACACCCCGAGCTCGGCGGAGAGCGCCACGTCGCGCAGCGGGGTGCCGGGCGGCAACTCGCCCTCGACGATGCGTTCACGCAGCACGTCGGTCACCAGGACGGGCCGCCCGGCGGAGGCCGCGCTGTTCAGAGTCGACATGCCCTCACCCTAACGCACGATCTGTTGAACAAAACAGAGAAGCGATTCGGGCGGCTCTGGCGCGACACCCAGCAGGTTTCAAGCTTTTACCTGGCCGAAACACCGAGCCGTCACCATCATCAGCAGCCAGATTGTTCAACAGTTTTAGTCTCCCGGTCGAGAGGCCTCCTCATGCGTGTGATCCTCCTCCGCTCCCTCACCGCCGGCCTGCTCCTCGCCCTGTCCGGCTGTTCGAGCGGTTCGTCCTCGGGCGGCGGGGCGGACGGTTCGGGCACGATGACCGCCGGCACCCTGACCGTGGGGTCGGACCTGACATATCCGCCGTACGCCTATCTCGACGGCAAGACCCCGGCGGGCTTCGACCCGGACATCTCCCGCGCCCTGGCCAAGGCGTCCGGGCTGAAGTCCACGTTCGTCGACACCCGGTTCGAGCAGCTCATCGCCGGGCTCGGGACCGGCCACTTCGACGTGATCGCCTCCGACCTGTACATCACGGACGCGCGCGAGAAGCAGGTCGACTTCATCCCGTACTTCACCACCGGCAACTCGATCGTGGTGCAGACCTCGGGCAGTTACCGCCCGACCGTGGTCACCGACCTGTGCGGAAAGTCCGTCGCGGTCATCAAGGGCGGGCAGATCGTCGAGAAACTGCGCGGCGAGGCGAGCACCCAGTGCCAGGCCAAGGGTGAAAAGGGCGTCGACGTAAGGGAGTTCGGCACCGACCCCGAGGGGACGCAGGCCCTGCTGTCCGGTCAGGTCGACGCCCAGGTCACCGACGGCGCCGTGGCCAAGGCCGCCGTCGACAGGACCAACGGCCGGCTCACCATCTCCTCCAAGTCCCTGATCTACCCCGTCCAGTCCGGGTTGGCGGTCAAGCGGGGCGACAGCGCCCTGAAGAAGACCCTCACCACCGCACTGGCCGAACTCAAGAAGAACGGCACCTACGCCGAGCTGCTGAAGAAGTACAACCTCGGCCGCGCAGAGGGGAGTTGACGGACGTGGGCAGCTTCGACTGGAACTACACCGTCGGCCTGTTCGCCGACGCCGACCTGTGGCGGGCGGCCCTCCTCGTCGTCGAACTCGCCGTCTCCGCCTGGGTGATCTCCACCGCGCTGGGCCTGCTCGTCGCCCTCGCCCAGCAGTCCCGGCTGCGTCCGCTACGGCTGCTCGCCGGCGCGTACGTCTGGTTCTTCCGCAGTCTGCCGCTGCTGGTCCTGCTGATCTTCGTCTACAACTCCCCGCAGCTCTTCCCCGAGTTGAGGCCCCTGCTGTCGAGCCCCTTCGCCGCCGGCCTGGTCGCGCTCGTGCTCAGCGAGACCGCGTACATCGCCGAGATCCACCGCGGCGGACTGCTCGCCGTGGGCAAGGACCAGGGCGAGGCGGCACAGGCACTCGGCATCCCCTACGCGGGCGTGCAACGGCATGTGGTCGTGCCCCAGGCCTTCCGCGTCGCCCTCCCCGCACTGGGCAACGAGTTCATCAGCATCCTCAAACTGACCTCCCTGGTCAGCTCCATCTCCCTCGCCGAACTCCTCCTGGTCGGCCAACGCCTCTACACCCAGAACTTCCTGGTCCTGGAGACCCTGCTGGCCGTCGCGGTCTACTACGTCCTGCTGGTCACCCTCTTCGACCGGTTGCGGGCCCTGCTCGAACGCCGCCTGGACGTACGCAGACGCCGTACGAAAGCGGCGGCCGGCGCCGTCCCTGAGGACGCGGTCCGCGCCGCGCCGAGGCGGACCCGGCCCCGTACCGCGCACGAGGGCGAGGCGGTCGTACGCGCCCGGGGCCTGCGGAAGTCGTTCGGCACGGTGTCCATCCTGAACGGGGTGGACCTCGATGTGCACCGCGGCGAGGTGGTGGCCGTCATCGGTCCCTCCGGCTCCGGCAAGACCACGCTCGTCCGCACCCTCAACCACCTGGAACAGCCCGACGCCGGCAGCGTGGAGATCGACGGCCGGCCCATGGGCGGCCGGGACCGTGAACTCGCCGCCCAGCGCCGTCGCGTGGGCATGGTCTTCCAGCGCTTCAACCTCTTCCCGCACAGGACCGCCCTCCAGAACATCACCCTCGCCCCACTCCAACAGCGGCTCCACGAGGGCAGGTTGGCCGCCGAGGGCCGGGCACGGGAACTGCTCCGCAAGGTCGGCATGGACGCCCACGCCCACAAGTACCCGCACCAGTTGTCCGGGGGGCAGCAGCAACGGGTCGCCATCGCCCGCGCGTTGGCGATGGACCCCAGCGTCCTCCTCTTCGACGAACCGACCTCGGCCCTCGACCCCGAACTCGTCGGCGAGGTCCTGTCGGTGATGAGCGAACTCGCCGCGGACGGCACGACGATGGTCGTCGTCACCCACGAGATGCGCTTCGCCCGCGAGGTCGCGGACTGGGTCGTCTTCATGGACCAGGGCCGCGTCCTCCTCCAGGGCCCACCCGAGACGGTCTTCGACAACTCCGGGGAACCGCGCCTGGAACGGTTCTTCGCCGCGATCAGCCCCGTGTGAGGCCCGCGGCCCCGGACGGTCGGCCGACTGCCCGTTCACTGCGCGCGGACGGCGTCGGCGGGCGGGGTCCGCAGGGCCTGGCGGGTGGGGAGTTCGATGGTCAGGAAGGCCGTGACCGTGACCGTCAGCGCGAGGCCCGGCAGGAGCCAGACCGGGCCCGCGGGCCAGGGACGGCCCAGGAAGCCCTGGCCCAGGAGGGCGAGGGGGACCGCGGAGAGCAGCAGGGCGGTGGTGAGTGCGGTGGCGGCGGTGACCGCGGCCTCGCGGCGCATCATCGCGCGGATCTGGCGGGGAGTCGTGCCGTTGAGGCGGAGGGCGCCCAACTCCACCCTGCGCTGCGCGGTGGCCGCGACCAGCTTGTTGGCGATGCTCAGCAGGAGGTAGACGAGCAGGACCACGATGGTGGCGAGGTTGATCCACACCTCGGGCGGGGCGTCCTTCAGGCCGCCGCTGGAAGGGGAGTTGGCCGGTCCGAGGGTCAGGCCCGGTCGGGAGGCCGCGAGGGCCGTGAGGTTCTGCCGGGCCTTCGCCGTGCCGTCGGTGCGGATCAGGAGGGACTGGTCGAGCGCCGTCGTGGTGTGTCCGGCGGCCAGGTCGTGGGAGAGCACCACCGTGCCGAAGCCGAGGCCCCGGCCGTACACGGCGACGACCCTCGCGTCGACCTGTGTGCCGTCGCCGAGAACCAGGTTCACCGTGTGCCCCACCGTCGCGGAGCGAGTACGGGCGACATCGCTGCTGACGGCGACGGTCGCGCCGGTGAGCCGGTCCAGACCGCCGTCCCGTACGTCGAGGTCGAGGACGCCCGCCGCGTCCGGCGTGAGGATCGTCGCGGCCCCGGACTCGGCCGCCGGATCGCCGAACTGCCGGTACCGCCACACCACGGTGGTCGTGCCGACGGGAGCGACGGCCCGTACGCCCCGCGTCTTCCGTACGGCGGCGAGCGTGTCGCCGGGAAGCCCGCCCAACTCCTTTGCGCTCAGGCGGAGTTGGGCGAGGGTGCCGGTGCTGGTGTCCTGGGCGGTGGCGGCCAGCACGGTGGTCTGGGTGAAGGTGTACGTCAGCACGAACACGACCGCCATGGCCAGCGTGGAGACGATGCCCGCGTTGCGCAGGGCGTAGGCGCGCAGGTTGGCCATCGCCAGCCAGGTCGGGGCGGAGCCGCCGTACCGCGTCGCCCGGACCGCCGCACCGCCGATGCCCCGCACGAGCGCCGGTCCCGCCATGGCCAGCCCGATCGCCCCGATGATGCCGGCGAGGGAGGTGGCCGTGGCCCCGATGACCGTGCGGGAGAACAGCGGCAGTACCGACATGACGGTCGCCACGACGATGACGGCCACGCCGATACGGGTCCGGGCCCGCGACGGATCGCGCGGCTCGCTGCGCGACTCGGCGACCGCCTCCGTGGCCGGCATCCGCGAGGTGCGCCAGGCCGAGCAGCGGGCCGACACCTGGACCGCGAGGAGCATGAGGACGATCGCCGCGAGGGCGGGCAACGGGCTGAAGGTCAGGGGCAGTTCGGCCGGAATGACCCCGCGGTCCGCGAGCAGTCCGCGGAACTGTCCGGCCAGCAGATACCCGAGCCCCACCCCTGGCGCCACGGCCACGGCCGCGACGACGGTGGACTGCGCGGCGGCCAGCCGCCGGATCTGCTTCGGGGTCGCGCCCACCGCCCGCATCAACGCCAGGTCCCGACGCTGCCCGCCGATCGCCACGGCCAGCGCGCTCGCCATCACGAACCCGGTGATCAGCAGGATGATCCCCGACAGCGACCCGGCGAGCAGCACCAGCAGCGAGCGGGAGGCTCCGGCGCCGGGCTCGGCCGTGTCGCCCCGCTCGGCTCCGGTGACGGTCCGCAGCCCGGTGCCCTTCAGCTTCGTACGGACCTCGGCGGCGACCCGCCGCTCGGCACCGGGCGCGGTACGCAGACCCACGAGGTCTGCACGGCCGGACAGACCGGACAGGGCTACGGCCGTCTTGTCGGCGAAGTAGACACCGGCGACCGGCGTGTTGACGACCGCCGAGACGCGATAGCCGCTCGCGGGACGGGAGTTGACGACGACGTGGACGCGGTCGCCCGGCTTGATACCGGCCGCGGCGGCGGTGGCACTGTCCACGGCGACCTCGCCGGAACCGGTCGGCTCGCTGCCGGTGACATGCGCACCGGCCAGCAGCTTCACCGAGGACCAGCCGTGCCCCGACACCCGGGGATCTCCGGCCGCTACGACCCGGCCACGGGCGTCGACGAGAGCGGCGGGGAAGCTGATGTCACCGACCGCCGCAGTGACACCCGGCAACTCGCCGAGTTCACCGACAAGTTGGGCCGGGACCCTGCGGCGTTCCGGCAGTGCGAGCGGGAGCTCGCCGGGCGGGTGGAACTCCTGGTCGGCCGCGACCACGACGGACGCTCCGGCGAGCCGGCCGGCGGGCAGGTGGGAGCGGAGGCCGGACTCGGCCAGGACGCCGGTGGCGGTGATCAGTGCCGCGCCGCCGAGGACCGCGCAGGCCACGGCGATCAGCGCGGCGACGCGCTGCCCGACCATCTGTGTCGCGAGACGGAACATGACTCAGGCCCTCCCCAACTCGACGAGTCGGCTTGCCAGTTCGGGAGCGGTCGGCGCCTTGAGCGCCTCGACGACCCGGCCGTCCGCCATGACCAGCACGTGGTGCGCGCGGGCGGCGGCGGCCGGGTCGTGGGTGACCATCACGACCGTCTGGCGCAGGTCGTTCACGAGGTCACGGAGGAGGTCCAGGACCTCGTGCGCGCTGCGCAGGTCGAGCGCGCCGGTGGGTTCGTCGGCGAACACGACCGCCGGGCGGGCCACCAACGCCCGTACAACGGCGGCCCGTTGCTGCTGCCCGCCGGACAGTTCGGCCGGGCGGTGACTCAGCCGATCGGCCAGCCCGACCCGCTCCACCAGGGTGCGCAGCCAGTCGCGGTCGGCGGTGCGGCCCGCCAGCCGGAGCGGCAGCGTGATGTTGTCCTCGATGGTGAGGGAGGGGATCAGGTTGTACGCCTGGAACACGAACCCGACGCGTTCGCGCCGCAGTTGGGTGCGCTTGGTCTCGTTCAGCCCGGCGATCTCGTGACCGTCGATACGGACACTGCCCGACGTCGGGGAGTCGAGCCCGGCGGCACAGTGCATCAGCGTGCTCTTGCCGGAACCGGAGGGTCCCATCACGGCGAGGAACGTGCCGCGTTCCACGGTCAACGACACGTCGTCCAGGGCACGTACGCCTCCGGGGTAGGCCTTGCTGACGCCCTCCAGGGCGATGGCGGCGGTGGTGGCTGTGGTGGCCGTGGTGGCCGTGGTGTTCATCGCCGGCCCCGCAGGTTGCGTACGACGAGGGTGCCCGCGCACAGCACGGTGACCGCGCCGCACACCAGGTGCACCCAGGTGTCGGCGCCGCCGAAGGAGGCCGCCATGTTGGTGAGCGCGCTGGCCACCACCACGATCCAGAGCAGGGTGCGGGCGATGTCCCCGGCGCTGAGCCGGTCGGGTTCGGGTTCGGTGGTCGTCGTGTGCGGCGTCATGGGGACTTCTCCCGTGGTCAAGTGCGGTGGTCTTGCCGTGGTCTTGTGCCGTGCGTGCTGTCGTCACCGACGCTATGGATCAGCACCCCTCGCGGCCGATCCCGCAGCCCGCCCGGTCCGGGGTACAGCAGGCTGTACTCCCTCGCCCTCCGCCCACGAAGAACTGACGTACGGCATAGGGTCGTTCGAGTGACAGCGAGCACGGGTGAGGCGGGCGGTGGAGCGGGCGGTGGGGCAGCCGTCCGACGCGAGAGCTTCAAGGACATCGCCCTGCGGACCCTGGGCGCCGCCGGCCGGGCCGTCGCCCAGCTCGCCTCCGGGCTCAACACGGCTGTGCTCGCCCTGCTGTTGCTGCTGTGGCTGGCCGTCACCGCCGTCACGAGCGTGGTCGGGGTGGGGCTGCTGACGGCACCCGCGTCGCTGCGCGCCCTGCACGCCCTGGCCGGCCGGGAACGCGCCCGGCTCGCCCGCCGGGGCCCCGAGGTCGTCGCCCCGCAGCCGCCGCCCACCCGGCTGCGGCCCGCCCTCGTCGACGCCACCATCCACCGCGAGCTGCGCTGGCTGGTCCGGCACGCGACCCTGGGGCTGCTGCTCGGGCTGCTCGGCGTCCTGCTGCCGATCACCGCCGTACGGGACACCGCGTTCCCGCTGTACTGGACGTTCATGCCCGAGAACACGACGGCCACGTCACTCGGCATCGGCAACGCGCACACCTGGCCGGACGCCCTCGCCGTTGCGCTGCTGGGCGTCGGCTGGATCGCCATCATCCTGGGGCTGACCCCCGGCATGGCCCGGCTGCAGTCGGGCCCCGGGCGGCGGCTCCTGGCGGCCGGTCCGGACGTCGATCTCTCCCTGCGCGTCGCCGAGTTGACCGCCACCCGTGCCGCCGCCCTCGACGCCCACGCCACCGAACTGCGGCGTATCGAGCGGTCGTTGCACGACGGCGCGCAGAACCGGCTCGTCTCCGTCGCCGTGTTGCTCGGCGCGGCCCGCCGCATGGTGGCCCGCGATCCGGCGGGCGCCGACGAACTCCTCGAACGCGCCCAGTCCGCCGCCGAGATGGCACTGGCCGAGCTGCGGACGGTCGCGCGCGGCATCCTGCCACCAGTACTGGCCGACCGGGGGCTCGCGGGCGCGCTCTCCGGTCTCGCCGCGGACTGCGCGGTGCCCTGCCGGATCGACGTGGACGTACCCGAGCGCTGTGCCGCCTCCGTGGAGGCGACCGCCTACTTCGTCGTCGCCGAGGCCTTGACCAACATCGCCAAGCACAGCGGGGCCGGGCACGCCACGGTCACGGCACGCGGCAGCGGCGGCCGACTGGTGCTGTCCGTGGAGGACGACGGCCGGGGCGGCGCCGACGCCGAGGGCGGCTCGGGCCTCACCGGCATCCGCCGCCGTATCGCGGCACACGACGGCGACCTCACCCTGACCAGCCCACCCGGCGGCCCGACTGTCCTGACCGTGGATCTCCCCTGTGGTCGGTGAGTTGGTGATCGTGACGAGCAAAGAGAGCCTGCGATGCGGAACTTGAGCTGTGGAGCGTGACTGACATGCGGATCGTGATCGCCGAGGACGACCCGTTGCTGCGCGAGGGGCTCGCCCTGCTGCTGCGCGCCGAGGGCTTGGACGTGGTGGCCACCGCCGACACCCCGGACGAAGCCCTGGACGCCATCGACGTACACAAACCGGACGTCGCCATCCTCGACGTACGGATGCCGCCGACCCACACCGACGAGGGGATCGTCGCCGCGGTCGAGGCCCGGCGCCGGCGGCCCGACCTGGCGGTGCTCGTGCTGTCCGCGTACGTCGAGCAGAGCTTCGCCACCGAACTGCTCGGCGGCGGGGTGAGCGGCCTCGGCTATCTGCTCAAGGAACGGGTGGGCCGGGTCGAGGAGTTCCTCGACGCGCTGCACCGGGTGGCGGCGGGTGGCACCGCCATCGACCCGGAGGTCGTCGCCCAGCTCTTCACCCGCTCCCGCCAGGACACCCGTCTCGACCGGCTCAGCCCCCGCGAACGGGACGTACTCGCCCTGATGGCCGAGGGGTTGGGCAACTCCGCCATCGCCGGGAAACTCGTCGTCACCGACGGCGCCGTCCACAAACACATCCGCAGCATCTTCGCCAAGCTCGACCTGTCCCCGACCGACCAGGTGGACCGCCGGGTCGCGGCCGTCCTGCGCTACCTGGAGGACCTACGGCGGCTGGGCTGAGGTTTTCCACAGGCCCTCGGTACAGCAGGCTGTACGGCGGACCGGCCCGCGGGCTGGATCGATCACCGCGCGGCTTCTTCCTAGGTTGGTGAGCGCACCGCAAGCCCGGTGCGCCGAGCCATCAACTCCCCAGGAGAAAGCCCATGTTGACGATCCGTCACCTCACTGCCGCAGCCGCGCTGGCCGCACTCGGCCTCGGCCTCGCGACGCCCGCGGCGAGCGCCACGGACAGCGCCACGAAGTCCCGGCAGCGCACACTCCAGCAGAGCGTGGACGCCATCCAGAAGACGGGCACCGTTGCCGTCGTAGCGCAGTCGACGGGTCCGGACGGACGACGGTACGCCACCACCGGGCTTGCCGACACCGCGACGGGGCGGCCGGCCCGCGCCACCGACAAGTTCCGGATCGCGAGCAGCACCAAGGCGTTCGTGTCGACGGTGATGCTCCAACTGGTCGGCGAGGGACGGGTATCGCTGGACGACAGCGTCGAACACTGGCTGCCCGGCGTGGTGGACGGCAACGGGAACGACGGAAACGCCATCACGGTAAGGCAGTTGCTGAACCACACCAGCGGCCTGTTCAACTACACCGCCGACTTCCCCGCGATCAGCTCGGTGGCAGGCTTCGAGGCCGACCGGTACACCACGTGGACCCCGCAGCAGCTCGTGGGGATCGCGATGCGGCACCAGCCGGACTTCGCGCCCGGCACCCAGTGGGAGTACTCGAACACCAACTACATCCTCGCCGGAATGATCATCCAGAAGGCCACCGGCCACACCTGGCAGCAGGAGGTGACCCGGCGCGTCATCCGCCCGCTGGGCCTGCGCGACACCTCCGCCCCCGACACCTCCGCCCGGATCCCCGGCCAACACCTGCACGGCTACTCCGACTTCGGCGGCTCCGGCCCGGTCATCGACGTCACCGACTTCAACCCGACGGCCGCCGGATCGGCCGGCGCCATGATCAGCACGACGGGCGACCTGACCCGCTTCTTCTCGGCCCTCCTGGGCGGCAAGTTGCTGCGCCCGGCCCAACTCGCCGAGATGAAGACGACCGTAAGGGCCGCGTCCCTGGACCCCGTCTGGCCCGGCGCCCGCTACGGCCTGGGCCTGATGGAGATCCCGCTGACCTGCGGCGGCGTCTACTACAGCCACGCCGGTGACCTGATGGGCTACACCACCCGCGACGGGGTCAGCGCGGACGGCCGTCGCACCGTGGTCCTGGAGGCGACGGGCGACGGCGCGCGCGACCTGTCCACGGAGGTGGCCCAGAACGCGCTGATCGACACGGAACTCTGCGCCACGGCAGGGAAGTAGCGGAAAGGCAGGCACGGGTCCGGGGCCGGGGCCGGGGCCGGACCCTGGAATCCGGCGCACCCGAGCCCAACCCCGACATCCGCACGACCTTCCTCAAGGTCGGCTGGACGAACCACATCACTGGACGAACCACATCAGCTGACCCGACGCATCCTGCGGACCCGTCCGAGCAGCGGAAATTCCCTACCGGCGTGCCCCTCGAAGGGCGGAGACTCAACTCATGGTGGAGATAGGGGCGTTCCGGGAAGCGGTCACCGCATGGGCGGTCGGTGGCCCCGGTGATTCGGCGCGTGAGGCGGCGGTGCGTGAGCTGGCCGCGCGGTGGCGCGTGCAGGTGGCTGTGCTGCTCGAAGGGCCCAGTGATGTCGCGGCCGTCGACGCGCTGGCCGCGAGCCGTGGCCGGGACCTGGCCGCCGAAGGGGTCTGCGTCCTGACGATGGGCGGCGCGATGAACGTCGGCCGTTTCGCCCGCCTCCTCGGCCCCTCCGGCCTGGGCCTACGCCTCACGGGCCTGTGCGACGAACGCGAACGCCCTTACTACGCCCGCGGCTTCGAGCAGGTCGGTGCGGCACAGCAGGGCTTCTTCGTCTGCGCGGCGGACCTGGAGGACGAGTTGATCCGCGCGCTGGGTGTGCCCCGGGTGACGGAACTCGTCCGGGCGGAAGGCGACTTGCGCGCCCTCCGCACCTTCCTGCGCCAGCCCGCACAGCAAAACCGCCCCGCACACCAGCAGTTGAGGCGCTTCCTGGGCACGAAGAAGGGCCGCAAGATCCACTACGGCCGTGTCCTCGTCGAGGCACTCACCCCCGACCGCGTACCCGCCCCCCTCGACAACCTGCTCGCCACCCTCTGACCACAGCCCGGCCAACTACCCTCCCCTCTCACCGGACTTGCACCATCTGCATCCCCACTTCACATCGCACCCCACCCGTCGGACGCGGCACCACGGATACTGGAATGCACACGGAGTCCCTCGGGGGTGAGGGGAGCCCTTTGGCCATTCACGGTGCACACAGCCTGACCGCGGCGACGGCGACGGGCATGGCGACGGGTACGGGTGCGGGTGCGGGTGCGGTCCGGATCGCGCGGCTGGGCGGCCTGTGGCGGGTCACCCGCCCCTGGCATCCGGGCTTACGGCCGTTCCTGCGCAGCTACGTCGGCTACTGGGAGGCGGTGACCTCGCCGTACGAGGCACGGTTGGTGCCGAGCGGACGGGCGACCCTGGTGATCAGCCTCGCGGAGCCGTTCTCCGAGGTCCGGCGATCGGGCATGCCGGGTGGCGGCAGCGGCCGTATCGGATCGCTGGTGGTGGGGCTGGAGGACCGGCCCGCGATCTGCGTGCATCCAGGCGGCCAGGAGGCGATCCGGGTCGAGTTCACACCGTTGGGCGCCTACCGCCTGTTCGGCATGCCGATGAGCGAGTTGACGAACCTGGCCGTCGAGATCCGGCACGTACTGGGGCCCGAGGCGGAGACACTGGTGGACCGGCTGGCGGCCACCGGGGACTGGGCGTCCAGATTCGACCTGCTGGACACGGCGTTGCTCGCCCGGCTGGGACGCGGCCCGGAACCCGCACCCGAGGTCGGCCACGCCTGGCGACTGCTCTCCGGCAGCGCGGGAGCGATCCCGATCTCCCGGATCGCGGCCGAAGTGGGCTGGAGCCAGGGGTACTTGACCCGACGGTTCACCCAGCAGATCGGCCTGACCCCGAAGGCGTACGCCCGGGTACTGCGCTTCCGCCACGCGGTGGCACTGCTCGACCGCGTCGACACGAGCCTGACCGAGATCTCGATGGCCTGCGGCTTCTACGACCAGGCCCACCTGAACCGCGAGTTCCGGGCCATCGCCGGCACGACCCCCGTCCAGATGGTGGCCGCTCGCCGGGTGGAAGGGGCACTGGCTCTCCCGAGGAGTGCAAATTCTTCCAAGACCGGTCCGGTTCCCGGCAGATAGCGTCTCCCCTCGTACAGTCGGCGGCCGGTCGGACAGCACGGGGGAGTGTCCGACCGGCCGTCGGCGTCCTTGCCTGGCGCGGCCCGCCCTCGCTTCGACCTGTTCGTCGCCACTCTCCTGCGTGGCCTACGACTCCTCGGGAGCCCACACCCACCCCCACACGCGGAGAACAAGCAACTCTCTTAATGAGAGTGAACTTGCATAAAGAGAGTCGACCCCCTACCTTCATGAGAGCCAGCTCTCAGCAAGTGAGAACAAGTGACAAGGACCCCGCCATGACCACGTCTGCTCCCACCCCCGCCTCCACCCGTACCGTCGCCCTCCCCGGCGGACTCTCCGTCACCGTCCAGGAGTTCGGCGAGAACACCGGGGGCACCGGCGTACTGGTACTGCACGGCGGCGCCGGCCCGCGCACGGTGGCCGGTCTCTCCGGCGCCCTCTCCGAGCACGTGTACGTCGTCACGCCGACCCACCCCGGCTTCGACGGCACGCCCCGCCCCGACCGCTTCGACACCGTCGCCGACCTGGCCGTCGCCTACCTGGACCTGCTCGACACGCTGGGCCTGAAGGACGTCATGGTGATCGGCAACTCCGTCGGCGGCTGGATCGCCGCGGAGATGGCCCTGCGCGACAACCACGGCCGGATCGGCGCCCTGACCCTGATGAACGCGGTCGGCATCCACGCCCACATGGTGGAGAACCGTGTCGTCGACCCGCGCACCATGGCGCCCGCCGACATCAGCCAACTCTCCTTCACCAAGGCCGAGTTCCGCCCCGACTTCGCCTCGTTCACCGACGCACAGCGCGCCGCAGCCGGCGCCAACCAGAAGACCCTCGCGGTCTACGGCGGCGAACACTTCACCTACGACCCGAAGCTCCGCGCCCGCCTCCACCGCGTGACCGTCCCCGTGCTGGTCATCTGGGGCGAGGAGGACGGCATAGCCCCCCTCAAGTACGGCCGCGGCTACGCCGACTCCTTCCCCAACGCCCACTTCGCCCCGATCCCGGACGCGGCACACTTCCCGCAGATCGAGGCGCTTGGGGCGACGCTGGGCGCGATCGGCGAGTTCGTCAGCACGGTGGTCAAGCCGGATGCGGGGGCGTGACGGTGGCGTAGGAAAGGTGGGGGTGCGGGGCCGGTCGTATCACGGGCCGCCAACGGGTATGGGGCGATTGGGCTTTTACGGGCGAGCGCGCCTTGGGGTGCTCTAGCCTGTGGCCGGCGTGGAGGCCAGTTGCCAGGGCACTCACGTGACACGGGGGTGGCTGGTTCGGGGGTGCGGTGTGGCTGAGGCCAAGCAGTTCGACGCGTTCGTGTCGTATGCGCATGAGGACGAGCCGTGGGCGAAGACCTTGGCGGAGAATCTGCATCGGCTGGGCCTCGAAGTGTGGCTGGACCAGTGGGAACTGGTCGGGGGCCAATGGGTGGCGTCGCAACTGCAGGACGGGCTGGCGAAGTCCGAGACTGTCGTGGCTGTCGTCACCCGGCACTGGGTCGAATCCCGCTGGTGCGCCGAGGAGTTCGCGGCCACCGTGACCGCCGCGGTGGAGCGAGGGCAACGCCTGATCCCGGCCCTGTTGAGCGAGGTAGCACTACCACCCTTCATCGCGTCACGGCTGTACGTCGACTTCCGCCACGTGGCTTCCCGTGCCCAATACGTGGAGCGGGTGGGGCAGTTGGAGCGGGCGGTGCGCGGGCGCCCGTCGGGGCAGCGTCCGGAACGGGGCGGGCCAATGGTGGTACCCCCCACGGACTACCGGCCGGACGGGCCTACGCATGCGGAGTTACGGATCGGCACGGAGTCGGTGGTGTTCTCCACCGAAGCGGTTGAGGCGTCCGGTGTACCGCAAGGGGTGAACCATGATCTTGAGCAGAAACTGTGGGGCCTGCGTCGGGCCTGCGCGCGGGCGTCGGGCGGGATGATCCTGCGGCAGGTGCCGGGTGAAACAGCCGCTCCGACAGAGCCGGTGGGGGCACTGGCCGCTGTGGGTGAGGCGCTGGGGCAGCGCTTCGTGTCCGGTGCGGCGGCAAGTGAACTGGCCAGGCAGGGAGAACTGGCCCTGGCGCGCAATGCGTCGCTACGGATCGGGCTGCAGGTGGACGATCCGGACTGGGTGGACCTGCCGTGGGAGACCCTGACCGTTCCCGGAACATCGGGTCCCTTGGTGCTGTCGAAGCAGGTGGAGCTGTACCGCACCGTGCGTCGGGACAGCCTGCCTGCGGCGGTGCAGGTACCGGGTCCGTTGCGGATTCTGGCGGTGGTGGCCAGCCCGGAGTCCGGTGGGGGTGAACTACTGGACTACGAGCGGGAGTTGAGCCGGATCCTGGACGCGGTCGACCCGGCACGTTCCGGGCAGGGCGCGTATGTGCGGGTGCTGAACTGGGGCAGCCTGGCCGAGATTCACGCCGCCCTCGAACAAGAACGCTTCCACATCCTGCATCTGTCCTGCCACGCCAAACCGGGGATCCTGCTGCTCGAAGACGAGCAGGGCCAGGCCGACGAGGTCGATGCGCAGCGGTTCATGACGGACGCCCTGCCGCCCGATCAGGGTGTCCCGTTGGTGGTACTGGCAGGCTGCTCCACGGCCCGCACTCCCACGCCCCACGCGGCCGAGCGATCACAAGAGCAGCCCCCCGAGCAGGAGCAGGTCGCGGGTACGAGCGGCACGGGTTCCGGTTCTACTGATGTCAGCGCCCAGGGGCGGGTCCAGGCCGGTCTGGCGCGCGCGTTGCTGGAGCACGGGGTGCCTGCCGTACTGGCGATGACCGAAGCCGTCACGGACGACTACGCCACCGAGCTGACCGCGAAGATGTACCAGTCGCTGGCGCGGGCCGAGCACCCCAACCCGCTGACCGCCCTCTCCCGAGCCCGGCGCACCCTGGAAACGCGACGCCGGAAACTACCGGAGAACGACCCACGCGCGGCGTGGCCGGAGTGGGCCACCCCGACGCTGTTCCTGGCGGGGCCACCGCTGCCCTTGTTCGACCGCACCGATGGTGCCGACAAGGTCGCGGTGGTGCCGGAGGCGGTACTGGACGAGGGCATGGTGGTCCGCAAGGTCGGCGAGTTCGTCGGCCGCCGCGCCGAACTGCGCCGACTGCTGTCCGCCCTGCGAGATCCCGGGCGGGCAGGAGTGCTCGTGCACGGAATCGGCGGAGTCGGCAAGTCCACGCTGGCCGCCGAACTCCTGCACCACTACGGCACGAAGGACCTGCTGGTCGTTCCGGTTGCGGCCACGACAACCCGGACCGTCGATGCCGTACTGGAGACGCTGCGACAGCGCCTTAACACCCACTGCCTGGCGGAAGGCCTGTCGGAGGCTGACCCGTTGCGGCAAGTCGCGGTGGGCCTGACGGACGCCAGTTCGCCGTGGCGGGAACGGTGGGAGTGGGTCCGTCAGATCGTGCTGCCGCAGCTCCCGGCGCTGTTGGTCGTGGACAACGCCGAAGACCTCCTCGTCCCCACGCAGTCCGGAGACGCCCGGGAGCTGTCCGACCCGGAGCTGGCGGACCTGGTGACTGCGTGGACGACGGCAAGCCCGCGGACCCGTCTGCTGGTCACCAGCCGCTACCCCTTCACGCTCCCCCGGCGCGCCCACAAACGGCTCACTGCTCATCACTTGGGGCCGCTGTCGCTGGCCGAGACCCGCAAACTCATCTGGCGCCTGCCCGGCCTGGACGCCCTCACGCCTGCCGATCAGCAGCGTGCGTACACCGACGTCGGCGGCCACCCACGTGCCCTGGAATACCTCGACGCCCTGCTGCGGGGTGGCGAGGCACGTTTTCCCGACATCGCCGAACGCATGGAAGACGCCCTGGAAGCACGCGGCATTCCCGATCCCGAACGTTGGCTGGCAGACGTACAGGGTGATCTGGACACCGCGCTGGCCGAGACCATCACCCTTGCGGTCGACGACGTCCTCCTCGACACCCTGCTCGACCAACTCGACGGTGTGCCCAAGGCACGAGCGTTGCTGAACGGTATGGCCATCTATCGCACCCCGGTCGACCGCACCGGGGCGGCCTGGCAGCTGTCCTCTCTCGCCACGCCCCCTGAACCCGAACCCGGCCTCCGCCAGCGCCTCCAGACGCTCAGTGAGCGCATCACCGAGGCTCAGGCGGTTGGAGCAGGACCGGACAACAACTATGGCCTGTCACTCGAGACGATCACCGAATATCAAGCCGTGATGGAGGAACTTCGGCAGCCTCCGGTCGACCTGGGCGAGCAGGGCGGCAACGCCCTGAAACGGCTGCTGGACCTCGGGCTGGTTTCCCCGGCCCCGGCCCCCCAGGACGAGCCGGGCCGCCAGCCCAGTGGCCTGACGGTGCACCACTGGACCGCCGACGCCCTTCGCAGGCGCGCTCACCTCGACGCTCTCGAAGCCGCTCACCGCCGGGCCGCCGCCTACTGGCAGTGGCGCGTCAACGTCTGGCCCCAGCCACTTACCGACGACGTCGCTCAGCTCATCGAGGCACGCCATCACCACCACCAGGCCGGCGACCTCGAACAAGCAGACACGGTCACACAAGGGGTGTGCTCTCAGCTGCACACCTGGGGAGCCTGGGACTGGGAACAACGCCTGATCGAAGAAACCCTCACCTGAGTGTCGGCCCGGTCCGACCCTGCCGCCATCTATATCCACCAGCTCGGCATGATCGCGGAGGAGCGGGGGGACTACCAGCAGGCCGAAGAACGCTACCGCACCTCCCTCACCATCAACGAGGAACTCGGCAACCGCTCCGGCATCGCCACCAGCCACCACCAACTCGGCATCATCGCGCAACAACGGGGGGACTACCAGCAGGCCGAAGAACGCTACCGCACCTCCCTCACCATCAACGAGGAACTCGGCAACCGCTCCGGCATCGCCACCACCTACCACCAACTCGGCACCATCGCGCAGGAGCGAGGGGACTACCAGCAGGCCGAAGAACGCTACCGCACCTCCCTCACCATCAACGAGGAACTCGGCAACCGCTCCGGCATCGCCACCAGCCACCACCAACTCGGCATCATCGCGCAACACCGGGGGGACTACCAGCAGGCCGAAGAACGCTACCGCACCTCCCTCACCATCGAAGAAGAGCTCGGCGACCGCTCCGGCATCGCCATCAGCTACGGTCAGCTTGGCACCATCGCGCAGGAGCGAGGGGACTACCAGCAGGCCGAAGAACGCTACCGCGCCTCCCTCACCGTCTTCGAGGAACTCGGCAACCGCTCCGCCATCGCTACCACCTACGGTCAGCTTGGCACCATCGCGCAGGAGCGAGGCGACGATCAGCAGGCCGAAGAACGCTACCGCGCCTGCCTCACCATCTTCGAGGAACTCGGCAACCGCTCCGGCATCGCCACCACCTACCACCAACTCGGCATCATCGCGCAACTGCGGGGCGACGACCAGCAGGCCGAAGAACGCTACCGCACCTCCCTCACCATCTTCGAGGAACTCGGCAACCGCTCCGGCATCGCCATCAGCCACCACCAACTCGGCATCATCGCGCAACAACGGGGGGACTACCAGCAGGCCGAAGAACGCTACCGCACCTCCCTCACCATCGAAGAAGAGCTCGGCAACCGCTCCGGCATCGCCACCACCTACGGTCGGCTGGGCGCACTCCGTACCGAGCAGCAACGCCCTTCAGAGGGCGTGTCGTACATGCTGCAGGCGCTGGCACTTGTGGTGGAGATCGGTAGTCCACCAGGTGCGATCCTCTACTGGCTCGGCCGGCAGAGGGATCTTCTTGGCGACGATGCCTTCCGTTCCCTTCTCGACGACATGCTGTCGCACGATGTCGCGGCCATGGTCATGGACCTGACGCAACCCGCGACCGAGCCTCTACCACCCGAGGAATCAACCGGTCCGGAAAACCCGATCAGCCCAGATCAGACATAGAGCATGCTGAATACTTCACCAGACCATCTCCCGGTTCCTTCGGACCGACTGACCCATCACCGCCTCATCACCCTCACTCAAGTGGCGTGCGGCAACCACAGCGACGGAGCCAACCGGCCAGCCGAACAGGCCTGAGCACCCAGGCTCCCCAAGCTGATGGCTCTGAACTTCTGTACCTGGTCACTTACGCCAGCCAAGTGAAGGCGTGGCAAAGGCCCGACCCAGAGGTGCCGGTGCCGCGTCGAGCGAGGCCTCTGTCGGGTTGTCAGAGACCTCGGTCGCGGTTCCAACGGCTCACGTGCATCCCGTAGAAGACGTTGCCAATGCCCGCGGTGAACATGAACAGCCAGAAGTGGACCCACAGTGACTGACACCGACGCCTCAGCCCTGCCCGCGTCGACCTCTCGTTGGTGAGCGAGCAGATCGAAGCGCACCGTAGAGGCACTGGAACGCTCACCGAGGTCGAACCGGCACCCCTGCACACCACCCACACCCCCCAACACCACAACCGAAAAGCACGCACGCCCGGAAACGCTCCCGATGTACGACCCAGCGTGCGCCCGAACGTTCCGATGACGTCGCCTGTACGCCCTGCCCGACGCCCCCGAAGTGACCCACGCTGGATGCCCCGACGCGAGACGGACTGCCGGAGGTGGACGGTGGGCGAGTGGAAGCAAGGGAAATGCGGTTGGCCTACGACGGCAGGTGGCCGCTGTGGCAACAAGACGATGAAGGGCACCGCAAGGTGCCATCTCCATCAGGGTGATTGGACGAAACGAGGCCAGGCCGAACTCAAGAAGAAGGCGAGCAGGCGTCGCAAGAAGTGAGCGCACGTCAGACGCATGTCAGCCGCTCGTCTCCGGCCCCCAGCGTTCAGGCCCCACCCCACGCCAGTCGATCCACGGCGACTCCGCCACCTCCGCCGGGTCGATCTCCAGCCCCGCACGGCGGAGGAACTCGGCGACGTCGACCACGTTGTGGGCGAGGCCGAGGATCTCGCCGTCCACGCGTACGCGCCGACCGCCCGTGGGCGACGGCGGAAGGACGATCACGCGAATCGGTCCGGACATGCCGCCTTCAGGATCATCCGGGCCCTGGGGCCTCGTATTCCAGTTCCAGTGCGTCATTGATGAAGCCGCTCACGCACCACGTACCCATCCGGCAGCCTCAAGTCACGTAGTTCCCACCGCACAGCGGAACTTGGGCGCCGGCATGGCTCGGCACGGCCGGGCCGATGGGCGAGTCGGTGGGCGAGTCGTTGGTAAGTGACACGGCATTCCTGCCGTGCCTGGGCAAGGTCGTCAGGGAACGGTCGCATGACCGGATTCAAGCATGTGTTCGATTTTCTACGCCACCATGCTGCTCATGGCCGGATCCTAATGGGGGCATCCCGGCCGACCAGGTCACGAGACGAACCCCCGGGCCATCGACCCGGGGGTTGCTTGTCTGCCTGTTAGGGCAGCTTGACCAACGTGAAGTCGTCGCAATAGCCCGCCGCCGAGCCGGAGTTCTTGTAGCAGTACACCGACGCCGCCGTGTTGGAGACACCCGTCGTGAAGAAGATCGGCTCCTGTGTGTACGTCGTCGTCGAGCCCCGCAGGTACGTCTCCGTCCCGCCGAAGCTCTTCACTCCTACGGCCACCTCCTCACCGGCGGTGCCCACCTTCGCCCAGGCCGCCAGCAGGTAACTGCCGCCGGACGTAAGGCCACTCACCGTCTGGATGGCTCCGCTCGCGCTCACGCCCGTCTGCAACGAGTACGTGCCGGTGCGGGAGTTGGACGAGACCACGCTGGACGCCGTACCCGTGCTCTGTGTCCACGGAGTCAACGCGCCCGTCTCGAAGCCGGGGTTCGTGACCGCGTTCGTGGCGGACGACAGGGGCTCCACCGCCAGGTCGTCGCAGTAACCCGCCCCCGTTCCACCGGCGTTCTTCCAGCAGTAGACCGTGGCCGTCGTGCTGGAGGAACCCGTCGTGAAGACGATCGCCGCCTGGGAGTACGCCGTCGACGCCACGTTCGTGTAAGTCTCCGTGCCGCCGAAGTTCTTGACGCCGATGGCCAGGGTCTCGCCCGCCGTGGCCACCTTGCCCCAGCCCGTCAGCAAGTACGACGTCGACGGGGTCAGACCCGTCAGCGCCTGGTTCGCGCCGCTGCCGCTCGCCGCCGTCGTCAACGCATCAACTCCCGTACGGGAGTTGGATGCCGTCACCGACGACGACGTACCGCTCGCCTGTGTCCACGGGGACAAACTCCCCGTCTCGAAGCCCCCGTTGGTGAGCAGGTTGCCGCCGGTCCCGTTGTACGCACCGATGTTGGGGGCCGCCGTAGCGGAGACCGCGTTCCCGTACGCGTCGTAGCCGCCGTTCGAGGCGATCACCGTGCCCGCTCGGATCACCGGGGACGACGGGTGGACCTGGTACGCGTTCTTGCCCGTGTACGACGAGGACGTGTTCGTGTTGCCGGTGTTGCGGAACTCCGGGTCCGCCGTCACCTTGGCCGCGTCTGCCGGCTCGCGGGACGGGTGGTTGCCGTAGAAGAGGTTGTTGGAGTACGTCGAAGTGCCGGTGGTGGTGAAGTAGTTGCCGGAGCCGTAGTTGAAGACCGCGTTGTTCTGGAAGGACAGCGCGCCGCTGATCGATGTGCCCGCACGGGAGTACAGGATCGGGGTGCTCAGGCCGTCCCGTACCGAGAACGTGTTGTTGTAGAAGAGCGGGATCGCGGACGAACTGCCGCTCTGGTTCGGGACTCCGCCCACGAAGTGGAGGACTCCGCCGCCGTGTGTTTGCGTACCCGACGTGGGGCAGCCCGAGTTGCTGCCGTCGTTCTCGCTGATGTTGTAGCGGACCACCGTGCCGTCGCTGGGGACCGTCGACGTGGGCTCGTTGGCGATGGTGAAGGGGGGCATCACCAGCAGGAAGCCGCCGAGGTTCTGGTGGCTGTAGTTGTACTGGAACGTGGTGTTGTGGTTGCCCCAGTCCACGTCGAAGCCGGTGCCGTCGGCGCCGTTGATGTGGCAGTAGACCTCGTTGTTCTGGACGACGGTGTTGCTGCTGCCGGACATCCAGATGCCGGCCGAGGCGCCGTTGCAGTACTGGCCGGACGGCGGGCAGGTCGACTTGGCGCCGCCGTAGCCCGCCTTGTTGCCGTCGATCAGGGCGCCGTCGTTCTTGACGACGAGGATGTCGTCCGCGCCGTCGTACGTCATCGTGTTGTTGCGGATGACGGTCCCCGTGGTCAGGCCTGTGCCCTGGCCGTCCGCGTCCGGGGTCACCGCCACCGCTATGCGGTCCACGTGGTCGAACGTGTTGTTCTCCACCACCACGTCGTTCCATGTGGAGATGGGGGTGGTGTGGTCGGTCTGGACGCCGATGCCCGCGTTCGTCGCGTACCAACCGCCGCCGTAGCCCGCGATGTTGTGGATGTACATGTCGTGCACGCGGATGTGGTGCAGGATTCCGCCGGAGCTGTTCTCGGCCAGGACGCCCGAACGGTAGGCGGGCGACGAGGCGTTGTCGATCAGTTCCAGGCCGCCTATGTCCCAGTACTGCTGGTTCACGAGGTGGATGACCGCGCCCGTCGCGCCCGCCGCGTCGATGATCGGCTTCGCGCCCGAACCGTACGACGTCATCGAGATGTTGCTGCCCGAGGCGCCCGAACCGCCGGGGGTGAGCTGGCCGGTGCAGGTGGTGCCAGCCTTGAAGAGGATGCTGTCGCCTGCGGTGAAGGTGGTGCTGTTGACGCCGGTGACCGTGTTCCAGGGGCTGGCGCTGGTGCCGGTGCCGTTGGAGGAGGCCGAGCAGTCCACGTAGTAACTCGTGCCTGCCGCCGCCGCGTTGGTCGCGGTGACGGGGACGAGCAGGGCGCCCGCCATCGCGGCGAGCAGGGCGAGGATTCCCGGCTTTCGGCGGGTGGCGGAAAGTGGTCTGCTGGGAGAACCGAATCTGCGACGCTTCATTGCGCGCTCCTTGGATGGGTGGATGTGTCCCTTGCCGCTGCGTGCGGCGAGATTCCCCTCTTCACCAGGCGCGATGACCGGTTGCCGCCGGTGCGCCTGGAGCGTGTGGCGCTGTCCCGACGCCGGATTCGACGGCGTCGGGGCAGCGTGGAGCCAACAGCCCTGCCAGTTGAGCCAGTTGAGTCAGTTGAGGAACTTGGGCTACCAGGACGCCAGTGAGCCGTCCGCGTTGCGCCAGACCGGGTTGCGCCAGCGGTGGCCGCGTTCGGCGGCGGCCCGGACCTTGTCCTCGTCGACCGTGATGCCGAGGCCGGGGGCCGTCAGGCGGTGGATGTAGCCGTCCTGGACCTCGAACGGGGAGGCGTCCGCGAGGTAGCCGAGCAGGCCGCTGCTGTCGCCGTAGCCGATGCCCAGGGACTGTTCCTGGATGAGGAAGTTCGGGATGGCGAAGTCGAGTTGGAGGCTCGCGGCCAGGGCGATCGGGCCGAGCGGGCAGTGCGGGGCGACGAGCACGTCGTAGGCCTCGGCCATCGCGGCGATACGGCGGGTCTCCGAAATGCCGCCCGCGTGGCTGATGTCGGGCTGGGCTACTGCAATGCCGGCGCCGAGCACCTCCCTGAAGTCCCAGCGGGAGAAGAGGCGTTCGCCGGTCGCGATGGGGATGGAGGTGGCGCGGACGACGTCGCCCAGGTCGCGGGTGAACTCAGGGAGGACCGGTTCCTCGACGAACATCGGCAACAGCGGTTCCAGGTACGGGAGTACGCGCCTCGACATCGCTCCGCTGAAGCGGCCGTGGAAGTCCAGGGCCAGGTCGCGGTCCGGGCCGATCGCTTCCCGTACGGCGCTCACCCTGGCCACGATCGCGTCGATCGCCGCGGGGGTCGCGAGCGGTTCGAGTTGCGCGCAGGGGTTCATCTTTACGGCGGTCAGGCCCTTGGCGACCTGCCCGGCCGCCGACTCGGCGAGTTCCTCGGGACTCTCGCCGTAGAGCCAGCCGTAGATACGGACGCGGTCGCGGACGTGGCCGCCGAGGAGTTGGTGCACGGGGACGCCGTGGGTCTTGCCCGCGATGTCCCACAGGGCCTGGTCGATGCCGGCGAGCGCGCTGCTGAGGACCGGGCCGCCTCGGTAGAAGCCGCCCTTGGCGAGCATCTGCCAGTGCTCCTCGATGCGGGCGGGGTCCTGGCCGGTCAGGTAGTCGAACATCTCCTCGACTGCCCTGGCCGTGGTGTGGGCCTTGCCCTCCACGATGGGCTCGCCCCAGCCGGATATCCCCTCGTCGGTGTCGACGCGCAGGAAGAGCCAGCGCGGTTCGACGAAGAACAGCTCGTATCCGGTGATTTTCATTGCTGCGGACCTCCGGGTCCTACGGGTATTACGGGTACGGGGGGGCTACGCCGGTGAGCCTCGGGGCCTACTCCTGCGAGCTGATGCTGCGTCCGCCGTCCACGACCAGGTTCTGGCCGGTGATGAACGACGCGTCGTCGGAGCCGAGGAAGGCGACGGCCGCGGCGATGTCCTCGGGTTCGCCGAGCCGCCCGACCGGGGTCCGGGCGGCCGTCTGGGCCCGGTACTCGTCCGGCGCGTCGGTCCACAGACCGGTCTCCACGGCACCGGGCACCACCGCGTTGAACCTGATCCGGCCCGCGTACTCGACCGCCAACTGCCGTACCAGCGCGCTGACTCCACCCTTCGCCGCCGCGTACGCCGGGAAGCCGCTGAAGCCGAGCACCGCGTGCACGGAACCCGTGACGACGACCGCGCCGCCGGATGCGGTGAGCAGCGGTACGGCCGCCCGAACGCCGTAGAAGACGGAGTCGAGGGCGAGTCGGAGGTGGTCGTGCCAGGAGGTGTCGTCGAGTTCGTGGATCGCGCCGGGGAGGTTGCGGCCCGCGTTGAGGTGGAGGAGGTCGAGGCGGCCGGTCCACTCCTCGACCGTCCGCACCGCCTCCGGCCAGGCCTCGGGGCTCGTGACGTCCAGCCCCAGGTGACGGGCTCGGCCGCCCTTGGCGCGGACCTCGTCGGCCACCTTCTCGGCACCGGCCGCGTCCACGTCCGTGACCAGCACGGACGCGCCCTCGTCGGCGAGGCGCCGGGCGGTGGCGGCACCGATGCCGGACGCGGCGGCGGTGAGGAGGGCGGTGCGGCCGGTGAAGCGAGAGGCGTGCGGGTCGTGACGGTCGGCAGGGCTGTCGGGGATGGTGCGGCTCATGGCGTTCCTCTCGGCGTGACCGGCCCGTCCGGTCATCCGTCAATCGGTACTGTCCTGCGTTCGTTCCTCGGTACTGCCCTTCGCCCCTCCGTCCGACCGGCGGAACCCGTAGGGGAACAGGGGAACAGGAACCCCTACTGGTCAGCCCGTAGTACCCGGCCGAGCCGTGGACGCCCGCAACACCAACCGCGGCTCGGTCGGCACGACCACGTCTCCCGGTGACTCGCCCCGGATCTCCGCGACCAGGGCGTCCACCGCGGCCGTGCCCAGTTCGTGCAGCGGCATCGCGACCGTCGTCAGCGGCGGTGTCAGGTAAGCGGCCACCGGGAGGTCGTCGTTGCCGACCAGGGAGATGTCCTCGGGGATGCGCAGGCCGCGCTCGTGGATGGCCCGTGTCGCCCCGATGGCCTGGGCCAGCGAGCTGGTGTACAGCGCGGTGACCTGCGGTTGGCCCTCGGCGGGGGTGAGGAGTTCGCGGGCCGCGGCGGCACCGCCCTCCTCGGTGAAGTCGCCGGAGGCGACCGGTGCCGCGACGAGTCCCAGTGCGGCGGCGTGCCGTAGGAACGCGTCCCGGCGGTCCTCACTGGGGGTGATCCCCGAGGGGCCGGCGATGTGGCCGATCACCCGGTGACCGAGTTCGTGGAGGTGGTCCAGGGCGGTGATGCTGGAGCGCGCCACGTCCATCGTGACGTTGCGGCCCGAGTCCTTGACGGCGCGGTTGAGGAAGACGTGCGGAACCGGGTTGCGGCTCAGGGTCTCCAGTAGGGGGTGGTTGGGGCGGGCGGAGGCGATCAGGAGTCCGTCCACCCGGCCCTCCTTGACCAGGTCGTTGAAGGTGTCGTCGGCCTCCTGCCCGTCGAAGTCCTCGGCGAGCAGGGAGAGATAGCCCAGTTCACGGGCGCGTTGGTAGGCGCCGCGCGAAATGGTCACGTACGTGGGGTTGTTGAGGGCCGGCACCAGCAGGGCCAGGGCGTGGGTGCTGGCCCCGGCCAGGGCGCGGGCCCCGGAGTGGGGGCGGTAGCCCAGGGCAGTGGCGACCTCGTGGACGCGCTGTCTGGTCTCGGGGCGGACGGACAGGTCCTGCCGTCCGTTGAGCACCTTGGACACCGTCGCCTTGGAGACTCCCGCCTCCCGTGCGACGTCCACCAGCCTTGCCCGTACGGGCTGTTCAGCCACCCGAATCCTCCCTGACTGCCGGGTTCGCCTGGGGTGTGGCGTTCGGCATGCGGTGTTGCGTTTGACCTCTTGACACCTTCTGGCGCCGCAACCTAGCGTTCGCCGAAGTCGTTGGTCAACCGGTTTCCTTGGATGGATTTCAGTGATATATCCATTCAGGCCCGGCAAACCATGACGGTCCATACACAGCCGACATGACGGTCCACGCACAGCCGACGGGACTCGGCGAACATCGCGGACCTCCAACTTTCTTCACAAACCCCTGCAAGCACGACGAAATCGGCATGCGCCGATGATGGGTGAGGTGTGCAATGAAGCGCTCCGGGAGACTGCTCGCGGTCGCCACCACGGTCGCCGCCCTGGCGACGTCGCTCGCCGCCTGTGGCGGCGGATCCGACTCGACCTCCGCGGACGGGACGGTCACGCTCCACGTGGAGGCGTGGAAGGGCGGCGGCGCGGAGCCGGCGAACATCGCCGAGATCAACAAGGCCTTCGAGAAGGCGCACCCGAAGATCAAGATCGACTTCAAGTACACCACCGCGGACCCGACTTACACCCAGAAGCTCCAGCCCGAGCTGCTCGGCGGCAAGGCCGGCGACGTCATCATGGTCGACGCGGACAAGATGAAGAAGTGGGGCGCCTCCGGCTACCTCGCGGACCTGTCGAACGAGTCGTGGACCAGCTCCATATCGTCGGCGGCAAAGCCGTTCACGCAGAGCGGTGGCAAGACGCTGGCCATGCCGATGGAGCTGATCGGCATCGGTCTGTACGCCAACATGGACCTGCTGAAGAAGGCCGGGATCACCGAAGTCCCCGCCGACTGGCCGACGTTCCTCGCCGACCTCGCGAAGATCAAGAAGGCCGGCATCACGCCCATCTCGCTGCCGGACAAGGCGGGTTGGACCGGTAGCTCCATCTTCCAGGCGAGCGGTTCGACGACCGTCTACCAGAAGAACAAGCAGTGGGACACGGACTTCCTGGCCGGGAAGACCTCCTTCGGCTCGGACTGGAAGGAGCCGCTCGACCAGCTCAAGTCCCTTGGCGACAAGGGCTATGTGAACTGGAAGAACGAGCTCGGCGTCGACGAGTGGTCCCAGGGCCCGCAGGACTTCAGCGCCGGCAAGAGCGCCTTCTGGTACCAGGGCGCCTGGCAGGTCTCCAACATCAAGAAGGCCGGTTTCCCGGTCTCGTTCGCGCCCTGGCCGGGCGGCGCCGCGGGCACCAAGCCGAACGCGATGCTGTTCTCCGGCACGGCGTGGGGCGTCAACTCCCAGTCGCAGAACGCGGATGCGGCAAAGGAGTACGTGAAGTTCTGGTCGCAGAGCGCGAACCTCGCGAAGTACCTGGACGCCGAGCACGCCGAGTCCCCGTTCACCGGTGGCACCACACCCGACTCGACGGAGACGACCATCTTCAACACCGCCTTCAAGGAAGGCCGTTACCGGGTGCTGCCCTCCAACACCTGGTACGGCTCCCAGGCGGAGACCGACACCGGCTCCAAGATCCAGTCGTTCCTGCTGGGCCAGTCCGACGCGGCGAAGACGCTGAAGGACATCCAGACGGCGGCGTCCGCCAAGTAGCCGTACCGGTCGGGCAGTTGGACTGCCCGACCAGTCGAACACCGGCCGGGTGACCAGACCGGCCGGGTGATCGAGCCGGCCGTACGGGACCGCCGCAGCCCGCCCACCCCGTTCCGTCAACTCCCCCAAGGGGCCTGTCGGCCAAGGAGGTTGATCCCCCGTGTTCCACCGACGGCGTGCCACCATGGCCGCCTTCCTGCTCCCCGCGATCGCCATGTACGCGCTCTTCATCCTGTATCCGCTGTTCCGAGGCGTGTACCTGAGCCTCACCGACAGCGTCGGCGGCCCGATCTCCCACTTCGTCGGCATGGACCAGTACAAGGCGATGGCGGACGACTCACAGGTCTCCGCGGCCCTGTGGCACACGGTCCTCTACGCCGTCGTGGTCGTCGTCGTGCAGAACGGCCTCGGGCTGCTCTTCGCGTCGATGCTGTTCCGCCGCCCGAGGGTCCGAAAGGCCCTGAACGTCGTCCTGTTGACCCCGACGCTGATCTCGCCGCTGATGGCCGCGTTCATCTGGTCGTACCTCTTCGCGCCGAACGGCGGCCTCAACGCCCTGCTCGACGGGGTCGGCCTCGGCGGACTCAAGCACGTCTGGCTCGGCGACCCGTCGACCGCGCTGTACTCGGTGGCGACCGTCAACATCTGGATGTTCACCGGCTACTCGGGCGCGATCTTCCTCGCCAGCTACATGAGCATGCCGACCGAACTCCTGGAGGCCGCCGCCCTGGACGGCGCGAGCGGCTGGCGGCGCTTCCGCAGCGTCGAATGGCCGCTGCTGGCACCGGCGTTGACCGTCAACGTGACGCTCAGCCTGATCGGTTCGCTCAAGGTCTTCGAGTTCCCGCTCGTCCTGACCAACGGCGGCCCGGCCGGCGCCACCGACACCCTGACCCTGCTCGTGTACCGCAACATCTTCGGCGGCGGGAAGTTCGCCTACGGCGTCGCCGTCGCGGTGCTGCTCCTGGTGACCGTGGTCGTCCTGTCCAGCGCGACCAACTCCCTGCTCAGGCTGCGCGAACGGCGCGTATGACGACGTACGGACGCCCTCAAGTACGTACGCACGCGGGCCAGTTCCCCGTCGGCACGGTCGGCCTCGTCGGCATCGTTGGAATCGGACGGATCACCCCATGACCTCACCCCTCACAACTCCGGTCCCCGCACCGGAAGTCAGCCGCCCCTCCGGGAAGCGGGACGCGCCCCGGCCCCGCACCGCCGAGCCATGGACCCCGCGCAGACTCGCCGCCGGCCTCGGCACCACGGTGCTCTGCCTCGGCACGGTCCTCTTCGTGCTGCCGTTCGTGTTCACGATCGTCACCTCGCTGCGTACGGCGGCGGACGTGGCGCGCTCCCCGCTGGGCGTGCCGCACTCCTTCACCCTGAAGAACTTCACGCAGGCCTTCAGCCAGATCCACTACGGCACCAGCACCCTCAACACCCTTCTGATCACCGGGCTTTCGTGCGTGCTGATCACGGTGCTCGGCGCGCTCGCGGGCTACCCGCTGGCCCGGATCACCGCGGGCTGGTCCACGGCGGTGTACCGACTCTTCATCCTCGGCACGTCGATCCCGGTGTTCGTCGTCGTGGCACCCCTGTACCTGCTGATGCGCGACCTGAACCTGCTGGACACCTACGCGGGCGTCGTCTTCATCTACACCGCGCTCAACCTGCCGTTGGCCGTGTTCTTCTACACCAGCTTCATCCGCCAGGTCCCGACCGACGTGGAGGAGGCGGCGGCCCTCGACGGCTGCGGCGCGCTGCGCACGTTCTTCGTCATCATCCTGCCGCTGCTACGACCGGTCACCAGCACCCTGTTGACCTTCATCTCCCTGCAGATCTGGAACGACCTCCTCGTCCCCCTCGTATTCCTCCAGGACCCGGGCAAGCGCACGGTCATGGTGAACGCGTACTCCTTCATCGACCCGCACACCGTGCAGCCGACCACCCTCTTCCCGGCAGCCCTGCTCGGCGTGCTGCCCCTCTTCGTCATCTTCATCTTCTTCCAGCGCCAGATGGTCGCCGGAATGTCGGCGGGAGCGGTCAAGTGACGGATCATCAGGTATCTGGGGCTTTTGAACGGCCCGCCCTCACCCCCCAGTTGACCAGCACCCGGGTCATGGCCATCCTCAGGTCGGCCGACGCCTCCGGGCTGCCCGCCGCGGCCCGTGCCCTCGCCTCCGGCGGGGTCACCTGCCTGGAGGTCACCCTCACCACCGCGGGCGCGCTGGACGCCATCGCCCGCATCAAGGACGAACTCGGCGCCGCTGTCTCGGTAGGCGCGGGCACGGTCCTCACCGCTTCCGACACCCGGGACGCACTGGCCGCGGGCGCCGAGTTCCTGGTAGCCCCCAACGTCGAACCGAACGTCATCCGAGCCGCAGCGGATATCGGCGTCCCCTTCTACCCGGGGGCGTGGACGGCGACCGAGGTGATCACCGCGTGGCGGGCGGGCGCGGCGGCCGTGAAACTCTTCCCGGCGTGTACGGGCGGCCCCACCCACCTGGCCCAACTCCGCGCCCCACTACCGGAGATACCGCTCATGGCGGTCGGCGGCGTGGACCTGGAGGCGGCGGGGCAGTACATGGCCGCGGGGGCACTCGCCGTGGGCGTCGGCTCCCCGCTGCTGCGCGGAGCCGACCGGGACCCCGCCCCGGAGGCGCTGAGCGCCCTCACGGCACGGGCACGCGCACTGCTGAAGACGGTCAGGCCCGACACCGGGGCCGAGGAGAAGCTTCTATGAACACCCGCAAGCCTGTTGAGGGTGACGAGCCCTACCTCGTCACCGTGGGCGAGACCCTGGGCGTCCTGTCCGCCGCCGGCCCCGGTCCGCTCGCGCTGGGCACCACCCTCCGCCTCGGCATCGCGGGCGCCGAGTCCAACGTGGCCATCGGCGTCAGCCGCCTGGGCGGCCGGGCCACCTGGATCGGCCGCGTGAGCGAGGACGAGTTGGGCGAACTGGTGCTACGAGAGCTGCGGGCGGAAGGCGTCACCGCGCTCGCGGTACGCGACCCGGCCCCAACTTCCCTCCTCCTCAAGGAGAAACGCACGAGCACGCATCACCGGATGCGGTACTACCGGACGGCGACGGCGGGTGTACACCTGCTCCCCGAGGACATTCCGGAGGAGGTGGTGGCGGGGGCGGCGGTCCTCCACATCACGGGCATCACACCGGCGTTGGGGGAGGGCCCGGCGCGAGCGGTCCGCCGCGCGGTGGATGTGGCAAGGGGCGCAGGGGTGTTGGTCTCCCTCGACATCAACTTCCGTTCATTGTTGTGGAACGAGGCCGAGGCGAGGGAGGCGGTTTTGCCTCTGCTGCGGGACAGCGACCTGGTGTTCGCGGGCCCGCACGAGGCGCGGTTGGCGGTTCCGGATCGTCACGAGCCCGAGGAACTGGCCAAGGGGATCTGCGAGTTGGGCCCGTCCGGTGCGGTGATCAAGCTGGGCGCGGAGGGAGCCTTCGCGCTCATCGACGGCCACCCCTACCGCCAACTCGCGCTGCCTGCCCGCGTCCACGACTCGGTGGGCGCCGGAGATGCCTTCGTCGCGGGCTACTTGGCCGAACTCCTCTCCGGCGCACCGCCGTCGGCCCGCCTCAACACGGCAGCCCGCCTAGGGGCGTTCGCGGTCGGCACGGAGGGCGACTGGGAGGGCCTCCCGCGCCGAGCCGAACTCTCCCTGCTGGACCACCACGACGACGTACTCCGCTGAGGAACTGAACTCATATGCCACAAAAGACAGTTGATGATCCGTCAATGATGCCTGGGGCCAGGCAAGTTGTCGTCCTGACTGGTTCATACACGCCGGACACGGGCGGTGAGGGGGTAGGTCTGACGGCACTGCGTCTCACACCGGAGGACGGTCTGCGTGTGGTGGACGATGTGGCGGCGAGCGGCGCCTCGTACCTCGCGGCGCACCCGACACTCCCCGTCGTCTATACGACGCACGAGTCGACGCCGGGCGCGGTGAGCGCGTTCGGCCTACGGGAGGACGCGGCGCCGGTCCCCCTGGGAGCCCCCCTGACCAGCGGCGGCGCGAACCCGTGCCACCTCACGGTCCACCCGAGCGGCGACTGCCTCCTCACCGCCAACTACGGCACGGACACGCATCCCGGCACGGTGGCGGTCCACCGCCTGGACGCCGACGGCAGGCTCACCGACCTGACGGACGTGGTCGAACACAAGGGCTCGGGCCCGGTGACCGGCCGCCAGGAGGGCACCCACGCCCACCAGGTCCTCGTCGACCCGGCCGGCCGTTACATCCTGGCCACCGACCTGGGCGCGGACACGGTGTTCACGTACGAACTGGACGCCGACGCGGGCAAGTTGAAGCTCGTCGCCGCTTCCCAACTCCGCCCGGGTTCCGGCCCCCGCCACCTCACCTTCGCCCCGAGCGGCGACCTGGTGTTCAGCGCCGACGAACTCTCCTCGACCGTGACCTGCCACCGCTACGACGCGGAGACCGGCACCCTGCACGAACTGTCCCGGGTACCGGCGACGGCCGTAGCGGACGTCCCCAACCAACCCGGCGGCATTGTCACTTCCGACTGCGGACGCTACGTCTGGGTCAGCAACCGGGGTGCGGACACGGTGGCGGGGCTCCGGATCGCGGGCACGACTCTTGAGCCCCTCGGGGAGATTCCCAGCGGGGGTAACTGGCCTCGGGGGCTGACTGCGGCACCGGGGCATCTGCTGGTGGCGAACCAACACAGCGGGACTGTCGCGGCGTTGGCGGTGCTGGAGGACGGGACCTTGGCGGAGTCGGGGGTGATGGCGGCGGTGGCTTCGGTGGTGTGCGCGCTCGCGGTCTGAGCGGTCTGACGAGATTGTGAAGGTCTGCGTACCTACAGGCGCGCCACAATTCGCAGCGCTGGTACGAACATTGATGGCCGAGTCAGTGTGGACCGAACTGTTCACAGGGTCGCTGATTGGTTGGCCCCGCAGCAGAGGTTGGCACCGGCGACACCGTAAGCCCGCAGAGGTACGCTCGCGCCCATGACCGACTACCTTCAGGTGTCCACAGCGACAGAGACCCGTGAGGCAGCCGTCAAGCTGGCCCAGTCCGCGGTGTCGTCGAGGCTGGCTGCGGGCGCCCAAGTCATCGGCCCTGTCATTTCCGCCTTTTGGCATCTTGGCGAGTTCGGGACCGGAGAGGAGTGGCAGCTACTGCTGAAAACGCGTGCAGACCACTACGACCGTCTGGAAGCGCACCTGCTGAAGCACCATCCGTGGGATAGCCCCGAAATCGTGGCCGTACCGATCGTCGCCGGATCAGCCGCCTGCCTGCGTTGGATCGACAGCAACCTTTCGGACGGATCGGTGGACTGACGTCTCAGGAGCGTGCCATCTCCAAGACTTCGGCAACGGCGGGCACAGCACGGTGAGCGCCCAGTCTCCGAATGACCACCGCCATACGCTCACGCGGTCGAACCGAAGCTACGCCAACCGAGAGTTCCAGAGCACGACCGGTGACAGCTGCCGCTTGTTCGATCTCCCCGGATGTCACATACGCGTCGGCCAACCATGACAAATACAGGCTCTTGTCCCGTGCATGCGTTTCGTCGTACTGGCTCAGCGCCTTTTCCAAGGCAGGAACTGCACGTAGAGGACGTCGCAACTCCGCCCAGCAACGGCCGGTCATAATCTGAAGTTCGTTGCCGTCAACCCACGCCGCCCAATCAGGCTGCGGATTCTGATCTTTCTCACCAAGTGCCACCTCAGCCGCTTCGAGTTCCTTTTCGGTCCCGCCAGCGTTTCCCGCCACAGCGTAAGCCCACGCAAGACGCTCGTAGAGGAGCGCACGAACGCTGGCTGGAGCTTCGGGTCCGGCCGTCCGGCAGGAACGTTCAGCTATTTCCACACCGGCTGACCCATCCCCGTTTCCGGCTTGGTAGGCAAGGAACGCCAGAGCGTTTCCGGCAAGCGCTGAATCGTCTGCCTCAGATGCCGCTTCGTAGCTGTCTTCATAGAGGCCACGCGCCACGGCGTGTTTGCCGCCGTCGAATGCGGCCCAACCCGCTTGCTGCGCTTGTTCTGCGAGAACCGACAACAGCTCCCGCCGAGTCTCTTCCGAGTAACTGCCATCACGGAGCAGGCCCTTGGTCGCCTGAAACTCGCCGATGTAGACCCGGTAGGTATCACCGCCACCGAGCACATCGTCCAGGCGCCGCAGCTGCGCTGTCCTCCGTCGAAGTTGTTCAGGCACCTTGCTGCCGATCCTCTGGCTTGTACCCAGAGGTTCGACATCAGGCAGACCTACGGCCAGCCCAACACCTGCCGATACCTTGAAGAATTCTCTACGCCGCACTGGTTCTCCGTCTCGCTGTGTGGAAATGACGCGTGCGGACGCCGTAGCAACATAAGGTTCAGCCACCTCCCAATCGCGAGAGACAAGACCGAGCATGTGTCCAGGGATACGCAAGGCATCTGCAATCTGCGCGATTTTACTGAACGTGCTGACTCGGCCTTCCCCACGAGCAAGTGCTCCCACTCGCTCCGGTTTCATGTCGCACTCAGCGGCAATCTTCGAGTAACTGATACCTGCCTCGCTCCGCGCGATCCGGAACACGAAGCCGAAGTCGTGAGCCGCAATCGCGGACCGCACATCCTCCCTGCGCAGCATGTCGCGCGGTAGCGCCGTTGGCGGTTCGTATGCAGTCATCTGAGCCCCGTCGCACCTACTGGTGACAGTGTGTAGCACTGACTTGACTATCAGCCTACCCATCATGGGGGTACCCGTGAGAGGGAAGGCAGCAGCGTTGCTCGGCACCAGGGTTGAAGACGGAGAGACCCCATCCCCGGAAAACCGGGGCCATGGCCAACCTGGTTGGGAGTGCTGGCATATGCCCCGAGACGTAGAGGCCCCACCACGGGACCGTCGGCAGGGTGAGGTCTCTGCGGCGAAGTGCGTAGCCCAGGACTTCACACAACCGGGGTTCTGGTACCAGCGAATCAGATATCGGTCGTTGTCCAGCACCGACGTCTTGTCCGTCGATTGCCACGCCACAACCAACCCAGCTCAGGCTGTCCGCAAGATCCGGGTAGATGTGCGGACGTCGGTGGCCGCGCTCCCGACGCAGGAGATCTTCCGTGCTGTGGCCTGGGCCGACGGGGACGGTTGCATCGGCGCCATCGCAGCTCTGCACCGAGGAGAGCCCTGCGGGTTTTCTCTCAGCACCCATGACGCGTGGATCGAGTGGACCGTACGGCCTGTGATCTTCCTGTCGTTGACCGGCTCTGATCCGTTCGCGGATTGCTCACGAACGGAATGTCGGACGAGCCGACCAACCGTGTACTAGCGAGAGAGGAACAACATGATGCTGGAAACAATGCACGCCGGAGGGGGAGACGGCGGTGACGGTCTGCCGGGCGAGCCGTGGCCCGTGCCGCCCGAGCCGCCCTCCCCCGACGGTGGTCCGCGCTGATGGATTCCGAGAATCACGGGGTGCGCACCGAGTTGGGCTGCTCCCTGCTCAAGTCGGGGGCGCTGAACTCCGATTGGCTTCCCTCGTTCGCCCTCGTCCGGCGAAGCGCGTTCCTGCCGGATCTCATGTGGCCGTACGACATGGCCACCGCCCGGACCGTGACAGTCGACAGGACCCAAGACCCGGAACTGTGGCACCGATACACGGAGGACAACGTCCCGATCGTCACCCAGTGGGACGACGGCCGGCATCGCGGACCGGAACCCGGCGACGTCCCCACCAGCTCCATCTCCATGCCGTCGGTCGTGTTCTCGATGCTGCGGGATCTCGAAGTCCGCCTGGGCGACCGGGTGTTGGAGATCGGCGCCGGTACCGGCTACAACGCCGCCCTGCTCGGCGTACGCCTCGGACTCTCCCAAGTCGTGTCAGTGGAAGTCGATCCCGCCATCGCGGCGGCAGCCCGGGCGGCACTCGAACGGGCCCGGTTGCCCGTCACCGTCATCACCGGAGACGGCTTCGAGGGGTACGAGAGGGGCGCTCCCTACGACCGCGTGATCGCCACGGTGGGGTTGCGCGAGGTGCCCTTCGCCTGGGTGAAGCAGACCTCGCCGGGCGGCGTGATCGTGGCACCCTGGGGAACGCACTTCAGCAACCAGGACGCCGTAGCCCGACTGGTCGTCTCGGCTGACGGCGCGGGCGCCTCAGGACTGTTCACCGGCCCCGTCGAGTTCATGAAACTCCGCTCGCAGCGTCTCCCCTTCGCCGGGCACAACGCCTATGCGCCGACCGGAGTGCGGGGAGCGAAGACCTCGTCGACGACCCTGCCGGAGGGGGTGTTCACCGGAGGCGCGTTCGATACGGCCGTATTCGCGATCGGTCTTCGTGTTCCGCGATGCACCCACAGCGTCGCGTCGAAACGCGAGGGCGCCCGGCCGGTCTGGTTCTACGGGCTCGACGACACGTCCTGGGCCTGCGCCTTCTTCCGCGAGGGCCGCACCGAGACGACCGTCTACCAGTCGGGGCCGCGCCGGCTGTGGGACGAGGTGGAGTCGGCCTATGGGTGGTGGGAGAGCGTAGGCAGGCCGGGGCATGAGCGGTTCGGGCTCACCGTCGACGCGGAAGGGCAGACCGCGTGGCTGGACGAGCCCGGGGAGTCCGCTGCCGTCGGCTAGGAAGCGTCGCCGGAATCGTCCGCGGGTGCCTGCGCCGTTCGCTCCGCGACGTAGGTTCCGCGCCCTTGCCGGACGAACAACCAGCCCTCGTCGACGAGGAGGGCGATGGCCCGCCGCACCGTCGGACGGGAAAGGCCGAACTCGTCCCCGAGCCGGGACTCGGAAGTGATCGCCCGGTTCGGCTTCCAGTCGCCCCGCTGGATCCGGGCGCGCAGGATGCCGGCCAGTTGCTCGAACGGTGCGTCCGGCACATCGCGCTCGATCTCGCCATCAGGCCCATACGTCATGGCCCGATGGTAGACCCCGCCCTACCTGGAGACACATCCAGATACGCAACTCTACGGACCCTTACGTCCCTTTACGTGTGCTGACGTAAAGGGCTACAGTCGGCGCCAACAAGAGCGCCCCAGGACGGAGGCAACCGTCCCGGGGCGCAGTCCGATCAGCTATAGAGGAGCTGACGAACGTGAAAGACCTTATCGCGCGGGCATTCCATGCCCTCTGCGCTCTTCTGTTCCCCGCGACTGGTTCGCGACGCGCCGCCTTACCACCCATCGCACCCCCGGCGGCCCCCAAGCCCGCCGCCCGCAGGCCCCTCCCGCCCCACAAGAGCCCGTACGCGATCGACGCAGCCGAAAACCGACCGTTCGTCGACACCCTCAACCCGGTACGGCCCTACCTCGACGCACCGCCCCGCAAGCGCCCCATCACACCGGAACAGCAGGTCCAAATAGAACGACTCTGGGCTCTCGACATGGCCACCCGCGGAATCGACGTCGGTCCCTACGTCATCCACGGCGTCCACATCAGCCCCCACGGCCGCACGGTCTTCGTGGAAGGCGCTGCATGAGCCCCCCTCGAAGGTGAGCTGAGCGGCTGGTTGTGACCGTGCCTCCGTTGGACGGGCCGTTCAGTTTCGCGATGTGGAGGCCAGGGCAGCCAGGATCTTGGCCTCCTTCTGGGGAGCGAGACCGTGTTCCGCCCAGCGCGGGTGATCCACAGGACGACCGTCGGCCCGTAGCCACGCCCATGTGTCCGTGATCGTCTCGGTCAGCGGGCGGCAGCGCAGGCCGGCCGCCACCGCGCGGGAGGCGTCGACCGACCATGCGCCCGCATGCGTACGCCACAACGGCAGCTCGGTCCACTGTCGCACCTCGTATTCGACGAGCAACTCCGGCTCCGCCCACACCACATGACCGTCCGACTCGGTGACGGCGAGGCAGGCGAGCAGGAAGTCCTCGAAGGTCAGCCCCTCCGGGTGGGCCACGTTGTAAGCGCCGCCGGTTGTTGCGGCTGCCTGGTCCACGACGAACCTCGCGACATCGCGTACGTCGACCGGCTGGATGACCCGGCCAGCCGGTGCGGGCGCGAGCACCGGTCCACCACGGGCCGCCCGGTTCAGCCACCACGGCAGCCGCCCCACGTACTCACCCGGCCCGAGGATGACCCCCGGTCGCAGAAACACCGCCCGCTCACCGAACGCCTCGGTGATCGCTCTCTCCCCACCGGCCTTCTGGAACCCGTACTTGGTGGGCGAACCGTCCGCGCCGGTGTAACCGAAGGACCCGTCCGCGTCCGGTGGGCAGTCCAACACCTCGGCCGAATCGGTCAGGGGCTGGTGCGGCCACCCCGCGTACACCGACACGGTCGAGACGTGTACCCATCGCGAGGTCGTATCGCGCAGGGCTTGTGCAGCCAGTCGTACGTCGCGCGGCGGCAGCTCGGAACTCGACGTGTCGATCACGGCGTCCCAAGGGCCCTGATGAGTAAGCCTGTTGAGGTCCGGTACGTCGGTACGATCACCACGGAACGAGTGCACCCCTGGCACATCCTGACCTGAGCGGCCGCGGTTGAACGCCGTCACGTCCCAGCCGCGGCACAGGGCCTCCTCGACGATGCTCTTCCCCAGGAACCACGTACCGCCCAAGACCAGAATCCTCATGCCCAAGATCCTGCCCTCCGCCAAGGCTCGGGAGAAAGGGGGACCGCGGGCCGGCTCTCATTCCCCTGTGAGAGCAGAGCCGTCGAGGGCCGATGCCTACCTGACACCCGTGTGATCAATGAACGCCCTCAACGCCTTCTACGGCGTGCAGCCTGATTCCTTCCGCGTCGACCCAGCGGTGGGCGAAACCCGCGAGGTCGCGCAGCGGTAGACCGGCGACAGCGAAAGGGGCCGGGGCGGGTACGGGACCGGGACCGGGGTTCTGGTCGGGAGAGCCGTTCGGGGTGATGTCGGCTTCGGTCGGGTCTCCAGCCTAAGCACGACGACTCTAAGCACGACGACGGCCACTTCCGTTCCCCGCGGGACCAGGATCTGCCTGCCCGGCGGATCATGCCGCAGTCACAGGGCGGCCTCACCGCCGCTGATCAGGTTCCTCGACTGTCAGCAGCGGATCACCGAACAGTTCCAGCATCGGCGCCAACCGGCCCTAGCGGAACGCCTCGACATTGCGCACCGCCCAGTCCGCGAACCAGCGCGGCCCCCGCCCCAGGACCCGCTCGACGTCCGGGCTGATGCGCAGTTCGGCCGGGCTCGGGGCGCCGAGGATGGTCAGGGTGTCCTCGGCGAGTTCCGCCGGCATGCTCTGGGACATGGCGGCCTTGGCCTCCTCGCGGGTGAGGTCGTGGAACCGTACCGGTGATCCCAGCGCGGCGGCGATGGCCTCCGCCTGATCGCGTGGCGTGATCACCTCCGGGCCGGTCAACTCGTAGACGCCGCCGGTGTGTTGGTCGTCCAGCAGGCAGGCCGCCGCGACCTCGGCGATGTCCGCCGGGTCGATGATCGGCACCCCGATGTCACCGAAGGGCGCGGCTACGACCCCCCGCGCGCGGATGGACTCGACCCACCACAGGGCGTTGGAGGCGAAGCCGCCCGGCCGCAGGACGGCCCACTCCAGGTCGGACTCCCGCAGTACGTCCTCCAGTGCGCGCATCGCGATCCGCGTCGCGCCGAAGGGCCTGGTCGCCACGCCCTGGGTGGAGAGCAGGACGACCCGGCGGACTCCGGCGGCCTCGGCCGCGCGGACGATGTCGGCGGGGCTCGCTCCGGCGGCGTGCAGGTCGCCGGACAGCAGCAGGAACAGCGCCTTCGCTCCGGCCAGCGCGGGCTTGAGGCCCGCCGGTTCCGCGAGGTCGGCCACCACGTGGCGTACGCCGTCCGGCACCGCCGCCGTGTGCCGCGACACCGCCGTCACCTGCTGCCCCACCTCGGCCAACGCCCGCGTCAACGGCCGGCCGATGTTCCCGGTGGCCCCGGTCACCACGATCATGTTCAGCTCCTCGTCACCTGTACTGCACTTCTTCTGTGGTCCTCACGCTAGGAGCCGGGCTAACTTTCAGTAAGGACATACCCCGAGGTAAGCTCATGACGTGACGGAAGGTGTGCAGCACGGGCAGGTCGAGACAGGGAAGCGGTATGACGTGTTTCACACCGACTGCCTCGCTCGCGACGTGGTCGATCACGTGACCAGCAGATGGGGCGTCTGGGTGCTGATCGCCCTGCGGAGCAACAGCCTCCGGTTCTACGAGCTGCGCGAGAGCATCCAGGGCATCAGCGAGAAGATGCTCGCCCAGACCCTGCGCGCACTGGTCCAGGACGGCCTGGTCTGGCGGGAGGTCGAGCCGACGACACCGCCCCAAGTCACCTACGGGCTCACCGAGTTCGGCCTGGACGTCGGCGAACCGCTGTCGGAACTGTTCGACCGGATCACCCGGCGGTTGTCGGCGAACGACGCGGGATAGCGCGGCAACGGCCGGCCACGAAGGCCCGGGTGGCCTGGGTGGCCTGGGTGGTCCGGGGGCCCGGTTCGGTCGACCCCGGGGCAACTCCCTTGCTCGGCCGCCCAGTCGAGGAGGAACCACTGCTCCCGTCCCTCGCCCGCACTCACCTCGCCCCCCTTCAACCCTCCGGGTCCCCGTCGTCGCCCGGTGCATGGTCGGCGGCGAGCCGCGCGGCGTTCTGCAGCCAGGTGAGGTGTTCGGTGAACGCGGTGCGGCCCTCGTCCGTGAGCCGGAACCAGGTGCGTGGACGTCGTCCGATCGCCCCTTTGCGTACGGCGAGGTAGCCGGCGTCCTCCAGGATCCGGGACTGCTTGGACAGCACCGAATCGCTCACCCCCACGGTGTCCCGCACGACGGAGAACTCCACCCACTGCGGGCCGGCGGCGAGCAGTCCGCAGATCGACAGCCGGGTCACGGGATGGATGATCTCGTCCAGTCGCCCGCGTCGTTCACGTCCGGTCATCGTGAAACCGCTCGCCCTTGCCGGATGTCGAGACGGATCGCCGCGTTCTGCCACAGCAGAATGCCCACCACCGCCGCCACCGTGACGACCACCACCGTGACGGCGAGCACGGTGTCCCCGCTCCTGAGGAGTACACCCTCGCCCGCGACGGATGCCGCCGCCACCGCGCACGTGACCCACATGACGGGTCGGGCCGACGGGTAGTACATGTTCCGGCTCCGGTACTTCACACCGGTCGTGTTCTCCAGCAGGCGGCTCAGGCCGAACTGGATCAGGATCAACACCAGCGACGACGCCTGGCCCGCATCGTCGGAAACGTACCGCGGCTGCAGGAACGGCAGGCCCAGCAGCACAGCCACCAGCACGGCGGTCGCCGCCAGATACCACCACGGAAGCCTCAACCGCTGTGCCAACGCCGTCCGTTGCTGTTGAAGCCGCTCCAGATCCCGCGAGCCGTCGTTCATGACAACCTCCATCACGTGGCATGTACTTTCCATGATGGAAAGTACATGCCATGCGGAAGGGCCGCAACACCCCAGGCCACACCCGGGAGTTGGTCAGGTCGAGGGGATGTCCGAGACCTCCGCACACGCCACCGCGTACGGCCAGATCGCCGCCCCGATCTCCTCCGGTGTGCCGGGGCAGTCGCGCCGTAGCCAGTCGATGACCGTGCCCAGGACCGCGCCGGCGAGGAAGGCGGAGACCGGGTCGGTGGTGTCGGTGTCGGCGGGCAGGCCCCGGCCGATACGGGCCGCGAGGGTGACGCGGTGGAGGAGGTGGTTGATCATCCGGGCGCTGCCCTCGTCGCAGAGGAGGGCGCGGTACAGGGGGGCGTGTTCGGCGACATGGGTGAAGAGGGCGGGCAGGGGGTTCGGCAACGGGCCACCATCCGGGGCCAGTTGGCCGTGCGGGATCGGCGCTACGGCCACCAACTGGTCGTACGTCGCCGTGCACGCCGCGACGGCCAGGTCGTGGACGTCGACGTAGTGCTCGTAGAACGTCGAGCGGTTGACGCCGGCGCGTTTGGTGAGGTCGGCGACGGATATCTGGCGCAGGTCGCGCTCGGTGACCAGTTCGCGCAGGGCGGCTTCCAGGGCGGCTCGGGAGCGCAGGACGCGGGGGTCGGGGAGGCCCTGGTGTTCAAGGGGTTGTGCTGGCATGCGGCAACAGTATTCTCTCCAACACCTGGTGGTTATCCGACAGTTGTCGGGTAGGAACCGAACGCGATCCGCGCCGGATACAGGAGGCCCCCGCATGGCCACGTACGTTCTCGTGCACGGCGGCAGTCACGGCGGTTGGTGCTATCAGCGCGTCGCGCGGATCCTGCGGGCGGCCGGCCATGACGTGTACGCCCCGACACTCACCGGGCTCGGTGAGCGGGCGCATCTGCTCGGGCCGGGCGTCGACCTCGACACCCACATCACGGACGTCGTCCAACTCCTGCATTACGAGGGGCTGTTCGATGCCGTCCTCGTCGGGCACAGCTACGGCGGGATGGTCATCACCGGTGCCGCCGACCGCGCCCTCGACCACGTCGGTCACCTCGTCTACCTGGACGCGGCCACCCCGGCGAACGGGCAGTCCCTCGCCGATCTCGCGCCGGAGTTGATGGCCGCCTCGCGCGCCATGGGGCGGGTGGTCGACGGGGTCGAGCTGGTGAACTTCCCCGGCGAAGGGCCCATGCCCTACTACGGGTTGACCGATCCGGACGACATCGCCTGGCTGGCGCCGAAGATCACGCCCCATCCCTGGAAGTGCTTCAGCCAGCCGCTGCGGCTCACGAACGAGGCGAGGGTGCGTGCGCTTCCGCAGTCCCAGATCGTATGCACGTCGACCCTGCCGTACCGCGCACCCGCGGACCTCGAACCGGCGCGCGCGGCCGGGCGGTTGTGGGACATCGACACCGGTCACGACCTGATGGTGAGCGAGCCGGAGGCGGTCGCCGGGTTCCTGGAGCGGGTCGCCGGGCGTTGACCTACCGTCACATTACCGAAACGTAACCTACCGACTGGTATCACGAGTAACTTACCCGCAGGTAAGTTCCAGGCGAACCACTCTCCGGACGGCCGCTCCACAGGAGGTTCGCCATGCCCGCACGCACACGAAGCCTGCTCGCCGCCGCAGTCACCGCCGCCGCCTGCCTCGGCACCCAGGCCCTCGCCGTCACGACTGCCACCGCTGCGACCACCGCCGCCACCGCCTCTGGCGAGGTCGTGTCCAGAGGCGTCACCATCCCCGCGTTCTACGACCCGCCCACCGCCCTGCCCGCCGCCGACGGCACCCTCGTCCGCAGCGAGCCCCTCCCCCTCGCCCTGAGCCTGCCCGGCCTCGACGGCCCGCTCCCCGGCACCGCGACCCGGCTGATGTACAAGTCCACCGACTCGAACGGACAGCCCGTCGCCGTCACCGGCGCCTACATCGAACCGTCCGCCGACTGGACCGGCGACGGCCCGCGCCCCCTCGTCGCGGTCGCCCCCGGCACCCTGGGACAGGGCGACCAGTGCTCCGCGTCGATGGGACTTGAGCACCCGCTGTCCCTCAACAGCCAGACGGTGTCCGTCGGTTACGAGGATCTGGCGATCTACCGCCTCCTCGCGAAGGGCATCGCCGTCGTCGTCACCGACTACGTCGGCCTGGGTGCCACCGACCGGCTGCACACCTACGTCAACCGGATCGACGAGGCGCACGCGGTGCTGGACGCCGTACGCGCCGCCCGTACGGTCCCCGGCACCTCGGTCACCGCACACTCGCCGGTCGGGCTCTACGGCTACAGCCAGGGAGGCGGAGCGACCGCCGCCGCGGCCGAACTCCAGTCGTCCTACGCCCCCGACGTCACCCTGTCCGGGACCTACGCCGGTGCCCCGCCCGCCGATCTGACCTCGGTCACCAAGGCCATCGACGGCAGCGAACTCGCGGGCGCGCTCGGCTGGTCGCTCAACGGCTTCCTGCAGTCCGACCCCGACCTGAAGCAGCTCGCCGAGGCGCATCTCAACGACGCCGGGAAGGCCGCGCTCACCGACCTGTCGACGATGTGCGTCGCCGACGCGCTCTTCGGCTACGCCTATACGAAGAGCAGCAGTTGGACCACGGACGGGCAGTCCATCAGCGACATCATCGCGTCAACTCCCGCGCTTCAGGCCTTCCTTGACGAGCAGCGCATCGGCACGTTGAAGCCCTCCGGGCCCGTCCGCCTGGCCACCGGCGTCAGCGACAACCTCGTCCCGCACGCCCAGGCCCGCAGGCTCGCCCTCGACTGGTGCGCGAAGGGCGCCGACGTCACGTACAAGGCCGTCGTCCTGCCCAGCGTCGGCAGCGCGCTGCTCAACCACTTCGCACCCCTGCTCACCGACCAGGGCGCCGCCATCTCCTGGCTCACCGCCCGCCTCTCCGGCAAGCCGACCGCCTCCAACTGCTGGACCATGCCGGTCCAGCCCTGACTCTGACCACTCGTCCACTCACCGTCCGGTCGTCGTTCAGGCGCGCGCACTTGACCGCGACCCACCGCCACACCATTCGACGACAGTGACACTCTCCATTTCGAGAATTACATTTCCATCTGTTGACAGTGGCATGCTCATCCACGCTACGCTCCCGGCGACTCGCACTCCCCCTACGGTTGCCGGAGTCCCCCCATGCCCGAACACACCTCCCCCCACCCCACCCTCAGCCGCCGCGGCCTGCTCGGTGCGACCGCCCTCGGGGCGGTCGCCCTGGCCGCCACCGGACAGACCCGGGCCGCCGCCTCGACCCGGGCCGCCGTCACCGAACTCCGCGAACGGGCCGTCGTCGTCGGCACCGGTTTCGGCGGTGGCGTCACCGCGTTACGGCTGGCCCAAGCCGGCGTCTCCACCCTGGTGTTGGAGCGCGGACTGCGCTGGCCGACCGGCCCGAACGCGACCACGTTCTGCCGCTTCGCGAATATGGACAACCGCTCCGCCTGGCTCACCGACCACGCCGTCGTCGGCGGCGGCACCCAGACCTGGACGCCGTACACGGGCGTGCTCGAAGCCGTCGTAGGAAACGGCATGACCGCCATGTGCGGAGCAGCCGTCGGCGGCGGATCGATCATGTACCACGGCATGACCCTGCAGCCCACGAAGGCCGACTTCGCCACGTCCATCCCGCAGGCGGCCGGCCTCTACGACGACCTCAACCTGTGGGCCTACCCGACCGTCTCCCGGATGCTGGGCATCTCCACCATCCCCTACGACGTGCTCGCCTCCGACCCCTACAAGTCGTCCCGGCTCTTCCAGGACATCGCGCCGAAGGCGGGCCTGACCCCGTTCAAGGTGCCGCTGCCCATCGACTGGGCTTATGTCCGGGGCGAGTTGGAGGGTCTGTACGACCCGACGTACACCACCAGCGACATCGCTTTCGGTGTCAACAACGGCGGTAAGCACTCCATCGACGTCACCTATCTCGCGCAGGCGGAGTCGACCGGACTCGTGCAGGTCGCGCCCCTCCACGTCGTGCGCGATCTCGCGATGGACGCGAACAAGAAGTGGGTGCTGTCCGTCGACCGCATCGACACCGCGGGCACCGTCCAGGAACAGATCCGGATCACCGCGGACGCGGTCTTCCTCAACGCGGGCTCGCCCGGCACCACCCGTCTCCTGGTCAAGTCCCGTGCCAAGGGCCTGATTCCGGACCTGCCCGACGCCATCGGCACCGGGTGGGGCAACAACGGCGACCGCATCTGGGCCTGGATCAACCCGACCGGCGACGCGGGCACCCAGCAGGGCGGCCCGGCCTGCGTCGGCGGACGCGACCCGAGCAGCTCCATCCCGCTGACGGTCGTGCACGCCGGATCTCCCATACAGCAGACGGGAGTTACGGCCCTCACCGTCGTCGGCTTCGGCATCGTCGACGGCGCGGGCACCTGGGCCTACGACGCCACCGCCGACGACGCCGTCCTCACCTGGCCGACCGACACGGACGCCGAGTTGCAGACGCTGATCGCCGGCAAGATGCAGGACATCGCCACCGCGGGCGGCGGCCTCATGATCGACACCAACGCCCAAGCCCCGTCCACCTGGCACTCGTTGGGCGGCGTCCCGTTCGGCGACGCCGTCGACCTCACCGGCCGCGTCCTGGGCCACAAGGGGCTGTACGTCCTCGACGGCGCCCGCATCCCCGGCTCCACCGGCGCCTGCAACCCCTCCATGACCATCGCCGCACTCGCCGAACACAGCATGCGGACGATCGTGCAGCAGGACCTCGGGCGGGTGTTCTGACCGGCGGGAAGGGTGCGTCAGCTCGCGGACGCATGCCGGCCGAGCGCCTCGTCCAGGTCTGCCGACAGGGTGAAGAGCCGGCTGAGGTCCGTGATCCGAAGCAGCTTGCGGATCATGGGCTGGGGGCAGACCAGCGTCAGTTGTCCGCCCCGTTCCTCGACGCGCAGCCGAGCACGGCACAGCAGTCTCAGCCCGGAGCAGTCCAGGAACTCGACGGGGGTCAGGTCGATCACCACCGAGGGGTTCGGGCCGCCCGTCGCCGCGTCGAGTTCCGGAGTGAGGTGAAGGGCGGCGGAGATGTCGATCGCACCGTGGAATTCGACGACCGTGCGCCCTGCTGTCCGGTGGACGCGGACGTATCGGAGGGACGGGAGGGTTTCCCGGGGCATGGAGTCATCACCGTGAATTCAGCGGGCTGTCCGCACCGGTCCCGGGGCGGATGACGACAGGGGTTCACGGCCACCGGGAGCAGGGGTGACGAGACAGGGGAATCCTAGGTCGAGAGCACATCATGAATACATACATAAGCCCTTCTTCGCAGCGCAGGATGCCCCGTTGGAGTGAAATTCGGAATAAGGTCTTGACGTTGAATGCGCGCGCCCGTCACGCATATATGCACCTGCCTTTGCCGCGGTTGAGGAAAAGAGCACGAGCCCCCTCGTCCCGTCCATCCGCCGGCCCCCTCACCGCCCCGCCACCTGGTGGCGCCTCCGCTAGGCTCGCCGTGTGACAGCCGACCAGTCCCATGAGGACCCCTACGCGATCGTCGCTGTCGCGTCATCCGCGGGCGGCATCCACGGGCTGATCGTGCTGCTCGGGATGCTGGACCCCGACCTCCCGGTACCGGTCCTGGTGGTCCAGCACCTCGACCCGCGGCACCGGACGGTGATCGCCGACGTCCTCTCCCGCCGCACCGACCTTCCGGTCAAGCTCGCGGAGGCCGAGGAGCGCGCGCTGCCCGGCACCGTGTACATCGCCCCGCCGGACCGGCATCTCCTCATCGACTCCGACGGTGTGATGACCCTTTCCAACACCGAGCTCGTCCACTTCGTACGGCCCTCCGCCGATCTCCTCTTCGAATCGGTCGCCGGGGCCTACGGACCGCGGGCAATCGCCTGCGTGCTCACCGGGACCGGCAGCGACGGCGCGATGGGAGTGGACGCCGTCAAGTCGCGCGGCGGCACGGTGATCGTCGAGGATCCGCTGTCCGCGGAGTTCAAGGGGATGCCGCAGGCCGCGGTGGACACGGGAGCGGCGGACTACGTCCTTCCCCTCGCGGAGATCGCCACGGTCGTCCGCGGACTCGTCGAAGCCGAGAAGCAGTGATGAGCGAATCTCAGAACGCCGCGACCGACGAGGCACTGGAGGAGCTGCTCGTCTTCATCAGGGACGCCCGCGGCTTCGACTTCACGGGCTACAAACGCTCCACCCTGGGCCGGCGCATCCACAAGCGGATGAACGACGTGGGTATCCGCACCTACACCGACTACCAGGATCTCCTCGAAACCAGCTCGGACGAGTTCGACGCCCTCTTCACCACGATCCTGATCAACGTCACCTCGTTCTTCCGCGATCCGGAAGCCTGGACCTTCCTGCAGCGGGAGGTGGTGCCCGAACTGCTCGCGGACACCGCACCCGACCAGGAGATCAGGGTGTGGAGCGCAGGCTGTTCCAGCGGCGAGGAGGCGTACTCCCTGGCCGTCATGTTCGCGGAGGCGCTGGGCCTGGAGGAGTGTCTGCGCCGCGTCAAGATCTACGCCACGGACATCGACGAGGAGGCGTTGCGCCAGGCCCGGTCGGGCCAGTACACGGAGAAGTCCCTGGAGGCCCTCCCCGCCGAGCTGCGTGAGAAGTACTTCGAGCAGAACGGCGCGCTGTTCGGTTTCCGTCCCGACCTGCGGCGCCGGGTGATCTTCGGGCGGCACGACATCACCCGCGACGCCCCGATCTCCCGGCTCGACCTGCTGATCTGCCGCAACACCCTGATGTACTTCAACGTCGAGGCCCAGACCCAGATCATCGACAGATTCCACTTCGCGCTGCGCAAGAACGCCTTCCTGTTCCTCGGGAAGGCGGAGATGCTGCTGAACGACGCCGACCGGTTCGACGTGGTCAACATGCGGCAGCGGATCTTCCGGCGCCGCCCGGGCGACGCCGGGCTGCCGTACCACCCGGCTCCGGCGAAGATCAGGGCCGGCGCGGGCATCGCACCGCACTCGGTCGCGCGCAGCCGCCAGCTGCGCGACCTGGTCCTCGACGCGGGCCCGACCCCGTCGATCGCCGTCGACGACGACGGGGTCGTCGTGGTGATCAACAGTCAGGCGAGGGTCCAGTTCTCCCTCACCCCCACCGACATCGGCCGCCCCCTCCAGGACCTGGAGATCTCCTACCGGCCGGTCGAACTCCGCTCCCTGATCGACCAGTCCACGCATGAGCGCCGGACCCTCCGGGTCAACAGGGTCGAGCGCAGGCTGGGCGAGGACCTCCAGTACTTCGACATCCTCGTACAGCCCCTGATCGGGCCCAACAGCCTGCATGTCGCCACCAGCGTCTCCTTCATCGACGTCACCGTGGCCTCGCAGTTGAAGGCCGAGGTCAAGCGGGTGCGCGAGGATCTGGAGACGGCCTACGAGGAACTCCAGTCGACCAACGAGGAGTTGGAGACCACCAACGAAGAACTCCAGTCCAGCGTCGAGGAACTGGAGACGACCAACGAGGAACTCCAGTCGACCAACGAGGAGTTGGAGACCACCAACGAGGAACTCCAGTCCGGCAACGAGGAACTGGAGACCATGAACGACGAGATGCGCATCCGCACCGAGGACCTGAACGAGGCCAGGGCTTTCCTGACGGCCGTCCTGACCAGCATCGAGGCCGGTGTGGTGGTCCTGGACCACGACCTGAAGGTCAAGAGCTGGAACCGGGGTGCGGTCGACCTGTGGGGGCTGCGGATGGACGAGGTCCTCGACGAGGAGTTCTTCGCACTGGACTTCGGACTGCCCACCGATGTGCTGCTGCCCATAGTGCGCACCTGCATGGACACCCGTGAACGCTCCGGACCGATCACGCTGGAGGCTCTGAGCCGTATCGGCAGGACCATTGTCTGCGATGTGTTCTGCTCGCCGTTCGACAGCCACAACGGAGGCGTCGTCCTGCTGATGGAGGAAGGCCGAAGTCACGGCTCCGACTGACCCCACGGCGTACGCTTCGGACATGAACCCGCAGGGGCACGAAGAAGCCCTCGGTCTGGCAGCGGTGGCACTGGGCCGTGCCGCCCGGGCACTCGAACGTGCGGAGCGTGCCGAGGCCGCCGCCGCCCATCACGAACTGCTGGCGGCGAAGCCCGGACGCGAGTTCCACGCGCGGATCGCGGCCACGCACCGGCGATCGGCCGCCTGCCATCGCTCCTCGGCAAGCCTCCAGGAGGCCTTCGCCCGTCGCACGGCGGAATGGGCCCCGGGGCAGGGCGCCCAGCCGCGGTTCATGACCGGCGTCGCGGAGGCGTGCGGCTCGGACAGTGCGGCGCTCACCCTGGTCGACTCCGGCCAGAACCAGCTCGCGGTCGCCGTGTCCGACGAACCGTCCCGGGCCGCCCAGGAGTTGGAGTACGTCCTCGGCGAGGGCCCGTCCCGGGACGCCGCGTCGGCACACCGCCCGGTCCACGCGTCCGGCCCGGCGATCGAGACGCGCTGGCCCGGTTACGGACGCGCCCTCGCTTCCCTGGGCATCACCTCCGTGGCCGCCGTTCCGCTGGGGACGGCAGCCGGTTGCATCGGCGCACTGGCGGTGTTCGACCCTCGGCCCGTGCTCGCCGGACCGGCCGCTCTCGCGGCGGTCGCCGAAGCCCTCACCCGTATCGTGCTGCTCGGCCCCGACGCCGACCCGGACCTCTACGGCGGCACCGACCACCGGGTGACCGTGCAACAGGCCGCGGGCATGCTCTCCGCACGGCTCGGCTGTCCCGTCGACGACGCGCTGGCACTCATCAAGGCCCGGGCGTTCGCCGAGGAACTGTCTCTCGACGTGATCTCCCGGCGGATCCTGCGCGGCGACCCGGAACTCGACTGAGGGAGAGGCACCATGACGCCCGAACAGCGGCTGGCCGACGTCTTCGTGGCCCTGGCCGGCTGTACGACGGACGGCCCCCTGGACGTTGCCGGAACCCTTGAGGTCCTCGCGCACGGCAGCCCGTCCCTGCTCGGCGTCGGCGCCGCAGCCGTGGTGTTCGCCCCCGACGAGCGCGAGGCGGCGCACGTGGCGGGCTCCGACCCCGCGGTGTCCCGGCTGGAACACGACGCCGTCGGCTGGCGCGAAGGTCCCGGAAACGACTGCCACCGCGCCCTTACTCCCCTGCCCCAGGCAGCGCTCGACGGCCGGCCGGCCAGGCAGCGCTGGCCGCACTACGCCCCCAGAGCCCTGGGTCTCGGCTACGCCCGCGTGGTGGCCCTCCCCCTGCGCGGGCACACCGGAATCAGCGGCGCGCTCGTGCTGCTCTCCCACGCCCGGCAGAGCGTCCTCAGTCCGGGAACACTGACGCTCGGCCAGTCGCTGGCGGACTTCACCGCCGTCACCCTGGAACGCGCGCGCGAGGCCGACCGCAGCCGGGCCCTCGCAACCCAGCTGGAACTCGCCCTGAGCAACCGCATCGTCATCGAACAGGCCAAGGGAGTGCTCGCGGCCCGGCTGGAGATGACCGTCGACGACGCCTTCACCCTCCTGCGCACGCATGCGCGCTCACGGCAGCGGCTGGTGAGCGTCGTGGCACGCGAGGTGGTCGAAGGGCGCGCCGATCCCGGTCTGGCCGGGGAGTGACCGGTCCCGCCGCTACCAGGTCACCGGAAGCTCCCGCAGCCCGTACACGATGTTGTCCTGGTTGTACGTGAGTTGGTCGGCGGGGACGGCGAGGCGGAGGGCGGGCAGGCGGCGCAGCAGGGTGGTGAGGACGATCTGGAGTTCCACCCGGGCCAGGGTCTGGCCCAGGCACTGGTGGCTGCCGTAGCCGAAGGCGACATGGCGGCGGGCGTCGCGGGTGAGGTCGAAGTCCGGTGCGGACGCGAAGAGTTGCTCGTCGCGGTTGGCCGTGGACAGCATGCAGATCACGCCCTCGCCCGCCGGGATCGTCACCTCGCCCACCCGCACGGTCTCGGTCGCCGCACGGCCCAGGCCCAGGTGGATGATCGTGAGGTGGCGCAGGAGTTCCTCTACGGCCCCTCGCACCAAGTCCGGGTCTCCGCGCAGGAGTTCCGCCTGGTCGGGGCGGTTCAGCAGGGCGAGCACGCTGACGGCCGTCATGTTCGCGGTGGACTCGTGCCCGGTGACCAGGAGCAGGAAGCCGAGTGACGCCGTCTCCTGGTCGGTCAGGTCGTCGCGGGCGGCGAGCCGGCTGAGGATGTCGTCCGCCGGGTGCCGTCGCTTGCGCTCCGCCAACCCCGCCAGATAGCCCATGAGTCGGGCATGCGCGCGCTCCGCCTCCGGTCGGGTCGTCCGGTTGTCGAGGAGGGTGCGGCTGAGCGACTGGAACAGGTCGTGGTCCTCGTACGGCACCCCGAGCATCAGGCAGATGACCAGCGACGGGATCGGCAGGGCGAAGTCGGCCACCAGGTCGGCCGAGGTGCGGCCCTCGGTCATGCGGTCCACGGCCCGGTCGACGATGTCCTGGATGCCCGGGCGCAGTTCCTCGATCCGCTTGACCAGGAAGTCCCTGCTGACCATGCGGCGCAGCCGGGCGTGTTCGGGGTCGTCCATGCGGATGAAACTCGGCTTGGCGGTGGCCAGTTCACGCTGCCCGGCGGAGAGGAACGGGAACCCGGGTGTCCGCGCGTCCGCGCTGAACCGGGCGTCGGCCAGCACGGACCGTACCTCGTCGTACCCGGTGACCAGCCAGCACGCGGTGCCGTCCGGCAGCACGGCCCGGGTGACGGCGGCCTCGCGGGCGGCGGCGGTGTAGGCAGGGGGCGGGTCGAAGGGGCAACTGCCGTAGGGGGCCGGGAGGTTGAGGGAGGTGACGGTCGCGGTCATGGGTGGGCGGTCTCCTCGTGGTCGACGAGCGTGATGGCTCCGCTGGGGCACAGGTCGGCGGCGAAGCGCACCTCGTCGGCGTACCGCGCGTCCGGCTCCGGTACGAGCAGGGTGACCAGGCCGTCCGTGTCGTCCTGCTCGAACACCTCGGGCGCGACGCCGACGCACTGACCGGCGCTGCAACAGCGGTCCCGGTCCAGGAGCACGGTGAGAGAGGGCTGCCGGTCGGAGGGGGTGCGGAGGGTGTTGAGCGTGGTGCACATGGTGGCGGTCTGGCCGCCCAGGACCAGGAGTTCGACGAGTTGCTCGGGGCTCAGGGCGCGGGCGAGGCGGTCCCAAAGCCCCCCGGGGACCGGGTGGTTGGCGGCGAGCAGGTCGGCCGCCTCCAGGAGGGCGCGGTCCTCCTCCGCCCAGGGGTGGGTGTCCAGGTCGGCCGCCGTCGCGTCGATCTCCGCGGCCGTCAGTCCGGCGTCCGCGGCCGGGTTGCGGTGCCGACCGTGGACGTAGGGCGCGTCGAGCCGGTGGGCCACCCGCAGGACGATCAGCTCGCGTCTGCGGTGGCCGAGGGTGCCCTCGTGGGTGAGGACGCGGGCGAGGGAGAGCCAGGCGTGGGCCAGCACGGGGTGGTGGGCGAGGGTGCCGAACAGGTTCTCCCGGCCGGGGCCGTCCTGTCGGGAGTCGGCGAGCAACGCCCGTAGGACCGGGGGCCATTGGGCGGGTGGGAGGGGAGGGATGCGGGGGGTGCGGGGAGTGCGGGTCGGGGTCATGGCGATCTCACCTTCTTGCGGTGCCGGGGACTTGGAAGCTGTCGTGGTTCACCAGCGGCACACGACCACCCCCGCACTCGCCCCGCTCGCGAAGCCGAACATGCCCACCAGGTCGCCGCGTTGGAGACGTCCACTGTCGAGGGCGGCGGCCAGCTGGAGCGGGATGGTGTTGGTCGCCACGTTGCCGTGGGTGGGAAAGGTGGCCAGGATGCGGGCCGGGTCCACGCCCACCCAGTCGCAGACGACCTTGGTGAACGGCACCGACGGCTGATGCACACAGACGAGGTCGAGGTCGTCGCCCTGGACGCCCAACTCCCGCAGCGCGCCCCGCACTTTGCCGGGCAGCCCGTCGAAGGAGCCCACCAACTGCGCGGAGTCGATCCGGAGATGGCCGAGCCGCCGGTGTTGTGCGTACGGGTTGGGCAGGGTCGCCGCCCGCCAGCCCCAGGAGTTGGCGAAGAACCGCGAACCGAGGATGCCGGGCCGGTCACCCGCCTCCACCAGCAGCGCCGAGCCCATGTCACCGGTGCTGAGGCTGGGCAGCGCGGTCAGCAGGTCGGCCGGGTCGTCCACCTGCCAACGGCTCTCCCTGGTGCTGACCTCGGCGGTGGTCACCAGCACCCGGCGGTACTGCCCGCTGCGGATGAACGAGTCGGCGACCTCCAGCGCGTTGAGAACTCCGTTGCAGGCGTTCTTCAGGTCGAACACCGGGCAGCCCAGGCCCAGTTTGTCGGCGACGACATGGGCGGTGGCCGGCTCCTCCATGTCGGCGAGGATCCCGGCGTAGAGGAGCAGGTCGACGCCGCCCGGGTCGGTGCCGGTGTCCTCGAACAGGCGCCGGGCCGCGTGCACGGCCAGGTCGGAGGGCTGCTCCAGGTCGTCGGCCACGGTGCGCTCGGCCAGCCCGTACATCCGCTGGAGCACCCCGCGCGACAGCGGTACGGCGGGGCTGCCCGCCCGGAAACGGTCCTCCACGGCGGCCACGCTCTGGCGTCCCTCGGGGATGTGGACGGTGGCGTGAACGATGCTGCTGTGAACGCTCATCGGTCCTTCCTGAATTCTCGTCAGTCCTCGGTTCAGTCCTCGGCGGTGAAGAGCAGCACCACGTTGTGCCCGCCGAACCCGAAGGAGTGGCTTACGGCGGCCCGGACGCGCTGCTCGCGGGGCTCGCCCGTCACGCAGTCCAGGTCGAAGAGGAGGTTGTCCGGGGTGAGGTTGGCGATCGGCGGGACGGTGGAGCGGTGCACGGTCAGGGCGGTGAGCGCCGCCTCGATCGAACCGGCCGCGCCGAGACCGTGCCCGAGAACTCCCTTGGCGGCGGTGACACTCGGCCGGTGCGGCAGCACCCGCGCGATCAACTCCGCCTCGGTCAGGTCGTTGAGCGGCGTCGAGGTGCCGTGCGCGTTGACGTGATCGACGTCCGCCGGGCGCAGCCCCGCCTCCGCGAGCGCCGACCGCAACGCCGACTCCGCGTGAACTCCCCCTGGAGCAGGGGCGGTCGGGTGATGTGCGTCGGACGTCTGACCGGCCCCCGCGAGCCGCGCGTACCGCCGCTGTCCACGGGCGCGCGCGTCCGCCTCCCGTTCCAGGACGAGGATCGCGGCGCCCTCGGAGATCACGAACCCGTCCCGGTCCGCCGCGAACGGCCGTGAGGCCAGGCCGGGTTCGTCGACGCGGGACGACAGCGCGCCCATCCGGTGGAAGCCGGAGGTGATCACCGGGGTGACGGCCGCCTCCGCGCCGCCCGCCACCGCGATGTCGCACAGCCCGGCGAGCAGCAGCCCCCGTGCGACGGCCAGGGCACTGGCCCCGGACGCGCAGGCGGTCTCGGTCGCCAGGGACGGACCATGGGCGCCGAGGTCCAACAGCACTTCCCCGGCGGCCATGTTGGAGATCAGCATGGGCACGAGCGCGGGCGACACCAGCTCGGGACCGCCCTGGTGATGGCGGAGGGTCTGGTCCTCCAGGTGGGCGGCTCCGGCCAGCCCCGAGCCGATCACCACGGCGACCCGTGCGCCGTCCCACCCGGCGGGGTCGAGCCCGGCGTCGGCGACCGCCTCGCGCGCGGCCAGCACGGCGAGTTGGCTGAACCGGCCCATGCGCCAGGCCTTGCCGCCGCCGATCCGGGCCTGTTCCGGGGTCATGGCCGGGACACGGCAGGACAAGTCGACGGCACAGCCCTTGAGTTCGGGATCCGTGGCCGCGGTGGAACGCCCGCTCAGGACCCCCTCCCAGGTCGCCTCACGGCCGACCCCGGCCGGGGTGATGAGCCCCAGGCCGGTGACGGAGACGGGTGCGCAGGGTGCCGGCGTCACGGCCGCTTGGCGTTCAGCGCGGCGACGAGCCCGCCCACGGTGCTGTGCTTGGCGGCCTCTTCCTCCGCCACGTGAACCCCCAGCTCCTCCTGGAGCGCCAGGGCGAGTTCGGCCAGCGCGAGGGAGTCGAGATCGAGGCTCTCCAGGGTGGCCTCCGGGCGGATGTCCTCGGGGCTGACCTCGAACTTCTGGGTGAGTACGGCGGTCACGGCGGTCTGGACGGGGGACATGGCGTTCCTTTCGACGGGGAGAGCGGAGTTTCGGAACAAGGGCATCCGACCTGTTTCTTGAGCGGTGGACACCGATGAGCGGGGAACGACAGAAACACCTGGGGACAGGCGAGGTCTCGGAGGCCTCGGAGATCTCAGAGGTCTCAGGCGACCGGGATCCGTACGGCCGGGTCGAGATCGTCGATCCGGGGCACGGTCGGCAGTTCCGGCCACACCAGGGCCGCCGAGCCCCAGGTGAGTCCGGCACCGAAGGCGGTCAGCAACACCCGTTCCCCGGCACGGAGTTCGTCCCGCGCGGCGGCGTCGGCCAGGGCCAGCGGGATGGACGCGGCGCCGGTGTTGCCGACGCGGGCGATGTTGGTGACATGCCGTTCGCCGGGTACCGGGATGCGGTCGCCGACGGCGGACAGGATGCGGGCGTTCGCCTGATGGGCGCAGAACCGGTCCACATCCTCGACCGCCCAGTCCGCGCGCTTGAGCACGGTGTGGGCGGACTGGGTCATACGGGTGATCGCATGCTGGAACACGTCACGTCCCCGCATACGGAAGTAGCGGTCGTCCGGGCCGTACTCGCCCGGCCGGGAGCGTTCCAGCGCACCGCCGCCGGGCACCTGGATCAGGTCGTGGCCCGAGCCGTCGCTGCCGAGGTCCAGCGCCAGTACGCCACCGGGCTCGTCCCGCTCGCCGCGCCGTAGGACCACCGCCGCGGCGCCGTCGCCGAACACGATTCCGGCGGAACGATCCTGCGGGTCGAGCAGCGTCGAGTACACCTCGGCCGCGACCAGCAGGACACGGTCGGCACACCCCGAGGCCAGGGCGCCGACGGCGGCGGCGAGGCCGTAGACGAATCCGCTGCACGCGGCGGACACGTCCCAGGCGGCGCTCCCGCCGAGGCCGAGGCGGGTGGCGAGCCGGGGTGCCATGGCCGGCATCGGCCGGTCCGGTGTGGAGGTGGCGACGATCACCGCGTCCACGAGCGGACGGCAGGCGACCGCCAGTGCCTGGCGGGCCGCCTCCAGCGCGAGATCGCCGGTGGCCACTCCGGGTGCCGCGCGGCGGCGTTCGGCGATGCCGGTGCGTCTGCGGACCCAGGCGTCGTCGACACCCCACGCGGCGGGCAGGGCGTCGTTCGCCACCGCGTCCGGGGGGACGAAACCGGCGATGCCCTCCAGGACAGCCGTCGGCGGCGTCTTCAAGAGGGGGGCTGCGCAAGGCAGTCGAAGGGTCACACACGCCTCAATGGGAAGTGATCTTGGACGAGCGGCACGACTGTAGATCGGATCAAGATCAGGTAGGGGGCGTGACGCGATCCGAACACGTGAACAGTTCCGGCCCGTTTTCCACAAAAGTGCAGCTCAGCGAGTGTGGTGAGGAAACGTTACGGCTGATGAGCCGTTCGTAGATCACCCGAAAGAGGGCGGTCGGGGGCCGCCGTTCGACGCACACAACCGCCCCCGAGGTCCCGTCAGTTCGTGAAGTCGAGCGTCAAGTGCCCCGGTGCCAGCGCGGTGAGGAAGTCGCGGGCGTCCGCGAGGGCACCGGCGGTGACCACCCCGGACGGCCGGTGCGGGTCGGCGAGGACACGGCAGGTCGCCTCCGCGACCAGGGGTGCCGTGACCGCGTAGATGTCCTGCCCGGAGGCGACGGCACGGCGCGTCTCGCCGTCCCGTGTCGCCACGACCTCGACGAGGAACGTCTGCGCCGAGCGCCCCGACTCGTCCACGGCGACGGGTCCCGACGTGTCGGCGGAGCGCAGGTCCTCCACCGCGGAGACCGTCATGCAGGTGTCAATGTCGGGTACGGAGAGGTGAGTTGGGATCGTGGCGCTGTCGGCCATGGTGAACTCGCCGACCACGGGCCGGGTTCCTACGGGGTCCGGGAACGTCCAGTCGGCGAGCGGCGCGGCGCCGGCCCGGGTCTGCAGGCGGCCGTCCGCGTAGAGGATGCGCCCGCCCGAACGGCGGCCCGCCGACACCTGTCCCGTCACCCGTGTGCCGTCGGTGGGCCGCCAGTCGCTGAGCGCGTAGGCGATGCCGATCCGGTCGACGGTCTTCCAGTCGCCGACCGCGGCCGTCGCGAGGAGGTCGCCGAGACCGCCGTAGAACGCCACCGCGGGGACGACGAGGCCGCCGGCCTCGCGGGCGCGGTCGCCGTAGGCGGCGATCGTGTCCAGGACCACCTCGGTCTCGGCCGTCACATCGAGATACGGGATCCCGGCCCGCAGCGCCGCCTCGATCACCGGGGCCGCCGTCGAGGCGAACGGGCCCGCGCAGTTGATCACCGCTGCCGCGCCCACGAGGGCACGGTCGAGCGAGCCGGGGTCGTCGACCGTGGCCGGGCGGGTCTCCAGCTCCGGGTACAACTCCCCGAGCGCGGCGAGCCGTTGGGGGTCGCGGCCCGACAGGATCGGGACGAGGCCACGGCGACGGAGTTCCGCGACGACGAAGCGGCCGGTGTGGCCGTAGGCGCCGATGACGGTGACACGGGCGGGAGTTGCGGGCGTCGTGGGCGACATGGTCGGCTGCGTGCGGTGATCGGTCATGGCACAAGCATCGGGCGTAGCCGCTCCGCCCTCCAGTGGCTGGAATGCCACTGCCCGTACAGTTTCGGACATGCACAAGGACCGGCATACGGTGGCCCTGGCCGTCGCGGACGGCACCCCGCTCTTCGAACTCGCCTCCGCCTACGAGGTGTTCGGCGTGGACCGGGGCATCGCCGAGCCCTGGTACGAGCTGACCGTGTGCGGTCCGGCCGCCGCCGGTGTCGGGGGCTGGCTACGGGCCGACACCCGGCAGGGACTCGACGCGCTCGCCACCGCCGACACGGTCGTCGTCCCGGCCTGCCACGACGTCGACGAGGAGCCAACCACCGCACTGGTGAAGGCGGTTCGGGCGGCGCACGACGCGGGCGCCCGGGTCGTCTCGCTCTGCACGGGCGCCTTCGTACTGGCCGCCGCCGGACTGCTGGACGGGCGGCGCGCCACCACGCACTGGGCGCACACCGATGTCCTGGCCGCCCGCCATCCCCTGGTCGAGGTCGAACCCGACGTGCTCTACGTCGACGAGGGCAGCGTGCTCACTTCGGCGGGCAAGTCGGCGGCGATGGACCTGTGCCTGCACGTCGTACGCACCGACCACGGCGCGGCGGTGGCGAACACGCTCGCCCGTACCCTGGTCGTTCCGCCCCACCGGCTGGGCGGGCAGGCCCAGTTCATCCCCGCGCCGGTGTCCGACGGGCCGGAGCACGCCCTCACCGAGCTGCTGGCCTGGGCGACGGCCCGCCTCGACGAACCGCTCACCGTCACCGACCTCGCCCGGCACGCCGCCATGAGCCCCCGCAACCTCACCCGCCGCTTCCACGCGGTCACCGGCACCAGCCCCCTGCAGTGGCTGTTGGTCCAACGGGTCAACCGCGCCCAGGAGTTGCTCGAACAGACCGACCAGGGCATCGACCAGGTCGCCGCCCGCTGCGGCCTGGGCAGCGGGGCGACCCTGCGCCGCCACTTCAACCGGGTGCTGGGGGTGCCGCCGGAGACGTACCGGCGCACGTTCCGCGAGGACGGGCGGGCCCGACGCGTCAAAGCGTGAGGTCAGGGCGTGAGTTGCTGGTGCCCTATGACGGAGAGCAGTTCGAGCTTGCCCTGGCTCTCCGTGCCGGGGCGGGCGGTCATGACGACCAGGGTCTGCGCGCGGTTCTCGGTGAACAGGACCTGGGCGTCGACGTCGATACGGCCGAGGGAGGGGTGCAGGATCGTCTTGCTCTCGCCGTAGCGCTGGGCGACCTCCTGGAGTTCCCACACCTGGACGAACTCCGGGCTGCGTTCCGTCAGTTCGGCGACGATCCGGGCCGCCCGCGGGTCGCTGCCGCCGGCCGTGAGCGCGGCGCGCAGCCGGGCCGCCTGGGTACGGCTGTGCCGGGGGTGGTCCTCCTCCGGGTACACCAGCCGGTCGGTGGGGTCGGTGAACCAGCGGTAGTAGGCGCTGCGGGCCAGGCCCGTGTGGCGGGTCTGGTCGCCCAGCAGCGCGGTGGCGATCGGGTTCATGGCGAGGGTGTCGGCCATGTCGGTCAGCACGATCGCCGGGGTGTCGTCGTTCAGCCGCTCCAGGACCCGCAGCAGGGCCGGGCTGACGTGCTCGGAGCGCTGGAAGCGGACCGGGGCGTTGTGGCCGATGAGGGCGAAGAGGTGATCGCGCTCGTCCGGGGTGAGCCGTAGGGCCCGTGCGAGGGCGGTGGTGATCTGCACGGAGGGCTGCGGGGCGCGCTGCTGCTCCAGGCGGGCGTAGTAGTCGGTGGACATCCCGGCGAGCTGGGCGACCTCCTCGCGGCGCAGCCCCTGGGTCCGCCTGCGCGGGCCCTCGACCAGCCCGACGTCATGGGGGCGCAGCGCCTCCCGCCGCCGGCGCAGGAACACCGCCAGCTCCTTCTTCTCCATGCCCGCCATCGCCTGCTCCCGTCCGTGACCTCGGTCGATCTCCATCGTCGCCGCTTTCCGCCGGCCCAGCCAGGGATCCCCGATCCATGGATAAGCCTTCCTCTCCCGCCCCCGCGAAGCCGCTCCTACGGTCGAGGCAGCGCCAGCCCCCCCTCAAGGAGAGACCCCCCATGAAACTGACCGGCAACACGATCCTGATCACCGGCTCCACCTCGGGCATCGGCCGCGGCCTGGCCCTGCGCCTGCACGAGGCCGGCAACAAGGTGATCGTCGCCGGCCGCCGCAAGGAACTCCTCGACGAGATCACGGCCGAGCACCCGGGCATCGAGGCGCTCACCCTCGACATCACGGACCCGGCGTCGATCACCCGCGCCGCCGAGCGGGTGGCGTCCTCGTATCCGGAACTGAACGTCCTGGTCAACAACGCGGGCATCATGCTGCCCGAGAACCTCCTCGACCCGGCCTCCCTCCCGGTCGCCGAGGACCACGTCACCGTCAACCTGCTCGGCACGATCCGGATGACGTACGCCTTCCTGCCACTGCTGACCGGCAAGGACGACGCGGCCGTCATGAACGTCACCTCCGCGCTGGCGTTCGTCCCGCTGCCGATCACCCCGACCTACAACGCGACCAAGGCCGCGCTGCACTCCTTCTCCGAGAGCCTGCGCGTCCAGCTCGCTCAGGGCGACACCGGCGTCCAGGTCATCGAGGTCGCGCCGCCGGGCGTGCGCACGACCATGCTGGACCAGGAGGACAACGAGGACTCGATGCCGCTGGACGACTTCCTCACCGAGACCCTCGACCTGCTGCGCGAGACACCCGACGCGAAGGAACTCGTCGTGGAACGCGCCCGGTTCGTGCGCGACGCGGCGGCCAACGGCTCCTACGACACCGTCCTCGCCCAGCTCAGCGGCGTCGGGGCGTGACAGCCGAGGACGTCCCCGCCGAACGGTCCGACGCCGCCCGCAACCGGGTCCGGCTGCTGGAGGCCGCCGCCCGGCTGGTGGCCGAGCGGGGCGCCGAGCACGTGACGATGCACGAGGTCGCGGAGGCGGCCGGGGTGGGAAAGGGCACGCTGTTCCGGCGGTTCGGCGACCGGGACGGGCTGCTGCTCGCCCTGCTCGGCGAGGCCGAGGCCGACTTCCACGAGGCGTACACCTCGGGTCCGCCACCCCTGGGACCGGGCGCCCCCGCGAGGGACCGGCTGACGGCGTTCGGCTGTGCCCTGATCGAGCGCGTCGCCGCCGACGCGGACCTGGGCGCCGCGCTGGGCCGTCAGGTCGTCCACGAACGCCGGTACGGCTCCGAGACCGGCCGAGCCTTCCACCAGCACGTCTCAACTCTCCTGAGGGAGACGGGAGTTGACGCGGACCACGACATGCTCGCGCACGCGCTGCTCGCCTTCGCGGACTTCGAGACGGGGGACTATCTGCACGTCGGCCGCGGCATCCCGGTCGCCCGTCTCCAGGCCACCTGGGTGGACCTGGTGGGACGGGTGACCCGCGACGGACCCGAGCCGGCGGCGACTGTGAGAATGGGCCCATGAGCATCGTCAAGATCAACGTACTCACCGTTCCCGAAGAGCAGCGCGAGACGCTGGAGAAGCGGTTCACGAACCGGGCCGGGACGGTGGACGGCTCGGACGGGTTCGAGTGGTTCGAGCTGCTCCGGCCCGTCGAGGGCACCGACACCTACCTCGTCTACACGCGCTGGCGTGCCGAGGAGGACTTCCAGAACTGGATGTCCGGAATGGGCCAGGCCGCCCACCGCGGCGCACCCCAGGAGGGGTCAGCGCAGGGTTCCCCGCAGGGTGAGCGGCCGAGGCCCGCCTCGACGGACTCGACGCTGTGGACCTTCGAGGTGATCCAGCAGGCCGGGCCCAAGGAGGGCTAGAGAACCGGCTCAGGTCCTGACGGTCAGGTAGAGCCAGCCGCCCCACGTACTCACGTTGGTCGTGTCCTTCGCACCGGCCACGTACTCGGTCCGCACCCGGAACTTCTGGTTGACCGCGTTCGTGAGGCTCAGTTGGGTCACCCCGACGCTGCCCGGGGCCATGGAGAAGCAGCTGGACGTGGTGAGCGTGTGCCAGGCCTTGTTGTAGTACTCCTGGGCCTGGAACCGCATGCACTGCCCGGACTTGTCCGGCGACACGGTGCCGGACACCTGCGGCTTCGCCGTGTGGTGGTAGACGCGGTAGGTGACCGAGCCGTACGTGGTGCTGGTGTAGTAGCCGCCCAGCTTCTCCGCGATGCCGACCCGGTCGTGGACGGCACGGGTGGCCGTCGCCGGGGCGTAGCGGTAGTCGCCCGCGAACGACGCCGTGAACGTCGTGTTGTGGGTGAGCTTGTACGTCGCCTTCAGGTTGCCGTTGCTGTCCACGGCGGCGGTCTTCACGAGCGTCTTCCTGCCGCCCGCCGGGGTCGCGTAGATCGACACCGTACGGCCGTTGTACGTCGTGCCGAGGTGGGCGGTGACGGTGGCCGTCGCGCCGTACGAGTACGTCGACTCGTTGCTGGTGACGGACACGGCCGTCGCGGCGCGGGACACCTGGACGGTCGCCGAGGCCGTGGCCGCCTGGTGGGCGGCGTCGCCCGGGTAGTCGACCTTGTAGGTGTCGGCGCCGCCGACCGCCGGGGTGTCCTTGACGGTGATCTTGCCGTCCGTGCCCACAGGAACCGTCCACGTGACGGGAGTTGTGGTGTGGGCCAGATCCGTGCGGGACACGGTGACCGTCTCGCCCGCGGTGTACGGGGCGTCGCCCAAGGTGCCGCCGAACGTCAGCGCGGCGCCGCGCGTGACGGTCGTCGTCGGGGCCTTGAGGGTCAGGGTCGGGGTGTACGGCTTGACGATCGCGGACGGTTCGTTGGCCGACGGCTGGTGCGCCGCGTCGCCCGCGAAGGCGACCCGGTAGGTGAACCACCCCGCGGCGTCAGGGGCGTCGGTGACCGTGAACGCGCCGGTGGCCGGATCGACCGGGACCGACGGGAGGGGGACCGACTCCTGGGTGTCCTCGTTCGTGCGAGTCACCTGGAGGGTGGTGCCCTGGGGGAAGGTGCCGAGGTCCCGCGAGCTGAGGGTGCCGGTGAGGACCACCGAGTGGGGTGTCGCCGAACTGAACGCCTGGAACTCGACGTCGGTCGTCAGCCGCGTCACGTACACCTTCAGCGAGGTGGTCGCGGGCCGGTGCGTCGCGTCACCGGCGTACGACACCTGGTAGGTGTCCGTGCCCTCGTCGGCCCGGGTGTCCTTGACCGCGAACGTGCCGTCGGCGCCGAGCGTGACGTCGGGCAACTGGACGCCGTCGCGGGTGACTTGGAGCTGCGCGCCGGCCGGGACGAAGCCGTTGGTGGCGAACGTGCCGTTGAGTGTGAACTCCCTGGTGGGGACCGCGTATCCCGGGAGGCTCAGGGCGAGTTGGGTGTCGGTGAGCTTGGGAGAGGCCAACACGTTCAGGGTGTAGGCGCCCGTGGAGTCCTGGGTGACGCCGTAGAGCGTCGTGCCGTCCCCGCCCCACTCCAGGCCGTCGGGGGCAAGTGTCCCGGACGCGAACGGGACGTAGTTCTCGCGGAGTTGGGAGCCGGCGTAGAGGTACAGGCCGGGCGCCGAGCCCGAGGTGCTGCCGACGGCGATCGTGCCGTCGGTGTCGAGGGAGAGCGAGTTCGGCCCGGAGGGGGTGCCTCCCGTGTAGTACACGGAGGGGTTGGCCATCCTCATGTCCGCCGTGCGGTAGGCCTCCAGGGCGTCGTCGCCAGTGGCCGCGATCAGCACCTTCTTACCGTCGCCGGTGACCTGGAAGCCGGTCGCCGTACCAGGGGGAACCGCTATCTCGGTCATGGCGTTCGCCGTGCCGGAGGAGACGTCGAAGGTGGCCACGTCGGTGTCGTACTGGCTGGTCTCCCCGGCCGCGAGGACGCCACCGCCCGTCGCGAGCTGCCGGGGTGCGGAAGGCCAGTTGGAGAACACGGCCTGGGGTGTCGCGACCGGTGCGGCGGCGGACGGGTCGACGGATCCGACGGCACCATGGCCGTCCACCATGGCGCCGTACCAGACCCTGCCGCCCGCCACCGCGACGGAGACGGGCCCGCTGCCGGTGCCGGTCGCGTAGCGCGCGGACTCGGTCAGCGTCGCCGTGTCGACGGCGGCGACCGCGTCACCGTCCGCCAGGGCCGCGTACAGCGTGGTGCCGTCCGGGGACAACGCCAGGCCCGTGGCGCCCTGTTCACCGGTGAGGGTGGTGACGGGGGTGCCGGCCAGGTCGGTCACCACGATGCCGGTCGAACCGGCGCCCTGGCTGAAGAAGATGTGCTGGTGAGCGGTGTCGACCAGCATGTGCGCGTAATGGGACAGCGGCAGCGCCGCCGTGCTGTCGGCCCAGGCCGCGGAGCCCGCGAGGCCGACGGTTGCGGTGGTCAGCCCGGCGACGACCGATATCGCCGTCGTGAGCGAGACCTGCTTGAGGCGCAATGAAGCTCCTGTGAAAAGGGTGAACAAGCAGGTCGGACCATAACTCCCGCTAGTGACGGGCTCTCCCGCCGGAAACCCATGTCCTGGCAAAGAACTCCTCAACGACGGCTCCCGTGCGCCGAGACGGGGAAACGGGAGGTTTGGATCGCCGGGAAGTGGTCAGGCGCGCCGAATGCGTGCTTCTCCCCCCACCTCCGCCAAGACCCCCGGTTCCCCCCAGGCCACCACCGGGCCGTCCCCCACCGCCGCCCCCACGGCGGAGCCCACCCCCGCATCGGAACGCACCCCCGGGAAGCAACGCGACCCCTTCTTCGACAACGCCAAGTACCTGGCGATCGTGCTCGTGGCGATCGGCCACTCGTGGGAGCCGCTGCGCTCCGGCAGCCGTAGCGTCACCGCGCTGTACATGCTCGTGTACGCCGTGCACATGCCGGCGTTCATCATCATCTCCGGCTATTTCTCCCGGAGTTTCCGCGCGACCCCGCAGCAGGTCAGGCGGCTGCTGGGCGGAGTCGTCGTGCCGTACGTCGTCTTCGAGACGGCGTACACGCTCTACACGCGCTGGACCGACCACCAACCCGACCGCGCGATCAGCCTGTTGGACCCGCTGTACCTGACGTGGTTCCTGGCGGCGCTGTTCGTGTGGCGGCTCACCACGCCGATCTGGAGGCACGTGCGCCGTCCGCTGCCGGTCGCGTTGGCCGTCGCGATGCTGGCGACCCTGTCCCCCTCCATCGGCAACGACCTCGATCTGCAGCGGGTGTTGCAGTTCCTGCCGTACTTCGTGCTCGGCCTGTGTCTGAAGCCGGAGCACTTCCAGCTCGTACGGCGGCCGGAGGTACGGCAGTTGGCGGTGCCGGTGGCGGTGTGCGCGCTCGCGGTGGCGTACTGGGCGGTCCCGCGGTTCGACTACGTCTGGTTCTTCCACAACGCGAGCGCGGAGCAACTCGGCGCGCCCGACTGGGAGGGGCCCGCCATGACGCTGGCCCTGTTCGTCTGCTCGACGGTCCTGGTCGCCTGTTTCCTCGCCTGGGTGCCGCGCCGCCGGACCTGGTTCACCGCGCTGGGCGCGGGCACCCTGTACGGCTATCTGCTGCACGGTTTCGTCGCACAGGGCGCCAAGTCCTGGGGCTGGTACGACCCTTCGTGGGTCCGGGGCCCCCTCGGCGAGATCACGGTGACCGTGGTCGCCGCCGCCGTCGTGACCGCCCTGTGCACACCGCCGGTCCGACGGGCCTTCCGGTTCACGATGGAGCCGGAGCTGCGGTGGGCGTTCCGCCGTGACGCGGACGAACTGGCCGGCACCTCATAGCGAGGGTTGTAGCAACTCGGCGGGCCAGTGCGTGAATTCGTGCTGAACCACCGCTGACAATTCGCGGTGACAGGACACCCGTGCGAAAGGGAGCGCAACCAAGCCCTTGGAGCGAGGGTCAGACGCGGTGTCGGAACCCGAATCCCTCGGTTTCCGCCAACTCCCCTTACGTTCCACGGAGGTTGTGCGATGTCCTCTCGTCCTCTCAGTCGCCGTACGCTGCGTTCCGCCGCGGCGCTGACGCTGGCTGTCGGCGCCGGTCTGGCCGCCCCGCTGCTTCTCGCCGGGTCGGCGGGCGCGGCCACGACGCCGGCCACCGCCGCGCTCAGCTCCAGCGGTCACGAGGTCCTCTACACGGCCGCCGCTGGCCAGACCAACAAGGTGGTCGTCACCGCGTCGACGACGAACCTCTCGACCATCACCTACGTCATCGACGACGTGGTCACGGTCAAGCCGGGCACCGGCTGCGCGTACCCCACCGCCTCGGACCACACCAAGGTCTCCTGCACGGTCGCCACCCTGGACAGCCAGGACCCGTACCCCACCGTGCAGTTGGCGCTCGGCAACGGCAACGACACCCTCGCGTACCACAACAAGACCGACCAGACGTACTACTTCGCGTCGGTCGACCTGGGCGCCGGCAACGACAAGGCCACCGACGACGGCAGCGTCGACGGCAACTACGTCTCGGGCGGCACCGGCAACGACACCCTCACCCTCGGCAAGTACTCGGTGGGCTGGGGCGACGACGGCAACGACACCCTCAAGGCCGCCGCGGGCACCATCGCCCAGGGCGGCAACGGCAACGACACGATCACCACCGTGGGCGACGCGGCCGACGGCGGGGCCGGCAACGACGTCATCACCGGTGGCGCGGCCAACCAGAGCCTGACCGGCGGCACCGGGAACGACAGGATCCACGGCGGCGCCGGCAACGACTTCATCTACGGCGGCACGGGCAACGACGTCCTCTACGGCGATGCCGGCGCCGACACGATCTACGGCAACTCCGGCAACGACACGCTGTGGGGCGGCACGGGCACGGACACCCTGTCCGGCGGGCCGGGCCACAACGTCATCCACCAGAACTGACACGCGCCGACATCGGAGGACCGGCTCAGGGCGTGGTGTAGCCGACCACGGCCCGGGCCGGGAAGCGGAACGCGTCGTCGTACACCGTGGACTGCTCGACGGTGACGTCGACACCAGTACCGTTGGCGGTCGTGGAGTGGTACACCCAGGCGGGTCCGCGCAACGGCGAACCGCACAGCCCGGCCGGCAGCGCAAGCTCGGGGTCGGCCTCCGCGTGCGTCCCGTACTTCTTGTCGAACAGGTCCTTCCCCTCCGGGAGGATGCCCGCACGGTGCAGGTAGTCCTTCATCAGCCCGCTCGTGAACGTGACCTGAGCGCTGCCGTTGCGTGTGTAGTAGTGAACGTCGGTCGCGTCGGCGGGAATCGACGCGCCCCCGGCGGTGATCACACCCGGCAGCTTCAGGTCGCTCCCGTCGCAGGCCCGCGCATCCCCGAACGGAGGGGACGACTCCTCCCGGTACAGCCAGACACAGCCTCCACCGACCGCCGCGAGCACGACCACCCCGACCCCCAGCCACGCCGGCACGCGCCGCCGCCCGACCGTCTCACTCATCAACGCCCCCCCTCGTCATGGCGAGCGAGAGCCTCCCAAACACCGCGCGTACACGACAAGCCCTTAATTCCTTTCCCACCCTGACCGGTGCGAAGGTCACGGCGCACGCCCAGGTCAAGACCCGTCGAGACCCGTCATGAGCTGCCCGTACGCCCCCTCCGCGGCCCTGACCGCGTCGTCGTACGCCTCGTCGGCGGTCCGCCCCGACGTGATCGTCCGCCAGTTCTCCTGCCCCAACTCCTGCTGTACGGCGATCAGATGGGCCGCGGCCAGGTGTCTCACGATCGGCGGGGCGGTGCCGGAGCCGGAGTCGCCGCCGGACGGCAGGGCGTCCGCGAGCGCGTCGACGTCCTGGCCGGTGTAGCGCAGCCGCATGCCGATCCGGAGGCTGGGCGTGCGGTAGATGAGGTCCTGGAACGACAGCACCTCGGGGTGGTCGTTGAGACCGGTGATCGGGTCGCGGGCGGCGAGACCGGCCAGGAAGTGGTCGCGCAGGGCAGCCGTGGGGGTCAGGCCGGGCGGGCGCTCCCGGACCACCCGGGCCGCCTCGCCGAGGTGGTCGGCGAAGCGGTGCAGGACCAGGTCCTCCTTGGTCGGGAAGTACCGGAACAGGGTGGCCTTGGAGACCTCGGCCGCCGCCGCGACCTCGACGACGGACACCTCGTCGAAGCCCTGCTCACGGAAGAGCCGCAGGGCCTCGTGGGCGATGAGGTTCCGTGTCTTTTCCTTCTTGCGCTCGCGCAGACCGGCGGGTTCGTCCATGCCGGCGAGTTTACCAGGATGGTGAGGCTCGGGATTGAATGAGACCAAGAATCTTCTGAGACTCGGTTGCATTTTCTCGTCTGGCGATGTTCCATGGACGTACGAGCTGGACGCACCGACGACGAGAGGACCCTCATGACCGACGACGTGCTGATCGTGGGCGCCGGACCGACCGGCCTCACCCTCGCCATCGAGCTGGCCCGACGCGGTGCGGGGGTGCGGATCGTGGACGCGGCCCCGGCCCCGCACTGCCACTCGCACGCCAAGGGGGTGCAGGCGCGCACGGTGGAGGTGCTGGAGGACGTCGGTGTCGCCGAACGCGTCCTCGACGCCGGGCTGACGCATCTGCCGTTCCGCAAGTACTTCGACGGCGTGCACGTCTCGGACACCGACCCCTTCGCGGACGTCGCACCGACACCGGACGCGCCCTACGACAGCGGGGTCCTCCTGGGCCAGTGGCAGCTGGAGGGGATTCTGCGCGACCGGCTCGCCGAGTTCGGGATCGCCGTCGAACTCGGCACGGAGGTCCGCGGGTTCGAGCAGGACGCGGACGGCGTGACCGCGACCCTCGCCGACGGAGGCCGCATCAGAGCCGCGTATCTCGCGGGGTGCGACGGCGGACGCAGCGGCATCCGCAAGGCACTGGGGGTGCGGTTCGACGGTACGACCGACGAGGCGCAGGCGATGGTCTGCGGTGACGTCGAGGCCGACGGGATCGGGCGCGACGTCTGGCACCAGTGGTTCACCTCGGAGGGCGGCGGCGTCCTGCTGTGCCCACTGCCCGGCACGAACCGCTTCCAGTTCCAGGCCGGCCCCGAACTCGACGACGCGGGACGGCAGATACCCCCGTCGCTGGAGAGTTTCCAGCGCATCTTCGACCGGCACGCACGCGTGCCCGGCGTGCGGCTGGCCAACCCGACCTGGCTCTCCACCTGGCGGGCCAATGTCCGCATGGTCGACCGGATGCGGGTCGGCCGGGTCTTCCTCGTCGGGGACTCCGCCCATGTCCACCCGATCGCCGGCGGCCTCGGCATGAACACCGGCATCCAGGACGCCTACAACCTGGGCTGGAAACTCGCCCTGGAGACGACCGGCCGGGCCGGACCGGCACTGTTGGACACCTATGAGGAGGAGCGCCTCCCGGTCGCCGCCTGGACCCTCGACGTGACGAACGAGGCCCTGTACCGAGCGATCGAGGCGGTCAGGGAACCCGGCACAGGCATCGAGTCCGCAGCCCCGCCGCCCATGGGCACCGGCTACCGCTGGAGCTCACTCGCCGCCCCGGCCACCACCGGTGACCGCGACGTCCTGCGCCCGGGCGACCGCGCCCCCGACGCCCCCTGCCTCGACGCGGCCGGCCGCCCGGTCCGGCTCTTCCAGGTGTACGCCGACCCACGGTTCACGCTGCTCGGCTTCGGCACCGAAGTCGCGGGCGCGGTGGGCAAGTTGGCGGCCGGGCACGACGGCCTGGTGCAGGCGCTCACGGTGGACGCCGGCGAGGTGGGCGACCTGCACGACCACGAGGGCCACGCCCGGCGCGCGTACGGCGTCACCGACCCGGCCCTCGTCCTGATACGCCCCGACAACCACATCGCCGTACTCACCCGCGACCCCGCCGACATCACGGCCTACCTCGCCACGCACACAGCCGATCCGGTGTGACCGGCTCCTCCGTGGGAAAGGTGACGGAATGGTCTTCGTCTTCCCCGTCCTGTGCGTCTTCCTCTGGATGGCCTGGTCGGTCTCCCGGATGAGCCAACTCCCCGCCTGGCGCCGACGGCTGCCGACGGTACTGATCCTGGCCGCCGTGGCCTGGTGGATCGCCCTCGTCACGTCCGGGCCCTCCGCCTGGTGGGCGGTGTGGCCTCCGATCTGCCTGGGCCTGGCGTCCTGGGCCGCGAGTCTGCGGGAGCAGCGCCTGGCCGGACGCCCGGCAGAACAGACGGGTTCCATATAGCCGCATTCCACCCCGAAGAGCGATAATCGGAGTATGAGTACGGCAACGTATGTTCAGCTGGCCGCGTCTCACAACACACTCGACGTGACCGCGGCCTTTCTCGGTGGCCTGGTGATCGCAGGCGCACTGGTCTGGGCCATACATTTCGGCATGAAGGTCCGGGACCAGGAACTTCCACGGCCGCTCCCCGAAGAGCAGCCCCACCTCCCCATCGGCGGCGCCGTCCACGAGACGAGCGAGATGCGGGAACCCGACGAGATGCCCGTCGCCTCGGAGGAGAAGGAACGGCTGATGCCGTACCAGCTCCACCACTCCGGGAGCAGAACGGGAAAGGACCAGAACCGACAGCGCTGGCTGCCGGGAAGGAGCGGTTCCTTCGGCGGTGGCGGCATAGGCCACGTGTGACCTCACCCTGACGGTCACCCTGGGGGTTCGTTCACGCCTCGGCCGCGGGCAGCGTCACCTCGAACCGGCAGCCGCCGGACACGTTCCGTACGACGGCCCGTCCCTGGTGTGCCTCCACGATGCCGCGCACGATCGCGAGTCCCAGCCCGGCCCCCGCCGGAGGGGTCCGGGCATGCGTGCCGCGCCACCCGGTGTCGAAGACACGCGGCAGGTCCTCCTCCGGGATGCCGCCGCAGCCGTCCGTCACGGACAGGACGACACCCTCCGCGGACCGCTCGGCGGCGACGGCGACCGTACCGTCCGTGGGCGTCCGGCGGATCGCGTTGACCAGCAGATTCCCCAGCACCCGGCTCATCTCCTTGCCGTCCACCTCGACCGGCACCGGTTCGATCCGGTCGCCGACCAGCCGTACGCCGAGCTCGCGCGCGAGCGGATCGGCTCCCGCGAGGGCGTCGCCGACCAGGTCGTACAGGGACATCCGGGAGCGGGTGAGGGCGAGGGCGCCGGCGTGGATGCGGGAGAGTTCGAAAAGGTCGCCGACCATGTCGTTGAGGCGTTCGACCTCGGTGCGGATCTGGCGGAGATAGCGGGCGGGGTCGGCGGCGACGCCGTCCTCCAGGGCCTCGGACATCGCGCGCAGACCGGCCAGCGGGGTGCGCAGGTCGTGGGAGATCCAGGCGACGAGTTCGCGTCGCGACGCCTCCAACGCCCGCGCACGGTCGCGGGATTCGGCGAGCTTGGCGCTCGTCGCGGCCAACTCGCGGCTGAGGCCGGAGAGTTCGGCGGTGGCCGGACGGTCCGGGGCGAAGAAGTCGCCGTCGTCACCGAAGTCACGGGCGGCGAGGGCGAGTTCACGACTCCGGGCGACGACCCAGCGGCCGAGCAGCAGCGCGGTGAGCAGCGAGACGACGGCGGCCATCGCCACCACCGTCGTCACCACGGACAGATCGTGCCGGGACAGGAACATCGCCTGCGCCACGGCCAGCGTGCCGGCGAGCATCGCGGTCACGGCGACGGCGGCGACCACGGACACGGACGCGGTGAGCGAACGCCGCCGCAGCAGCCACAGCGCACCCGCGCCGAGCACCCCGGCCGCCGCGGCGCCGAGAAAGGCGAACAGGGCGATGAGCAGGGCGTTACGCATGATCAGTCCCCCTCGGTGCCGGTGGGGTCGAAGCGGTACCCGACCCCCCACACCGTCTGGATGAGCCTCGGCCGCCCAGGATCGTCCTCGACCTTTCCGCGCAGCCGCCGTACGTGCACGGTGACGGTCGACAGATCACCGAAGTCCCAGCCCCACACCTCACGCATCAGATCCTCCCGCCCGTACACCCGCCCCGGGTGCCGCAGGAAGAAGGTGAGGAGGTCGAACTCCCGGTGGGTGAGGGTGAGTTCGGCCCCGTCCTTGGTGGCGCGGCGGGCGGCGCGGTCGAGTGTCAGGCCCCCGGCGCTCAGCGGGGTCGCGGGCCCGACCGGCGAGCGGGACCGACGCAGCACCGACTCCACCCGGAGCACCAGCTCCCGCGGACTGAACGGCTTCGTGACGTAGTCGTCGGCACCGACCTCCAGCCCGAGGATCCGGTCGTCCTCGTCCCCGCGGGCGGTCAGCATGATCACCGGCACGGGCCCCCGCCCCCGCATCCGCCGGCAGACCTCCAGCCCGTCCATCCCCGGCAGCATGAGGTCGAGCACGACCAGGTCGGGCCAGTGCGCATCGGCCCGGGCAAGCGCCTGCGGCCCGTCCTCGGCCCGCTCCACGACATACCCGGCACGGTCGAGATACCCGGAGACGACTTCCGCGACGGTCGGATCGTCGTCGACCACGAGGACGCGGGCGCCACCGGACCCGCCCGATCCGCCGGACGCACCGGATTCCTCGACGCGCCCGGCCTTCCCGGCCCTCTCGTACGGCTGCTGCATACCGCCAGCCTCGCACCCCGCCCGCGCCGATGCCGCCCCGCACCGGCTCCGGGCGCCGGACGTCCGCGTTTCGTAAGAACCTCCGACGCCCTGCCGTCCCTGACTACCCCCCTACTACTGCACTTGCTGCCGCTCCCCGGACCCCGCCGGGTCGTACACCGCGAGTGCCCAGATCACGAACACGTCGATCGCGATCATGAGGACCGACCAGACCGGGGCGTACGGGAGGAACATGAACTGGAGAATCGCGCTCAGGCTCGCGAGGACGATGCCGCAGACCCGGGCCCAGCTCATGCCGCTGAGGATGCCCCAGCCGGTGACCGCGCCCACGGCGCCGAGGCAGATCAGGATGACGCCCCAGCCGGTGAGGTTGATGCTGTAGACGTAGTCGCCGACGCGCGTGTACACGTCGTCCTTGGCGAGCGCGGAGATGCCCTGGAGGATGGCGATGACGCCGTTCATCAGCATCAGGACACCGGCGAAGACCGCACCGCCGGCCGCCAGTCCGCCGCGGCCCGGGGGCGTGCCGTGGCCCCGGGTGCCGGGGGCCTGACCGGAGTCGTTCCAGACCGGGGGTTTCTCCTGGCCGCCGGCGGACGTCGAGTGCGGCTGCTGCGTCGAGTGCGGCTGCTGGGTCATGGCCGTGCCCCACCTCTCTGTGGTGTGTGGTGCTACGACCATCCGGCCGGGGCACCCCCTCCACCAGGGGGGTTACGCCATCCGAGTGACACCCGACGAGGCCCCCGAACTCGACCTCGGACCCGGCCACGGTTCGGAAAAGTGTGACACTTTCGCCGCGAGTGTCACACTTTTGGGGCGTAGGTCAGGCCATCCAGAAGAAGACGGCGGTCATCCGCTTCTCGTCCAGCGTGCTGCCGTGGTAACCGGTCGCGCTGTGCACGAGGTTGGCGTGGTAGAGCAGCAGGCTGTTGTACCGGTGCGGCACGCGCACGTCTTCCTCAAAGGCGTCGGGCGCGACGAACCGCGTCCCGAGGGCATCGACGAGGTTGTTGTGCGGAGCCTGCACGACATTGCCGCCGAGCCGTCCGCCCGGCAGATGCTGCCGGTAGAAACTGGTCCCGCAGTCCTTCGGCACGGAGGGGTTGAGGTACAGCACGGCGGCGTACCGGCACAGGGCGCGGGAGTCGGTGTGCGGCCGGGGCTCGCTCTCGCCCTCGCCGACGACCTGAATGCAGTTGTGGTTGAGGGTCCCGCCCCCGGGCGCCTGCTGCACCCACAACTCCTTGGCCCCGGTCGCCTTCTTCACCAGCCGCTCGATCCGCCCCAGCTCGGACGGCTCCAGCCCCGGCATGGTGCGCAGCCCCGGCCAGGTCTCCGACGTGTACGGATACCCCTTCACCCAGTCGTCCTTCGCGAGACACCGCTCCCGTACGGCATCCACGTCCGGGAGCACGTCGTCCAGGACCCAGTAGTCACGGCCCTTGGTGGGCTTGCGGTAGGGGAGGACGGGGAGCGGTGCCTGCCGGCGGGCCCGCTGGGGGTGTGGGGGGAGTGGTGGCATGGGGCCGAACGTATAGCGGGGGTTCGCCAATGCTGTGCCATACACCGGTCAACATTCCGTCAACGACGGGTTGTTGACGTTCGCCGGTCAGGCCGACTCGCACGGCTCGGCACGCGCATGGGTTGCTTCGACGTGAAGCGTTCTGCTGTCGGCCAAGACTGTCGCGACTCCGAAGGCGCAGGCGACAGGATCGTCACATGCGGCCGATCTTCGTTCTCGTGCACAGTCCATCCGTAGGACCCTCGACCTGGCACCCGGTGGCCGAACACCTGACGACGGCGGGCTACCAGGCGCGGGTGCCGTCCCTGCTGCACATGGGCGACGGTGCTCCGCCCTTCTGGCCCCGCGTCGTCGACGCCGTCCGCGACGACCTCCGGCAGGTCCCTGCCGACAGCCCCGTCACGTTGGTGGCACACAGCAACGCGGGCTTGTTCCTCCCGGCGATCCGTTCGGGCCTCGACCATCCGGTGGCCGGCTCGATCTTCGTCGATGCCGCGCTGCCGGCCCGGACCGGACCGACCCCTGTCGCCACACCCGAACTGCTGGAGTTCCTCCGCCCGATGGCTGTGAACGGCAGGCTGCCCCGCTGGACCGACTGGTGGGACGAGGCAGACATCGCACCCATGTTCTCCGATCCACTGGTGCGGCAGACAGTCGTCGAGGAGCAGCCCACCCTGCCGCTGTCCCACTACGAGCAGCACATCCCGGTCCCCGACGGCTGGGACGACCATCCCTGCTCCTACGTGCTGTTCGGCCCTCCGTACGACGATCTCGCCGGCGAGGCGCGCGAACGCGGCTGGCGTGTGGCACACCTGCCCGGCGCACACCTCCATCAGATCGTCGATCCGGCCGGCACCGCCCAGCACCTCGTCGAACTCGCCACTACGACTTGATCCGCTTCCGGAAGCCTCAGCGCTTGAGCGTGAAGGTGAAGTCGTCGGAGAGTCTGCCGGTCAGGCGGACCGCCGAGACCAGGTTCCCCTCCGTGATCAGTCTCTCGACCTCGGCCCGTGAGACACCGCAGCCCTCCGCGATCAGCCGTACCGGCCGGACCGGGATCCGTGCCGCGAAGCGGACCGCTATGTCGATCACCTCGCGGTCCAGGTGGTCCGGTCCGCCGGTGTCGAGACACCACGCGTCGTCCCAGTCGAGGGCGATGCGATTACGGCGCCGCACGACCGGATCCTGGAGCAACTCGGCTGCCAGGACAGGGTCGTTGCTGTGCAGCCGGTCCAGCAGTTCAGGTCGTACGGAGCGCACGTTCATCCGCTCCAGGACCGTGAACCCGGCCGTGTCCCCGCAGCCGGTACAGAGCGCGAGGAGCCAGGCGTCGAGGAGTTTGTGGTTGGCGTTGACGCGGAACCTGCCGTCTGCCCGGAAGCGCTCCGACGCGCATCTGTGGCAGCGGCGGACGACAAGAGGCAGGCAGGTGGGCGCGACCACCCAGTTTTCGAGCACAGAAGTACACCGGTTCCAGTGAGAAGTCCGCAGCAAAAAGGGGCGCGGCGCACAGGTGCGACGCGCGACGATTCAGCGCTCGGGAGGTCTCACACGGTGTACAACGGCACGTCCTTGCCCAGACGACTTGGTCCGGCAGCACGGTAGGGGCGGGCAGCGGTGCCCCACCACTGCTTTTTGTGCGTCGTCACATTCGCGTCGTCACATTCGCGGTGTCACATTCGCGTCGCCCGTTTCGTCAGTCCTGTGTAAGCAACGGCAACGAAACGCAGAGGAGCCCACCATGGGTGCCCGACTCAACGCCTTCGCCAGCCCGATCGCCGGCAAGGCCCTGAAGCACTTCATCGCGGCCGGCAAGGTCATCGACGACTCGCCGCTGCCCGCCGCCACGCAGGAACTGGTGAAGCTGCGTGCGAGCCAGATCAACGGGTGCGGGTTCTGCACCGACATGCACTCCAAGGACGCGGCCGCCGCAGGAGAGACGTCGGTACGGCTCAACCTCGTCGCCGCGTGGCGCGAGGCCACCGTGTTCACCGACGCCGAGCGCGCCGCGCTGGAGCTGACCGAGGAAGGGACCCGGATCGCGGATGCGGCCGGCGGGGTGAGCGACGAGGTGTGGGGGAACGCCGCGAAGCACTACGACGACGAGCAGCTCATCGCCCTCGTCTCACTGATCGCCCTCATCAACAGCTTCAACCGTATGAACGTCATGCTCACGATGCCCGCCGGCGACTACCAGCCCGGCCAGTTCGCGTAACGCGGCCTCTCCGCGCACACCCGGAAACACACCCGGAACCGGGGCGCCGAACCGGAGGCATCACCCGCCACTTGTGACGCGCCCCACTCCGTCTTTACCAAAACCAAAGACTTCGGGCGCTTCCCCGATCCGTACTCCCCACTGTCCGTACCGCCGACGGGCGGTCCACGACACAGGAGGTACGGTGCGCTTTTCGCGGAACGCGACGGGAACGATGGTTGTGGGGGGTGCCCTCAGCCTGACCCTCGTCGCACTGGCCTATCCGGCAATGCTGGGCGTGACCACGGTCTCCAGCGCGCCCACGCGCGTGATCGCCAACACGCAGTGGGGGCCGCTGACCGAGTCCGACCGGGACTTCGTGGTCAAGGTGCGCGCGGCAGGACTGTGGGAGTACCCCGTCGGCCAGATGGGCCTGAAGAAGGGCGCGAGCCCGGCGGTCATCACCGCGAGCAAGCACCTGATCGACGGGCACGCGGCGCTGGACACCACCGTGCGCAAGGTCGCCCCGATGCTCAACATCACGATCCCGAACCAGCCGAGCCCGCAGCAGCAGGGGTTCATCAACACGCTGAACGCGGACAGCGGCAAGCAGTTCGACACGGATTTCGCCAACATCCTGCGCGTGACGCACGGTTCGATCTTCAACACGATCGCGAAGATCCGCTCGACGACCGAGAACACCCTGGTGCGGGCGCTGGCCGACCAGGCCAACGCGACCGTCCTGGACCACATCACGGTGATGGAGAAGACGGGCCTGGTCAACTTCAGCCAGGTCCTCTTCCAGGAGACGACCCCGCCGAAGCTGCCGGCCGTGGACCTCACTCCGCCGCCGCCCGCCGCGGGCCAGCCGGAGGTGGTGCTCACCCCGCCGGTGAACAGCACCACCCAACCGCCGGTCCTGCCGGGCGAGTCACCGACCGCGGCGAACGCGACCGGCACCCCGACCGTGGGGTGAGGACCGGCAACAGCGGTACCGACCTACGCCCCCAGCCACACGGTCGTGTCCGGTGCCAACTCCCCGTCGCCCGCCGCCGGTTCGCTGCTCAGCAGCACCTCCCCCGGCGGCAGGGCGACCGGCGCGTCCGTCAGGTTGGTGACACACCGCCAGCCGTCGGAGCGGGCGAAGTCCAGCACGCCGGGCGGGCTGTCCGCGGCCCAGGTCAGCGACTCCCCGTCGAGCAGCTTGCGGCGCAGCCGGAGGGCGGTGCGGTAGAGCTCCAGGGTCGAGCCCTCGGTCCCGTCCTGTGCTTCGACGGCGTACGACGCGAAACTCGCCGGCTGCGGCAGCCACGCGGGCCCCGGCCCGAAGCCGTACGACGGACCGGCGGAAGTCCACGGCAGGGGTACCCGGCAGCCGTCGCGGCCCTTGTGGGTGTGGCCCTGTTGTTCCCAGACGGGGTCCTGGAGGACCTCGACGGGCAGGTCGGCGACCTCGGGCAGACCGAGTTCCTCGCCCTGGTAGACGTACGACGAACCGGGCAGCGCCAGCATGAGGAGGGTCGCGGCTCGGGCGCGGCGCAGGCCTGCCGCCGTGTCGACGGGTGGCGTGCGGCCGTCGGAGAGGAGCCAGGTGTTGGGGTCGGTGCCCAGGGGGAGCATCAGGCGCGAGGCGTGGCGTACGACGTCGTGGTTGGACAGTACCCAGGTCGCCGAGGCGCCTGCCGCGCGGGCCGTCGCAAGCGAGCCGGTGATCACCTCGCGCAGTTCGTCCGCGTCCCAACCGGCCTCCAGGTACTCGAAGTTGAAGGCCTGGCCGAGTTCGTCCGGGCGGGCGTACAGGGCGCGGCGGGCAGCCGGCACCCAGGCCTCGGCGACCGCCATGCGGGGCGGGGTGTAGGTGTCGAAGACCGAGCGGCGCCAGTCGCGGTAGATCTCGTGGACCGCGTCGCGGTCGTAGTAGGGGTGGCTGCCGGGCGGGAGGTTGTCGAGGACGGCCTCGGAGTTCGCCGCGAGGGGGCCGATGTCGCGGAGCGGTTCGGTGAGGTCCTTGGCCAGGGCGTGGGCGACGTCGACACGGAAGCCGTCGACCCCGCGGTCGGACCAGAAGCGCAGGGTGGCGCGGAAGTCGGCCCGGACTTCTTCGTTGTCCCAGTTGAGGTCGGGCTGTTCGGGTGTGAAGAGGTGCAAGTACCACTGGCCGTCCGGCACTTGACGCCACGCGCTGCCGCCGAACACCGACGGCCAGTCGGTGGGCGGGAGTTGGCCGTGCTCACCTCGTCCGTCCCGGAACACGTACCGGTGGCGGGCGGCGGAACCGGGAGCGGCGGCCAGCGCCTCCTGGAACCAACTGTGCAGCCGCGAGGTGTGGTTGGGCACGATGTCGACCATGACCTTGAGGCCCAGCCGGTGCGCCTCGGCGACCATCGCGTCGAAGTCGTCGAGGGTGCCCAGGCGCGGGTCGACGTCACGGTAGTCGGCGACGTCGTAGCCGCCGTCGGCGAGTTCGGAGGGGTAGAAGGGGCTGAGCCAGAGGGCGTCGACGCCCAGCGCGGCGAGGTGGGTCAGCCGCTGGGTGATGCCCTTGAGGTCCCCGAGTCCGTCACCGTCGGCATCGGCGAAACTGCGCGGATAGACCTGGTAGACGACGGCCTGACGCCACCAGTTCGGGTCACGGGAGGACAGGTCGGTCACGTGGTCTCCTTATGAATTCCCGTTGCGCTTACGGAAGTTGACAGTCAACTTCCGGTGGACCCACGATGTGCACACGCTGTGGCGCATGTGACCAATGGGCCCGGTGTTTCCTGCGCTTCTTCGCTCAGCTCTTCGCTCCCTCTTCGCTCCGCCACCCTCCACTCCTTGCACCACCAGATGGGATCAGTATGTCCATAGCGAGTCGTGTCACCGTGCGCCGCCTGTTGGGGACGGGCGCCGCCTCCCTCGCCCTCGCCGCGGCCTCCGTCGGCGCAGCGTCCGGCGCCTGGGCCACCGGCGGTCACGGCGACGGCGGTGACGGCTGGGGATCCGGCAGCCACTACCGTCCCGGCTCCGGCGCCGGCACGGTCACCGAGACCGAGGGCTGCCAGTTCTCGCTGAACGGGACCGACTTCTTCCCCTCGGTCAAGGTCGACGACCAGAACCTGAAGCCCACCGACGACGGCAAGGTCCACATCAAGGTCCGCACCGCCGGTGACGCGTCCACCTGCACCGCCTCGCTCGCCTCGTACATCGCCCACGGCCCGACGTTCGCCACCTCCGGGCAGCAGATCTTCGTCGACTTCGACACGGTGACCGTGAAGAAGGGCCAGACCGACTCGCTGGACATCGCGGTGCCGGACGAGGGCTGCTTCGCGCAGATCGACCTCTACCGGGGTGCGGTCAAGTTCGACGGCAACCCCGCCGCCGGCGACGGCTTCGTCCACGGCGACCTGCCCAAGGGCCCCGACCACACGGTCATCAAGGACAAGCTGATCGCGGCCTGGAACGGCGGCACGAAGGACTGCACGACCACCGAGTCGCAGCCCCCGTCGCCGTCCGCCCCCGCGTCGGTCCCGCCGCCGGCCTCGACGTCCACCCCGCCCGCCGCCGAGTCCTCGACCCCCACGCCGAGCGCCTCCGAGTCGACCCCGGCGTCCGCCAACCCGACCCCGGTCGCCTCCGGTTCGAGCAGCGCCCCGGCTGCCGCGCCCTCGCCCAACGGCGGCGGCGGCGACCTGGCCGAGACCGGCGGCGGCAGCAACACCGGCGTGCTGATCGGCGGCGCCGCGGTGCTGCTGGCCGGCGGCGCGGCGATCGTGGTGGCCACACGCCGCCGCCGCGCCTCGCACGCGTAGCCACATCGACGGGCGGCTCACCGGGTCCGGTGAGCCGCCCGCACACGTGCCGCGCCACGATCCGGCCGCGGCCCCCTGGAGCCGGCTCCGCCGGTCAGCGTCCCAGGCGGGTGCGGACCATGTTCACCAGGGCGTCGACCTCGTTGATGCGCATCATGCGCGCGAGGGGGACGAAGAGAGCGACCAGTACGACCGTTCCCGCGGCGAGCGCGGTGAGGGCGGCGACGGGCGGGTTGTGGATCGCCGTCATCAGCCACGCGGCGAGCGATCCGGCTGCCAGAGACGCGGGAAGGCTTGCCCCGATGAGCCTGCCGTAGGTCCGGGCGACCCGGCGGCCGTCGAGATCGCCGCCGAGCCGGGTGCGGAGCCGTCTCCAGGCGACGCCGACGCCGATGACGTAGGCCAGGCCGTATGCGAGGGCCATGCCCGCGACGGCCCACCGCGCGGGGAGCAGGAGGTAGGCGGCGAGAGAGCCGGCGGCGTTCACGAGCGCGACGACGAGGGTGTTGAAGAAGGGGGTGCGCGTGTCCTCGTAGGCATAGAAGCCGCGGAGCACGACGTACTGCACCGAGTAGGGGATCAGCCCCAGGGCGAAGGCCATCAGGACGAAGCCGATGTTGCGGGCGCCTTCCTCGCCGGCTCCCGCGTAGAGCAGTTGGATCAGGGGCACGCCGAGCGCGAGGAACGCGAAGGCGCAGGGCACGATGGCGACCGCTGACGTACGCAGGCCCTGGGAGATGTCGTCCCGGACGGTTGCGTGGTCGCCGTCGTGGGCGGCGCGGGCGATACGGGGAAGGATGGCCGTCATGAGGGAGACGGTGATGATGGCCTGCGGCATCTGCCACAGCAGGAGTGCGTAGTTGTATGCGGTGATGCCGGTGCCGGGGTGTCCGGCTTTCTCCGCGGTGGTGCCGGCGGCGGTGGCGAGTCGCGTCACCACGACCATGCCGGCCTGATTGACGAGCACGAAAAGGAAAGTCCATTTCGCCAGGCCCAGGGCTTTCCCGAGGCCGTGGCCGCGCCAGTCGAAACGGAGCCGGACGCTGAATCCCGAGTCACGCAGATAGGGAATCATGGCCAGCGCCTGAACCGTTAGCCCCAGCAGGGTGCCGACTCCGAGCAGGCGCATTCCTTGCGGCGTGATCGTGGACGCCGATATGCGCGAGTGCTCGGCCGTGCCGAAAACCCAGACGAACGCCCCGAAGGCGAAAATGATCAGGATGTTGTTCAGGACGGGGGTCCACATCATGGCGCCGAACCGTCCGCGCGCGTTCAGGATCTGTCCCATCACGACATGGATCCCCATGAAGAACATGGTGGGCAGGCAGTAGCGGGCGAACGCCACCGCGACGCGCAGCTGGTCAGGATGGGAGGCCATCGAGGGCGACATGAGACGGATGAACTCGGGCGCCGCGATCACACATATCAGGGTGGTCGACCCCAGGAAGGTGACGACGAGAGTGATGAGGCGGTTGGCGTAGGCAACGCCTCCGTCGGAGTCGTCTTTCATCGATCGCACCAACTGCGGAATGAAGACCGCGTTGAGTGCGCCTCCACCGACCAGCACGTAAATCATGGTGGGCAGGGTATTGGCCACCTGATAAGTGTCGTTCAGCGTTCCCACACCGAGCGCGGCTCCCATGACCAGCGTGCGCAGAAAACCGGTCAGACGGGAAACCAGGGTTCCGGCCGCCATCAAAGCGCTGGACTTCATGAGCCCGGAAGCCGGGTTGTGGGCGGACACTCTACGGATCTGGAGCGTCTCGGAATCAGCGGCGCTGTTCATGCGTCGGCCCTCAGTCCTTGGTCCTCAGCCCTCCACCGTCCCCAGCCACAGCTTCACGTACCGGTCCACGTCCACGTCCAACCCCACGTCCACCAGGGCCTGTTCGCGGGCTCCGTCGTGGATCTCGGACTCGCCGTGCCGTGGGCGGCGGTCGACGATCGTCTGTCCCCGGCCGGGGCCGGGGGCGAGGGAGACCTCGACGGGGAGGAGCCGGGTGGTGAGACCGCCCGGGTCGGCTACCGCGCAGACCGCGCCCGCGTCGCCGAGGCCGCCGGTGGGCGTGGGGTCGCCGGAGGTGGCCGGGTCGCGGTGGGCGAGCAGGTCGCCCGCCAGCTTCAGCCGGGGCTCGGCACTCTCCCGCAGGCGCTGGACGTCGGCCGCCGGGACCTGGACCCGTTCGAACACGTCCAGCCCGTACATCGTGATCGGCACCCCTGCGGTGAGCAGGATCGCCGCCGCCTCCGGGTCGTGCCACACGTTGAACTCCGCGACCGGCGTGGCGTTCCCGACCGCCACCGCGCCGCCCATGAACACGATCCGCTCGATGTTGCGGGTCACTTCGGGGAACGTACGCAGCAGCAGCGCGATGTTCGTCAGCGGCGCGGTGGGGATGAGGGTGACCGGGCGCGGGGAGGCGAGGATCTCCCGGCGGAGCAGGGTCACAGCATCCACGTCGACGGGCGTACGGGTGGAGTCGGGCAGCCCCATGTCCCCCATGCCGTCCTGCCCGTGGACGTGCGCGGCCGAGCGGGCCGGTTCGATCAGCGGCCGGGCGGCACCGCGCGCGACCGGGATGTCACCGGCACCGGCGTGGTCCAGGACGATCAGCGTGTTCCGTACGACCTGGTCCACGTCCGTGTTCCCGGCGACACAGGTGACCGCGCGCAGGTCCAGGCCCGGGTGCCGTACGGCGAACAGCAGCGCCAGGGCGTCGTCGACCCCCGTGTCGCAGTCGATGATCACGGGGATGGGCTGACCGGTCACGGCAGGCTCCTCTCACAGCTGTTCGGCGGATCAAGGGTGACCTTACGCATCCGCCCACAGTTCGGCGCCACGCGCCTCGACCCGGGCCGCGACGCGGTGCAGGAGTTCGGCGGACGGCAGCGGCTCGACCCGACGGCCGTCCCGCAGCCGTACGGCGGCCAGGCCGGCGTCGGCCTCCCGTTCGCCGATCACCACCTGGTACGGCACGAGCCGCGCACCTCGGATCCGGGCACCGAGGCTCCCCTGCTCGGGACCGGCCAACTCGGCCCGCAGGCCCTGTAGTCGGGCTTGCCGGAGGAGGTCGTACGCCTCCCCCGCCTGCGCCTCCGACACCGGCAGCACCACCAGCTGCACCGGCGCCAGCCACGCCGGGAACGCCCCGCCGTGCTCCTCCACGAGGTGCGCCACCGCCCGCTCCACACTCCCGATGACACTGCGGTGCACCATCACCGGACGGTGTTTCGCGCCGTCGGCGCCGATGTAGTGCAGGTCGAAGCGTTCGGGCTGGTGGAAGTCGATCTGGACGGTGGAGAGGGTGGCCTCGCGACCGGCCGCGTCGGCGATCTGGACGTCGATCTTCGGACCGTAGAAGGCGGCCTCGCCCTCGGCGGACTCGTAGGCGACATCGGAGGTGTCGAGGACCTCCTTCAGCATCGCGGTGGCCCGGCGCCAAAGTGCCGGATCCGCAACGTACTTGCCGCCCTCGCCCGGCAGTGAGAGCCGATAACGCGAGGCGCGGATCCCGAGGTCGGCGTAGGCGCGGGCGATGAGAGCGAGAGCGGCTCGGGCCTCCTCGACGGCCTGGTCGAGGGTGCAGAAGATATGGGCGTCGTTGAGCTGGATGGCCCGGACCCGGGTCAGTCCGCCGAGCACACCGGAGAGCTCGGAGCGGTACATGCCGCCCAACTCGGCCATACGGAACGGCAGTTCGCGGTAACTGTGCGACCGGGACCGGTAGATGAGGGCGTGATGGGGACAGAGACTGGGCCGCAGCACGACCTCCTCACTGCCCAGCTCCATCGGCGGGAACATGTCCTCGCTGTAGTGCGACCAGTGCCCGGAGATCTCGTACAGCTCCCGCTTGCCGAGGACGGGCGAGTACACGTGCCGGTAACCGGCAGCGCGCTCCAACTCCCGTACGTACTCCTCCAGTTCGTGCCGCACGGTCGCACCGTCGGGCAGCCAGTACGGCAGTCCCGCGCCCATCAGGGGGTCGGTGTCGAAGAGGCCGAGTTCGCGGCCGAGACGGCGGTGGTCGTGGTGGTGCATGGTGAACTCCTCGCGGGACAAAGGGCCGAGAGACGAGCACCACATGGCAAAGCCCCGGGGCACTCGCCCCGGGGCTTCGACTCGGTTCAACAGTCAGCGCGCCGGGACAGTCTCCGGCGTCGTCGTCCAGGAGGACGCGAACGGCTTGGCACGCTTCATGCGGCGGACGCTAGCAGTCGTACGACGGCTCGCGCGACGGAATTTCGCGGGGCTCAGCCCAGCTTCTTGAGGAGCTCGTCGGCGACCGGTGCGGAGGACGCCGGGTTCTGGCCGGTGACGAGGTTGCCGTCGACCACGACGTGCGGGCCCCACGGCTCGCCCTCCTCGAAGTCGGCACCCAGCTCCACGAGCCGGTCCTGGAGCAGCCACTTCACCTTGGGCGCGAGACCGCCCTGGGTCTCCTCGACGTTGGTGAACCCGGTGAGGTGCCGCCCGGCGAAGGCGTTCGTACCGTCCTCCTCGGTCGCCGTGAGCAGCGCGGCCGAGCCGTGGCAGACCACGCCGAGGGGCTTGCCGGAGGCCAGGGCCAGGGTGAGGAGCCGGCCCGAGTCGGCGTTCACGGCGAGGTCCTCCATCGGGCCGTGGCCGCCGGGGTAGTACACGGCGTCGTAGTCGGCGAGGTCGACCTCGGTCAGCTTGACCGGCTGCTGGAACTCGGCGCTCGACGCGAGCACACCGGCGACCCGGTCGGCGTTCTCCTGGCCGCCGTTGTAGTCGGCGGCGAGGCTGCCCCGGTCCACGGGCGGCACGACTCCGCCGGGCGTGGCGACGACGACCTCGTGACCGGCCGCCTTGAACGCCTCGTACGGGGTGACGGCCTCCTCTGCCCAGAAGCCGGTGGGGTGCAGGGTGCCGTCGGCCAGGGTGAGCTGGTCGGCGCCGGTCAGCACGAAGAGGATCTTCGACATGGGGGGTCTCCTGGGAGTCGGTGAGGTGCCTTCGACAGTAGGCCGGGCGCGGACGGGCGGCCAATGCGGAATCGAATGCCCGGTATTGGTTTCCCGATGGCACCCGGTACGCGGCCGGTACTCCGGTCGGACCGGCCCGGTTCTCACCCGGACGGCCCGGCGCGCTGGTGGGCGGGCGCGGGCGATGGTGCCGTGGGAGCGAGCACGCGGCGATTCCGCGTCCGGCACTCCGCATGCCCCAGGAGGGACCCTCGATGACCCGTTCCCCGGCCCGTGTCCTCCTCCTCGCCTCGGCACTGTCGGCGGGGACGCTGCTGACCGCGGCCGGCTGCGCGGACGAGGCCGCCCTGCACAGGGTGACGACCGCGCCCTCCGTCTCTGCCGTACGGACCCCCGCCGCCCACGCGTCCCCGGCCGCCGCCCCCGTCCTCACCGCGGCCCAGGCACAGGCCGCGCTGATCACGGACGCGGACCTGGGCGCCCCCTGGACCCCGACCCAGGGCACGGCGACCTGGCGCGACAGCCTCCTCAAGGCGCAGACCGCGATCCCCGACTGCCAACGCCTGCTGGACGCCCTGTACGCCGACGAACTGCTCGGCACCCCCGCCGCCACCCAGGCGGTGACCGGCCTCGACGACACCGACGACGAGGCCCAACTCCGTTACCAGGTGGCCGCGTTCCCACCCGCCGACGTGGACCGCACCCTGGCCTGGCTCCGGTCCCTCCCCCAGAAGTGCGCGAACTTCACGGCGACGACGACGCGCTCCGGCGTCCAGACCGTCCAGGTCACCGAGGCGACCCTCCCGAACGTCGGCGACGCCCGCGAGGGCCTCCACCTGACCCTCACCGGCACGACCCCCGAGGGCGACCAGTCCACCCTCACCCTCGACACCGCCGCCGTCCGCATCGGCGACGACACCATCACCGTCACGAACGGCGGCCTGGCGAACGTGCCCGCGGACGCGACGCAGCAGGCGTTGCAGGTCGGGGCGCAGCGGTTGACGGACGTGCAGCGGCAGGGGCGGGTGCAGGTCTGAAGCTCTCGGCGGTTCGCGAAGGAAGACCTCCCGTACCGGCGAGAAGTAAGACCATCGATTGACGGCAAGACGACGCCCCTCCCGTAATCTCGGCTGAGTGAACCTGCGCAGACCGGACCATTCGCCCGCTGCCGCGGCGGGGGACGACCGATCGGCGTACCTCGGCCATCTGTCCCGGCACATTCGGCGGCACGCGGCGCTCGGACCCGTGCTGCTGCTGGGGCCGCCCCTCATCTGCAGCGCCGCCGCGGTGCACGAGCTGCTCTACAACCGGGCCGACGTGGTCGACTGGCTGCTCGCGGCAGCGGTGGTCTGGCCGCTCGTGCTGCGGCGGCGGGCTCCCGTCGGGGTGTTCTGGTGCTGCTGGGCGGTGGCCATGGCGACGTGGGCCTTGGGCACCCTGTCGTTCGCGGAGTTCGCCGTGCTCGTCGCGCTCTACACGGTCGCGGCGGACCGCGGCCTGCGCTGCTCGCTGAGTGCGGCGGCGGCCGTCCTCCTCGGATGCGTGCTGATGGCACTGCGGTTCGGGCCGCCCGGAAGCGTCAACGACGTGGTGGTCGTCCTCAGCGGCCTGGGTGCCGCCGCCTTCTTCCTCGGCACCACCGTGCGGGCCCAGCGCCGGTACCTGGTGTCCATCGAGGACCGCGCCCACCGGCTCGAACGCGAACGCGCCCAGCAGGCACAGCTCGCCGCGACCACCGAACGGGCCAGGATCGCGCGGGAGATGCACGACATCGTCGCCCACGGCCTGGTCGTCACCGTCGCCCTGGCCGAGGCCGCCGCCGCGACGACGGCCACCGACCCGGACGGGGCCCGCGACAAAATGCTCCAGGCCGCCTCGACCGGACGGCAGTCCCTGGCCGGGATGCGGCGCCTGCTCGGTGTGCTGCGCACGGACTCCGGCACCGAGCGGGCACCCCAGCCGAGCCTCGACACGCTCCCGACGCTGGTCGACGAGGTCCGGCGTACCGGTCTGGAGGTCCGGCTGGCCGAGACGGGCACCCGGGCACCGCTGAACGAGCAGGCGGAGACGACGCTCTACCGCATCGTCCAGGAGGCGCTGACGAACGTCGTCAAGCACGCCCAGGACGCGTCGACGGTGGACATCACCCTGACCTGGGAATCCCACGCCGTCGGCTTCGGTATCCGCGACGACGGCACCCCGCCGTCCCGCACCGTCGGGGCGGAGAGCACCGGCAACGGTCTGGCCGGTATGAAGGAGCGGGTGGCGATGTTCGGCGGCGAACTGTATGCGGGTGCCACACCGTACGGCTGGGCCGTCACCGGCAGCCTGGGGCTCGGTGAGCCGCGATGACGACGATCTCGGTGCTCATCGCCGACGACCAGGCGCTGGTCCGCATGGCTTTCCGCAGTCTGCTCGGCACGATGCCCGACATCCAAGTCGTCGGCGAGGCCGCGGACGGCCGTGAGGCGGTCGACCTCGCCCGGCGCACCAGGCCCGACGTGGTCCTGATGGACGTACGCATGCCGGTCATGGACGGCATCGAGGCCACCCGCCTCATCACCACCACGATGTCCTGCCGTGTCCTCATCCTGACCACCTTCGACCTGGACGAGTACGCCTTCGCGGGCCTGCGCGCCGGAGGCTGCGGTTTCCTCCTCAAAGACGTCCGGCCGCCCGTCCTCCACGACGCCATCCGTGCCGTCGCCTCCGGCGACGCCGTCCTGACCCCGCGCATCACCCGCGGCCTGGTCGACCGTTTCGCGCAGCTCGCACCGCTGCCCCAAGGCGATGCGGCAGGAGCCCTGTTCGCCGAGCTCACCGCGCGCGAGAAGGAGGTGTTCCACCTCATCGCCGCGGGGCTGAGCAATGCCGAGATCGCCGGACGGCTCTTCCTCACCGAGGCCACGGTCAAGACCCACATCACCCGCATCCTGGCCAAACTGGGGCTCCGCGACCGGGTCCAGGTCGTGATCTTCTCCTACGAGCACGGACTGCGCGCGAGCTGACGACCCCGGAAATCCGGGGTATCCGGGGTCAGACAAAGGTCGTACGCCCCCGGAAAACCCATGACGTTCGTCTGATTCGCGGCCTCGGGGAATTTCCTAATCTGAGGCCATGACCACAACCACCTCACAGAGCCTCGCGATAAAAGTCCCGGAAATCACCCTCCTCTTCTGGACGGCGAAACTGGGGACGACAGCATTCGGCGAATCGTTCTCCGACTACGTGTTCTTCAACGATTACATCGGCAGGCACGCGGCCATCCTCATGGGCCTGACGCTGCTGGTCGGCTGCCTGATCGTGCAGCTGTCGACCAAGAAGTACACGCCGGTCGTGTACTGGCTGACAGTGACCTCCGTCAGCATTTTCGGCACCATGTCGGCCGATTTCCTCAACCAGGATCTCGGCATGCCGCTATGGGGCTCCACCGTGCTGCTCCTTGCCCTTCAGGCGGGAGTTTTCACCACCTGGTACATCAGCGAGAAAACCCTGGACACGCACAGCATCAACACCCGTCCGCGCGAGGTCTTCTACTGGCTCACCGTCATTTTCACCTTCGCCCTCGGCACCGCGGCCGGTGACTTCGTCGCGGGTCCGCTCGGCCTGGGCACCCTGGCGTCCACGTTCGTGTTCCTCGCGGTCATCCTGCTGCCCGCCGCGGGCTACAAGTGGCTGCGGTTGAACGAGGTCCTCGCGTTCTGGCTCGCCTACACCGTCACCCGCCCCCTCGGTGCGTCCTTCGCCGACTGGCTGGGGGTTCCGTCCCCCTACGGCGACGGCCTGCAGCTCGGCACGGGCCCGATGAGCCTGGTCACCGGAGGCGCACTGGCCGCCGTGCTCGCCCTGGTCGTCGTCCGGCATCGGGCGGACACCGCCCGGGTCAACGCTTGTCGTACGGATCCGCAGGCTGCTTCACCTGCGTGACCTCCGTGGCCGCGAGTACCGGTGGCCACGCACTGTCCGTACCGAGCTTGCCCTTCGGGATCCAGGTGCCGGTGACGGTGACCCAGGTGTCGGTCTGAGGAGCCCCATCTGCTTCGTCGCCCCGGATCTCGACCTTGCTGATCGTCGCGTCGGCCGCGCAGCAGGTGACCATGAGGCGGGTGACGTACCAGGTGCCGTTGCTCCCGTGGGTCACGAAGCCGGTCATACGGAGGGTGCGGCCCTTGAGGGAGTGGCCGGTGTCGTAGATCGCGCGGGAGCTGTACTGGGCGACCGAGATGTCGAGGGGGTTCCCGGCGGGAAGCGCCGAGAAGGTACCCACACCCTGCGCCGCGCGCTGCGCCTCCTCACGGGACGCGCTGTACGAGCCGAGCGCCGGGGGCGGGAAGAGGAGGAGGGCGAGGGCGGGGAGGGTGAGGAGCCAGGCGATTCGGGGACCGGCGTGAGAGTGGGAGTGACCATGGTCGTGCTCCCCCTCTCCCTCTTCCTCCCCCGCTTCCTCCTCTTCCTCCTCGTGCTCCCTGTGGGCCATCGCCCGTACCACCGCCACCACACCCAGCAGCACCAACAACCCACCGGACACGACCAGATACGGTCGCAACGCCGCCTGCACATACCGCAGATACAGCTCGCTGAAGAGCGAGATCCGCAGGACCGCCCCGCCCACCATGAGGAGCAGGACCGCCGAGCCGTAGCGCCTCACAGCAGCCACCACCCCACCAGCGTGCTGCTCGTCACGGCCACCAGCCACGTCGTCGAGGAGAAGCGGAAGGCGAAGGAACGGCCGAACGTGCCCGCCTGCAACGCGATCAGTTTCAGGTCCACCATCGGGCCCACCACCATGAACGCCAGCTTCGCCGCCGGCGAGAAGCCGCTCAGCGAAGCCGCGACGAACGCGTCCGCCTCGCTGCACACGCACAGCACCACCGCCAGCAGCGCGAGCAGGAGCAGTGACAGCCAGGACGAACCCGTGAAGATGTCCAGGATCGAACGCGGTACGGCGATGTTGAAGGTCGCCGCCGCTGCCGCGCCCAGCACCAGGAACCCGCCCGCGTGCAGGAAGTCGTGCTGCAACCCGGCGACGAAGGCCTTCACACCCGTGGGCGACGAGGCGGCGGCCTGCGTGCGCTTCGGGAGCCGTAGCCACTCCTCGCGGCCGAATCTCGCCCAGAGCCAGCCCATCACCACCGCCGTCGCGAGGGAGGCGATCAGGCGGCCCAGCACCATCTTCGGCTGGCCCGGGAAGGCGATCGAAGTGGCCACCAGGACAACCGGGTTGATCGCGGGCGCGGAGAGGAGGAAGGCCAGGGCGGCGGCCGGGGCGACCCCCCGTCTCATCAGACTGCTGGCCACCGGTACCGATGCGCATTCACAGCCGGGGAGTACGACACCCGCCGCGCCCGCAATCGGCACCGCGAGGGCCTGGTTGCGGGGGAGGAGCTTCGTGAACACCCGCTCCGGTACGAACGCTCCGATCGCCGCCGACACAACCGTGCCCAGCAGCAGGAACGGCACACCCTGCACCGCCACCGCCGTGAAGACCGTCCACCAGGCAGCCACGGGCGGGGTGTAGAGGTCGAGGGCCAGCATCGGTCCGAGGACGGAGACAACCGTGGCGATGGTGATGAGCGCCGCGCCGCCGAGTACCGCGTAGACCATGGCGCGTACGGCCAGGCGCAGGCCGTCGACGACGGTCCGTTCGTTCTGCACCCGCACGCGCCTGTCTCATCCCGTTTCGCACCACTACGACTACGACTCGTACGTCGCACGGTAACCGTCGGCGCTGTGCGGTATCCCCGATTTGTCAAAGAGGAGGCTGTGCGGGGGCCGGGCCCAGGGTCGTCGTGCCGGGAGCGGTGCGGTGCCCGAGACCCGTGCGATACGCGTCGAGGGCCGCCTCCACCCGTCCGGTACGGCGCAGCAGATCGCCGAGCATCCGGCACAGGTCGGCCAGGTCACCGGCCGCGCCCGCGCGTTCCAGCAGACTGAGGGCGCGGACGTAGTGCTCCTCGGCCGCGTCCGTGTCGCGGGAGTCCTCGGCGATGATGCCGAGGAGGCGGTGGGCGGCGGCGGAGTGCAGGGCGCCGCGTTCGGAGCTGAGGTCGCTGAGGACGTCGTGGAGGAGGGCGGCGGCCTCGTCGGACTTGCCGCGTTTGTGCAGTACGTCGGCCAGTTCCACGGCGACCTGGCTGCTGTACAGCGCCGCACGCTTCGCCGTCAGCATGGCCAGCGCCTGCCTCAACTCGACCTCGGCGCGCTCCAGTTCGCCGTCCTGGGCGTAGACGTAGCCGCGCATCCAGTGGCAGTTGGCGAGTTCGGTACGGAACTGGAGTTGCCGGTACAGATCGGCGGCCTTCGCGAGCGAGGCGTCCGCCTCCGCGACCTTGCCCTCCGCTATCAGCGTCCGCGCCACCGACCGGTGCATCCGGGCGAGCAGCGCCGGGTCCGCGACCTGCGGCGCGAGCGCGAGCGCCAACTCGGCCGCCTGGGCTGCCCGCGCGTGCGCGCCCATGTCCATGTACGGCCCTATCGCACTCGCGTAGAGGAGGAGCAGCGCGTCGGGGTCGTGCAGGCCGCCACGGTTCAGCTCATCGAGCGTCGACTCCAACAGATAGACGGCGTAACGGAGTTCACCGGTGAGGTAGTGCGCGACGGCACGGCCGCGGATGGCGGGGACGCGGGAGGGGAGGGGTTCGTCGGCCAGCCGTTGCTCGGCGCGCTCGAAGTACAGGGTGGCGGCGGAGAGATCACCGGTGTCGAGGCCGCACTCGCCGAGTCCGAGCAGCGCGATGGCCTCCTCGTCGGCCAGCCCGTGCGACTCCGCTTCCTCCAGGAGCTCGGCGTACAGCTCGGCGGCTTCCTCCGACTCCCCTGTCGCCAGGGTGCGTTGGGCACCGGTCAGCCGTAGGCGCAGCTCGGTGGCGAGGTGGGCGGGGCGGCCGGTCGCCAACTCGTCGTAGGCGACACCGAGTCGGTCCGCGAGGTGCCGCAGCGCGTCGTCGGAGGGGCGGACCCGGCCGGCCTCAAGAGTGGAGATGTACGCGGGCGTGTAGGCGGGCTCGGCCAACTGCCGCTGAGTCAGCCCACGTTCGTGCCGCAACTGCTGCACTCTGCGCCCGATGACTTCCGGGTCGTCCCGTCTCACCATGCATTAATCATGCCAGTAAGCCGAGTTACAGACTGGCCGGTAACTCAGTTACACGGAGAGGGAGTTGATGAAGTCCTCGAAGCGGGCGCGGGAGACGGTCAGGACGGCTCCGCCGGGGTTCTTGGAGTCGCGGACGGCGATGGAGGGGACGAGGTCGGCGACCTCGACACAATCACCGCCATTGGTACCGCTGTAACTGGACTTACGCCACGTCGTCGTCTGTCGCCCGGTCTCCATAACGTTCCTCCATCACGCGCGCGATCAAGTCGGCGGAGTCGCCTACAGAAAGGGCCCCCGCCTGCAAGCGAGCGTATCCGACCGAGCGCTCCTTGATGACGTCCGGGTTGGCAGTCATGTGCCCCTGGTCGTAGCCCTCGGAGTAGTGGATGTCCGGGTCGTCGTCGAAGCGCAGGAGGTTGAAGGAGCCCATCATTCCGGTGTGCGCACCCACGGAGAACGGCAGCACCTGGATGTTCACCCAGGGGTTGTCCCGGAAGCTCACTAGATGGCCGAGTTGCTTGTGCATGACCTTACGATCGCCGACCATCCGGAACAGCACGGATTCGTCCAGGATGACCCACACCGCAGGCGGCTGCTTCTTTTCCAGGATCCGCTGCCGTTCCATGCGCGCCGCGACCGATTCCTCGACCTTGTCCGGCTCGTCGACGGCCAGCAGCGCCGCCGCGTACTCCGGCGTCTGGAGAAGGCCGTAGACCAACTGGCACTGATACGTCGAGATGTACGCAGCCTTCGCCTCCATGTCCGCGTACGCCTGGAACCAGTTGGGGAGTTGGCTCCGCAGAACCATGCCGATCATGCGTGTGAAGGACCCGTCCGTCATGAACGCGGCGTCGAGGCGTTCGGCGAAGTTCCGGGTCGGGACCTTCTGCGCCGTCTCGATCTGCCCGATGAGCGAGCCGGTGCAGTAGAGGATCTTGCCGAGGCCCTCCAGCGTGAGGCCCGCCGCTTCCCTCAACCGACGGCATTCGTAGCCGAAGTAGTCCAACGGGGATGCGCTCGGGTCGAGTTGGCGAACGTGGACCATGCGACAGTCACCTCCGAGTAGTTACGGCCTGTCGCCGAGAGTAACCACTCGGCCCCGCCCCGGTGATGAGAATCACGAACTCTCCACCACGCACGTGCCGTACCGTGGAGAAATGTCCCCTTTGGCCAAGATCAGCGACTCGTACGCGCCGCGCTTCGCGGAGTTCGCGTTCGAGCCCGCCTTCATGGCCGCCGTGGACCAGCACGTGGCCGAGCTGCGGGAACGCCTCGCGGCCGGCGGGCCGGGCCTGACTCCCCCGCCCCCGGACCACGCCGATCTCACGGACTACGCGCTCGGCTTCCTGGACGCGCTCGCGGAGCTGGACTGGCGGGAGCCGGTGGGGCACGACTACGCGGTGTGCAGGCTGACCGCCATCAGCTGGCTGGTGCACCGGCACGGACTCCTGCCGGAGCAGCGCCGAGGTGACTGAAAAAGAGTTTCCGGTGACTCAACTCCCCCTGAGGCCCTTCCCGTTGCGCGGTCCGACCCTCTAGGTTAGGCACGCATTAAGCGTGCTTAACTCATCGCTGTCGTCGCCGTCGTTGTCGCTGTCACTGTCGTTGCGAGGTAGGTATGTCCGCGCGTTACGTCAGAGGATTCTGCGCCGCCGTCATCGCCGTAGCCGCCCTGATCGGCGCGGCAGCGGCAAGCCCGGCCAAGGCGGCGGACCACCCGCCGGTGTCTCACTCGGGCGGAAGCATCGTGTCCGTGCACGGGTAGAGCGGCAGACCACCGGTCTCGACCTGCCACCGTCCCGCGATGGTGACGGTGTTCCCGTACGGCAGGTGCAGACGGTTCTCGTACTCCGGGGAACCGCGCCACCCGCCGATCTCCCACTGGTAGGTCCACGTGCCGTCGCGCGGGTCGACGATCAGGTAGTGGGGGATGCCCATGGCTGGGTAGTCGCGGCTCTTGTCCTCGTAGTCGGTGCCGGGGCTCGACGGGAAGACGACCTCGACGGCCAGCAGGGGCATGGTGGCCTCGCCCGTGGTGACGACAATGTCGGGGACACGGAGCTTGCCGAGGACTTCGCTGCCAATGTCGGCGGCCTCGAAGGCACCGACACCGTCCGGGAGCTGCGGAACGAGTTGATCACGCACGTCCGCAACCGTGACCTCGTGCCGGCTGCACGGGCTCATCGTCATGACCAACATCCCGTCGCTGATCTCCGGGTACGTGAGGCCCGGCGGCGGCATGAAGTGCTCGCGCAGCTCACGCAGACGGTTGTAAACGGCACGCTCGGTCACACCGCATGGTAGCCAGGGCCAACGCGAGCCCGGCCAACGCGGCCGGGCCCCGTCCGGTTCACCGAGTAGTGCGGGTTCAGCACTTCCACACGGCCCAGTAGAGCTCCCCCTTCAGTGAGCCGTCCGACCATGCGACAGGTGTGTCGATGTGGATGCCCGAGGAACCCTGGCCCGGGTAGTACCAGTAGTAGTGGCCGTCGACCCGCTTGCCGTAGTGGACCTCCAGCCAGCCCACCGAGTGGCGGACGTACGGCGCGAACCAGTACGCGCCCTTGTAGCCGGGGCGGATCGTGTTGGTGATGGTGCTGGCCGCGGTGCGGGTGTTGCCGAGGGTCCAGGTCTCGGAGGTCGTGGAGCTGGCCTTCATGCCCTCCTCGAAGGTGTCCGACAGTCCCACGCTGACCTCGATGCTCTGCTCCTGCTCGTAGGAGTACGAGGTGTTCGTCGAGTAGCTGTAGTTCACGGCGTACGTGCCGTTGTCGGTGCCCGCGCAGTTCGCGACCACGTTGCTGGCCTGGTGCCGCTTGCCGAGCGCGGTCCAGGCGTTGACCTCGTGGTACTGGCACGAGTCGGGCTTGCGGCTGCCGCTGTCGTGGTTGCAGCTCGCGAGCACGTCCGGCTTGTCGTCGCCCCAGCCGGGGCTTGAGTTGGCACTGGCCGTCCCCGTGGAGAAGGGGATGAGCACCAGGGCGAGAGCGGGCGCCAGCAGAGCCATGCGTCGGCGGCCTCGCGGGAACACCTTCATGGTCGTTCTCCTCGTCGATACGTCGGTCGGCGCCACCACCCGCGACGGGTGGCGACGCCTCCGATCGTCATCGCCGGGGAGTTGATCGGACAGTCCCGCCCCAGGGGCGAATCAACTCCGGATCACCCACCTCACCTGCGGTTACCGCCTTACATGCCGGACGAACCCGGCATGTCGTCGCGCCGCATGTCCGTGCCCATGTCCATGCGCTCGCGCACCGGCTGGTTGGTCATCGCGTCCTCGCGGCCCGCCTGGTACGCGGTGAGGCTGCCCTTGGCGTTCGTGGTCTCGCGCTCCGCCGCCATCAGCATGCGCTCCATGCGCTGACGCATCGGGGCGATCATGCCGCCGCCGACGCCGACGATCATGATGCCCGCCGCGGTCGCGAGGGCCGCGTACAGCACCGGCTGGGTGACCGACGTCGCGATGCCCGCCTGGCCCAGCGCGGCGATCACGCCGAGCGCCATGATGCAGGCCCAGACGATGGTCGCGAGCATCTTGCCGTACGACATCGACGACAGGGCGCTGCCGACGATCCCGCGGACCGCGTTGGCGATGGCCATCGCGACGACCACCAGGACGACCGCGACGATGCCGCGCGGGAGCCAGGCGACGATGCCGTTGATCATCGTGCTCACCGGGTTGGCGCCGAAGACGCCGAGCGCGAGCTGCAGGGTGATCAGCATCAGCGCGTAGTACACGATCTTGCAGACGATGCCGGTCATGTCGTACTTGGAGTCCCGCAAGTACCGTTCCGTACCGGCCCGTTCGGAGAGTTTCTCCGAGCCGACCTTGCGCAGCACCCGGTCCAGGACACGGGCGATCATCTTCGACACGAACCAGCCGATGGCGAGGATGACCAGGAAGCCGACGAGCTTCGGCACGAACTGCGCGACCTTCGACCAGGCGTCGTTCAGCCCCTGGGTGAAGTTGATGGCGAGGGTGGTGGCCATGGGCGGCACTTCCTTCGGTGGGTCCTAGTGGGTACTACCGGCCCCCTTGTTGTTATTCATCAGTGGAGCAGCGCCGTGCGGGCGTGGCCGCGTGAGCTGGTCCGTACGGGTGAAGAGCACCTGTCGGCATACGGGACTTCAGCAGATACGGCGATACGGCGCGTCCGGCACGTACGTCCGCCACTGCGCCCGCGTCAGCTCCGCGTTCCCCGTCCTCGCGCAGACCCGCGTCCGCGCCCGGCCCGGGTCCACCGCGTAGCGCTGGAGCGGGACGTGTGCGCTGCCCGCGTACACCGTGGTGCCGTCGGGGCTGAAGGCGAGCGAGGTGAGGGCCTCGCCGGGGGTGGTCAGCGGGCTGCCGAGGGGCTGTTGGGTGGCCACGTCCCAGAGTTGCAGGCTCCCGGCGTCGCCGGCGACGGCCAGGGTGCGGCCGTCGGGGCTGAAGGCGAGGGCGGCGACGCCCTCCGGGGTGGTGCCGGTGGGGGTGGGGAAGACGTTGCGCAGGATGCCCTCGCGGTGGCCGGGAGTTCCGCCCTCACCCCTGTCCCCGTCCCACAGGTCGACCCGGCCCGTCTGGTCGCCGACCGCCAGTGTGGAGCCGTCGGCGGTGAAGGCCATGGCCCCGATCTCGCCGCCCTGCACGAGGTCGCGCCCGGTGGACCGGCCCGAGGGCAGCACGGCCACTCGCCCCTCGCCGACCAGCAGCGTGCCGTCCGGGCGGACGGCGAGGTGGGAGCCGGTCACGCCGGTCAGCACGGAGGTCCTGTGCCGGCGCGCGAAGTCCCATGTCTCGTCGGCGAGTTGACCGATGGAGGTGTCACGGACCGCGTGGAGGGTGTGGCCGGCGTTCGGGCCGAGGGCGAGGGAGATGACCGCCGCGCCGGGCAGGTCCAGCGCGGCGAGGGATCTCCCGTGCGTCACGTCCCACACCCTGAACGGCTGCGCCACCGCCTCCCGGCCGGGCGCCGAGACGCCGTACGTGAACCGGGTGCCGTCCAGGCCGAAGGCCATCAGGGGGAGGGTGTCGGCGGGGACGGTGGGGAGGGCGGGGTCGGCGGAGACGGGGACGGGGACCGGCGGGAAGGTGTGCAGGGCCCGGCCGGTGGAGGTGTCGTAGAGGCGGAAGAGATAGTGACCGCCGGTGCGCTGTGTGGTGGCGTAGGTGCGGCCGTCGGGACTGAACCGGACGTCGTTCAGGGCGGTGGGCCGCCAGTGGGAGGTGACCGAGGCGCCCAGGTCGAGGGTGTGGACGGTGCCGCTCTCCAGATAGCGCAGGGTCCGGCCGTCGTGGTCCCAGACGAGGCCGCCGTAGAGGTGCTGGTTGTTGAGGTCGTGGCGGAAGACGGGGGCGCCGGGGTCCGAGAGCCGCCAGACGCGGAGTTCCGAACCGTCCGCCGTCGCCATGAAGGTGCCGTCCGGGCTGAAGGACGCGTACTGCACACCGGTGTCGTAGAGGTCGGCGGCCGTGCGGCCCGTCGCGGTGTTCCAGATGCGCAGTCCGGTGCCGGTGGCGGCGGCGAGACGGTCGCCGGTGAGGGCGAGGAAGGGGGCGTCGGCGGCGCAGACGGTGCGGTCCTGCTGCCAAGTCCCGCTCAAGGGGCTGGAGTTGGACGTGTTCCACAGGTTCAGGGTCCTGCCGGAGCAGGCTGCTGCCGTACGGCCGTCCGCGCTGACCGCGGTGAGTGCCGCGTCGGCCGCCCGCGCCTCGAACGTGACGCGGCCGTCGGCCAGGGAGCGCAGCCGCACGTGGTCGCCCTCGGTGGAGAGGAGGGAGCGGCCGTCGGCGGTGAAGTGGACGTCACCGACGTCGTGCGGCGCGGGCCCGCCGGTCCAGCGGCCGGTGGCCGTGTCCCACAGCCGGAGACCGTCATTGCCCTCGGTGACTCCCAGGACGTGCGCGGAGGTGCCGACCTCGGTCACCGTGCCGGTCGGCACCCGGCCCGAGCCGGTGGCGCGGTGGGTGGTCACGTCCCAGGTGCGCCAGGCGCGGCCGTTCGCACTGAGCAGGGTGCGGCCGTCGTCGGCGAGGACGCGCCGGGTCTCCTCACCGGGCGTGGGATCGGTGAAAGTGTCCGTCTCCGCCTGCGCGAGGGAGCCGAGCAGGGCGCGACGGGTCTCGGGCAACTGGGCTGTGCGCCAGGCGGCGACGCCGAGTTGGAGCGCGGTGCGCGGGTCGGTGGTGCGCAGCGCGTCGGCCACGTCGGCGACCCGGCGGGCGGCGGTCTGGGTGCGCTGCCGCTGGTTGTCGTCCCGCTCGTGGCAGACGGCGACGGCCGTCAGCACCGCGACGACCAGGACGGCGGACAGGGACGCGGTCAGGATGCGGTGTCTGCGGCTGATCCGGGCGGCGGTTCGTCGCTCGGCGGCGCGGGCGTCGAGGGCGGCGGCGAGGAAGGCGCTCTCGGGGGTGGTCAGGGCGAGGTCGGGGGTGGGGGCATCCGCACGCCCCGCGGCGTGACCGCCCACCCGGCCCCCCACCTCCTCGGCGAACAACTCCTCCGCCCGAGCCAACCGCGTCCCCCGATACAACGCCCCGGGATCCCGGTCGTGCTCCAGCCACGTGCGCGCCGCGTCCGTCAGCATCCGGTGATGGCGGAGCCGTTCGCGGTCCCGCTCGATCCAGTCGTGGAGACGGGGCCAGCAGGTGATGAGGGCCTCGTGGGCCAGCTGCACGCCGTCCTCGTCGGCCGTCAGCAGCCTGGCCCGGGTCAGGCGTTCCAGCACCACCGGCACCGCGGGGTTTCCCCATTCCGCCAGTTCGGCGCGGGTGAGGGGGCGGCGGGTGTCGGGCGTGCCCTGGCCCGGTACGACCATGCGCAGGAGCAGGTGGCGGGCGGCGACGGCTTCCTCCGGGGACAGGCCGCCGTACACCTCCTCCGCCGTCGCCGCGATGGCACCGCGCACTCCGCCGGCCGCCTCGTATCCGGCGAGGGTGAGCATCCTGCCCCTGCGACGCCGCCAGGTCTCCAGCAGGACGTGGGAGAGCATCGGCAGGCCGCCGGGTTCGCCGAGGACCTCCTCCACGAGGCGAGCGGTCAGGGCGCGCTCGACCAGGCAGCCGGCCGCCTGCGCCGGGCCCACCACCGCCTCCCGCAGCTCCTCCGCCCGCATCGGACCGAGCAGCAGCGCGGCGCCCCGCAGGGCGTCGGCCAGGTCGCGGTGCTCGGCACAGCGGGCGTAGAAGTCGGCGCGGACGGAGACCAGCACCCGCAGTCGGGTGTCCGGGGAGCGGGCCGCCAGAAGCAGGTCGATGAAACGGGACCGTTCGCGTGCGTCCCGGCAGAGGGTGAAGACCTCCTCGAACTGGTCCACCACCACCCAGCTCTCCGGCTCGTCGGGAGCGGGGGTGAGCAGGTGCCCGTACGTCGTCGCGGGCGTCGCGCCCGGCGTGAGGATGCGCAGCCTCGCCGCGCAGCCGTCGGCCGCGATCTCCTCCTGCAATCGCGCGATCAGCCCGGCCCGCAGCAGGGACGACTTGCCGCTGCCCGAGGGGCCGAACAGCACCGCGAACCGGTGGTCGCAGACCAGCGCGGCGACCTCGGCGACCATCTGGTCCCGGCCGAAGAAGAGGTGCCGGTCGTCCGGCTCGAACCGGGCCAGCCCGCGATACGGCGCCGGGCCACCGTCCTCGGGTTCCGCCGCGAGCACCCGGCCCGCCTCCGCCTCGGCCTCCTTCCAGCGCGGGCCCCACTCGGCCGGGTCGCCGTCACACGCCCGTACGTATCCCTCGACCACGGCGAGCGTCGGCAGCCGTTCGCCGGCCGCGGCCTGGGACAGGGTGGTCGCCGAGAAGCCCGCCGCCTTGGCCATCGTCCGGTACGAGGGGCTGCCCGCGGTGCGGCGCAGCTCCCGCAACGCGTGCGCGAGCCCCTGCACGGCACCGGCCCGCGGGTCGACCGGTCGCTCGGGACGGCCCATGCGCGTACCTCCGTACACCTCGCGAAAGCGACATCAGGAGCGATGACCATACGGATGGCGAGGAAACGGCCGCGTGGCAACGAGGTGACGGCTGGGTGACGCAAACCGGCCCTCGTCCCCGAAACGGGATTGATTGCCCTGGTGAGAGGGGCGTGCCAATCAATACGCCGGTCGGAAACCTGGACCGTGTCATCCCCCACACCGAACGACTGGAGCCCGATCGTGAGCAGTCCCGCCCTCGCCCTGCGAGCAGGCAGGCGGTCAGCAACGACGAGCGGAACAACTACTTCACCGTCAACATCAGCAGCAGCGAGCACCCGGAGATCCGCGTTTCAGCGACGCGACCCTGAACCACTGGCCCGGCGCCGCCAACTCCACGGGCGCCCAGCGGGCCGGTGCGCTGATGTTCTACGTCGAGGCGATCTCCGAGGGCGCCCGCTTCAACGCGATCTCGGACCGGATCGAGGCCAACATCGGGTCGAGCACGGGCTACCAGTTCGACCACGACGACGACGGCCTGATCCACAACTGGCAGACCCTCGGCAACAACCTCCAGAACCGCCTCGACAACCAGCACACGGCGGCGACCCCGAACATCGGCCGCTACCACTTCGACACCCTCCAGGCGATCGCGAACATCCTGCGCCTGGCGATCGAGCAGGGCACCAAGTAGCCGACGGCGCCCACCCCTTGCCGCCCCGGCGGGACATCCCCCCTGTCCCGCCGGGGCTCCCGCACGCACATCCACATCCGGCCCGCATACGCTGCGTTCGTGACCTCTTCCGCCGCCGCGCGCACCGCACTCGACCTCACCGCAGACCTCCCCGTCCCCGACCTGGAGGACTTCTACCGGGACCTGCACCGCCACCCCGAGCTGTCCGCACAGGAGCACCGCACGGCCACGAAGCTCACCGAACGCCTCACCGAGGCGGGCTACGACACCGTCGAGGGCATCGGCGGCACCGGCGTCGCCGGAGTGCTCCGCAACGGCGACGGCCCGACCGTGCTGCTGCGCGCCGACATGGACGCACTGCCGGTACAGGAGGAGACAGGCCTGTCGTACGAGTCCTCGGTCCCCGGCGTGATGCACGCCTGCGGGCACGACCTGCACGTGACCTGGCTGGCGGGTGCGGCCCGGGCGCTGGCCGCCGGGCGGGACACCTGGTCGGGGACGCTGGTCCTGGTGGGGCAGCCCGCGGAGGAGACGGGCGCGGGCGCGGCGGCGATGGTGGCCGACGGCCTGTACGAGCGCGTCCCCCGCCCGGACGTACTGCTCGCCCAGCACGCGGCACCGGGACCCGCCGGGTTCTACCCGCACTCACCCGGCCTGATCATGTCGGCCACCACCGATATCGACATCGTCGTCCACGGCCGCGGCGGCCACGGCTCCCGCCCCGAGACGACGGTCGACCCGGTCGTCACGGCCGCGTACCTGGTGACCCGCCTTCAGACGATCGTCTCCCGGGAGATCGCGGCCCGTGACTCCGCCGTCCTCACGGTGGGCCGTATCGAGGCGGGCACCCGGCACAACATCATCCCGACCACGGCCCGGATCTCCCTCAACCTGCGCACCCAGTCCACCGACGTACGGGACCGGATGATCGCCGCGATCCGCCGCATCGCGTCCGGCGAGTGCCTCGCCGCGGGCTGCCCGACCGAGCCCGAGGTGACCATCGGCGTCAGCCTCCCCACGATGGTCAACGACGCCGACACCGACCGCCGAGTCGCCGCCGTGCACACCGAGGTCCTCGGCGCGGGCACGGTCTTCGACCCCGGCCCGGCGACGGGCAGCGAGGACTTCCCCCTCCTGGTCCCGGACGGGGTGCCGTACTCCTACTGGTTCGTGACGAGCACCTCGGCGGACGTGTGGGACGCGGCCCCCGGCACGGACCTGATGGAGAAGTTCCACGCGGTCCCCAGCAACCACAGTCCGAACTTCGCACCGGACCTGGTGACGGTCGTACCGGGTGTACGGACCCTGGTCTCGGGCGCGTTGGAGATGCTGACCGTGAAGTGACTAGCTCTGCGCCTGGAGTTGCAGCAGCTGCTTCCTTACGTGGTCCAGGGCGCCCGCGCGGCGACCTGGGACACGGCTCCTCAACTCGGCGAGCGCGAGGCCGAGTTCGCGGGCGGGGGCCGGTTCGCGGATCTGCCCCCACTGGTGGTGGGCCCGGTCCACGGCCGCCTCGACGGCAGGTGTACCGGGTGGCTGTCCCGCCGCCAGCCGCGCGGCAGCCACCGCGAGCCAGGCCCGGCAACTGCGCACCGGATCTCCGGCCAACATCGCGAGATCGGCCCGGACTTCGGTCCAGTGCAGCGCTTCTTCGGAACCCCGGCCGTGTGCCCGTACGGCGGCCTGCTCGTGCTCGGCGGCGAGGGCGTCGGCGGCGGTGTGGCGCCCGGATTGGACTGCGTCGGTGATGGCGGTGTGGGGGTCGCTGTCACTCTTCTGGCTCCGGCCGGCATCATCCAGCCCGTCTGGGGGTCCCCCCTCTGGGGGAGTCTGAGGACGAGGCCCCTTCAGGGCCGATGGGGGTCTGGGGGCGGAGCCCCCAGGGACGCCGGCCCCGACAACCCCCGGCGCCGCAAGCACGACGTCCGCATACCCCTCCGCCCCCAACCTCCCCAACGCCTGCTGATGCAACTGCTCCACCGGCGGACGCCACCCGCTCCGCAGAATCGTCGCCACCGCCTTCATGTACGACGGCACAGCCACCACCCGCCGAGAAGGAGGCGGTGCGATGCGACCGTAAACCGCGTTCGCGCGGCCCGAGTCGAGCGGACGGGCCCGCAGCCACTGCCAGGTCTCCGCGTCGGCGTGCAGGTCGAGCAGCAGCGTCGTCGTGCCCGGTGCGCGCAACCGCAGTTCCTCGCGGACCCAGGCCCAGGGGAACCCGGTGTAGCGGACGGTCGCCGAAGTCGTGCGGGCCAGCGCGAGGTGCGGAAGGTGCTGTTTCCGGTCGAGTTGGAGCTGGCCGGTGACGAACACGGTCAGCGGGCCGGGGGCGGTGGCGGCGGCCCGCAACCGGGTGAGCACCGCCTGCGGCTCCAACGGGTCGGCGAGTTCGACAACGTTGGCGGTCTCCGTGCCGGACAGCACGGCCGGGGCGACGGCCGCGAGGACCGGGAGCACGGACGCCGCGTCCACCAGACGCCCCTTGCCCACCGGCGAGGCCGCGAGCAGCAACACCGTCCCAGGCATACACCCTCCCCCGAACCGTCGATCACAGCGAATACGTCGATCACGTCGATCACGTCGATCACTTCGTACCGCAGCACCGTAACCTCTGCCCAACCTCTGCTGCTGCAAAGGGTGATGTCAGGACCGCCGTACCGCGAAGATCGTGGTGTCGTCGGCGAGGTGTCCGCCGCAGTGGGCCAGGGTGCCGTCGCGGACGTAGGCGACGAGACGGTCCGGGTCGGCGAGGCGCGGATCGGCCGAAACGCCCTCGGCGACACGGGACTTGAGCGGATAGAAGACGCCCGCGCTGTCTCGTGCCTCGGTCACTCCGTCGGTGACCACGAGAAGGGTCTCGCCGGGCGCGAGGGTGATGCGGATCGTCGGCGGCGGACCGTCCATGCCCGCCAACTCGCCCAGCCCGACCGGGAGTCCGTGTCCGGGCGGCAGGGACCGTACGCCGGACGGGCCGACCACCAGCGGGGGTTCGTGACCGAAGTTGACGACCTCGACCGTGCCGGGGTCGGCGGCCGGGAAGCTCAGCAGGACGGCCGTGGCGAAACGGTCGACGTCCTCGCGGCCGAGGGCGGCGAGATGCCTGCCGTGGCGCAGCATCCGGATCTCCAGCCGGGCGGCGACCGTCGCAAGGTCCGGTTCGTGGTACCCGGCCTCGCGGAACGTGCCGAGCAGCGCGGCCGCCGCCTCCACCGCGCCGAGGCCCTTGCCCTGGACGTCGCCGACGAGGGCGCGGGTGCCGTGCAGGCCGGGCTGGATGTCGTAGAAGTCGCCGCCGACGCGGGCGACGGCGTCGGCGGCGAGGTAGACGGCCGCGTGGTCGAGGCCGCCCCAGCCCGGCGGCAGCGGGCGCAGCAGGGTGCGGCGGGTGGTCTCGGCGACGTCCCGCATGTGCAGCATGCGGCGCTCGCCGCGCACCCGGACGGCGCAGGCCAGTACGGCTAGGACACCGCCGACGCCGACGAGGATGAAGTCGGGCAGGCCGGTCTGGTACTGGCGCGGCCAGGCGTGGTCGGCGAGGGCGTAGGTGGCCAGGCCGAGGACCGCGAACACGGCGGTGCCCCGCACCCCGCAGATCGCCGCGGCGATACCGGGCACGAGGACGATCCACGAGACGGTCCGGAACTCACCGCTGGTGTACCAGTCGACGAGCAGGATGGTGACGAGCACCAGCAGCGGCGGCACCCAGGCGACGCTGCGACCGCCGACGCGCAGCAGTTGCTGGCGCCGGAGCGCGTCGGGGTCCCGCCCGGCGCCGGACAGCCGGTCGAACGCGGAGCGGCTGGTATCGCCGTAGCGCACCGGTCTGAGTCCGCGGCCGTTCACGGCCGTCAGTACGCGACCGACATCCGGCTGCGCGGGTGGGCGTCCTGCTCCAGTTCGTCGACGAAGGCGACCGCGTAGTCCTCGGCGCTGACGAAGCTGCGGCCCTGGTCGTCGGTCATGAACTCGTCGCCGCCGACGCGGAAGCGGCCGGTGCGGGTGCCGGGGGCGATCTCGGCGGCGGGGGAGACGTAGGTCCAGTCGAGGCCGTCGTCGAGGGCGCGGTAGTAGGCGAGGACGTCGCGGTGGGCGTGGGCCTCCGGGAGGTAGGCCTCGGGGAAGCCGGGCTGGTCGCTGAGCGCCTGGCCGGGGGCGACCTCCAGGCCGCCGGCGCCGCCGACGACCATCAGCCGCCCGACACTGGCCGCGCGGACGCCCGCCACGAGTGCCTCGTTCAGGGCGAGGAAGGGCCCGCGCGGGTCGCTGCCGTCGCGGGGCGGTACGCACGCGGAGGCGACGGCGTCGGCGCCGCGCACCACCTCCGCCACCCTCTCCCGGTCGGCCGCGTCGGCCGCCGTGGCCGTGATCCCGGGGAGCGGTGACTGTCCGGAGCGGCTGACCGCGAGGACCTGGTGTCCGCGGGCCGACGCCTCGGTGGCGATCCGGCTGCCGACCATGCCGGTGGCGCCGAAGAGTACGAGCTTCATGCGCCCCAGCGAAACATGGGGCAACCAAGGCCGCACCCCGACTTGCCACCGCCTCCCCCGGGGTGTGCATTGGTAGACGGGGGCGAGAGAGAGGAGTGCTCTCATGGCTCAAGCGGCACCCACGCCGGGCTCGGGCGGATTCACCGCCCCGAGCGGTCTGCCCGACATCTTCGACGTACGCGTCCACCGCGTGGCGAGCGTGGCGATCCCGGTCGTCCTGGGGCTCGTCTACGGCTACTGGGCGGCGGCCAACCGTCGCAGCGGCGGTCCCATCACGGGCTGGAACATCCTGTTCGGCTTCGTGACCGCGCTGGCGTTCATCGTGCTGTGCCTGGCGGTGGCACGGTTCGCGCCGCTGCTGAAGCGCGAACTGCACTCGCTGGTGAAGTCCGGCTTCGCGGGCGCCGCGCTCGGCTTCCTGTACAGCCAGAGCGGCGAGAGCGTGCTGCGGTCCACGGCCGTCGGGCTCGCGACCACGGCGGGCGTGTTCCTGGTGTTCTTCTACCGCTACTACACGCGCGAGGACGGAGCGGGCAACCGCATCCGCTGACGTCGTACGGCACAAGGAGTGGGCCCCGGCCGGTCGGCCGGGGCCCACTCCTTTCCCCTTCTCCCTTACGGCGCCCAGTTCCAGATGCCGCCGCCGGACGAGGAGCCGGAGGCGCTCCAGCTCCACGAGCCCGAGACGCTCCAGGACCCGGAGGCCGAAGTGCTCCACGCGGACGAGTTGTCGGTCCAGTTCGGGTCGTTGTTCCAGTTGGAGTTGCCGGAGTTGTTGTTCCAGCCGGAGTTCGAGTTGCCGCCGTCCTTCCAGCCCGGACAGGGGTCCGAGCAGGACGGCACCCGCTGGCCGCCGGTGTCGACGAAGGCGGCGCTCGCCCAGCCCTGCGCGCCGACGAGCCAGTACCAGTCGGAGTTCCCGTTGACGCTCTGTCCCCTGACCACGCATTGGACGCGGTCCTGACTGCCCGGTGAGAGCGCGTCAACGACGGGGGACTGAGTGGTGGGTGACTGCCGCACGTTCAGATCCGTGCGGGAGACGATCGTGCCCCAGATCGGACTGCCGCCACCGCCGCCACCGCCATGTCCTTCGGCGTACGTGGGCGGTGCTGCCGCCGCCGTGGTGCCCGCCGCCGCGACGGCGAGAGTGCCACCGGTGAGCAGGGCCGCGGCCAGAGTCCGCAGGGCCGGAGTGGTGCGCATGTTCGGCCTCCTTCTCCCCAGCTCCAGGAAACACCCGTTCGGGTGAACCCTCCACCGGAGGGCGGAATCCCCAGTTCCGCCAAGGGTTTCGGAGGGTTCCGGGGGTTTCCGCAACCCCACCCGCCCGTTCGGCTGGACCTTGCACCCGAATGCAGTCAACCCGCTCGCGCACCACGCCCCCCGGCCCTGTCCTGAAGGGGTGCCCCCACGTCTCCGGAGCGCCCTGTCGGCCGTACTCGTCGCCCTCGCCTGCCTCCTCACGCCCTTCGGCGCGCTGGCGGCCTGGGCGGCGTACGGGCTGACCGACTCCGGCCGCTACGTCACGACGATGGCGCCCCTCGCGGCCGACCCGGACGTACGGAACGTCATCGCGGACACGGTCGGCGCGGGCATCCTGCGCGAGGTCCATGTGGACGGGACACAGGGCACGATGGCGCCGTTCGTGCACGACGCGGTGCGCTCGTTCACCAGGACCGAGGCCTTCCGCCTGGCCTGGGACGAGGGCAACCGCGCGACCCACGACGCCGTGCTCCAGGCCCTGGAGGACGACCGCCAGAGCGGCACGGTCACCGTCGACCTCGCCCCGCTGACCACCCACATCAAACGTCAACTCGCCCACGACAACCTCCTGTTGGCGAACCGCATCCCGGTCGAACACACCGAGGTCGCGGTTCTCCCGGCCGGTGAGCTGGGCCCGCTCCGGAAGGGGTTCCACGTGCTCGAAGTCGCCGGCTTCTGGCTCCCCGTCGCCGCCGCCGTCTTCGCGGTCACCGGCATCGCCGTCGCCGTGCGGCGCCGTCGCGCGATCACGGCGACCGCGCTCGGCACGGCCCTCGGCGGCGCGCTGCTCGGCCTCGCCCTCGCGATCGGCCGCCACTTCACCGTCGCCGACCTGCCGGCGGAGGTCTCCACGGCGGCGGGCGGCGCGATCTACGACGCCCTCACCTCGACCCTGCGCACGGTCGCCTGGCTGCTGCTGGGCGTCGGCCTGACGGTGGCCGCGGCGGCCTGGCTCACCCGGTACGCCCGCCGGGCAGGGGAGTTCCTGCTCCTGCCCCTCCGCCTCGTGCGAGGCCGGCGAGCGTCCGCAGCGCCCGCGTCAGATCGGGCACAGCAGCCGACGCAAGCCCAAGTCTGACCGCGTCCGGGGTCCGGTTCGGGTCCACCACGAAGGCGGGCCCCGGTGTGACGGCGATCCCGAGCGCCGCCGCCGCGGCCGTGAACGTGTCCGCCCGCCACGGCGCGGGCAACTCCCACCAGGCGTAATAGGTGAGCGGATCGGACCGTACGGCGAACCCGGCCAACTCCTCGGCGACGAGCCGCTGTCGCCCCGCCGCGTCCGCCCGCTTCGCGGCCACCAGCCGTGCCACCGTCCCGTCCGCCGTCCACCGCGTCCCCGCCTCCAGCGCGAACCGCCCCGCGCTCCACCCGCCCGAGCGGACCGCGGCGGCCACCGCGTCGACCCGCTGCTCCGGTACGACGAGGAAACCGACGGTGAGCCCCGGGGCGACCCGCTTGGACAGCCCGTCGACGACATGGACGAGGCCGGGGGCGTGCGCGGCGAGCGGCGCGGGGGAGTGCGGATGGAGGAAGGACCAGATGCGGTCCTCGACGACGGGCAGCCCCAACTCCCGCACCACACGGGCGATTTCGACGCGCCGCGGCTCGCTCGTCGTCACCGAGGTCGGGTTGTGCAGCGTCGGCTGGAGATAGAGGGCGGAGAGGGGCGCGGTGCGGTGCGCGGCGGCGACGGACTCCGGGCGCGGCCCCTCGCCGTCCGCCTCCAGCGCGACGAGGGTGATGCCGAGGCGCGCCGCGATCTGCTTGACCAGTGGATACGTCAACGGCTCCACCCCGACCCGGCCGCCCGGCCGGACCAGGGAGGCGAGGGTGGCGGCGATGGCCTGCCGGGCGTTGCCCGCGAAGAGGACCCGGCCGGGATCGGGACGCCAGCCGGGGGTGGCGAGCAGGTCGGCCGCCGCCTCACGGGCCGCCGCCGTGCCGTTGGCCGGGGCCGGCCGCAGCGCCTCGGTCAGCACGTCCGGGCGGAGAAGGGGCGCGAGGGCGGGGGCGAGCAGCTCCGACTGACCGGGCGCGGAAGGGTAGTTGAGCTCCAGGTTCACCGGCGCGGAGTTCGGGGAGGTTGCCGCAGCCGGCGCCTCGATGAGGGCCTGCCCGTACGGCCCCGCCGCCGCGGCCCGTACGAAGGTGCCGCGCCCGACCTCCCCCACCACCAGTCCCCGCCGCACGAGTTCGGCGTACACCCGCCCGGCCGTCGACCCGGCGATCCCGCGCCGCCGGGCGAACACCCGTTGCGGGGGCAGCTGTTGGCCCGGCCGGAGCCGTCCGGAGGCGATGTCGTCCGCGATGCGGTCGGCGATCCGCCGGTAGTCACTCACAGAGCCACCCCCACCTAAATCTCTTTCCTCACATTGCACCGAGGGCAAAGATCTTATTGCACCGATGAGTCGAGCGGATCTAGGGTCGATCACATGCCACCCCTTACTTCCCCTTATCTCCCCCTTGTCCTCATCCACGGCCACCCCTTCGACCACACGATGTGGACCCCGCAGATCGAGGCGTTCTCCCCCGCCCGCCGGGTCGTCGCCCCCGACCTGCGCGGCTACGGCGCCTCCCCCTCGATCCCCGCCATCACCCGCTTCTCGGACTTCGCCACCGACATCGAGGCGCTGCTGGACGGGTTGAAGGTGGAGACGTGCGTGCTGGCCGGGCTGTCGATGGGCGGCCAGATCGCGATGGACTGTTACGGCCGGTTCCCCGACCGCGTCCGGGGCCTGGTCCTCGCCGACACCTTCCCGGCGGCGGACACACCGGAGGCGGCCCGCACCCGGGACACCACCGCCGACCGCCTCCTGCGCGAAGGCATGGGCGGCTACGCCGACGAGGTCCTGGAGCGGATGGTGGCCCCGCACGCGGACGCCCCGGTCAAGGCGCACGTCCACCGCATGATGACGGCCACGCACCCCGAGGGCGCCGCGGCGGCCCTGCGCGCCCGGGCCCAACGCCCGGACTACCGCGACCTGTTGACCCGGGTGACGGTCCCGGCCCTGGTGGTCGTGGGCGCGGACGACACCTACACCCCGGTCTCCGACGCGGAGGCGATGCACGCGGCGCTCCCCGACTCCACGCTCCGCGTGATCGAGGGCGCGGCCCATCTGCCCAACCTGGAACGCCCGAAGGAGTTCAACGAGATCCTGGGGGAGTTCCTGGCACACGTGGGATGATTTCGGGCATCTGCGTCCACCGGCGGAAGGTCACCCCTTGGGCACCACGACCACCGAGTGGACCGCCGCCGACTTCGTACCCGAACGCCACCGCGGGCGACGCCTCGCGAGCTGGTGCGCCGGACTGCTGTTCGCCGTGGTGAGCGTGGTCGTCGGCTGCCGTGCGGCCGACACGGACGGCATCACCCCCGTCCCCCAACTCCTCGCCTTCCTGCCCTGGTTGCTCGCCCCCACCGGCTTCGGACTGCTCCTCGCACTCCTCACCCGGTGGCGGCTCGGCCTGGTCTGGGGCGTAGCGCTGCTCGGACTGCTGGCGTGGTTCATCGAGCCGTACGGGAAGAGCGACGACCCGAGCGGGCCCGCGCTCGCCGAGTTCCGGGTGCTGACCTCGAACGTCGAGTTCGGGCAGGGCACCGGCTCCCTGGTCCCGGTGATCCGGCGGGAGCGGCCGGACGTGGTGTTCGTGGAGGAGTGCGAGTACACCTGCCAGGCCACGCTGCGCCGGGACTTCGACACCGAGTTCCCCTACCGGCAGGCGGTCGTCGCGGCCGGCTCCCACGGCTCGATCATCCTCAGCCGCTTCCCCCTCAAGGGCACGAAGGGCGTGACCGGCACGATGGGCATGCCGGGCGCGGTGGCCGATGTGGACGGCCATTCCGTACGGCTCCAACTCGCGCACCCCATGCCCCCGTTGCCGCGCCAGGTCGCCCTGTGGCACCGCGAACTCGGCAGGCTCCGCACCTACGCGTCCGCGGACCCCACCACCCCCACGATCCTCGCCGGCGACTTCAACTCCTCCCAGGACCACGCGGCCTTCCGCCACATCCTGGACACGGGCCTGCGCGACGCGGCCCGCCTCGCCGGGCACCCCCGCACCTCCAGCTGGCCGGAGAGGTTCGCCCCCACCTTCGGCACCCAGATCGACCACGTCCTCCTGTCCCCGGACTTCTCCGCGAACAGCGCCCGCTTCCTCGACCTCGCCGACACCGACCACCGCGCCCTGCTCGTCGACATCGCACTCCACCAGCACGAATAACTTCGGGGGCTGCCCATAATGGGCGCATGTCCCGCGAGTTCCCCATCGGCCTCACACCCCCCGACTGGCTGGTGAGGAACCTCCAGCCCCCGCAGGCCCCCCTCAACTGGCCTGCCATCGCCCGCGCCGCCGTAGCGATGGCCCTCCCCCTCACCATCGGCCTCGCCGCCGGACAGACCGCCTACGGCGCCCTCGCCTCCATGGGCGCCCTCTCCGGCGTCATCGGCGACACCGCCGACGCCTACCGCATGCGCATCCTCAACATCGCGATCCCCCAGCTCTTCGGCGCCATCGGCGTCACGCTCGGCTCCGCGGTGTACGGCCACGGCTGGTATGCCGTCGCCGCGCTCACCGGCATCGCGCTCGTCTCCGGGATGATCTCGACGATCGGCGCAGTGGCCTCCGTATCCGGCCTGCTCCTGCTCCTCAACTCGGTGATCGGCGCGGGACTTCCGCTCCCCGGCGCGTGGTGGCTGGCCCCTGTCCTGATGTCCGGCGGCGGCCTCCTGGTCCTCCTCCTGGCCCTGCTGGCCTGGCCGTTGCGCTCCGGAATCCCGGAGCGATCGGCGGTGGCGAACACCTACCGCACCGTCGCCGACCTCCTCGCGACGTGCGGCGACGACCCGACGGCCGGCTACGACGCCGCCCGCCAGTCCGTCACCCAATCCCTCAACCAGTCCTACGACCTGGTCCTCGCCCGCCGAGCCCGCCACCACGGCCGCAGCCCCGAACTGACCCGCCTGCTGGCCCAGTTGAACGCCATCACCCCGGTGGTCGAGGCAGCCCCCGCCGTCCACCAGTCGGGCCACCCGCTCCCACCCCAGATCCGCGAGACGGTCCGCCACCTCGCGCAGGCCGTCGAGACCGGCTACACCGGCCCGATAGGGCTCGACCTCCCCACCCCCACCGGCGAGACAACCCGCGCGATCGACCACGCCCTGCGCCACGCGGCGGAGGTGGTCACGGCCCCGGACGTGGACCCGAGGGGCATCGACGACCGCCTGGGCCGCCCGGCGGCACTCCGCATCAGGGCCGCGAGAGCCGCCCGCAACGTCCTGCTGTCCTCGGGCTCCTGGCGCTACGGCCTACGCCTGGCGGTCTGCATCGGCCTGGCGCAGGTGCTGGTGTCGTCCGTCCCGGTACCGCGCTCGTACTGGGTGGCCCTGACCATCACCTTCGTCCTCAAGCCCGACTTCGGCTCGGTCTTCTCCCGGGCCCTGCTGCGCGCGCTCGGCACGGTGGCGGGACTGGTGATCGCGGCGGCGGTCCTGTCGGCGGTACCGAGGGGCTGGTGGGACGTACTGGTCCTGCTCCTCCTGGCCCCGCTGATCCCGGCCCTGACACCAAGGGGTTACGGCTATCAGACGATGGCGATCACGCCGGTGATCCTGCTCCTCTCCGACGTCCTGAACCACCAGGGCACGGCGTTGCTGCTCCCCCGCCTGGTGGACTCGCTGATCGGCTGCGGCATCGCGCTGGTCGCCGGCTACCTGCTCTGGCCGGAGAGCTGGCACACGCGGGTAGGCGACCGCCTGGCGGAGGCGGTCGCGGACACGGCACGGTACGTGGACTCGGCGTTCGGCACATCCGGCGTATCCGGCACATCCGGTGCCTCGGGTGCCTCGGGTGCCTCGGGTGCGGAGGTCGACCCGGCCGCCCGTGCCCGCATGCGCCGCCGCCTCTACCGCGACCTGTCCGTCATCCGCACCGAGTTCCAACGCGCCCTCACCGAACCCCCGCCCACCGGCCGCCGGGCAGCGGGCTGGCTGCCCCTGGTCGTCGCCGTGGAACGGATCGTCGACGCGACGACGGCGGCGAGGGTCCGGGTGAAGCACGGAGCACCCCCGCCGTCACCGGCCGAGGTGGCCCAAGTAGCCCTCCAACTCAGGGAGTTGTCGCAGGGCGTACGCGAGTCGGAGGTGCTGGTAGAAGTCCGTACGGATCTGACGGGCCCGGCGGACAGCGTGCTGGAGCCACTGCGGCAGGAGGTCGCGGCGGCACGGGCGATCGCATCGCCCCACTGAGATCAGGGCAGTTCGAGATCGGGGAGCGCGAAGAAGTCCGAGATCACCCGCGCGATCCGTTCCTCCTGGTCGTCCCGGTCGAGTTCCGCGTGCGGCCCGATCAGCCGCGCCGCCGTGAGGGCGGACGCCAGCAGATCGGGCTCGTCACCGACGCCGTAGTACGGGGTCTCGAAGCTGAACCCGCTGACGAGACGTCCGTCGCGGTAGTACTCGAACGCGGGCCCGTGCGCCTTGGCGAGACACGGTTCCGTGACGATGACGACGAGTTCACCGCCGCCGCGGCACACCTGCCCGTAGTGGGTGAGGTCGTAGTCGTCGCTGTTCCAGCCGAACATGTCGTGCATGACCAGCCCCCACCCGGTGTCCTTGGCGTACGCGAGCGGGATGCGCTGCACGGCGAGGAGTTCTCGCGTGAGCGCGTCCAACGACATCCCCCGGAAGAAGACGACGTTGACCTCGTCGTGGTGCGGGAGCGGACGGTGTATCCAGTGTCCCGTGTCCTCGGCCTGCGTCATGTCCGTCGTGTCCGTCGTGTGCCTCGCGTCCGTCATGAAAGGCACCGTAGAGGGCACCACTGACACGACCCCATGACTCATGAACGACAAGTGAACGAACCGACGAACGGGCCGGTGAACGGGCGTGCGAAGTGGCGGCTGAAACCGGGGGTGTTGACAGAGCGCGTCCCACGCGCCTTGCCCCTGCCTAAGATCGCCGTCCGGGGCCGCTAACCTTACGTGTCCGTCCTGGCCAGGGATTGACGGCTTCAACTCACGCGAAGGGTTGCGCACATGGGCATTCTCACTCTCCTGCGGAATGCATTCGGCAGGTCACGCAAGGAGCGTGCCGCCGGAGCAGAGGGTGCGGAACGCACTCCTTCGCAAGAGCAGCCGACCACCGTGGAACCGGACGCGAAGGTCCCGTCCCCCTCCACAGAACCCGAACTCACCTCGACGCCGACCCCGTCACCTGCGGCAACACCCCAGGTCCCGGAACCCCGCCCGTCCTCCACCCTGGAGGACGACGAGCACGAGCTCGTGGCACTGGCCTTCGACAACGTGACGGTCCCGAAGCCGACGACGTCGGAGGAAGGGACGGAGGGTACCGGGGCTGCGGCGGAACGGGAGCCGGTTGTTGTTGAGCCGGCGACCGAGGCTGCGATTGAGCCAGCGGCCGAGGCTGTTGCCGAGCCGGTGACTGAGGTTGCGGTTGAGCCGACGACTGAGGCTGCCGTTGAGCCGGTGACCGAGGCTGTTGCCGAGCCCGTGTCTGAGACCGTTGCCGAGCCGGTGACCGAGGCTGTTGCTGAGCCGGTCGCGGAGGCGGAGGCGGTTGTCGAGGCAGAGGCGGCGCCTGTGACTGAGGCCGAGCCTGCCGCTGAGGTGACGCCGGAGGCGGAGGCCGAGCCGATCGCCGAGCCGGAGGCAGAAGCGGAAGCGGAGCCTGCCGCCGACGTGACGCCGGAGCCCGAGCCCGAACCGGTCGTCGAGCCGGTCGCGGAGGCCGAAGCGAAGCCGGTCGCCGAGCCCGAGCCCGAGGTGAAGCCGGTCGCCGACGTCACGCCGGAACCGGAAGCCGAGCCCGAGGTGGTCGCGGAGACCGCCCCCGAGGCGGAGCCGGAAGCCGAGCCGGAGCCCGTCGCAGAACCCGTCGCAGAACCCGTCGCAGAACCCGTCGCCGAGGTCACCCCCGAACCGGAGCCCGCAGCCGAGGCGACCACCCTCGAACCCGTGGCCGCAGCCGCCGACGGCGATTCCGCCCCACAGGGGCCACCCGCACCCGACGACGAAACCGTCACGGGCGGTGCGGGTGGGAACAGTTTCGAGGCCGATGGCGAAGCCGAGGCCGAGATCGTCGGCAGCGACTCCGCCGCCGTCGCCCTCGCCAAGGCCAACCTCACCGGTACCCGAGCGAAGCTCTACCTCGTCCTGGACCGCTCCGCGAGCATGCGCCCGTACTACAAGGACGGTTCCGCACAGGCCCTCGCCGACCAGACCGTAGCCCTGGCAGCCCATCTGGACCCCGAGGCCAAGGTCCACGTCGTCTTCTTCTCCACCGAAGTCGACGGCACCACCGACCTCACCCCCACCTCCCCCGAGAACGCGATCGACGAGGCCCACGCCGGCCTCGGCCGCATGGGCCGCACCAGCTACCACGCCGCCGTAGAAGCCGTACTCGCGCACTACGACAAGAACGCCACCCCCGGCACCCCCGCCCTCGTCGTCTTCCAGACGGACGGCGCCCCGGACGCGAAGACCCCGGCGACCCAGTCCCTGACCGACGCCGCGAAGTCGCACGCCTCCGTGTTCTTCTCGTTCGTCGCGTTCGGCGACCACGAGAACAAGGCCTTCGACTACCTCCGCAAGCTGAAGACCGACAACACGGCCTTCTTCCACGCGGGCCCGACCCCCCTGGAGCTCACGGACGCCGAGCTCTACGACGGCGTACTGATCGACTGGCGCCCGTAGCACCGAAACCCACCGAAACCCCTGTGCCGCCCGCTTCCCACCCCGTAAAACGGGAGGCGGGCGGCATACCCGTGTCGGCTACGATTTCAAGGTTCGCACCAACAGCAACACACCGACCTGGGAGCAACCCCCCGATGGCTCGACACCTCATCACCAGCGCCCTTCCGTACATCAACGGGATCAAGCACCTGGGCAACATGGTGGGGTCCATGCTCCCGGCGGACGTGTACTCCCGCTATCTCCGCCAGCGCGGCCACGACGTCCTGTACATCTGCGCGACGGACGAACACGGCACCCCCGCGGAACTGGCCGCGAAGGAGCAGGGCCTCCCGGTCGCCGAGTTCTGCGCGCAGGCCCACGACGCGCAGAAGGCGGTCTACGACGGCTTCGCGCTGGCCTTCGACTACTTCGGCCGCAGCTCCTCCCCCCAGAACAGGGAGATCACGCAGCACTTCGCCCGCCGCCTGAACGAGAACGGCTTCATCGAAGAGCGCGCGATCCGCCAGGTGTACTCGCCCACCGACGGCCGTTTCCTCCCGGACCGCTATGTGGAGGGCACCTGCCCCCACTGCGGCTACGACAAGGCCCGCGGCGACCAGTGCGAGAACTGCACCCGGGTCCTGGACCCGACCGACCTCATCAACCCCCGGTCCGCGATCTCCGGCTCCACCGACCTGGAGGTCAGGGAGACCAAGCACCTCTTCCTCCTCCAGTCGAAGCTCCAGCACGAGGTCGAGGAGTGGGTCGCGGCCCACGAGGAGGAGTGGCCGCAGCTCGCCTCCTCCATCGCCCGCAAGTGGCTCACCGAAGGTCTGCACGACCGCGCGATCACCCGAGACCTGGACTGGGGCATCCCGGTCCCCGCGGACACCTGGCCGGAGCTGGCGGCGGAGGGCAAGGTCTTCTACGTCTGGTTCGACGCCCCGATCGAGTACATCGGCGCGACCAAGGAATGGTCGGACGCGGCACCCGAGGGCGAGACCCGCGACTGGAAGTCCTGGTGGTACGAGGCGGACGCGACCGTCCGCTACACGGAGTTCATGGCGAAGGACAACGTCCCGTTCCACACGGTGATGTTCCCGGCCACCGAGCTCGGCATCCGCGAGCCGTGGAAGAAGGTCGACTACGTCAAGGCCTTCAACTGGCTGACGTACTACGGCGGCAAGTTCTCCACGTCCCAGAAGCGCGGCGTCTTCACCGACCAGGCCCTGGACATCCTCCCGGCGGACTACTGGCGCTACTTCCTGATCGCCAACGCCCCCGAGTCGGACGACTCGTCGTTCACCTGGGAGCACTTCACCGCCACGGTGAACAAGGACCTGGCCGACACCCTCGGCAACTTCGTCAACCGGGTCCTCTCCTTCTCGAAGAAGCGCTTCGGCGACGAGGTCCCGGCAGGCAGGGCGGCAGGCGAGCCGGAGACGAAGCTGGGCGAGCAGATCGCCGACCTGCTCGCGGAGTACGAGACCCAGATGGAGGCCCTCCAGTTCCGCAAGGCCGCGGCGGCGCTCCGCGCCCTGTGGTCGGCCGGCAACTCCTACCTGGAGGAGAAGGCCCCCTGGCTGGAGATCAAGACCGACCCGGAGGCCGCGGCCCTCACCCTGCGCACCGCGATGAACCTGATCCACCTCTACGCGGTGGTCTCGGAACCCTTCATCCCGTCCTCCTCGGCGGCGATGCGCGCAGCGTTCTCACTCCCGGACGACAAGGCAACGTGGGTCTCGCCCGAAGAGGCGAAGTCCCTCACCACCGTCCCCGCGGGCACCCCCTTCACCGTCCCCCCGGTCCTCTTCGCGAAGCTCACGGAAGAGGATCTGGAGACGTACAAGGAGCGCTTCGGCGGAGACCAGGGCTGACCCGGTGAAGTCCTACTACGTCACGACCCCCATCTACTACGTCAACGACGCCCCCCACCTCGGCCACGCCTACACCACCGTCGCCGCGGACGTCCTCGCCCGCTGGCACCGCCGGCGCGGGGAGGACGTCTGGTTCCTGACGGGCACGGACGAGCACGGCCAGAAGATCCAGCGCACGGCGGAGGCGAACGGCGTGCCCCCGCAGGAGTGGGCGGACCGCCTGGTCGAGGAGTCCTGGAAGCCTCTCTGGGCTCATCTCGCCATCTCCAACGACGATTTCATCCGCACGACGGAACGCCGGCACACGGACCGCGTCCAGGAGTTCGTGCAGGACCTGTACGACAAGGGCGAGATCTACAAGGGCGGTTACGAGGGCCCGTACTGCGTCTACTGCGAGGAGTACAAGCTCCCGAGCGAGTTGATCCAGGCGGAGGACGGCAGTGGGGCTCCGCTGTGCGCCATCCACCGACGCCCGGTGGAACTCCTCAAGGAGGAGAACTACTTCTTCAAGCTGAGCGAGTACGGCGACCGTCTCCTCGCCCACTACGACGCCCACCCGGACTTCATCCAGCCCGCCTCGGCCCGCAACGAGGTCGTGAACTTCGTCCGCCAGGGCCTCCAGGACCTGTCGATCTCCCGCTCGACGTTCGACTGGGGCGTCAAGGTCCCCTGGGACGAGTCGCATGTCATCTACGTCTGGGTGGACGCGCTCCTCAACTACGCGACGGCGGTGGGCTACAACGAGAACCCCGAGAAATTCGAGGCGACGTTCCCGGCGGACGTCCATCTCGTCGGCAAGGACATCCTCCGCTTCCACGCGGTGATCTGGCCGGCGATGCTCATGGCCAACGGCCTGCCGCTGCCGGGCCGGATCGCCGCCAACGGCTGGCTCCTGGTCGGCGGCGAGAAGATGTCCAAGTCGAACCTGACCGGCATCAGCCCCGAGACCCTGACCGCGCACTTCGGCGTGGACGCCTACCGCTGGTACTTCCTGCGCGCGATCGCCTTCGGCCAGGACGGCTCCTTCTCCTGGGAGGACTTCACCGCCCGCTACACCAGCGAACTCGCCAACGGCTACGGCAACTTGGCGTCCCGGGTGACCGCGATGACGGCGAGGTACTTCGACGGGACGCTGCCCGCGCCGGGGGAGGAGACCGAGGCCGAGCGCTCACTCAAGTCGGCCCTGCTCACGGCGACTTCGGAGGCGGACCACCGTATCGGCGACCAACTCGACTTCCAGGGCGGCATCCTGGCCGTATTCGACTTCGTCCGACAGGTCAACGGCTATCTGACCGACCAGGAACCCTGGAAGGTCGCCAAGACCGACTCCCCCGAGGCCCGCACCCGCCTGGCGACGATCCTCTACACGGCCGCGGACTCACTCCGCGCGATCGCGATCCTCCTGGACCCGATCATGCCGGAGACCTCGCAACACCTGTGGGACTCCCTCGGCGCCTCGACGTCCCTGGGCCCGCTGCGGGACCAGGACATCCGGCAGGCCTCCGACTGGGGGCAACTCCCGCCCGGCTCCCCGGTGACGAAGGGCGCGGTCCTCTTCCCGCGCGTCGACTCCTAGGCGAACACGCTGAACGTGTCCTCCGCGCGATCCTGTCGCCGCACCAACTCCCAGGCACCGTCGGCGATGTCGTCCGGGTCGAGGGTCCGCTCGCCGACGTTCCCGAACTGCTCGGGGTTCGACGTCACCAGCCGGTGGATGTCGCCCCGCTCGATGAGTCCGCCGATGACCAGGTTCCCGGCGTAGACACCCTGGTCGGCGAGCGCCGCGTTGAGGGTCAGGGCGTAGTTGCGCAGGGCGGCCGAGGAGACGGCGAGCGCGCCGAGGCCGGGCATCGGCACCACGGCACTGAGCCCGCCCGCGAACACGAAGGCACCGCCACCGCGCTCGACCATGCCGGGCAGCACCCTGCCCACCACGTCGACGGCCGGATACATCCAGCTCATCGCCTCCTGGACGTCGGCGGGGTCGGTCTCGGTGATGGTTTTCCGGCGCGCGTCGAGATCGAGGGCGCCCGGCCCGTAGTAGACGAGGTCGATACGGCCGTACCGCTCGGCGACAGTGTCGAGTACCGAGCCGAGCTGCTTGCTGTCGCGCACGTCGGCGACGTAGGACGTGGCTTCGATCCCCGCCGCGGCGAGTGACGCGACGTAGTCGGCGTGCCGGGTGTCGCTGCGGGACACCACGGCCACCGTGTACCCCTCACGGCCGAAGCGATGGGCGACGGACATGCCGAGGCCGGGGCCGACCCCGATGACGACGGCGACCTTGGGTTCTTCCGTGGCGGATCGGGACATGACGGTGCCCTTCGGGTCGGGTTCGCACTCCGGTCAATAACTTGAGGGCGCTCTCAACTTACCTTCCCGACCGTAGCACGGAACCTGAGGGCCGCCTCAAGTTCCGTATGATGGAGCCATGCACCAGCCCACGTCCGCCCCCGCCCCCACCCCCAAACCCCTGCGGGCCGACGCCGCGCGCAACCGCGCCAAACTGCTCGCCGCCGCCACCGAGGTGTTCGGCGAACGTGGTCTCGACGCGTCGTTGGAGGAGATCGCCCGGCGGGCCGGGGTCAGCATCGGCACGCTGTACAACCACTTCCCGACCCGGGAGGCGTTCTGGGACGCGATCTTCCCGGAGCGGCTGGCCGCGATGGAGCGGATCACCGAGACGGCGCTGGCGGCTCCGGACCCCTGGGACGGGTTCGTCGGGTACATCGAGGGACTCTTCGCGCTGCAGGCCGAGGACCACGGCCTCAATGACGCGCTGGCACAGCGGTTCCGGCCGGCGGGGGAGGTCGAACAGGCCTGTCACCGCGGCTTTCTGCGTGCGGAGGAGATCATCGAACGGGCCCGGGACAGCGGGCAGTTGCGCCCCGATTTCGAGCCGGAGGACCTGGTCACCCTGATCTGGGCGATGTCCCAGGTGATCCGGGAGTCGATGACGACGGCCCCCGACATCTGGCGCCGCTGCCTGGCGTTCTTCCTCGACGGCCTGCGGGCTGGTGCGGCGCATCCCATCGCGGTGCCACCATTGACCCCGGGTCAACTCAGCGAGGTCATGCGGGCTCGGTGACGGACCCCGACGTAGACGTGTTCGCGCCAACCCGTAAGGTGCCGCCATGGCAGTCCCCGAGGTCATCCCGATCGCCTACGACCCGAATCAGCGCAGCGGCGCCGTCGGCCGCTACGCGGACGGTCAGTTCCTGGCGTCGGTCACCTACGCGTTCCCACAGGGTTTCCGTCCCGCCGACGGCTGGGAAGAGCAGAAACGTCTCTACACGGTGCTCCACACCTTCGACGCCGCGGGCCGCTACCGCGACTCGGAGATCTGGTGCGCCGGCACCTGGGCTGAACAGCAACGCGCCCCGCACGGCGACGACTCGGTCCTCTCGCAGGCCCGCATCCACCTGGCGAAACTGCTCCGCGCCCTCCCCCGCCGCAGCTACACCGACATCGCGGTCCGGCCCTTCCAACGCACCGTGGACGGCGTCCTGTTCGGCCTGCTGGTCGAGGAGGACGAGGACGGCAGCTGGGCCGAGCTGTACCCGGACCGGCACGCCTTCGGCCCGCCGTGGGACGGGACGTACGACAGCTGAGCCGCAACTGCCCTGCCGGCAAGGGAAGTTGCGGCTCCGGAGCGCGATCGCTACTTGAGCACCCCGGCCCCAGTGGTGGTCGAGAGCTCCGTCGGCAGGTTCTTGGCGGAGGTCTCCAGGCCGGCCGTGAGGGTCGGCGTCCAGTTCACGGTGGTCTTCAGCTTCTTGGAGTTGGCGGCGTTGTAGGCGGCGACGAGGTCGGTGGCCGTTCCGTTGACGAGGTTGCCGCCGCCCGCGATCGACCCGGTCCCGTCACCGCTGAACAGCTTGCTGACCTTCTGACTGGCGGACGTCTTCCAGTAGTTGTCCTCCGCCACCACCTGGGCCTTGGCCCGTGAGTTGACGCTGTACTGGAGCACGTACCCGTTGAGGTTCGTGGTGTCGTAGTAGTTGTTGTAGATGTGGATCTGCCCGATCCGGGCCAGCGGAGCGCGCTGCACGATGCCCTTCCACACGTTGTGGTGGATGGAGACGCGCAGCTTGCCGACGCTGTCGGTGTCGCTGCTGCCGATGAGCATCGTCTTGTCGTGGTTGGTGAACTGGTTGCGCTCGACGGTCACCAGGTCCGAGCCCTTGGTGATGTCGAGGTCGCCGTCGTGGATCTGGTACTGGCGGCCGTAGTACGTCGGGTCGGCGGTGTCGAGGCCGGGCGCGTCGGTGAACGTGTTGTGGTCCGCCCAGACATGCGTGGCACCGCGCAGGGTCACGGCGTCGTACTGCGAGTTCCAGTTGCCGCTGTCCCCGTCCGTCGGGTCCCACTGCGGGAAGCAGTCCTGGGTGGCGGCGAAGGTCAGGTTCCGCACGATGACGTTGTCCACGCTCTGTACTTGCAGCATGCCGCCGGTGATCCCGGCCTTGGTGCCGGGCACGCCCACGACGGTGGTGTTGGCCGGCACCTTGAACACGATGTTCTTCGCCTGCTTGACCTGCGCCGCCGCCCGCGCCTTCTCCTGCGTGCCGGAGGGCAGCTTGGAGGTGCCGTAGGTGGAGGGGGCGTAGGCCTTGAGGTAGGCGGACAGCGAATACCCGGTCCCCGCCGCGTAGTTGGCGCAGGTCAGCTTCTTCCCGGAGTCGTCGGTGTTCGCGTCGATCGTGCCCTTGATCCTGACGATCCGCGGGGTGGTGTCACTCGCGGACCCCAGCGCCTTCACGAGCTGCGCGCGGGTGCTCACGGTGAAGGTGTGCGCGGCGTCGGCCTTCGCGCCGCCGGTGGTACCGGTACCGGACGAGGCCCAGCCGTCCTTGGCCGCGAGGGTCTGGTGGTAGAGGTCGACGGTCGCGGTGGTGCTCGCCGCGTTCGCGTTGAGCACGAGATAGCCCGCGCCGATGCCCGCGGCGGCTACGGCGGCCGTGACGACGATCGTGCGGCGCTTGCGGAGGGAGCGGCGGTGGGAGGGGGCGGGTGAAGCGGTGGCGGCCACGGGAAGTCCTTTGGTACGGCGAGGGGTTACGACTCCTCAGTGGCCGTCAGGATCAAGAAGGTTGCCGCGGCTCGCCAACTTTCCTGATCCTGAGCACAGTTACGGCCTACGGCCCTATGAGGACGCCGACGCCGATGCCGACGCGCTCGGCTGGGTGTCCGTGCTGTCGTGGGTCTCGTCCGGGGCGACGCCCATCGTCAGGTGGGCGCGGACACCCTTGGCGATGCGCTTCTTGTCGTAGTCGAGGAAGAGCAGGCCGCCCTCGTGGCCGTTCTGCGGGTAGATCGTGTCCTCGGTGAGGGTCGTGCGGGTGGTGGTGTTCGTGGAGTACGGCTCGACCTTCGCCGACGCGAGCACCGACTTCTCGTCGAAGAACAACTGGCCGGTGTGGCAGGTGTGTCCGCCCTCGTAACCCGCGTCCGTCCACTCGCCGTCGACGTGCACCTTGACGTGGATGTGGACGCAACGGCCCTGGTACCAGCCGGGGAACACCGTCTTGAAGGTGACGTAGCCGCGCTTGTCGGTCTTCCAGGTGCCGCGCAGATACCGCTCGTCGTCGGTCGGCTCGGAGTGACCGCCGCCGGTGCCGCCGGACGGGGGCTCACCGGTGGGGGTGCCCGACGGTGTGTCCGTCGGGGTGCCCGAGGGCGCGTCGGTGGGAGCGCCGCCGCCTCCGCCTCCGCTGCTCATCGCCTCGTAGCCGGAGTAGATGCCGAGCGCGCTGCAGTGCCAGATGTCGACGGCCGCGTTCCTGAGCGGCTTGCAGGTCTCCGCGTCGATCACCTTGAGGGTGAGGGTCAGGGGGATGCCCTCCTTGTCCTCGGTGATGTCCTGGCGGATCTTGTCGGCGTCGATGTAGTACGGGCCCTCGGTGGTCTCCGAGGTGAGCGTGTAACACGTCTCGGCGCCGCTCGCCGTGCTCTTCGCGGACGCGGGGGAGGCCGTACCGTCCGCGAACGCGCTCGCGGCGAGCCCTCCGCCCACACCGACCGCGGCGACGGCGGCTCCGCCCGCCACGACGACCTTGCGTCGGGTCAAGTCCCGTTTGTGCGCGGGGGATTGGTTACGCGGTTGTTCTTGCGACTCGTTCGCTGTTTCGTTTCCCGTCATGCCCGGACGGTAGGTAAGAGGTCTGTAAGAAGCATGGGAGTGAGCTGTGGTTTCCCATGAATCCTGAAGTCGTCGAGAGACGGACCCTCTCGCTTCCAGAGGTAAAAGCGCTGGTAAAGTCCGCACACTTGTGCGGAGAGGGTGTACCTCTCCGTGGGGAGGGATGAACACGTGGGCAGATACGCCCTTTCGCGGCGCCGGACGGCGTTCGCGATCACCTCGGTGACGCTCGCTCTGACGGGCGGCACCCTGCTGCCGGTTCTGGCCGCCGGATCCGCCGCCGCCGCTCCGGTCGCCCCCTGGGCCGCGACCGCCACCCCGGTCACCGACGCCGACGCCTCCGTCCTGGATGTCGTCACCGCGTCCGACGGCTCCGCCGTGGCCGTGTGGAACCAGCTCGCGAGCACCAGCAGCGACGAACGGAAGCTGTACGCCGCCGTACGGCCAGCCGGCAGTGACGCGTGGGGCACCCCCGCGCTGCTCGCGACGACCCCGACCGAGGCCGGCAACGTCAAGCTGCACGCCTCCGCCGACGGCACGGTCACCGCACTGTGGGTGGAGTACCCGAACGAAACCGCCCCGGGATCAGGGGGGTTGAACATCCGTTTGCTCAGTGCCGTGCTGGCCGCCGACCACTCCGGCTGGTCGGCGCCCACCGAACTGGTCGGCGCCGACGCGGCCTGGTCCGACGGCGGCATCGACCTCGCCGAGAGCCCCGACGGCACGCTCACCGCGGTCTGGAGCACCAGGGCCACCAGCGCGTCGAAGACCGAGGTCCACGCCGCCGCCCGCGGCACGGACGGCACCTGGTCGGCAGCCGTGCAGCTCAGCGCTGCCACCACGGAGGGGGCGGACGCGGCCTACGCGCCGAGCGTCGCCGTCACCCCCGACGGTACCGCCGTCGTCGTGTACAAGCAGACCGCCGGCGAGTCCGCCTCGGTGCGTACGGTGTCCAGGGCGCCCGGCGCCACCGGGTGGTCCGCGCCGACGGCGGCGACCGCCTCATACGAGTCGATCAGCAATCCCGAGGCCACGGCGGCTGAGGACGGATCCGTGACGGTCGCCTACAAGGGCACGGACGCGTCCGAGGACTCGACCATCCTCACAGTCAACCGCTCGGCGGCGAACGGCAGTTGGTCCGCTCCGGAGTCCGTGACGGCCACGGAGAACCTCGCCGACACTCCGGAACCGCTGATCGCGCCCGACGGCGACGTCACCCTCGTCTGGGTCGACTACACGAGCACCTTCTCCACCCGCACCGCCACCCGCGACGCGGACACCGGCGCCTGGTCGGCCGTACGGACGCTGTCGACGGCGTACGTCCCCGAGCAGTACGACACGACGGTCACCGCCGACGGCACGGTGCACGCCCTGTGGACCCAGGAGAGCGGTCACGGCGACGAGCGTGAGCTGATGGAGTCCGTACGCAGCGACGGCACCTGGACGACCGCTACCCAACTGCCCGGCTCGGCCGCCGCGTTCGTCCTCGGCAAGGTCAGCGTCGGCGCGGACGGTACCGCGACCGCCGTCTGGTCCAGCACCGCGGCGGGCAGCGGCGTCGACCGCCTGTACAGCTCGCGGACCGCCTGGCCCACGCTCGCCGTCACCGCCTCCACCGTCCCGGCGACCGCCGCGCTCAAGGGCACCACCACGTCCAGCAGCGCCTGGGCGCCGACGTGGCAGCTCAGCAGGCCGACCTCGTCCTTCACCGTGACGATCACGGACCGCGCCGGGAAGACCGTCCGTACGCTGCCCGGCACGGCCGCCGGCCTCAAGGCAGCACTGACCTGGAACGGCCGTACGACATCCGGGAGTTACGCCCCCAACGGCCCCCTGACCTGGACCCTGCGCGCCACCCAGTCGGGCGCGACCACGGCCGTGAAGCTGGCCTCGGGCACCGTCACGGTCACTGGCGGAGCGGCGGTCGCCCGCGACTTCGGCGGCACGTCGACCACTCCGGACGGCACCGGCGACCTCCTCACGCTCAGCTCCTCGGGCGCGCTGACGTATCAACTGGGCACGGGCAAGGGCACGTTCTCCGGCAAGATCAGCGGCAGCGGTTGGCCGACGACCGTGAAGGCGGTCCCCTTCGGCGACCTGAACGGCGACCGCTGCAACGACGTCCTGGTCCGCCTGAGCAGCGGAGCGCTCCGCGCATACAAGCCGGCCTGCGGTACGGCGCCGAAGCCGTCGACGTCGTACACATCACTCGGCACGGGCGGCTGGAACCAGTACGACGTCCTCACGTCCCCCGGCGACATCAGCGGCGACGGCCGCCCGGACCTGCTCGCGCGCAACACGGCGACCGGGGACGTGTACCTCTACAAGGGCACGAGCGCGGGCAAGTTGGCGGCGCGGGTGAAGCTGTACGCCAACTGGAAGACGTACAAGAAGGTGGTCGGCGTCGGTGACGTGAACGGCGACGGCATCGGCGACCTGCTGGCCCAGGACAAGTCGAACACCGTGTACCGCTACTACGGCACCGGCAGGGGCACGTTCGGGGCACGCGCGAAGCTGTTCACGGCGTGGGGCGCCTCGTACAACACGGTCATCGGCACCGGCGACATCACCGGCGACGGCAAGGCCGACCTCGTGTCCCGCGACACGAGCGGCAACCTGTACCGCAACAGCGGTGACGGGAAAGGGTCGTTCGGGGCACGGGTGAAGATCGCGACCGGGTGGGGCGGGTACAAGTCACTGTCGTAGGACAGTGCACAGTGCAGTGCTGGTGAGCGCCCGGGGCTCAGTGGTCCCGGGCGCTTGCGGGCGGGGCGATGCGGTGGAGTAGGGCGGCGAGGGTGGTGGGGGTGAGGGGGAGTATTCGGGTGGGGGCGTCGCTCTCGCGGAGGAGCAACTCGCCTTCGGAGGCGGCCACTTCCACGCAGTTGGCTCCGTCGTTCCCGTTGGAGAAGCTGGATTTCTGCCACTGGATCATGTCTCACAGCTCCTTGGCGATGCGGTGTAGGTAGCTCTCCGGGACCGGGACGGGTCCAGGGCGACTGCTTCCACCTTACGAAAGAGCGTTCGCATGGCTAGGAGTTGCGCCGGTGCATCCACGAACGCCGTGTCATGGGCTGTATCCCGCTGCCCAGTGTTCAGCGCCGGCACGCGACCGCCCATGTACAGCAACTTCACGCATGAGCTGAGCAACACCGGGTGCCAAGCAGCGCCGAGTTACCTATGCTGATGAGGGGTCAGACAGGTGGGGGACGATGGCGGCACCGGGGGAGACGCGGCCGGAAGCAAATTCGGTCCGCAATGATTTTGCGCTGGAGCGGTACCGGTACATCCTTCAGCAGATACACGCGGTCAACGAAAATGCCCACCGCTTCTTGGCCCTCTATCAGACACTCGCCACGACTCTCGTCAGCGCAGCCATCGCCCTCTTCGTCGGCTACCGCAAGTGGAACGTGCCGCCCGGCACGGCACGAGGCGGAGTCATCGGACTGCTGGCCCTCGTCACTGTGGTCGCCGCGTTCACGGGCACACTCATCGTTGTGGGCGCCCTGTCCTGGCTCGACTTCCGCAACGAAGAGTGCGACCTCATCGATGAGATCGTCGGACCCGGCTTCCGCAAACGCCCGCGCCCCGGCAACTTCCTTCGCTGGTACGAGACTTACGTCCTGCTCTTCATCCTCGTCTCAGTGATCACTATGTGGGTACTCGCCGCGTTCCTCCTTCTGCCTGCAATGAGGTGATCGTCCCCGGTGTCAGAGCACGACTACACCAGTACGCCCCTGTGGCAGGACACCCTCGCCTCGCGTTCGGGCAGCGATGCCCAGGCCGAACAGCGCGAACGCCTGCGGACGTCGTACGTCGAACTGCGTAGGAAGGCTGCTGTACTCCTCAAGGAGAACGAGCGCAGCATGCCCGACTTCACGGTGCACGACATCAATCATGTCGATGCATTGTGGGAGACGGCCGATCTCGTATGCGGGCGGCAGGTGACGTTGAATCCCGCCGAGGCGTACGTACTGGGCTGCGCCTTCGTGCTGCACGACGCGGCGATGGGGGTGGCAGCGTACGGGACAAGTGTGCGGGACGCATTGGGTGAGAAGCGGTGGCGTGATCTCGTGTCAGTGACCTACTACGAGCGGCATGGGTGCTGGCCGGACCAGGAAGAACTCGACTCGCCGCCCGACGAGGTCACGGACATCTGCCTCGCTACGGCGATCCGGCAGACACACGCCGAACAGGCCCGGCGACTGGTGGACCAGCCCTGGCAGTCCAGTACGGGCAACCCCATGTTCCTCATCGAGGAAGTCCAACTGCGCGAAGTGTACGGGCCGTTAATCGGCGAACTTGCGGCCAGTCACTGGTGGCCGGTCAGCCGAGTCGCGGGCGAGTTTGGGCACACGATCGGGTCATTGCCCTGGCAACCGACCGAGTGGACCATCGAGCCACTGAAGCTGGCATGCATCCTGCGTTTGGCCGACGCGACGCAGATCGACAGCCGCCGAGCTCCGACCCTGCTGTTCTCCCTGCGCAATCCGATGGGTATGGCTCGCGAGCACTGGCGGTTCCAGGAACACATCAGCCGACCGCACTTGAAGGGCGACCGGGTGCGGTACACCTCGCTGCGCCCCTTCGCCTCACAGGACGCGGCTTCCTGGTGGCTGGCCCTCGACTATCTACGTGGAATCGACAAGGAGTTGAAGAAGGTCGACTCCCTCCTGCACGACCTCGGCCGGGACCGGCTCGCCGCCCGCGCGGTCGCCGGAGTTGACTCCCCCGAGCGCTTCGCCGAACTCTTCCGTGTGCAGGGTTGGCGCCCCATAGACGCGACCGTCAAGGTCACCGACGTCCCCGCCCTGGTCAAGAGCCTTGGCGGGGAGCAGTTGTATGGCGACGAGCCAGAGGTCGCCGTACGGGAACTGATCCAAAACGGCCAGGACGCTGTTCTGGCCCGTCGGGCACTGCAACCCGACTTCGCGGACGGACGCATTGAGGTGCGGCTGACCGGGGCCGACGGGGGCTGGTGCCTGGAGATCCGCGACAACGGCATAGGTATGGACGAGGAGACTCTCGTACACGGTCTGCTCGACTTCGGCACGAGCGGCTGGAGTTCCCCAAGCATTCGCAACAGGCTGCCCGGTCTGGCCGACGGTGGTTTCCAGCCCAGCGGCCGGTTCGGCATCGGCTTTTTCTCCGTCTTCCTGCTCGGTAACCAGGTCGAACTGATCACCCGCCGCTACGACTCCTCCACCCAGGATGCCCGTCGCCTCGTCTTCGATGGCCCCTCCCATCGCCCCCTGCTCACACCGCTGCCCGCCGGGGATTGGGTTCCAGAGGGCACGACCGTGCGCGTCACACTCAAGAGAAATCCCAACGACGTAAAGGGCGTGCTCTACAAGACCGATGACGATCGGCTCACCCAGCTGATCCAGCGGCTGGCGCTGGAGAACGCGGTGCCCATCCACACCTGGGAGCCCGGCTCCACCGGACTCGATGTCCTCGCTCCGTTCTCTCTGGCCGCAGGGGCACCGGACGAGGTCTTCGACCGCCTCTACCCTCCCGCGACCGACAACCGGCGCATCGGAGAGGAGAAGCAACGCCTCCAGATGCGGGACGACTTCATCGGGCGGGCCACCGAGCTGCTCGACGACAAGGGACGGCGTATCGGGCTGGCCACGCTCTGGAACGACATGTACTACATGTCGCGGCGCAACTTCCAGGGCATCGTCACGGTGAACGGTCTGCTCGCCGACGAGTCGATCTCCTTCGCCGGCTACCTCGCCGGTCAGCCCAGCCGGGCCTCCCGGGACCGGGCGGGCCTCGTCGCGAACCAGGACCAGGTCCGGCTCTGGATACGAAGGCAGGAACAACAGCTGCGCGGCAACGGGCAGTTCGGGGACCCTGTCCAGCTGGAGTTGGCCCATACCCTCAACAACGCGTTCAAGGAACTCGCTGGTGACATCGCCTTCGCCCTCACAGGGGAGGGCGTCCTGCGGCCAAACGACATGGCCGCCTGGGCCGCACGGAAGAACGAGGTATTCATCGCCAATGGTCTGCCCCTGACCTGGCGAAGCCGGCCTCCGGAGGTCTACCACTACCTGTCCGGGCAAACCGTGCAGCTTCCCACCAACTGGATCATCATCGCCGGCAAGATCCTCACCTCACCGCTGTCGACGGTCTTCCCCGATGTTGAGAACCGCGACCCCGCATACGAGTCCACGCGCAACGACACCACTTTGACCTGGCAGAAGTGGTGGTGGCGCACGTCGGGTGGCCTCTACGGACTCTTCCTGCGAGCCCTGTGTAAGACGTGGTCGTGCACGATCGAGTCCCTGCTCGCACCCGTTGAGCAACGCAACTGGTCCGACGCCCGCCACCTTGGCAACGCAAGCCCCGACCCCGTCTCCGGCTACCTCCTCACCCGTCCCTCGCCCTGAACGCACTGGAGGAGAGCAGCGAGACCAGTGCGGGTAAGTGGAAGTATTCGGGCGGCGTCGTCGCTTTCACGGAGGAGCAACTCGCCTTCGCTATGGGCAAGTTCCACACATTCGTTGCCCGCCGCGCCACCGGAGTACGTTGACTTCTGCCACTGAATCACGCCTACAGCTCCTTCGACAGCCGGTGGATGAAGTCCCGCGACCTGATGGGGTCAAGGGACGCTTCTTCAACCTTACGGAAGAGCGTTCGCATGTCGTGGAGTTGGGCAGCGGCATCCAGGAAGGCGGAGCCGTAGGGGGTGTCCCGCTGCACCGTGTCCAACGTGGGCACCCTGCCAGCCGCATACATCAACGACGAACTCGCCCCGGCGAACCCGTCCACGTCAAAGGGAATCACCCGCACCGAGACGCTAGGGTGCTCCGATTTCCGTACCAGCTCGTCGAGTTGGGCGCGCGCCACCCGCCTGTCCGCGACACGAGTGCGAAGTACGGACTCGTGCAGGACCGCCTCGTACGGAGCCGCGTTGTCACGCGAGAGGATCTGTTGGCGGCGCATGCGGTACGTAACCCAAAGCTCCAGCTCGCGGTCCGGCAGCGGCGGAACCCAGTACGCGAACACCGCTCGCGCGTACTCCTCGGTCTGTAGCAGCCCCGGCACATGGGCAGTGGCGATCACCTGAATGAAGCGCGCGTGGTTCTCCAGCTCCGCCAGATCGAGGAACTCGGGCGGGAGTGCGTCGCGGTACTCCTCCCACCAGCCACGCGTACGATCCGTCGCCATCTCCACCAGCGCCTCGATCAGCACCTCGTCTCCACAGCCGTAGAGCCCCGCGAGCTTACGTAGGCGCTCTTCGCTGACCCCCGACAGGCCAGCCTCGACCTGGCTCATCTGCGCAGAGGTCGAGGACAGGATCTCCACCACCTCACGAGCCGACATTCCCGCGGAGACCCGCAACTTGCGCAGCTCAGTCCCCAGTCGCACTTGCCGGGCAGTGGGCTGACTTCTCGGCGCCATGCTGCTCATCCCCTCAACGGCACTGCTCACAGGCCCTGTTGAAGCCCTCGTTCGGGTGCCAGGTTACGCGAACAGCTTGCGCGAGGAGAAATCTCTCCTCTACCGTCAGTGACGCGACGCACACCCTGCGGAACACCGGGACCCCGGAAGCGCACCGCCCCGCCATGCCACGACGGCCGCGACAAGCCACCGCCCACGCACCCGCAGCACACGCCAACTCCCCCTCCCCGACCAGGAGTCACGCATGCCCGAAACCGAAGAACCAGCCGCCGCAGCTGCCCCTTGGGAATACACCCTCACCATCCCCCAAGACCTCCGCGCCGTCACCGTCAGCCGCCGCACCCTCCGCCTGATCCTGACGATGCACGGACTGATCGGCCTGGTCGACACCGCCGAACTCCTGGCAACGGAGCTGGTCTCCAACGCCGTACGCCACACGAAAGGCCCTGTAACCCTTCGGGTCTCCTGGAAACCCGGCACCCTCCGTATCGGCGCCTGGGACGCGGACCCCGAACCCCCGGAACCACCAAGGGAGTTGACCAATCTCCTGGACGAGGAGGAGGGCCGGGGTCTGGGCCTCGTCAAGGCCTGCGCCGACCTCTGGGGCTGGCAGCCGCTGTCCAGGAACGGCAGCAAGGGCAAGTACGTCTGGTGCGAACTGACCACGGCCGCCTGACCGTTCACTCGCCCCTCGAAAGAGTGAACCCATCCCGATCGGCCGGACAGCCCGGTCCTTGATCCACCTAGGTTGCGCACATGGTCACATCAACCCACGAGGCGACCCACCGGCTCTTCCAGGAGCATCCGGAGGCCCTCACCCTCGTCTTCGAGTCACTGGGCATCCCACCGCCCGAGAAGTCGGACTTCGGCTCGATCACGCCTGACGCCACCGAGATCCGGCCCTTGGAGCGCCGCGTGGACACCGTGCTCAAGTTCGAACCCGCCATGGGAGAGAGCTTCCTGCTCGCCATCGAGTCCCAGACCAAGAAGGACCCGGACAAGGCAAAGAGCTGGGCCTACTACGTGGCGCACCTCAGCGCGAAATACGACATGCCGGTGCTGCTGGTGGCCGTCTGTCGGGACCGGCCGACGGCGAAGTGGGCAGCCGGTCCCTTCGAGTGCGCTGTCGGCCCGTGGACGACCCAGATCACGCGCCCGTTCGTGCTGGGACCCGGCACTGTCCCGGTGATCACCGACGAGTCGATGGTGACCCGGCAGCCGGCGCTCTCCGTGCTCTCGGCGATCGTCCATAGCGATGACCGCAGAGCGCCCGCCATACTGGAAGCGATGGTCCGTGGCCTCCTGTCATTCGATCCGGACACCACGGCGTACTGGTTCGAGGTGATGGAAGTCGGCCTGGAGAACACTCCGGCCAAGGAGAAATGGAGAGACCTGATGTCGAACGTCATCACCCACTTCCCGGGGCACGGGACGCTGTTCGAGGAGAAGTATCTGGAGGGCAAAGCCGAGGGGAAGGCCGAAGGCAAGACGGAGGGCAAAGCCGAGGAAGGTGCCTCGTTCATCCTGCGTGTGCTGGAAAAGCACGGCATCGACGTCCCCGAGGACATCCGTGAGCGCATCACCTCCTGCACCGACCTCGACACCCTCACCCTCTGGTTCGACCGCTCCCTGACCGCCTCCACGGCGAAAGACCTGTTCGTCGAGAGCCCCGAGGCACCGCAGTCCCAGGCCGGCACCGACCAGGCCTGACGACTCAAGGCCGACCGGGCGGGCCGTGCGTAAGACACCGCTGGTGGCAACGCCGTAGCTGAACTCCCGCAACTCGCTGGGCTCTCACACCGCTACGGCCACGCCCAACGCCGCCCGCGCCGTAGCGATATGGGCGAGGCCCTCCTTGGCCACCCGCGTCGCCTTGGCGTACTCGTCCGCCGTGTGGGCCGCGGACAGTTGGGCGCCTGCCGCGCGGTGGCACTCCGCAGCGTCGGTCAGCGCTTGCGTCGCCGTTTCGCCGGCCCCGGCCCAGATCCTCGCCTCGGGGACCGACAGGCTCGCGCCGAGCCGCAGTACCCAGCCGCTGGCCTCGACCTCCGCGTCCAGGTCGGACAGGCCGCCGGACACGCCCCGCGCCCGGTGCGAGCGACGTTGCACGGCGACAGCGAACGCCGCCCCGGTGATCAACAGCAGTGCGAGCACGATGTATCCCATCGCTTCCTCCCGGCGTTCCCATGGTCCACGGGGCCGGGCGGTCCGACCTCGTACGTCCATGACACGCCCTGCCTCTGTGCAGGCACATCGATATTCCTGTGCGTCCGCTGCGAGGTTTCCATGGTGGGGGAAACGGGAGGGGTGGAAGACATACGAGGTCGGTGCGGGTCGGTGCGGGTCGGCGCGCCTGTCAGCTCGCCGAGGCCGACGGCGAAGCAGAAGCCGACGCGCTCGGGCCGCCCGGCCCCCCGCCGCCCTCCCCGTCATTCGTCTCGGCCGGCACCACACCCAGCGTCAGCCGCCCCCGCACACCCCGCCCGATGTGCCGCCTGTCGTACTTGAGGTACAGCAGGCCGCCCTCGTGGCCGTTTTGGGGATAGATCCCGTCCTCCGTAAGCGTCGTGCGGGTCGTCGTGTTCGAGGCGTACGGCTCCAGGGCCGCCGACGCCAGCACCGACTTCTCGTCGAAGAACAGCTGGCCCGTGAAGCAGGTGTGGCCGCCCTCGTAGCCCGCGTCGGTCCACTCGCCGTCCACGTGCACCTTGACGTGGATGTGGACACAGCGGCCCTGGTACCAACCCGGGAACACCGTCTTGAAGGTGACCTGGCCGTGGCGGTCCGTGTGCCAGGTGCCGCGCAGGAAGCGGTCGGCGTCGGTCGGTGCCTGGTGGCCTCCGCCGCCACCGGGCGGCGGGCCACCCGTCGGGGTGCCGGTGGGGGTGCCGGTCGGGGTGCCCGTGGGGGCCGGGCCGCCACCGCCACCGCTGCCCGCCTCGTAGCCCGAGTAGACGCCCGTCGCGTTGCAGTGCCAGATGTCCACGGCCGCGTTGCGGAGCGGTCTGCACGTGTCCGCGTCGATCACCTTGAGGTCGAGGGTGAGCGGGATGCCCTCCTGGTCCTCGGTCACATCGCGGCGGATCTTGTCCGCGTCGATGTAGTACGGGCCCTCGACCAGCTCCGACGTGAGCGTGTAGCACGCCTCCCCCGAGGCGGTCGCTTTCGGCGGATGCGGATGCGGAGCGTTCTCCTGCGCCGAGGCGCTCACCGACAGCGCTCCGGCGACGCCCACCGCCGTCACCGCCACACCGCCGGCCACCAGGACCGTACGACGCGCCAACTGGCCCCTGTCCTCGGGGACTTCAGAATCCATGGGGGGTACTGGGGGTACTGGGGAATCCGTCATGCCGGGGACGCTAGGGGCGCCCGACGTGGCATGAACATGAGAATGCGCTGTGAATCCTGTGCACAAGCGAAAGGGCTCGAAACCGCTGCCGGTTTCGAGCCCCCGCTTCAGCGGACCAGGCGGACCAGAACGACGAACTACTTCGGCTGCGGCTTCCGCACCGACAGGTGCAGCTCGCGCAGTCGCGTCTCGTCCAGCTCCGTCGGCGCGCCCATCATCAGGTCCTGCGCGTTGCCGTTGAGCGGGAACGCGATCGTCTCGCGGATGTTGGGCTCCTCCGCGAGCAGCATGACGATGCGGTCGACGCCGGGGGCGATCCCGCCGTGCGGCGGGGCGCCGAAGCGGAACGCGCGCAGCATGCCCGCGAACTGCTCCTCGACGGTGTCACGGTCGTAGCCCGCGATCTCGAAGGCCTTGAGCATGATCTCGGGCTCGTGGTTCCGGATCGCTCCGGAGGACAGCTCCACGCCGTTGCAGACGATGTCGTACTGCCAGCCCAGGATGTCCAGCGGGTCCTGGGTCTCCAGAGCCTCCAGGCCGCCCTGCGGCATCGAGAACGGGTTGTGCGAGAAGTCGATCTTCCCCGTCTCCTCGTCCTTCTCGTACATCGGGAAGTCGACGATCCAGCAGAAGCGGAAGACGCCTTCCTCGAAGTGGCCGGCGCGCTTGGCGGCCTCGACGCGGACCGCGCCCATGATCTTCGAGACCTCTTCGAACTCGCCCGCGCCGAAGAACACAGCGTGGCCGGGGGCCAGCGACAGGCGCTTGGTCAGCTCGGCGACGTTCTCCTCCGTCAGGAACTTCGCGATCGGGCCCGTCAGCGAGCCGTCCTCGGTCACACGGACCCACGCCAGGCCCTTCGCGCCGAGGGTGACCGCGAAGTCGCCGAGCTGGTCGAAGAACTTGCGGGACTGCTCCGCCACGTCCGGCACCGGCAGCGCGCGCACGTGCTTGCCGGCGAAGGCCTTGAACTCCGAGCCCTCGAACACATCCGTGATGTCGGTGAGTTCGAGCTTCGCGCGCAGGTCCGGCTTGTCGGAGCCGTACTTCAGCATCGACTCGCGGAACGGGATGCGGGGGAACGGGGAGGTGACCGGCTGGCCGCCGCCGAACTCCTCGAACAGCTCCGTCATGAGCTTCTCGATGGGCTGGAAGACGTCTTCCTGCTCCACGAAGCTCATCTCGACGTCGAGCTGGTAGAACTCGCCCGGCGAGCGGTCCGCGCGGGCGTCCTCGTCGCGGAAGCAGGGCGCGATCTGGAAGTAGCGGTCGAAGCCGGAGATCATCAGCAGCTGCTTGAACTGCTGCGGCGCCTGCGGAAGGGCGTAGAACTTGCCCGGGTTCAGGCGGGACGGGACCACGAAGTCGCGCGCGCCCTCGGGGGAGGTCGCGGAGAGGATCGGGGTGGCCATCTCGTTGAAGCCGAGGGCGACCATCTTCGAGCGGATCGAGGCGATCACCGACGACCGCAGCATGATGTTGCGGTGCATGCGCTCGCGGCGCAGGTCCAGGAAGCGGTACTCCAGGCGCCGCTCCTCGTTGACCCCGTCCTCGGTGTTGATCGTGAAGGGGAGCGGGGCGGCGGCGCCGAGCAGCTCGACCTCGCCGACCTCGACCTCGATCTCACCGGTCGGCAGATCCGGGTTCACGTTGTCCGTGCCGCGGGAGACGACCTTGCCGTCGACGCGGACCGTCGACTCCTTGGTCACCTTGTCGAGCGCCTCGTACGCGGGCGTGCCGGGGCGGGCGACGAGCTGCGTGATGCCGTAGTGATCGCGCAGATCGATGAAGAGGATGCCGCCCAGGTCTCGGCGATTGTGCAGCCAGCCGCTCAGCCGGACGTCGGTGCCGACGTCAGAGGCGCGGAGCTCGCCGCAGGTGTGGGACCTGTACCGATGCATCGTCGTTCATCCAGCCTTCGCGGATCGGGGAGTGTTTCACGTGAAACGTCCGGGGCCAGAGCCCGGACCTCCCAAGGGTACCGGGCACCCATTGATCGCCTCCCCACCATTGACTCCGGACTCCATCGGTGGCACTTATCGATCTCATCTTCTTACAGTGGGGCAATGCGCACTGGTGAGCCCCTGCCCGCCGTGGGGGAGGTACTCGCCGCCCTCGCGACCGGTCTGTGGCATTGGGACACCGCCTCGGAGCTGGTCACGGTGGACGCCGAGGCCGCACGGCTGCTCGGGCTGCCCGCCGAGCCGACCACCCTCACGGAGGCCCAGACCCGGGCCCGACTCCACCCCGTCGACTGGAACGAGATCACGGGGGTCGTCGGGCTGGCCGTCGCCGAGGGCACCCTCGCCGAGGTACGCATCCGGATCATGGACGAGCGGGGCCGCGTGATCCGCGTCGTCCGCAGCCGCTCCAAGCCGTCGTACGACCCCGAGAAGCGGTCGTTCGAGCTGATCGGCACCCTCCAGGAGGTCACCGAGCCCACGCCGGGCACGCCTGCCGGGCGGACGGCGGTCACCGGTGACTGGCGGCGGTCCCGGGAGGCGTTCCTGCTGGACGCGGGCCGGGCGCTCGCGGAGGCGCGGTCCACGGCCGAGGTGCTGCGGGTCGCGGCGGGCCTGTCGATGCCGGGCTTCTCACCGGACGGCCTCGCCGTGTTCGGCGTATCGGGCGACCGTCTGACGATCATCGGCCACCACGGGCATCAGCCGGGCGACGAGGACCCGTTCTCGCACATGTCCATGGTGACCGACTATCCGGCCGCCGAGGTCGTGCGAACGGGCCGGGCCGTCTATCTGTCCACGCCCGAGCAGTACAAGGAGCGCTACCCGGTTACCTGGCCGCTCGCGCAGCACTTCCACCGGCAGTCCTGGGCGTTCCTGCCGCTGACCGTGGCGGGCCGGACCATGGGCGCCTGGATGGCCGCCTTCACCTACCCGGTCGCCTTCACGCCCGACGAGCGGTCCGTCCTCACCACCGTCGCCCGGATGCTCGCCCAGGCCCTGTCCCGCGCCGGTGTCGCCGAGTCCGAGCGGGAACTGACCGACGGGCTCCAGCGCTCGATGCTGCCCACGCTGGGCCCGGAGATCCCGGGCATGAGCGTCGCCGCCCGCTACATCCCGACCGGCGGCGGGCTCCAGGTCGGCGGCGACTGGTACGACATGATTCCGCTGCCTGGGGGCACCCCCTCTGGGGGAGGCCGGATCGCCCTCGTCATCGGCGACGTACAGGGGCATGACGTGCGCGCCGCCGGGCTGATGGGCCAGCTCCGCATCGCCCTGCGCGCCTACGCCTCCGAGGGCCACCGGCCGGACGCCGTCCTCTCCCGCGCCTCCCGCTTCCTGCACGGCATCACCAACGGCGACGCGGAGAAGGCCGACCCGCGCTTCGCGACCTGCCTGTACGTCGAGGCCGACCCGGCGACCGGCGTCCTGGAGATCGCCCGCGCCGGCCATCCCGACCCGGCGATACGCATGGCGGACGGCACGGTGCTGATGCGGCCCACGGCGGGCGGACTGCCGCTCGGCATCGACCCGGACGCCGACTATCCGACGACCACGCTCGCCCTGGAGCCCGGCGAGACCATGCTGATCTGCACGGATGGGTTGATCGAGACCGGCGGGCACGACCTGGAGACGGGCTGGCTGCGCATCCGGACGATCCTGGAGGAGCAGAAGGGCGACCTGGAGGAACTCGCCGACGCGCTCGTCCAGGCCGTCCACGGGCCCTCCTCGCACCACACCACCGGGCCGCTCGCCGACCGCCGCGAGGACGACATCGCCGTACTGCTGCTGTCCCGGGAGGACGAGGCCTGCGGCTGCGGCGACACGGTCACGGCGCCGACGAAGATCCGGCGCACGGTGCTCACGGTCGCGCAGGCCGAGCCCGAGCGGATCGCCGTGGCCCGGCAGCAGCTGCGCGAACTCCTCCACGACTGGACCGGCGCCGACCAGGTCGACTCCGCGGTCCTGCTCGTCTCCGAGATGCTCACCAACGTCCTCGTGCACACGGACGCCGACGCCCTCCTGACCGCGGAGGTGGCCGGTGACCCCGGTGAGCGGCGGATGCGGGTCGAGGTCACGGACGCCGGCGACGACCTCCCGCACAAGCGGCACCCCGGTGAACTGGCGTCCTCCGGGCGCGGGTTGCTGCTGATCGAGCTGCTCGCCGAGACCTGGGGCGTGGACCCGAGGGGCGAGGGCAAGAGCATCTGGTTCGAGCTCTACGAGTCCGACGGCGTCGACGGCGTCGGGGACACCGCGGGCGACGGCCCGGGCGGCGTCTCGGAGTTCGGGTCCTGGGACGCGTAACGCTCCCGCAGCTCGTGGACGACACCGAAGACGGCCGCGGTCAGCGGCACCGCGAGCAGCATGCCGAGGATTCCGGCCACGGACGCGCCCGCGGTGATCGCGATCATCACGACCGCCGGGTGCATCTGCACGGTCCGGCTCTGGATCATCGGCTGCAGCACATGCCCCTCCAGCACCTGCACCGCGAGGACGACCCCGAGGGCCCACAGCGCGATGACGACACCCCGGTCGGCGAGCGCGACCAGCACGGCGACGGCGCCGGAGAGAAAAGCGCCCAGGTAGGGGATGTAGGCGCCGACGAAGACGAGCGCGGCCAGGCCGAACGCCCCCGGCACGTCCAGGACGAGCAGCCCGACGCCGATGCAGAGGGCGTCGATGAGGGCGATGACGGTGGTCCCCCGCATGAATCCCTCGACGCCCTCGAAGGCACGGCGAGCCATGGCCTCGACGAGATCGGCGGCGCCGCGCGGGGCGAGCGAGCGCAGCAGCCCGGCCGCACGGTCGGAATCCCGGAGGAAGAAGAAGACGAGCAGCAGCGCCAGGACGGCCATGGCGATGGTCTCGCCGACGACGCTGACCCCGCTGATGACGTTCGAGGCGGCCGTCCCGCCGAACTTGGTGAGCAGTTCCTTGGCGTTGGAGGCGAGGTCGTCCAGTGAGGTCCCGGCGGCCCCGAAGTGCTTCGCCAGGGAGTTCCCCGCGTCCTTGAGCGAGGACACGATCTGGTCCCCGGTGTCGATCAGCGCGGCCACCACGATGTACACGGCCCCGCCGACCACGGCGACGACGGCGACACAGGTGATCCCGGCGGCCACCGACCGGTTGACCTTGGCCTTCACCAGCCGTCGGTGCAACGGCCCGAGCAGCGCGGTGCCGAGCAGGGCGAGCAGCACGGGCGTCACGGCGGTCTTCAACTCGGCGCAGAGCAGGATCCCGACGTAGACGACCCCTGAGACGAGCAGGAGGACGGCGCACCAGGCGGCGAGGCGTCGTACCGGATCGGGGAGGAGCTGCACGGTCCCACCCGATCACGCATCGGGCGGGCCGTCCTGGCAGGACGGCCCGCCCGGGTGACGGGAGAAGCCCTTCAGGGACTCAGCAGGTCGGGCCCACCGCGTCGATCCTCGTGCCGAAGTTGGTGTCGTAGGCCTGGGCGTAGTCACCGGAGTTGACGGCTCGCTTCTCCTGCGGATCCCAGTCGATGAAGCACGCGTTGGCGTTGGCCTTGAAGGAGTACACGTGGTCGTGCAGGTTCGACGGCATGTCGCGGTACCCGGAGGCGGGGCTCCACCGCCAGGGGGTGCCCGAGTAGTTCCTGTCGTGCCAGAAGCAGATCTCCCCCGCCCCGCAGTTCTCGTCCGCGCGGTGCTGCGCGGCGCTCGCGGCCTGTGCGGTGGAGGGGGTACGGGCCTGGGAGGGGCTTGCCGCGCCGGTCAGGGCGAGACAGGTGGCCGCCATGACGACGGCCAGACTCATGCGGATACGCACGGGTGACTTCCTTGCGGTCGATGCCAACGTTCAGCCGGTCTCTTTCCGGGCGCGGGGCCTTCATGCCCCGGCCGGGCCCGGGTCACCCGGACGGAGGATCCGGACAGGTGACGCGGCGTATCCGCGGGCTCCGGACCGTCGTTGCCGGTGCATGAAGAAGATCATGATGCTCGCGGCCCTGCCCGCCGCCGCCCTGGCTTTCGCCGCCCCTGTCGCGCACGCCGACAACGACTCGAACTTCGGTCCCGGCGTGAACGCCGCGAACAACTGGAACTTCAGCGCGGCGTCCGTGTGCTTCCAGGAACTCGCGGTCGTACCGGTGGGCGGCTCGTGGCTGGGCGACACCGTGAACCACTGCGTGAACGGCAACGTCCTGAACCCCTCCTGACGCCGCGGCACCCACCATGCGCGAAGCCCCGTCCGGAAACGGACGGGGCTTCGGACTTTTCGCTCTACGGTGCCTTACGGCTTACAGGCCGCCCTCGCCCATCCCGTGCACGGCCGGGATCGTCCCCAACCGCCCCTTCTGGAAGTCCTCGAACGCCTGCTGAAGCTCCTCGCGGGTGTTCATGACGAACGGGCCGTAGTGCGCCATCGGCTCGCGGATCGGCTGGCCGCCGAGGATGGCGACCTCCAGGTCCGGGGTGTTGCCGTCCTGCTGCTCGTCCGCGCGGACGGTCAGGGACGAACCCGCGCCGAAGACCGCGGTCTGGCCCATGTGGATCGCGCGCCGCTCGGCACCGACGGAGCCCTTGCCCGCCAGGATGTACGCGACACCGTTGAAGTCCTCGCGCCAGGGCAGGGTGACTTCCGCACCCGGCGCCACCGTCGCGTGGATCATCGTGATCGGGGTGTGCGTGATGCCGGGGCCCTGGTGGCCGTCCAGCTCACCGGCGATGACCCGCAGGAGCGCGCCGCCGTCGGGGGTGGTGAGCAGCTGGACCTGGCCGCCGCGGATGTCCTGGTAGCGCGGGGCCATCATCTTGTCCTTGGCAGGCAGGTTGACCCAGAGCTGAAGCCCGTGGAACAGCCCGCCGGACACGACCAGCGACTCCGGCGGAGCCTCGATGTGCAGCAGGCCCGCGCCCGCCGTCATCCACTGGGTGTCGCCGTTGGTGATGGTGCCGCCGCCGCCGTTGGAGTCCTGGTGGTCGAAGACGCCGTCGATGATGTAGGTGACGGTCTCGAAGCCGCGGTGCGGGTGCCAGGGGGTGCCCTTGGGCTCTCCCGGCGCGTACTCCACCTCGCCCATCTGGTCCATCATGATGAACGGGTCGAGGTGGCGGTAGTTGATCCCGGCGAACGCGCGGCGCACCGGGAAGCCCTCACCCTCGAAACCGCTGGGCGCGGTCGAGACGGCGAGCACGGGACGTGCCACGGCGTCGGCCGGCGCGGCCACGCGGGGCAGGGTCAGCGGGTTCTCTACGGTCACTGCAGGCATGTCGGGACCTCCTTGTGCGTCGAGTTTAGTTGAGCGTTGAACTTTCTGCTACCCCACAACAGAAGAAGCCCGGAGGGCATTCCCTCCGGGCTCACACAGGGGTGGGACGACTAGCCGCCGTACATCCGCCGCATCGCGAACTCCACCATCTGCTCGACCGCCTTCGCGTCGAACACCATCCGGTGCTCGCCCTCCATGTCGACGACGAAGCCGTAGCCCGTCGGCAGCAGGTCGATGACCTCGGCGCCGGTGATCACGAAGTACTTGGACTCCTTGCCGGCGTAGCGGCGCAGCTCCTTGAGCGAGGTGAACATCGGGATCACCGGCTGCTGGGTGTTGTGCAGCGCGAGGAAGCCCGGGTTGTCGCCGCGCGGGCAGTAGACCTTGGAGGTCGCGAAGACCTGCTGGAAGTCCTCGGCCGCCATCTGCCCGGTGGTGAACGCGCGCACCGCGTCCGCGAGCGAGGGCGGGGACGGCTCGGGGTAGAGCGGTGGCTGCTGGCCGTAGCCGCCCACGCCACCGGCCATCTGCTGCTGGGGCGGGACGTACCCCTGCTGGGCCCCAACGTTCTGGTCGTAGCCGTACATGCGGCCAAGACTACTGAGTCACACATGGACGGCTTGGGGTTGCGTCTTATTACCGACGGGTAGCATCATCGTAGCTACTGCTTAGTACAAGTCTCGTCGTACATATCTTTCTACGGAGTCGTCGCCATGGGGCACTACAAGTCGAATCTCCGCGACATCGAGTTCAACCTCTTCGAGGTCCTCGGGCGCGACAAGCTGTACGGAACGGGTCCGTTCGCGGAGATGGACACGGACACCGCGAAGAGCGTCCTGGAGGAGCTGACCCGGCTCGCGGAGAACGAGCTGGCGGAGTCCTTCACCGACGCCGACCGCAACCCGCCGGTCTTCGACCCGGAGACGAACACCGCGCCGGTGCCCGCCTCCTTCAAGAAGAGCTACAAGGCCTTCATGGAGTCCGAGTACTGGCGGCTGGGGGTTCCCGAGGCCATCGGCGGTACGACCGCTCCGCCCTCCCTGATCTGGTCGTACGCGGAGCTGATCCTCGGCGCGAACCCGGCCGTGTGGATGTACTGCTCCGGGCCGGCCTTCGCCGGGATCCTCTACGACGAGGGCAACGACGTACAGAAGAAGATCGCGCAGCTCGCTGTGGAGCGGACCTGGGGTTCGACCATGGTGCTGACCGAGCCCGACGCGGGTTCCGATGTCGGCGCGGGCCGTACGAAGGCGATCCAGCAGGACGACGGCTCCTGGCACATCGAGGGCGTGAAGCGCTTCATCACGTCCGGTGAGCACGACATGGAGGAGAACATCCTCCACTACGTGCTCGCGCGGCCTGAGGGCCACGGGCCGGGCACCAAGGGGCTCTCCCTCTTCCTCGTGCCGAAGTTCCTCTTCGACGTCGAGACCGGCGAGCTGGGCGAGCGCAACGGCGTGTACGCGACGAACGTCGAGCACAAGATGGGCCTCAAGGCGTCCAACACCTGCGAGATGACCTTCGGCGACCGGCACCCGGCCAAGGGCTGGCTGATCGGTGACAAGCACGACGGCATCCGCCAGATGTTCCGGATCATCGAGTTCGCCCGCATGATGGTCGGCACGAAGGCCATCTCGACGCTGTCGACCGGCTACCTCAACGCCCTTGAGTACGCCAAGGAGCGCGTCCAGGGCTCCGACCTCGCGGCCTTCGGCGACAAGGCCGCGCCCAAGGTCACCATCACGCACCACCCGGACGTGCGCCGCTCGCTGATGACGCAGAAGGCGTACGCCGAGGGCATGCGCGCCCTGGTGCTGTACACCGCCTCGATCCAGGACGCCATCGCCGTCAAGGAGGCCGAGGGCGAGGACACGTCCACCGAGCACGCGCTCAACGACCTGCTCCTGCCGATCGTCAAGGGCTACGGCTCCGAGAAGGGCTACGAGCAGCTCGCCCAGTCGCTCCAGACCTTCGGCGGCTCCGGGTTCCTCCAGGAGTACCCGATCGAGCAGTACATCCGGGACGCCAAGATCGACACCCTGTACGAGGGCACCACCGCGATCCAGGGCCAGGACTTCTTCTTCCGGAAGATCGTCCGCAACCAGGGCGCTGCCCTCAACTCCCTCGCCGAGGACATCAAGAAGTTCCTCGCGCTGGGCACGGGCGGCGAGGACCTGGCCGGTGCGCGCGAGCACCTCGCCAAGGCGGCCGTCGAGCTGGAGGCCATCGTCGGCCTGATGCTGACCGACCTCGCGGCGACCGAGCAGGACGTCAAGAACATCTACAAGGTGGGCCTCAACACCACCCGCCTGCTGCTCGCCTCCGGTGACGTCGTCGTCGGCTACCTGCTCCTCAAGGGTGCCGCCATCGCCACCGAGAAGCTGGAGACCGCGTCCGCCAAGGACAAAGCCTTCTACACCGGCAAGATCGCGGCTGCGAAGTTCTTCGCGGCGAACGTTCTGCCCGGCCTGACCCTCGCCCGGAAGGTGGCCGAGGGCGTAGAACTGGACCTGATGGAGTTGGACGAGGCAGCCTTCTAGACAGCCTCGCACCAGCACCGCACCACGTTCCGGGACAGACCGGAACAGCTTCGCGAAACCCCACATCGCCCCTGCGAGGGCCCGCTCCCACCCCCGGGAGCGGGCCCTCGTACGTCGTTAAGGTGAACCCCATGAGCGAACCCTCCCGCTTCGACCGCGGCCACACCGACGATCTGATGTCCTTCCTGGCGGCGAGCCCCACGCCGTACCACGCCGTGGCGAACAGCGCCGAGCGGCTGGAGAAGGCCGGATTCAGGCAGGTCGCCGAGACGGACGCCTGGGACGGGACGAGCGGCGGCAAGTACGTGCTGCGCGGTGGCGCGATCGTGGCCTGGTTCGTCCCCGAAGGTGCGGTCCCCCACACCCCCTTCCGCATCGTCGGCGCGCACACCGACTCCCCGAACCTGCGGGTCAAGCCGCGGCCCGACACCGGCGCGCACGGCTGGCGCCAGGTCGCCGTCGAGATCTACGGCGGGCCGCTGCTCAACTCCTGGCTCGACCGCGACCTCGGCCTCGCCGGCCGGCTGACCCTGCGCGACGGCACGACCCGCCTGGTGAACGTGGACCGGCCGCTGCTCAGGGTGCCCCAACTCGCCGTCCACCTGGACCGTTCCGTGTCGACGGACGGGCTCAAGCTGGACAAGCAGCGGCACCTCCAGCCGATCTGGGGCCTGGGCGACGACATCCGCGACGGCGACCTGATCGCCTTCCTGGAGGAGGAGTCGGGGCTCGCGCCGGGCGAGGTCACCGGCTGGGACCTGATGACGCACTCCGTGGAGGCGCCCGCCTACCTGGGCCGCGGCCAGGAGCTGGTCGCCGGTCCGCGCATGGACAACCTGCTGTCCATGCACGCGGGCGTGGCCGCGCTCGGCTCCGCCGCCACCCGCGAGGACCTGCCGTACATCCCCGTACTCGCCGGCTTCGACCACGAGGAGAACGGCTCGCAGTCCGACACGGGCGCGGACGGGCCGCTGCTCGGCGGGGTGCTGGAGCGTTCGGTGTTCGCGCGCGGCGGGTCCTACGAGGACCGGGCACGGGCCTTCGCCGGCACCGTCTGCCTGTCCTCCGACACGGGTCACGCGGTGCACCCCAACTACGCGGAGCGGCACGACCCGACGCACCACCCGCGGGTCAACGGCGGACCGATCCTCAAGGTCAACGTCAACAACCGCTACGCCACGGACGGTTCGGGGCGCGCGGTGTTCGCCGCCGCCTGCGAGAAGGCCGGGGTGCCCTTCCAGACCTTCGTCTCCAACAACTCCATGCCGTGCGGCACGACGATCGGCCCGATCACCGCGGCCCGGCACGGCATCAAGACCGTCGACATCGGCGTGGCGATCCTCTCGATGCACAGCGCCCGCGAACTCTGCGGCGACCGCGACCCGTTCCTGCTGGCCAACGCGCTGGTCGCCTTCCTGGAGGGTTAGTCGACTCAACTCCCGCTCGGCGCGCGGGTGTTGCCGTCCCGGGTACTCGGAGGCGGACTGGGCCAGGACGATGACGCGCGCGGCTACCGCGACTGATTCGGGGCACAGTCCGCACTCGGGTGTATTCGCCCGCACAAGACATCCACAGACAACCGTGAGCAATCCGTGACGCAAGTCGTATTGTGCGGTTGTGTGAACCTCGTGAAGACTCTGTGCAGTTGAGGGTCCAGGGAGAGGCAGCCCCGGACCCGTCTCACGATCTTCACGGGGGAGGCTGCTGCCGTGCCCGAACCACGGCTGGTGGTCCTGATCCCGGCCCACAACGAAGCGGACCGCATCGGCGCCGCGATCGAGGGCCTGTGGCGACAGACCCGCAAGCCCGACCTCATCGTCGTCGTCACCGACAACTGCACCGACGCCACCGCCGACGTGGCCGCCTCGCACGGCGCCGAGGTCTTCGCCACCCACGGCAACACCCACAAGAAGGCCGGCGCCCTCAACCAGGCCATCGACTGGGTCCTGCCCCACCTCGACGAACGCGACCTCCTCCTCGTCCAGGACGCGGACACCGTCCTCAACCCCTGGTTCAGCGAGACCGCGACGGCCACCTTCAACCGCAAGGTCGGCGCCGTCGGCGGAGTCTTCTACGGCGAACCGGGCGGCGGACTCCTCGGCCTGCTCCAGCGCATGGAGTTCCAGCGCTACGCCTGGGAGCTGGACCGCACCGGCGGCAAGGCCCAGGTCCTCACCGGCACCGGCACGATGTTCCGCGCCCGCGTCCTGCGCGAGGTCCAGGCCGCCCGGCACTCGGGACTGATAGGCGGCGGCACCGGCTACTACAGCCTCGCCTCCCTCACCGAGGACGACGAGATGACCAAGGCGGTCAAGACCCTCGGCTACCGCGCCATGTCACCGGCGGGCTGCGCGGTCACCACCGAGGTCATGACGAGCCTCCCCAAACTCTGGCACCAGCGCCTCCGCTGGCAGCGCGGCGCCCTGGAGAACCTCCGCGACTACGGCTGGACCAAGGTCACCGCCCGCTACTTCCTCCAGCAGTTCCTGATGGGCTTCGGCGCCCTGTCGTTCCTCGTCTACCTGACCTTCATGGCCACCTACACGACGATCTACGGCTTCCCGGGCATCTCCCCGTTCTGGACCGCCATCGGCCTGATCTTCGTGGTCGAGAAGATCGTCTCCGTACGCCGCGCGGGACCCGTCGCGATCCTGGTGGCCGCGCTGATGGTCCCGGAGATGCTCTACGACCTGTTCCAGCACGCCGTCTACTTCACCTCGCTGTGGGGGCTGGCCCGCCGCAGCGAGGAGAGGTGGGTGGCCACCTAGCCCACCCCTCACGCACCCTCACGTCTCACATCACTCAAGGAGAAATATTCATGTACGGACGAGTTGTCGGCGCCGGCACGACCGGCGCCGGTGGCGCCACCCTGGCCGCGACGGGCCTGTGGCTGAACAGCATGGCGATGATGGTGGCGGCGACCACGCTGGTGGCGGCGGGGATGGCCGTCTACAAGCTGGCCCCGCGCCCGCGCCGCCGCTAGGCCCTTGCCGCTGATCCCCCGTTTCAGGCGTCCTGGTCGTCTCGGTCGTCCATGCCGGCCAGCACGAGGGGGAGACGGTCCGCCCCGCCCTCGGTGAGGCGGACTGGCACGCCCCAGTCCTGCTGGTGGACATGGCAGGCGGGGTACTCGTTGGAGGGGTCGTCGTCGCAGGACGCGGCCATCGCCGATACGTGCAACACGCCTTCCGTTACGGCCGGGTCGAGGGTCAGGGTGCGGTTCAGGTCCGTGCCCGCTCCCTCGCCGCCGAGGAGCAGCTCGGGCGGGGTCGCGGAGACGAGGAGGCGGGTCGAGGGGCCGTAACGCGTGTCGAGCTTCTGCCCGGCCGGGGCCCGGAAAATGACGTCCAACTCCAGCTCGCCGGGGGCGACTTCGGTGGCCGCGCGCTGGGTGCGATGGGCGACGGACTCGACCCGCACCGCCTCTTCCGGCAGCCGCAGCCGGGTCAGCCGGTGCCGGGCCGACTCGACGACCAGGATGTCGTCACCGACGAGCACGGCGTCGCTCGGCTCCCGCAAGTCCGTTGCCAGCGTGGTGACTTCGCCGGTCGCGGGGTCGTAGCGGCGCAGGGCGTGGTTGTACGTGTCGCTGATCGCGACCGAGCCGTCGGGGAGCGCGGTGACGCCCAACGGGTGCTGGAGCAGCGCCTGTTCGGCCGCTCCGTCACGATGCCCGAAGTCGAAGAGACCGGTGCCGACGGCGGTGTGCACGGCCCCGCCGAGGTCCACCCAGCGCAGGGCGGACGTCTCGGAGTCGGCCAGCCACAGCCGGTCGGCGGTCGCGGCGAGCCCGGAGGGCTGCGCGAACCAGGCCTCGGCGCCGGGCCCGTCGACGAGCCCTTCGTTGGTGGTGCCGGCGGTGACGGCGACGGTGGCTTCGGTGGGGTCCCCGGCGGGGTCGTAGGCCCAGAGTTGATGCACACCGGCCATGGCGATCCACACCTTGCCCCGCCACCAGGCCACGTCCCAGGGGGACGAGAGGCTGACCTCGCGGGCGGGGCCCGAGGTGGGTTCGCCCTGCATCCACTGACGGCCGGTACCGGCGAGGGTGGTCACGGCGCCGGTGGTGAGGTCGAGCCGTCGGAGGGCGTGGTTCACGGTGTCGGCGACGACGACGGAGCCGTCGTCGAGGAGCGCGAGCCCCTGAGGCTCGTTGAAGCTCGCGGAGTCGGCCGTACCGTCACCGAACCCGCGCGCCCCGGACCCGATCCGCCGTACGACGCCCTCCCCGTCCGCGGCCAGCTCGACCAGCTGGTGCCGGGTGGTGTCGCTGACCAGGAAGGTACCGCCGGGCAGCGCGATCGCCTTGCCGGGGAAGCGGAGCACGGTGGGCTCGGGCTCGGGCGGCACATACGGTCCGTCCCCGCGCCGGAGCGTGCCCTTCGCCGTGTGCTCGGTCTCCAGCTCCGCCACCAGCCGCTCGATGGCGTGCGCGTGCCCCTCGCCCGCGTGCTGCGCGACGACGTACCCCTCCGGGTCGATCACGACGAGCGTCGGCCAGGCGCGGACCGCGTACTGCTTCCAGGTGGCCAACTCCGGGTCGTCCAGCACCGGATGCTCGACGCCGTACCGCTCGACCGCGTCGACGACCGCCTGGTGCTCGGCCTCGTGCACGAACTTCGGCGAGTGCACCCCGATGATCACCACCGTGTCCCGGTGCTTCTCCTCCAGCTCACGGAGTTCGTCGAGGACATGCAGGCAGTTGATGCAGCAGAAGGTCCAGAAATCCAGGATGACGATGCGTCCACGCAGGTCGGCGAGGGTGTACTGCTTCTCACCCGTGTTCAGCCAACCACCCTTGCCGGTCAGTTGGGGGGCGCGGACGCGGGCTCGTCGGGGAGTCGGGGCCGGGGATGCATCGGTCATGGATCAAGAGTGCCACCCGCCACTGACAGTCACCTCGCCGGACCATCACGTCGCGAGATGCCCCACGAAGATCCCGACGAGTATCCGGCCGTCCCGCTCGGGGATCGGCAGGGAGAAGTGCACGCGGTCGCGGTCATAGAGGCGTTTGCCGTGCCAGTCGCACCGGTAGGTGTCGCCGTCGTGGTCGACGTTGCGTTGCTCCCATGCCTTCGCGTTCTTCTTCGTGTTCGCGCTTTCGGGGGAGATGTCCAGACCAAGTGCGTCGAACCTGCGCATGACCTGGCTCAGGTCGCCGCCGCAGTCCGCCAGTGTCTGGGTGAAGTGGTCGTTGAGCGCGCCGAGGAGGTCAACCAGCCAGGGCAGGACCTCGGCGTAGGAGCCCTTGAAGTGGTGCAGGCGCAGGGAGTCGGCGAAGAGCAGCCGGGGGAAGGCGTCCTCGGTGAAGGTGAAGAAGCGCTCGGCCGGGACGGGTTCGTGGGTGAACAGGCCTCGCCAGAAACCCGGCGCGTCCTCCGACCTCCGTAGGATGTGTGCCTTCACCTCATCGTGGCCCGTCTCCATCGTTCGCGTGACGGTGACCCAGCCGGACGGCCAGTCGGGTTCCTTGGCGTACGGCGCGAGGAGGCAGGACATGGCCCGGCCTTCCGCCGCCCTGGCCAAGGCGTGTGCCGTGCCCCAGGAGGGCTCGCGCCAGGGGCCGTCGGCCACGCGGACCGGCTGGGGCACGTCCGCCTCGTCGGGTTCCACGCGCTTGCACTTGCCCAGCAGCTTCTGCAGACGGACCCTCTTGTCGCGGGGCAGCCCGCCATCCGGTGAGTAGAGGACGTTGAACAGCGCGACGGACGGGCGGCACTCGGTTTCGTACGCGGGTTCCATGAGAGCTGCCGTGCGGCCGTCCGCCAACGGCTCCAATAACTCCGCGAGCAGGTCGAGGGCGTCCTGGAGATCGGAGTCCGTCAGCTCCCGCCAGTCGAAGCACTCCTCGCTGACAACGACACGGTAGTCGTCGTCAGCCGTGGCATCACCTGTCACGCCGAGCACGGGCGAGCCTCCCCAGGTCGGTCTCGATCTGGTCGAAGAAGCCGCTCGGCCAATGGCTGAGCTCGCCCTTGTCGTTGATACTGATGGGCAGGGTGCGGTCGTGGTCGAAGTAGTGCGTGACCATGTCCTTCGCGGAGAGCGAGCTATCCTGCGCTACAGCGAGCCGGGCGCCGTTGAGGACGTGGTCACTGTGCGTCTCCACGAGTACCTGCACCCCGCTGCCCGCCACACGCGCGAGGAAGCGGCCCAGCCGGGACTGTCCCGCCGGGTGCAGATGAGCCTCCGGGTTCTCCACGATCAGCAGGTCGCCCGGCTCGGTGAGCAGACCAGCGACGATGACGGGCAGGGCGTAGGAGACGCCGAAGCCGGTGTTGGCAGGGCGGATCTCCTCGCCGAAGCGGCCGGTCTCGCCGAAGCGGATCGTCCCGGCCATGATGCCCACGGCGACCCGGGCGGTGATCCGCAACGGGCGGATGATCTCCGAGGCCCACGCCTCGGCCTGGGCCCTCAACTGCGAAGCGGCGACGTCCGGGTGGCGCAGCGAGCCCCGGACCTCCTCGCGGGTGCTGACCACACGTGACTCACGCAGCGCCAGCACCTGTGCGGTGAACTCGCCCCGTACCCCCACGCCGATCCGGTCGGGTTCCTCGGCCGACACAGCCAGCGTGTCCCGTGGGCCCAGGCGTTCGGCGCACAGATAGGTGAATGCGGGGTCCACGACGCTCGGACCAATGCCGGGCACGTGCGCCACCGGCAGCCGCCGTACGTCGAGGTGCAGCGCCTGCTCGGCGTCGGGAAGGCCGAAGACGTACACCCATGATTCCCCGTCCGGGCCGCCCAGCCGGATGGTGATCTCCCGTGTGTCGGCCGTCCAGTTCAGTACGTCCCGGGCCTCTCCGAGGGCCAGCCCGAGCGGCCCGTTCAGGCGGACCGTGCCGCCTGCCGCGATGCCCGCCCCACCTGCCAGTCTCGCCAGCAGCAGGGACTGGATCAGGGTGCTCTTGCCACCGCCGTTGACTCCCGTCAGGACGGTGAGAGGACGCAGGCCGAACGACTCCGACTCGAACCGCTTGAAGCCCCGGATCTCCAGGGAGGTGATCAACGGCCGGCTCCCACGTCGGTCACGGCGGCCTTGAAGCGGTAGTCCACCCGGTAGCGGTCGGCGGTGGAGGAGGTGATGGCGTTGAGGTAGTTGACGTCGACGGTCATCCGCTCGCGGGCGGCCTTCACGATCGCGTCGCGACGCGCGCGCAGTTCAGCGGTCGTGTGGTCAGGGTCGGCCAGGGCCATGGACCAGCTCTCGAACAGGGCTCGGTTGATCGGACGACGGTAGTCGTCCCCCTCCGGCCATTTACGGAAGGCGTGCTCGCCGAAGACGAGGTAGGCGTGGGACATCGCCTGCTCGAAGGCAGACTCCAACTCGGCCACCTGCCCATCCGGAACCCTCGTCGGATCGTCCAGCATCTCCGTGGTGTCCATCAGGAACATCTCCATCACCGGCCGCTCGTGATAGGCCGAGACACCCTTCAGCCAGAAGGCGGCGAACCGCAGCGCCATCTCCCGGTCGTTCATCCGGATGTGGTCGGTCAGGCGGCCTCCGGTGGCCCTGGCGAAGGCGTCCGTGTGGGTCATCCGGTGCAGGGTGTCCCGGCTGCGCCGACTGCTCATGCAGTGCCGGATCTCCTGGCCGTTGAGCGGAGTCCCGCCGGTGTTGATCCGCTTGAAGATCTCGTACGTGACCCCGCGCGGTGTCGTCGGGTCGATCACGTTGACGATCAGCTGGGTGTTGTTGATCCGCCGCTGGAACGGCAAGGGGAGATCGCTGAAGCGCAGGTCCCTCAGGTCATCTAGGTGCTCCAGCTTCCCGAGGGCAAAGCCGTCCTCCGCGCCGCCCCGCACGAATGCGTGCAGCGTGGACAACCGCTGAAGGCCGTCGACAACCCGGAACGACCCGTCCACGTCCTCGGCGAAGTAGAACGCGGGCAGCGGGATCTGCAGCAGCAGGGACTCGACCAACAGGGACTTCTGGCCAGAGTGCCAGACCTGCAACCGCTGGAAGTCCGGAGCGAGTTCGATGGACTTCTCGTCGATCTGGTCGAGGATGTTACGCAGGGAGAACTGGCTGGTGTTCACCCGGATCTGGTCCGGGTTCCACGGCCGCTGGATCCTGGTGGTGTCCTCGCCGACGTCCTCGACCTCGATGTCCGTGGCGTGTCCCTCGAACACGTCCTCCACAACGTCCGGGGGCGTCTGCGCGCCTTCGATTGCCATGCGCGCCATCCTAGGGGTGGGTGATCCGGAGAGCGGGGGCGTTGCTCCGATCTTCCCTGCCGGGCTTGGGCTGTGTACGGCCCTGGCCGACGACGATCCCGAGGACGTTCGCCAGGGAATCGACCAAGCGGCCGGCGGCCCAGCGGAGTTCCTCGGCCGTCAGAGGTACGTCGTCGTCCACCATCGGCCCGACGAGGCCCAGGACGACAACCGCCGTTTCGAGTTGCCGCTGCTGGTCGGACGTCAACGGCGCGCCACTCATGGTGCCGCCGGGCGTCGTACGGGCGGGTCTGTGGGCAGATCTGCGGGCAAGTCCGCGGGAAGGTCGAACCACACCCCTTTGGCCTCCGGGTGCGGTTGCCCGCCGTACGGGATGTCCGGGCCGTGCCCCCAGCGCCCCTCCGTGACGGCGTCAACCAGGTACAGACCTCGGCCGCCGCTTCGCTCACCCGGTTCTGCCGTCAACTCCCTTATCACCGGCGGGTTCTCGTCCCCGTCGTACACCACGACCCGCAGCCGCCCCTCTTCCACCGCCAGCCACAGCACCGTGCCGTCACCGCCCTTCGCGTGGACGCACGCGTTGGTGACGAGTTCCGAGGTGCAGAGGATCGCGTCGTCGACCAGGGCGCGGTCCAGCTCCAGCGTGCGCAGGACGGTGGCGACGAAGTCGCGGGCGATGTGGGGGGGAGGTGTCGAGGGGTGGGCAGATCAGGGTGTACGAGGGCATGGGGCATCAACTCCGGTGGAGTGAGGGGGGTTTACGCGAGCCCGGGCTCGTTGCTGTCCGGCGCCCCGGTGTCGACGGTCGGGGTGGCGCTTCCAACGGGGGGTGGGCGTGCGGGAGTTGCTGATGGGTGACCGCTTGGGCACCCTCCGTGAGTACGTCACGAAGGTACTCGGTATATTTGCAACGCCGCAACCGGGTCAGTGGAACTGAGGAGATGTCATGCCGCCGAGGGTCATCCCCACCGCACGTCAGGTACGCCTTGGCGCAGAGCTGCGCAGGTTGCGCGAGGCGGCGGGGCTGGTATCCCGTGACGTCGCGGCCTGGCTGGGGACGAACCAGGCGCAGATCAGCAACATCGAGTCGGGGAAGCACGGCATCAGCGAGGAGCGGCTGCGAAGGCTCGCCGAGCACTACGCCTGCGATGACGCCCGGGTCATCGACGCACTGGTCGACATGGCCAACGAGCGGGACAAGGGCTGGTGGGAGGAATTCCGGGGCGTGGTGCCTCTCCAGGCTCTGGATCTCGCCGAGTTGGAGCACCACGCGTCGTACGTCCGCACGTTCGAGGTTGTACACATTCCGGGGATCCTGCAGACCGAGGACCATGTGCGCAGCGCCTCGGTATTCGCGCAGCCGCATCTTCCCGAGGATGACCGCGAGGCTCGCATCGCCTTCCGGATACGACGCCAGCAGGTACTCAGGACCGGAACACCGTATGACGTGATCATCCACGAGGCCGCGCTACGAATGCGCGTCGGCGGACCCAAAGTCACCCGCGCCCAGTTGGAGCACCTTCTCCAAGCATCCGAGCAGGCGAACGTCACGATTTGCGTCATCCCGTTCGTGGCCGACGGCTTCGCTGGTGCGGGATTTCCTCTGCAGTACGTTGGCGGGGTGGTCCCTCGACTGGACACCGCGCAGATCGACACAACGCACGGCGCCGAGTTCATCGATGCCCCCGCCCAACTGAACCGCTACCGAGCCCGCCTTGAACGAGTCGAAGGTGCCGCCCTCCCGTCAGAGGCGTCCCTCGACTTCATCCGCCGTATCGCTCAGCAACTGTGAAAGGTATGCCGTGTCTCAGACTCTCCGCTGGCAGAAATCGTCGTTCTCAGGAGGAGACGACGACACCAACTGCCTGGAGATAGCCACTACCCCCACCACCCTCCACCTCCGCGAGAGCGATGAACCCGCCACCCTCCTCTCACCCACCCCCACCGCCCTGAACGCCCTACTCACCGCGCTGAAGGGTCAGTTCAGGGCGTGACCCGTCGTCGCGTCCACATGGTCCGGTACGGCCTCATGCTGGTCGCCGACCGTTGACGTGCCCGTCGGTTCGAGGACGAGGATCTCGGACGGGACGGGGGCGTAGGGCTTGTGTTCCGTGCCGCGCGGGACCGTGAAGACGGAGCCCTTGGGGAGGACGACCGTGCGTTCACCCGAGCCCGCCGGCTCGCGGAGCGCGATGTGCAGTTCGCCGTCCAGGACCAGGAAGAACTCGTCGGTGTGGTCGTGGGTGTGCCAGAGGTGTTCGCCCTCGACCTTCGCGACGCGTACGTCGTAGTCGTTGACGGTGGTGACGATGCGGGGGCTCCAGCGGTCGGTGAAGGAGACGAGGGCGGCAGCGAGGGCAATGGCCCTCGTCAGGATCGTCAACCAGCTGACCTTGGAAAACCGTCAGCTACGCCAGCAACTGGCAGCTCCTGGCCCCGTCGTCCGTCTCCTGCCCTCCCAGCCCCGTCCACCGGGTCACTGAGCACAGCCGAGAAAGGCCGATGGGACTCAAGTGCCCTGTCACCAGGCAACTCTGTCGGAGAGCCGCTCCTGACAGGTCTACTCGCACAGGGCTGAAAAGAATCTTGTTCCAGCAGTGTGAGGTTCCCGGGCCCTCCGTCGTCACACTCCACAGGAGTGGATGACGCGCACGTCTCCTCCCGCCGTCACAGGACGGCAAGCTCGCGGAGAGGGACGCCACCGAAATGCTGGCCCGATCCAACCACCCGGGGCGGCCACCGGCAGTGAACGAAGCCGCTCGCCGACCGCCCCGGCGCAAGCCCCTCCTTCGGGAGGGTCCCAAACGGAATTCCACCTGGGATGCCGCCGGTGGATGAGAAGCCGACCATCAGCGAATGGCTGATCGAAAACTTCTACGTGATCCACTTTTATATGCGACGAGGGGAGGCAGACCTCGAAGTCGCAGCGCAACTAGCACAGGAAGCCATCGCGAGGTTTCTCGCAATGGAAAAGCGGGGCGTGGACGTCGAAAGAATTGAACCCTACGCCTTCGCAGTTGCACAACGTGTCCTGTTCGACCATTACCGGGTCAAAGGGCGTTACAGATTCTCTGAGATCGAGGACAACATCCCCGATCCGCGAGAATCTGCGGAATATGTTCACGGCCTCCGTGACCTGCTTCGTCCCGAGATCAAGAAACTGCCCCGTCGGCAGCGCCAGATTATCTGGCTCCGCTACTACGACGGTATGTCCCCGAAGGAAATCGCGGACGAGCTCGGGATCGGTGCGAGGACCGTGCACAACATGCACAGCCTGGCTCTGAGACGTCTTCGTGAGGCTCTCATCCAGCAGGGAATCGAGTACAGGAGGGCGTAATTGAGTATCGAGGCCATGCTGCGCCGAGATGCTCAGGCCCTCGTCTGGAGCATGAACGACGCTGAAAAGCAGCAACTGCGGGACGAGATCTTTCCCGCAGGCGATGCTTCGGACAGTTCGGCCGCAGGTCGGTTCGGCAGCCTTCGGGCTGCCGAACCGGACTCCGGTCGGGGCCTGAGCGAGAGAGAAGAAGCAGTAGCTGTCTCGGGAGGGGATCACACGGTCCTCGACCGATACCGAGAGGAAGGAGTCAGGCACGCGGCGAGCGCACGCCGCGCGGCAGAACTTCTGGAACTCATCGGGGACGACGAGTCGGCTGGGCGCTGGTGGCGCACCGCAGCACGGCTTGGAGACCCCGACGCCATCGACTATGTCGATGCGTTTCTTGGCACTCCACCGAACCACGGCGCGCTAGCGCCTCAAAGGACAGAAGGGAGGTGAACACCTGTGAAGAATCGCGGACCCGCAATCGCCTACAGGGTGCGCGGGTTCCACACGGTCGCGGTCGCATTCTTGTTCGCGGCTCTTGTTAGCTGGCTTGTCAGCTTGCTGACAGGCTAGGAACAAGTGAAACCGTCCGTCCCTGTCACATTGGCACATGGACGAGTGGAGTCGCTCGTCTAAGTGCTGCTATTGGGGGAATTGGGAGTCGACGGCTCTCTATGTGACAGTGATGGAACTTAGGGGGTGCCCCTCAGCCATAAGGGCTGGGGGCACCTTCTCTTTACTCAGTGAGGTTTTCCTGCCCCTTCCGTCTCTCAAGGCAACACTGCTTGCAAGGAGGGGCGCGACATGAGTTCCACATCCGGCGAAAGTAACGTTAACGATGGGTCGAACGCGGCCAGGAGCGCGAAGGGAAAGATTCTTCGTCGAATTCTCCTCAAGATCGGCATCGGCCTGTTGGCGCACGAGGCGGTCGAGGAACTTGGCGACCTGATCGACGAAATCTCTGAGGTCGCGGGCGACGCGATCGAGGATGCGGGAGAGGACACAGAGAGCTGATCATGGTCTAGGCGGCCTGCCGCTCCCGTTCGGGCAGGCCGCCGCTTGCACCATGTGGCCTGCCCGCCGCACCGGCTCAGCCGTCCAACCCGGCCCCAGCGATCAATTCGTGAGGGATTGTCAGTGCCGCGGGATATCCTCAGATCTAGCTCAAAAGAGGACCCCGGCGGCGTCGAGGTCGACGGGCACCGGGGTCACTCCTGATTGGCGTCTGGAACATACCTCGAACACAACATCGAAGGCACGTAGTGTCACGCTGTTGTGATCATTGCCTCTCGACATGGCACGCCGGGCCTCCTCGCAGAATCCGAGGAAGGACTCCAGGCAAAGTGCAGCTGGTCAGAGCACACATCACCGACTACCGGTCAGTCGAGGACTCCGACATATTCGATGTCGAGAAGGACGTCACCTGCCTCGTCGGCAAGAACGAGTCGGGCAAGACGACCCTTCTCCAGGCGCTCTTCCGGGTCAACCCCGTGGAGCCCGCCGCCTTCGACGAGGTGATCGACTTTCCCGCCCGCAAGACCCGCGAGCGCAAGCAGCTCCCGGCCGGTAAGAAGATCCCCGTGGTCCGGGCGACCTTCCGCTTCGACGACACCGAGATGAAGGCCATTGAGGAGGAGCTCGGCCCGAAGGCCATGAGGAGCCCCGAGTTCGACGTCGTCATCGGCTACCGGGACACCTCCAAGAACTTCACGTTCTCCTACAACGAGGCCGCGGTCGTCGACCACCTGCGTTCCGCCCTGGACCTCCCGGCCGCGGCCGCCAAGGCCATCGGCGGCGCAAGGACCATCGCGGACCTCCTCGACGCCCTCGACGGGCTGGACGAGCCGCCGTCCGGCGCGACCGAGCTGGCCGATCGCATCCGAGACTGGCGCCGCAGCAGCCTCGGGTGTCACCTGATCGACCAGTACGCCAGCCCATCCATGCCGAAGTTCGTCTACTTCGCGGACTACGACACGATGCCGGGCAAGGTCGCGCTCCCCGACCTGATCCAGCGGCGAGCGTCGGGGGACATCACCCGCGGCGAGCGGGCGCTGCTGAGCCTGCTGGACATCGCTGGCGTCTCACCGGAGGAGTTCCAGGACTCAGACCAGCACGAACGACTGATCCGTGAGCTGGAGAACTCGGGCAACGTCATCTCGGACGAGGTCTTCGAGTACTGGTCCCAGAACACCGAGCTGGAAGTACGCCTGGAGGTCCTGACTCCCGAGCCTGGGGCCCTGCCGCCCCTCAACGAGGGGCCGATCCTTCAAGTCCGTGTCTTCAACCGCCGGCACCGCGCGTCGGTGCCCTTCGATGATCGGTCCCGCGGGTTCGTCTGGTTCTTCAGCTTCCTCGCCTACTTCAACGAGGTGGAGGCGGCGGGCACCACGGACCTGATCCTCCTTCTGGACGAGCCGGGGCTGTCCCTGCACGGCCGGGCCCAGGAAGACCTGCTCCGGCTGATCGACGAGCGCCTGGCTCCCAAGCACCAGGTCCTCTACACCACCCACTCGCCGTTCATGGTCGACCCCGACCACCTTCAGAGGGTCCGGACAGTCGTCGACATGGAGCGCGGTGGCGCGAAGGTCTCCTCGGAGATCTTCAAGGCCGACGAGGACACCGCCTTCCCGCTGCTGACTGCGATGGGCGTCGAGATGACCCAGACGCTGTTCGTGGGCGAGCACACCCTGCTCCTCGAAGGCCCGAGCGACCTGATCTACCTCGATGTCCTCACGGACGTCGCCGAGGCAAACGGGTCCACCGGACTCGACCCGCGCTGGGTCAAGACACCTATCGGCGGCTCCGGCAAGCTGTCCACCTTCGTGACGCTCCTGGGCGCGAACAAGCTGAACGTCGCCGTCCTCGTCGACTCGAGCACCAAGGACGTCGGGGCTGTCCAGCGTCTCCGGGACAACGACCAGCTCGCCAAGAACGGCCTCGTCGAGATCAGCGAGTTCACCGGCACGAACGACGCAGATGTCGAGGACCTCTTCGATCGCGACTTCTACCTCGAACTCGTCAACCGGGCCTACGCCTCCCTGCTCACAAAACCGATCAGTGCCTCCGAACTCAACGCCAAGGACCCTCGCGTCGTTCGGCAGATCGAGGCGGTGTTCAAGAAGCGGAAGATCACCACACGGTTCAACCACTACAAGCCGGCGGCGGTTCTCCTCCGCGAGCAGGCCACGCTCGCCCCGCGCATTGACGCGGCGACGATCTCGCGAGCCGACCAGCTGTTCACGCGACTCAACTCCCTGCTCCCCAAGCGGTGAGCTGAGTCTCACCCTGACCGTCGCCCTGCCCGGCGTCTTCCCTCCCTGTTCAACAAGTAGAACTTGACAGGGAATCACCGCCTCCGGCAGCGCCGCGCTCGACCTCGGGCTGCATGTCATACGGCGGGACCACGGTGCCGAGATCGCCAACGCGGTGTCCCGGAGGCTCGTCTTCGCGGCCCATCGGGACGGCGGGCAGCGGCAGTTCGTAGAGCGGCCGTTGCCGGATGTGCCCGACGAGTCGCTCGCGCCGCTGCTCGCGTGGGCTCAGGAGCGGCTGGGGGAGCCGTTGGCGGTGGCCGAGCTGGCCGCCCGCGCGGCCGTCTCCCCCGCGACCCTGCACCGGCGGTTCAGGGCGCAGCTCGGGACGACGCCGCTCGCCTGGCTGACCGGGGAGCGGGTGGCATTGGCGTGCCGGTTGATCGAGCGCGGGGAGGAGCGGCTCGACGTGGTGGCCGCGAAGTGCGGTCTCGGGACCGGTGCGAACCTGCGGGCGCGGCTGCGGCGGGAGACCGGATTGAGCCCGTCGGCCTAGCGGCGGCGTTTCGGACCGGCTGCCGGGGAAGCCGTAACGGCATGAGATTCCTCGTACGCGATCGGATCCTCGGCTTCGGTGAGGATTACTGGATCGAGGACCAGAACGGCAACAAGGTGTTCCTGGTCGACGGCAAGGCCATGCGCATCAGGGACACCTTCGAGTTGAAGGACACGCACGGGCGCGTGCTCATCGACATCCACAAGAAGATGCTCGCCCTGCGCGACACGATGGTCATCGAACGGGACGGCGAGCCCCTCGCGACCATCAGGCGCAAGCGGTTCTCGCTGCTGCGCAACCACTACAAGGTGTCCCTGGTCGACGGCACCGAACTCGACGTCAGCGGCAAGATCCTGGACCGCGAGTTCGGCGTCGACTACGACGGGGAGCTGCTCGCCCAGATCTCCCGGCGCTGGCTGCACATCCGGGAGACGTACGGCGTCGACATCGTCCGGGAGGACGCGGACTCGGCACTGCTGATCGCGGTGGCGGTGTGCGTGATCCACCTCGCGGAGAAGGAGCGGGAGGACTAGGACCTGTCCTGGTCGGCGGCTGCGCGGGCCCGGCGTCGTATCTTCAGGCGGCCCCCGACGTAGCCGCCTGCGACGGCCAGTGCGCCGAAGATCGCGCTGGCCGTCCAGCTGTAGGGGTCGACGTCCGTCCTGCCCACGAGCCAGATGAACACTGTCACGGGGCCCCACGCGGCGAGCATGGTGGCGAGTACGACCCGGGGACGGGCGGTCGACCAGGAGTCGCGTGGCACGGTGTCGTATCCGATGCGGGCGTAGTGGGCCTGGCGGCGGCGTTCGACGCGCAGGAACGCCCAGAAGAGCAGCCACGCGCACGCGCCGACCAGGACCGCCCGGAACGCCGAGAAGACCAGGCCGACGGGTATTGCGACGAGCAACCCGGCAACCGTGGCGCAGCCCGCCGGGTACCGGGCGGCGAACACCTGGGGTGCGGTCGGCGGGTTCGCTCCGCCCAAGCCGCGGTCCAGGGCCAGGAAGACGCGTCCGAGTGCGGCCAGGGGCCGCCCGGTTCTGCCGCTCAACGCGCGCGCCCTGGACGCTCCAGCCCCAGCACCCGGTCCTTCAGTGCCGGGAACTGTTCCCGGGTCACGGCCACCCTCGCCGGGTCGAACTCCACCGTGAGGACCTCCTCCCCGGCGCCCGCCTCCGCGAGGACCTCGCCCCAGGGATCGACCACGATCGAGTGACCGGCCTGGGGAACTCCGGCGTGCGTACCGGCCGTTCCACATGCGAGGACGAACGACTGGTTCTCGACCGCGCGGGCCTTGGCCAGCAGCGTCCAGTGGGAGCGGCGGCGCTCGGGCCAGCCCGCCGAGAGGACCAGGGTCTCGGCGCCGGCGTCGACGAGGCCGCGGAAGAGTTCGGGGAAACGGAGATCGTAGCAGGTGGCAAGACCGATGGTCGTCGTGGGCAGACGGACCGTCACCAGCTCGCTGCCCGCGCCCATCAGGACGGCCTCGCCCTTGTCGAAGCCGAAGCGGTGGATCTTGCGGTAGGCGGCGGCCAGCTCACCGGAGGGGGAGAAGACGAGGGACGTGTTGTAGAGGGGGCCCTCAGGGGCTCGTTCGGGGATCGAGCCCGCGTGCAGCCACACGCCCGCGTCGCTCGCCGCCTTGGCCATCGCCTCGTGGGTCGGCCCCTCCAGCGGCTCGGCCTCGCTGTCGAACTGTTCGTAGGCGAACGCGCCCGTGGTCCACAGCTCCGGCAGGACGACGAGATCGGCACCCGCCTGCTCGCGGACGAGGGACGCCATCCGACCCCGGCGAGAATCGACCGATTCGCCCTCTTCTACGGCGATCTGGATGAGAGAGGCGCGCACACTACCACCGTCCTGGCATTCGAGCCGTTCACACGGGCCTACGATCGTCACACGAAAGCACTGCCGGGGTGCCTCACAGCAGCGTAACTTAGCGTTTCAAGACACCCGCCGACAGCCACCTCCCGCTGGCAACGCCGCCCGCCACCCGACCTGTACCGACCGCCGAGGGGTCCCGTTCCGTGAGTCTGCATCCCACTCTCCAGCCCTACGCCGACGCCTGGACCCACTCCATCGAAGCGATATCCGAGCTGGTGAACCCGCTCGTGGAGGGAGAGTGGAACCGACGAACGCCGTGCCCCGGCTGGTCGGTGCGTGACGTGGTCTCCCATGTCATCGGGCTGGACAACGAGATGCTCGGCGACCCCCGCCCCATCCACACGCTCCCCCGCGACCTCTACCACGTCACCAACGAGCACCAGCGGTACATGGAGATGCAGGTCGACGTACGACGCCACCACACGGCGCCGGAGATGACGTCGGAGCTGGAGTACACGATCATCCGCCGCAACCGCCAGCTGCGGAACGAGTCGCGCGACCCCGGCACGAAGGTGCGCGGCCATGTCAGCACCGAGGTCACGCTCGAAGAGTCCATGCGGAACCACGCGTTCAACGTGTGGGTGCACGAGCAGGACCTGCGCGCCGCCCTCGGCCGCCCCGGAAACCTCGACTCACCCGGCGCGCACATCACCCGTGACGTGCTGCTCGCCGCGCTCCCGCGGATAGTGGCCGACGAGTCGGGCGCACCGCGCAGTTCGGCGGTCGTCTTCGACGTGCACGGTCCGATCGAGTTCCTCCGTACGATCCGCGTCGACATCCAGGGCCGCGGCAGCCTCGAAACGGCCCCCGCGCTCGGCCCCGCCGCCACCCTGATCCTCGACTGGGAGACGTACGTCAAGCTGGCCTGCGGCCGGGTCCCTCTCGACTCGGTGACGGACCGCGTCAAGGCGGACGGCGATCCGGAGCTGGCGGCTTCGATCCTGCGGAACTTCACGGTCACGAAGTAGGGCGGTCCGGCAGCAGAGCGCTCCGGCAGCAGGGCTGTGCCGGTGCCCGGTCGTCCGGGAATTCGCTGTCGGTGACCGGCCGTCGGCGGCTAGCGTCCGCCACATGTCCGACAGCGGCGAACTCACGACCACCGAAGCGGGAGCAGACGGTCCGCCCCGCCTCACCCGGCTCACCTTCCACGGCCCCCTCTCCGAGGAGCGCGCGGCCCGGATCGTGCGGCGGCTGACCGCTGCGGCGCCGCGCACCGTGCTGGACCTCGGCTGCGGCTGGGGCGAGTTGATGCTGCGGGTCCTGGCCGCCGTACCGGAGGCGCAGGCCACCGGAGTCGACCTGAACGGGCGGGATCTGAGCCGCGGGCGTCGCAACGCCGAGGCGCGGGGGCTCGCGGAACGGGTGGCGTTCGTCGAGGAGTCGGCCGCGGGGACGGTGCGCGGGCCGGCCGATCTCGTCCTGTGTCTGGGCGCGAGCCACGCCCTCAGCACCGAGGAGCCTCCCGGGCACACCGCGGACGCCCTGCGCGCGCTGCGCCGACTGGTCTCCGACGGCGGGCGCGTGCTGCTGAGTGAGGGCTTCTGGGAGCGCACTCCGACGCCGACCGAGCTGTCCGGGATGTGGGCCGGGGCCTCCGCCGACGAGCACTACGACCTGGCGACGCTCGTCGACCTCGCGGTGGCGGCCGGGTTCCGTCCCGAGTGGATCGAGACGGCGAACCCGGACGAGTGGGAGGAGTTCGAGTCCGGGTACCAGGCGGACTTGGAGGTGTGGCTCTCCGGCCACGGCGACCATCCGCTGGCCGGCAAGACCCGCGCACGCCTCGACGGGCACCGGGCCGAGTGGATGAGCTACCGGGGCGTGCTGGGCATCGCCTATCTGACCCTGATCCCTGTGTAGGGCACGGGTGATCCCTGTACAGGGCACGGCTCACGCCGGCACGTGCACCGTCTCCACCCGGCTCGCCACCAGCCGCTCGCGCTCGCGGCGGGCCGCCCTGCGCCGTAGCCGCAGGATCTGGCTGACGCCGACCGCCTGGAGCAGGAAGATCACCGAGAAGGCGATCGAGTAGTTGTCGCCGGTCGCGTCGAGCAGCACACCGACCGCGAACAGGGTCGTCATCGAGGCCGTGAAACCACCCATGTTGGTGATTCCGGAGGCGGTGCCCTGACGCTCCGGCGGATTCGCCGGGCGGGCGAAGTCGAAGCCGAGCATCGAGGCGGGCCCGCAGGAACCGAGCACCGTGCAGAGCACGATCAGCAGCCACATCGGCGCGTGGTCGCCGGGGTAGAGCAGCGTGACCGCCCACACGAGCGCCGTCGCGCCGACCGTGCCCAGCGCCAGCGGCAGTCGCGCCGTGTGGTGCCGGGCGACGATCTGGCCGTAGATCAGACCGACCAGCATGTTGGACAGCACGACGAGGGTGAGGAGTTCGCCGGCGGTGGCCCGGGACAGGCCCTGGGCCTGGACCAGGAACGGCAGGCCCCACAGGAGCAGGAACACCATCGCCGGGAACTGGGTGGTGAAGTGCACCCACAGGCCGAGGCGGGTCCCCGGTTCGCGCCAGGAGGCGGCGATCTGACGGCGGACGTAGGCCGCGCCCCGGTGCGGGAACGGCTCCGGCTCGTGGCCCTCCGGGTGGTCCTTCAGGAAGAGCAGCAGAAGGACGAGGACTACGACGCCTGCGAGCGCGCTGCCCGCGAAGGCGGCCGTCCAGCCGATGCCGTGCAGCAGGCGGGCGATCACCAGGGTGGAGACGAGATTTCCGGCCATTCCCGCGAGGCCCGCGAGCTGGGCGATCATCGGGCCGCGTCGCGCCGGGAACCAGCGGGTGCCGAGCCGCAGCACGCTGATGAACGTCATCGCGTCGCCGCAGCCGAGCAGCGCGCGGGAGGCGAGGGCGGTGCCGTAGGAGGGGGAGAAGGCGAAGCCGAGCTGGCCGGCCGTGAACAGGATCGCGCCGATGGTCAGCACCTTCTTGGTGCCGAGGCTGTCGACGAGCAGGCCGACGGGTATCTGCATGCCCGCGTAGACCAGCAGTTGGAGGATCGAGAAGGTGGACAGGGCCGAGGCGCCCACGTGAAAACGCTCGGCGGCGTCGAGACCGGCGACACCGAGGGACGTACGGAAGATGACGGCGACGAAGTAGACCGAGACGCCGATGCCCCACACGGCGAGGGCGCGCCGGCCACCGGGCGGATCACCGGGCAGCGAGAGAGCAGAACTGCTACTGGAACTGCTACCGCTACTCATCGGACCTCGCCCCGAGCCAGGTGGGAGAACCAGTCGACGTGCTGGTGCACGATCCCGGCGGCCGCCTCGGCGTCGCCGGTGCGCAGCGCGTCGAGGATCGCCGCGTGCTCGGTGAGCGTCTTGGCGATGCGGTCGGGGTGCGAGTGCATGATGGCGACGCCCATCCGCAGCTGCCGGTCGCGGAGTTGGTCGTAGAGCCGGGAGAGGATCTCGTTGCCGCCGCTGCGGACGATCTCGGCGTGGAAGCAGCGGTCGGTGACGGCGGCGCCGGCCAGGTCCCCGGCGGCGGCCTGTTCCTTCTGCCGCGCGAGCAGCTCTTCGAGCCGGGCGATGAGCGTCGGCGACGCCGGTACGGCCTTACGGACCGCGTGCTGCTCCACGAGCATCCGGGTCTCCACCACGTCCGCGATCTCCTGCGAGGAGACGGGCAGGACGAGGGCGCCCTTCTTCGGGTAGAGGCGGATCAGCCCCTCGACCTCCAGGCGCAGCAGGGCTTCACGCACGGGTGTCCGGGAGACCCCGACGGCCTCGGCGAGCTCACCCTCGGTGAGAAGGGTGCCGCCCTCGTAACGCCGGTCCAGGACACCTTGCTTGACGTGGGTGTAGACGCGGTCGGCGGCGGGCGGTTGCTTGACGGCGAGCGGGGAGGAACCGGTGGTGGCGAGGGACGGGGACGACATGTGGACAGCATAGATACAACACGTACGCATAAGGGAGCGCGTCCAGGATGCGGACGGAACCAAAGGGCGCAGAGGGCGCGTCTACGGGGGTGCACCTACGGGCTGCATCCACGGCGTGAGTTTCCGCGGCCGGTTCTCGGGGGCGTTTCACACATTCGAGGAACCCGGCGCAGCAACCGCACAACCTTCTGTGCTACTTACGTGTCACACACGTGCGGCCCTTCCTTTCCCCCCTCCAACTGGGCCGTTCCTCAGGGGCATTCAACGTATTCGGGGTACCTCAGTTGATTACTGCCATTACCGGCATCAAGGGCAGCCGCTTCCGCAGAGCCGCCGCGGTCACCGTGACCGCAGGCGCCGTGCTCGCGACCGGCGCCCTGACCGCGGCACCCGCGCAGGCTGTCACCAAGCCGACGATCGTGGCGGCGGGCGGTTTTGTGATGAACAACGCCACGGGCAAGTCGCTCTACACGAAGGCCGCGGACACCAAGCGGTCGACGGGCTCCACCACGAAGATCATGACCGCGAAGGTCGTGCTCTCGCAGTCGAACCTCAACCTCGACGCCAAGGTCACCATCCAGAAGGCGTACAGCGACTACGTGGTCGCCAACAACGCATCGCAGGCCCACCTGATCGTCGGCGACAAGGTCACCGTCCGCCAGCTCCTCTACGGCCTGATGCTGCCGTCGGGTTGCGACGCGGCCTACGCCCTGGCCGACAAGTTCGGCACGGGCTCGACGCGGGCGGCGCGCGTGAAGTCGTTCATCGCGAAGATGAACTCGACGGCGAAGACGCTCGGCCTGACGAACACGAAGTTCGACTCGTTCGACGGCATCGGCAACGGCAACAACTACTCGACGCCGCGCGACCTGACGAAGCTCGCCAGCAACGTGATGAAGAACTCCACGTTCAAGACGGTCGTCAAGACCAAGTCGTACACCGCCAAGACGGTCACCAAGACCGGCACCACCCGCACGATGGCTGCCTGGACCAACACGAACACCCTGCTCAGCAGCTACAGCGGCACGATCGGCGTGAAGACCGGCTCCGGCCCCGAGGCCAAGTACTGCCTCGTCTTCGCCGCCACCCGCAACGGCAAGACGGTCATCGGCACGGTCCTCGCGTCGTCCTCCGTCCCGCAGCGCGCGACGGACGCGACGAAGCTCCTGAACTACGGCTTCGCGACGCTCTGACACACCGACACGTTCTTCGGGGACCTGCCGCATGCCAGCGGCGGGTCCCTTTGTCGTACGGCGGCTTGTCGTACGACTTTCTGGTACGACGGTCACGTGGTGAGGAGTTGAGTCGGCGATGCCGGCGAACGACCGGGACCTGGCGCAGTACTTCGCTCTTGAGGGCGCCCGAACTCTGCTGAAGCACTACAGGGACTACGGCAAACCCGTCCCAGATGACGCCGAAGCGTGGCGGCGGGACCTGTTCCCGGTGATCCGGGGACTGTGGAACGCCTCGGAGGAGGGCGGCCGGAACCTGTACGAGATCGCGGCGCAACTCCGCCTGGCGGCCGACCTGTTCGGGCACGACCCGGCCGGCGGACACCCCTCCCTCACGAACTTCCCGAGGGCCGAGTCGGCGGCCCGCACACCCGAGGTCTACCGGGCGGTGGCCGCGTATGTGGAACGCTGGAAGGCGCCGTTCGACCGGGAAGCGCTCTTCGGAACACCCCTGACCGCCCGTGAACTCGCCCTGCGTTTCCCCCGGTTGAACCAGTTCCTGGTGAACTACTTCGGCCAGGACGGACTCGCCGTCGACGACGACATGCAGGACGCCACGTTGGAGGAGGGCCTCCACCTGGTCATCTCGGACACCCACCCGTGGTGCCCCTGGCAGCTGCCGGGCCTGATCGCCGAGTGCGCGGAGGCGCGCGCGGTATTCCACACCGAGGAGCAGTTGGACGCGTTCTTCGGCGGGGGCGGGATGGGAGGGGGGTCGGCAGGCGAACGGTTCACCGACTTCTTCCCGATCGTCATCAGCGCCTTCACGGAGCACCTGAGGGAAGCGCACTCCCCGATGTGGAAGCGGAGCTAGACGGCACCCACGTGCGCGGCGAACACGGCCCAGGTGGTGGGGGTGAGCCGGAGTACGGGTCCGTTGCCTTGCTTGGAGTCTCGGACGGCGATGGTGGTGGGGATGTTGCGGGCGACTTCTACGCATTCGCCGTTACCGCTGCTGTGACTGGACTTGGCGAACTCGGAGGGGGGCACGGTTCACAGCGCCCTGGTGAATGTTGCCCGCGCCCGCAGACACGTCGCCCACCTCACCACCACCTGGGGACACCCCCACTCCGCTGGCGACGCGGCGCTACTGGCAAGCGAGTTGTGCACGAACGCCTTACTGCACGGATGCCTGCGCGACCGCCTGTTCCGCGTGGAGACGTCCGTCATCGGCAACGCCCTGCGCGTGGCGGTCACCGACCCGAGGGGCGAACGGCTGCCGTACCCCCAAACGTCCACCCACGACGACCAGTTCGGCCGCGGCCTGCTCATCGTCCGTACGCTGGCGGCCCGTTGGGCCGTGGAGAAGCTCACCGTCGGCAAGACAGTCTGGGCGGAGTTGGACATCGCGGGACCCTGAACGGCCTCGCTTCGAAGCCACTGCGAACCGTAGGATTATTGCAACAGCAAGTGACGTGTGATGCCGACGCGACGGGGGCGGAGATACGGCATGGCAGTGCCCGGAACCGGTACGACCCAAGGCGGCGGTCCTGACCTACGCGTGACGTCCTCCGACCTCACCAAACTCGCCGGCGACCTCGACGACATGCAGGACCACCTCGACAAGCAGGTCAGACGCATGGACGCGATCGTCGACCGCATCGAGGCCGGCTGGCGCGGCCCCGCGGCGACGGCGTACCGCGAATTCCACCGCGCGGCGACCGAGGACGCCGTACGCATCCGCGAAGTGATGAAGCTGCTGGAGCAGGCTGTCCGGATGAGCCGGGACGGCTTCTCCGCGAACGACATCGAGGTGCTGGAGCGCATGCGGAAGATCCAGGTCAACGTCGGCAGCGAAGTCGACAAGCTGTCCACGCCCAACATGGAGGCGACGGGCGGCGATACGCCGACGCCACCCCGCAGCACCCTCGACTCGTTCTGATCCTTCTGATCCTTCCGAACGCGGGCCGCCGCCAAGTACCCATCACCCAGCCATAGTTGCCAACCGACCGATATCCAGGGGGATCATGTCGACCGGGGCTTCCGCCGACGACGACCACATAACCGTCTCCTTCGCCACGCTCCACGACCTCACCGCCGAGCTGGAGGACATCCTCAAGCAGCTCAACGGCAAGCTCGACGACCTCTACGACCGCGCCGAACCGGTCGTCCTGTCGTGGAAGGGCGAGGCCCGCGAGGTCTTCGTCGAGAAGCTCGACGAGTGGGACCGGTCGGCGCAGGACCTGCAGGCCGCACAGAAGTGGCTGCACTCGTACGTCACCACGGGTCACGCGAACTACTCGGCGGCTCATCGGGCGGTGCTGCGGGGCTGGGGGGCGGCCTGATGACCACGCCCTCCCCTTCGCCGTCGACCACACCCCCGGCCACTACGGGCAGCGGCTCACTGCCGGCCCCGTCGTCCGGCTCGGGCGGCGCGACCCCTGCGCCTTCTCCCGGTTCGCTCCAGGACCCGCAGGGCAAGGACCTCTCCCAGCAGGACACGGTCTCGGCACGGCAGCAACGCTCCGACGAACTGGCCGCGATGAAGCCCGCCGCGCCGGGCAGCAGCGTGGTCACCGGTTTCGACATCCAGCCGCCGCACGTGTACTACGCGTCCTTCATGCTGCGCAACGCCCAGTACGACTTCGCCGACCGGGCCAAGAGCCTCGTCGACACGCTCGACGGATACGAACACGCGGTGGGATGCGGCTCGGGGCCGGAGGCCTTCGCCAAGGCGTACGCGGAAGTCGCCGGTCTCTTCCTCGACGTCTGGGACCGGGCCACTGAGGGCGTCGGCGGTGCGGCCGTCGGCCTGACGGTGACCGCCAACAACTACGCGGAGGCGGAACACGCCACCAACATCCTGACCCCGGCGGTGGTGAAGAAGAGCCCACCGGCTGTGCTCAAGAAAGCCGGCGCGGGCGGCCCGGTCGCCGAACTCGCCTGGGGCAACGCCTCCGCCGAGGACGGCTGGGGCAACGCGATCATCGACGAGGTCTCCGGCGCGCTGAGCTGGGTCGGCGACCAGGTGATCCGCCCCGTCCTCAAGCACGCCCTGCGGCACGGGAAGGTCGCGGACATCACGCCGGGCGGCGACGACGTCAGCCTTCCCAAGATCGCGCTGGCCTGGCGGCAGGCGGGCACGGATGCCAGGAAGTCCGCGGACGGCTTCGACGACGCCATCGGCTACATCACCAATCCTGCGCCGGGGAACGACGAGTGGCAGAGCGCGATGAAGCAGTTCTGTTCGGCGATCTGGGGGACGACGGCGTGGGGACAAGAGCGACACGGCTACAAGTGGAAACACGACGACCGTCAACAGCCCGCACTCGACGTGCTGCAGGACACCGCTCGTGACGTCGCCACGGCATGCGACGCGGTGAGCACGGAAGTGACGAAGGTCAGGTCGACGATCACTGACGTCTACAAGGACGCCGCGTCGAAAACCTTCGCCGTGAAGGGCATCCTGGACGCCCTGGAGAAGCTCAGTGAACTCCCCGAGCTGGCCGCGGAGTTCATATCCAACATCGACACGGGACGCCTCAATCATGCCGTGGACTCCTACAACCACGGAATACACAGTCACGCAGACGGCTTGACCAAGCTCAAAGACGCGCTGGAAGAGGCCAGGCGCAGTGTTCCCACGTACGCCGCCGAAGAGGCGCGCGCCGAGGCGTTCGGTGCGCGTTCACTCAATGAGTTCAAAAAAGAGCACCGCTTCACTGTTCCGGGGCAAGATCCGGACAACATGTTCTTTCCGCTGGACCTGGCCAGCCAGGAAGGTCTGTACGGCAGTCACGTGATCGACAAGCACGTCGGACTCACCGACGACCAGTTGAGAATGCGACTGCGAGACCAGAGCAGCGCACCAGCTGCATCAGCATTCCCGGATCTCAATTCCGCCCAGAAGTTCACGACATCGACAATCGAGAACGTCGACAACGCAGACCGGATCGACAAGTGGATCGAGGGCGTCAAGAGGAAGATCAGGAACAATCCAAATTACAACCCGAACAATTCGGAACTTCAACCTCCCCTCTTTAAAGAATTTCCTGGACAGTCCGTCGGGCGCAGCATCTCGCGCGACGACTATGATAATGACGGCATGCAGGCCAGAGCTGCGAACATGACCTGGGTACAGGTCCGTCTGATCTACAAGGTGGGCCTGGAACCGCCCTTCATCGTACTCACAGCCATGCCCCACAAGGCGCCATAAGACAGGTGATCAGCGTGCCCTCACCTCTCCCGCCCTCGCTGCTCTCGGACGGCCCTGCACTACGCCTCCTGGACATCGCCATCGCAGCACAAGGGTCCCAAGGGAAACTATCGCTGGACGATGAGATCCGACGGTACATCCGAACAGTCAGCGGAGATTGGATCGCGCGCTGGAACTGTTCCGTGTACACCGCCACTGGCATCCTGGATACTGTCGCCGACCATCTTGAAAGAAACCCTGACCTCGAATCTCTCCCGTCAAATTTCCTGGAGAAGATCAAGCAGGCTTGCGACGGTATGAATCCGGCAGACTACTTGCGCACACTGGCCGAAATAACTCGAACACTCGAACGGCAAGGAGTACCGGAGTATTGGGAACTCCCGATGGGGAGCTGGGAATTTTTGCAGACGTTTCCTCACCTGTTCGGACTCGATGCAATCCTCATGGATGAGGGGGACCAAGAATTCACAGATGTGGTGCGCTCCGTCGTGGCGAGCGAACACCCCTACTGCCATGAACGTGCTGCTTCCTACACCACGGAGGCACAGCGCGCTCTCGTCCTTTTCCCAGGTCCGGATGCCCTGAAAAAGCGACTTTCCTGGGCCACCCACAGCCGTCTTCAGGAAGTCATCGACACCATCAACGAACACATGCAGCGAGAGCATTCATGACCGCGCATCCGACCCGCGTCGCCACCTACCCCGACCGCGAAACCGCCCAGTGGGCCACCCAACAGGTCGTCACCGCCAACGAGCAGGTCATCCACCGATGGCTCGCCCAGTCCACCCGCCCCCGCCTGACCATCGAGGCGTCCTGGCCCTCCCGCCCCGAACCGGTCGGCCGGGTACTGCTCCAGGCGATGATGCTGGCCGGACGCGAACCCGTCGACGTACGCGCGGCCCGAGTGATCCTGAAGCGGGACGCGTCCCGGCCGCACGGGTTCGCAGTCCACGCCACGTTTCCGATGTACCTGTGACGACGACCCGTAGAGGCTGATCCCGTGCCCTTGAGCCCCCTCGAACACGACCGCTGCTACGGCGAGTTGGACCAGGTGATCCGCGCCTACGCCGGTCAGCCGGCCGACGACACCCCGGACAAGCCGAGCGAGGCGCTGGTCGCCTACCTGCGCCACACCTGGCACACCCGCCCCTGGGCCCTCGCCGTAGCCGAACGCCAACTCCGCGAGTACGCCGACAACCCTCCCGGCCGACTCCGCCTGCGCCTCGGCGAGTTCTACGCCATCCCGGACGTGGGGCTACCCGAGGCCGAGATCCAGCAATGGCTGTACTGCCTCGCCGACCACATCAAACACAGCGTCGAGGAGGGCGAAGTCCCACCCCCGGCCACCCCCGCCACCCACTGGGAATGGCACGCCCGCTTCCCCGAACTCGGTCAGTTCCTCGGCGGCTGGTTCTCCCAGGACATGCCGGACGAGTTCGACGACCACGACGCGGCGATCGACGACTACCGGACCTCGGCCGACCCACAACTCGTCGCCCGCCTCACCGGCGAGTTGCACGAACTGCTCGCCCTGGAGCTCGACGAGTCCGACTACGCCCTCGCAGTCGCCGAGTTGGGCATGGAGGTCGACCCACCGACGTCGTACTCACCGAGCGGCTGGCTCGCACTGCTCGCCGACCGGCTGACCGCGCCCCGCGCCGACTACGGGCCCCCGTCCGGTGACGCCGCGAAGTGACCCAGCGGGCCGATGAGTTGACGCCTTACACGCTTCGGCGGTCCCGTGCAGTGGATTCGGGTGATCTTCCCCCGCAATCATGAACATCCTTGTATCAGCTGGCATATTCATTCGCCTCCGCCCTACGTTCCCCGGCGGAGGTGGTTCACGTGAACGAACCCAGCAAACGACCCGATTCCGCCGAACAGCACGAGGCGATCGACGTCAACGACTTCGTCTACGCGGCTACCGGGGCCCGCGTCCGAAGGCTGACCATGCCGGACGGGACGCACTGGTTCCCGGCTGTGGATGTCTGCAAGGAGTTGGGACACTCCAATGCCAGGAAGGCTCTCGCCGACCATGTTCCCGAGGGGTCCCGAGAAACTCTTGAGACCGTAACGAATGGTTACGGTCTCAGCGTTCCCGCAGGTCGGGAGTGGCGCCGAGACATGAATCTCATCAATCTTCAGGGGCTGCTCTTCCTCGTCAACGCCTGCACCAAGTCCTCCGCCGCGCCCTTCAAGCAGTGGGCCGTCGAAGTGATCGAGACCATCCAGCGCGAAGGCTCCTACACCCTCGAAGAAGCCGAGGTTCAGCCCGCCGACCCCGGAGCCCCCATCGCGTACGCGATGCCAGAGCAGGTCGCCGAGGCCATCGTCCGGCTGGAGGCACACAACCTTCAGGTGGACGGGGAGCTTGCGGCCGCACAGCGCGAATCGCTCACGCTGCAAAGGGAGATGCTTGCCGCACAGCGTGCGACACTCACCGCGCAGGAAGCCATCGCCCAGGCCATGGGACGCATCGCGGACCGGCTCGATGTGCTCGCTCTCGACCGTCCTGCGGCCGTCGGCGCCCCCGCCCTTCAGCCAACGACGGAGTCCGTGCTGGCCGACTGGCGGCAACGGCTGTCCGTGACGGAGGACGTGTGGACGGTGGCCGTGGTGATCGCACCGGTGCTGGTCAATGAAGGGGAACTGCGTGAGCCGCTCGAATCGATCGCGTCGCGTACGGGGCTGACCGTACGCCGCGTCAATGAGTGTCTCCGCCTGCTGCGCCAGCACGCCTGCATCCGCTCGCGCGGCGGGGCGGAGGATGGGGCGCCGGTGTACGTGCTCAACCGGTCCTGAGACCGGCCCGAACACTCCGGAACAGCGGAGGGGGCGGTCGCAAATCCAAGTTGCGACCGTCCCCTCCAGACGTCCAACGCTACCGAATGGGCGGACGTCACCCCCAGGTGATCAACCGCTTCGGCTGCTCCAGAACCGCCGCCACATCCGCCAGCACCTTCGACCCCAACTCCCCGTCCACCAACCGGTGATCGAAGGACAGGGCCAGCGTCGTCACCTGGCGCGGCTTCACCTTGCCCTTGTGGACCCACGGCTGGAGTTTGATCGAGCCGATCGCGAGGATCGCGGACTCGCCGGGGTTGAGGATCGGTGTGCCGGTGTCGACGCCGAAGACGCCGACGTTGGTGATGGTCACCGTGCCGCCCTGCATCGCCGTCGGGGAGGTCTTGCCGTCCCTCGCCGTCGACACCAACTCGCCCAGCGACTGTGCCAGTTGCGGCAGCGTCTTCGCGTGGGCGTCCTTGATGTTCGGCACGAGCAGGCCACGCGGAGTCGCCGCCGCGATGCCGAGGTTGACGTAGTGCTTGAGGACGATCTCCTGGGCGGCCTCGTCCCAGGACGCGTTGATGTCCGGGTTGCGCTTGATGGCCACCAGCAGGGCCTTGGCGATCAGGAGCAACGGGTTGACCCGTAGGCCCTGCATCTCCTTGTCCTGCTTCAACTCCTCGACCAGTTTCATCGTCCGCGTCACGTCCACCGTCACGAACTCCGTGACATGCGGTGCCGTGAACGCCGAGCCGACCATCGCCGCCGCCGTCGCCTTGCGGACACCCTTGACCGGGATACGGGTCTCCCTGGTCGTGTCGTACGTCGCGGAAGGCAAGGAAGGCGCCGAAGGCACGGAAGAAGGCGCGACCGGCTCGGGGGCCCGCACCGGTGCCGGGGCCTGCGCCGGGGCCACCGCCGCGTGCACGTCCTCGCGCGTGATGACGCCGTCCGGGCCCGACGGGGTCACCGTCGCCAGGTCGACGCCCAGATCCTTCGCCAGCTTGCGCACCGGCGGCTTGGCCAACGGGCGGGATTCCACAACTGGCCCGGCCGCGTGGCCGTTCAGCTCCGCCTGTACGGCCGCCACCGCCGACACCACCTCCTGCGCCGGGATCTCCGCACCCTTGCGCGGGCGGCGCTTCGTGGAGGACGTGGCGACGCCATAGCCCACCAGCACCGGTGTGCGGGCCGGCGGCTTCGTCTCCTCAGCCGGAATCTCTTCAGGCACCGGAGCCTCAGTGGGCGCGCCTCCCGCCACATCCACCGCGATGATGGACGTGCCCACGTCCACCGTCGTCCCCTCGGGGAAGCGGAGTTCGCGGACCACGCCGTCGTACGGGATGGGGAGTTCCACCGCCGCCTTCGCCGTCTCCACCTCGCAGACGACCTGGCCGTCGGTGACGGTGTCGCCGGGCTGGACGTACCACTTGAGGATCTCGGCCTCGGTGAGGCCCTCGCCCACGTCCGGCATCTTGAACTCGCGTACGGACGCTTCAGCTTCAGTCATCGTCGTCACGACCCCTCTCCTCAGTACGCCAGAGCACGGTCGACGGCATCGAGCACCCGGTCCAGGCTCGGCAGGTACTCCTCCTCCAGGCGGGCCGGCGGGTACGGGGCGTGATAGCCGCCCACCCGCAACACCGGGGCCTCCAGGTGGTAGAAGCAGCGCTCCGTGATGCGGGCCGCGATCTCGCCGCCGGAGCCGAAGAACACCGGGGCCTCGTGGACCACGACCAGGCGGCGGGTCTTCTCGACCGAGGTCTGGATCGCGTCGAAGTCCAGCGGGGACACCGAGCGCAGGTCCAGGATCTCCAGGGACCTGCCCTCCTCGGCCGCCGCGTCGGCGACCTCCTGGCAGAGCTTCACCATCGGGCCGTAGGCGGCGAGGGTGAGGTCCGTGCCCTCGCGGACCACGCGGGCCTTGTGGAGGGGGCCGGGGATGGCCTCCGTGTTGACGTCGCCCTTGTCCCAGTAGCGGCGCTTGGGCTCGAAGAAGATCACCGGGTCGTCGCTCTGGATGGCCTGCTGCATCATCCAGTAGGCGTCCGACGAGTTCGAGGGGCTGACGATCTTCAGGCCCGGGACGTGCGCGAACAGGGCTTCCGGGGACTCCGAGTGGTGTTCCACCGCGCCGATGCCGCCGCCGTAGGGGATGCGTACGACGACCGGCATCTTCACCTTGCCCAGGGAGCGGGCGTGCATCTTGGCGAGCTGGGTGACGATCTGGTCGTAGGCCGGGAAGACGAAGCCGTCGAACTGGATCTCCACGACCGGGCGGTAGCCGCGGAGGGCGAGGCCGATGGCTGTGCCGACGATTCCCGACTCCGCGAGCGGGGTGTCTACCACCCTGCGTTCGCCGAAGTCCTTCTGGAGGCCGTCCGTGACGCGGAAGACGCCGCCGAGCTTGCCGACGTCCTCGCCCATGATGAGGACCTTGGGGTCGGACTCCAGGGCGGCGCGCAGCGATTCGTTGATCGCCTTGGCCAACGGCAGGTTCCTGAACGTCGTGGTCTGAGTCGCAGTCTGTGCCGCCATGTCACTTACCCCCCTCTTCATCCGCGAACGACGCCTGGTAGGCGGCGAACTGGGCCCTCTCCTCGTCGACGAGCGCGTGCCCGTCCGCGTACACGTGCTCGAAGATGGCGAACCGGTCCGGGTCCGGCATGGCACGGACCGCTTCGCGCACTCGCCTGCCCAACGCTTCGCTCTCCGTCTCCAGTTCCGCGAAAAATCCCTCGTCCGCGTGGTTTGAGGCCGCAAGGTACCGGCGCAGCCGCAGGATCGGGTCCTTCGCCTCCCAGGACTCGCGCTCCTCGTCGGCCCGGTACTTGGTCGGGTCGTCGGAGGTGGTGTGCGCGCCCATGCGGTACGTGTACGCCTCGACCAGCGTCGGGCCCTCGCCGTTGCGGGCCCGCTCCAGCGCCCACTTGGTGACCGCGAGGCAGGCCAGGACGTCGTTGCCGTCGACGCGGACGCCCGGGAAGCCGTAGCCCTGTGCGCGCTGGTAGAGCGGGACGCGGGTCTGCTTCTCGGTGGGCTCGGAGATGGCCCACTGGTTGTTCTGGCAGAAGAACACGACCGGGGCGTTGTACACCGCCGAGAAGGTGAACGATTCGGCGACGTCGCCCTGGCTGGAGGCGCCGTCCCCGAAGTACGCGATGACGGCGCTGTCGGCGCCGTCCATGGTCACGCCCATCGCGTAGCCGGTGGCGTGCAGGGTCTGCGAGCCGATGACGATCGTGTACAGGTGGAAGTTGTTGGTGTTGGGGTCCCAGCCGCCGTGGTTGACGCCGCGGAACATGCCGAGCAGGTTGGTCGGGTCGACGCCGCGGCACCAGGCGACGCCGTGCTCGCGGTAGGTCGGGAAGACGTAGTCGTCCTCGCGGGTGGCCCGCCCGGAGCCGATCTGGGCGGCCTCCTGGCCGAGCAGCGACGCCCACAGGCCCAGCTCGCCCTGGCGCTGCAGGGCGGTGGCCTCGGCGTCGAAGCGGCGGGTGAGCACCATGTCGCGGTACAGGCCGCGGAGCTCATCGGGGGTGATGCCGGCGACGTACTTGTCGTACGGGGCGGTCTTGCTGTTCTTGACTCGCTTGCCCTCGGGCGTCAGCAGCTGGACGAGGTCCGGGTCGGCGCCCTTGGCCTTGCTTCCGGCGCTGCGTCGCGGCTTGCGCGTGGCAGTGCTCTCCACGGTCAACGTGTGCTCCTCCGTCGGTCCGGCTCCCCGGGTTCGCCGGGTGCCAGTGCGGCTCACCTGCGCCCCACGGACGCACAGGGTGGGTGCGGTTCGTCGGGAGCAGGCGTGACAGGTGCCCCGGCGAGCGCCCTGCAAAAGGCACGTTACCCAGTGCTCCACAATTCTGTGAAACCCCTCCTGACCTGCGATTTTGCTTGGATTTCCAAGTAAATCGCGAAAGTCGGGAACAAGTCCTGGTCACAGCCTTGCAGGGGGCCGGAACAACGGCACGTTATCCCGCTCACCTCGGGCACGGGAAGAGCCCGTATGTGAGACTTACCGCGTGCCCGGAGACGGAAAAATCAGCGTATTTCTCCTCGACGACCATGAAGTGGTCCGCCGGGGTGTCCACGAGATGCTCTCGGTCGAGGACGACATCGAGGTGGTCGGCGAGGCCGGTACGGCGGCCGACGCGCTGGTGCGGATCCCGGCCGTGCAGCCCGATGTCGCGATCCTGGACGTACGGCTCCCGGACGGCAGCGGCGTCGAGGTGTGCCGCGAGATCCGCTCCCGGGACGACACGGTCAACTGCCTGATGCTGACCTCCTTCGCGGACGACGAGGCCCTCTTCGACGCGATCATGGCGGGCGCTTCCGGTTACGTCCTGAAGGCCATCCGGGGCAACGAACTGCTGAGTGCCGTACGGGACGTCGCGGCCGGCAAGTCGCTGCTCGACCCGGTGGCGACCGCCCGGGTCCTGGAGCGGCTGCGCAACGGCGGCGCCCAGCAGGACGACAAGTTCGACCGGCTCACCGAGCAGGAGCGCAGGATCCTCGACCTGATCGGGGAGGGGCTCACCAACAGGGCGATCGGCGAGCGGCTGCACCTCGCCGAGAAGACCATCAAGAACTACGTGTCGAGTCTGCTTTCCAAACTCGGTATGGAGCGGCGCTCGCAGGCGGCGGCGTACGTAGCGCGGAGACAGGTCGAGCAGCAGCGGCATTAGGGACCAAAGACCCCTCCTCCGGGCACGCGGTCGGGCCGACAGTGGTGACATGCCCACGGACGCCCAACTCGCCGTCGCCCTGCTCGCCCGCACCGATCACGGCCGGGTGGCCACCACCCGGCGGGCGCTGCCGTTCCTGGCGTTCGCCACCCACATCGTCCAGGACGGCCGGCTGCTGCTGCGCATGCCCCGGAGCTGCGGCTACCACCACGCGTGCGTGGGCAGCGTCGTCGCGTACGGCGCCGACAACCTGGGCTCGGCCGGGCCGGGCGAGGGCCTGTGGTCCGTGCAGGTCGTCGGGGCGTGCGAGAGCCACGAGCCGACGGCCGACCAGGTCGAACGTTTCGGCCCCGCGCCGGGCACGGTGAACGGCGAGCCGTACGAGCCGGTCTATCTGCGCATCGAGCCGCGGTTGAGCACCGTGCACTCGACGGACGGCGGCCTGGAAAGGCGCTTCGGGCACACCCTGTGACCGAAAGCGACCATCGACGACCGACCGGTGACTTTCTGTGACAAACCGCAGCTCAAGGGCCCCTCTCGTGCCCTAGCATCGGCCGCGTGCCGCGCTTCCGTGTACCACCCCTCGTGCCCCACGCGCCCCCTCTGGGCGCCCTCCTCCGCCAGTACTCCGCCGGGTCCGCCGTCACCTGCGAACCCGTCGACCAGGGGCTGCTGAACCGCGGCTACCGGCTCCGCACCACCCGCGGCCGCTACTTCCTCAAGCACCACTTCGACCCCGAGACCGCGGACCCGGCGGCCATCGCCCGCCAGCACGCGGCGACCCGGCGCCTGGCCGACCTCGGCGTCCCGGTGGCCCCACCGCTGCCGGACCGCGACGGCCGTACCGTCGCCGTCGTGGGCGGCCACGCCTACGCCCTGCACCCCTGGATCGACGGCCGGCACCGCCACGGCGGCCAGTTGACCACCGTCCAGTGCGGGCGGCTGGGGGCGCTGCTGGGCGTCGTCCACGCGAGTCTGGAGCGGGTGATGCCGGGGCGGCGGGAGGAGTGCGCGCCGGGCGCCGACCCCGCCGACACCTTCGCCCTCATCGACGACCTGCTCGGGCAGGTCCGCCGGCACCGGCCCGCCGACGCCTTCGACGAACTGGCCAGGCACCGGCTCCTGGAGCGGCGCGAGCTGCTGGAACGGCACGCGGACCGACGGCCGCCGCGCGGGGCTTCCGTGGGGTGGGTGCACGGCGACTTCCACCCGTTCAACCTGCTCTACAAGGGCGACGCCCCCGCCGCGATCGTCGACTGGGACCGGCTCGGCGTACAGCCCCGCGCCGAGGAGGCCGTACGCGCCGCCGCGATCTTCTTCGTACGGCCCGACGGGGCCCTCGACCTGCCGAAGGTGCGGGCGTACGCGCACGCGTACCGGCGTTCGGCGCGTGCCACGCCCTCCGAACTCGCCGCCGCCGTGCACCGGGTGTGGTGGGAGCGGCTCAACGACTTCTGGATGCTGCGCTGGCACTACGAACGCGGCGACACCCGCGCCGACCCCCAGTTCCCGGCGGCGTCGGCGCTCGCCGTGTGGTGGACACGGGAGTACGACGCGGTGTGCGAGGCCTTCGCGGAGTGAGCCCCCTGGGGGCACCGAAAACGGCACGCGCGCGTGGACCCCTGATTACGGGGCGCACGCGCGCGTGAATCCGTCTGCGGGACCGGCCCGGTCAGCCGCCGCCCAGGGTGCCGGCGACGGTGCCGGTACCGCCGTCGGTACCAGGGTCGCCCGTGTCCGTCGGGTCCGCCGAGGACGTCGCGGACGGGGTGTCCGACGGCTCCTCGGAAGCGGTCGCGGACGGGGTGCTCGAAGGCTTCTCGGTGGCCGTCTCCGTCGGGGTGTACGAGGGCGTGGGCGTCGGCGTGTAGTTGGAGCCGGAACTCGTGCCGCTGTCGTCCGTGGTCGTGTCGGACGGCGAGGCGGTCGTGTCGTCGCTCGGCGACTCGGTGGCCGTGTCGTCGGTCGCGGACTGCGAGGTGGTCGGCGACTGGCTGGTGCCCGAACCGCCGGTGCCGTTACCGGTGTTGTTCATCGCCAGCGCCACACCCGCCGCGATGGCAATCACCGCGAGGACGGCCAGGATCCACAGCTTGCCCCGGCCGCTGCCGTGGTTGCCGTGCCCCTCGAAGCCGCCGTCGTCGCCGTTGCCGTAACCGCCCGGCAGGATCGGCTGCGGGATCTGCGTGGTCCCGGAGGAGTCGCCCTGGGGCATCACGGTCGTGCCGGCGAAGCCCCCGGGCGGGGTCCCCTGCCCGTTGGCCACGGTCACCGGGCCGGTGTTCCAGGTGCCGGTGTGGCCGCCCTGGTCGTAGAGCATCTGCAGGCCGTACTGGACGAGCCCGCGCATCTCCTCGGCCGTCTGGAAACGGTCGTCCGGGTCCTTGGCCAGCGAGCGCATGACGAGGCCGTCGAGCTCCGGCGGGCAGACGCCGTTCGAGGTGTGGGACGGCGGGACCGGGATGTCCTGGACGTGCTGGTAGACCACCGACAGAGGCGTCTCACCGGTGAACGGGGGCCGCAGCGCGAGGAGTTCGTAGAGGAGGCAGCCCGTCGCGTACAGGTCGGAGCGGTGGTCGACGGCCTTGCCGAGCGCCTGCTCCGGCGAGAGGTACTGGGGCGTGCCCATGACCATGCCGGTCTGCGTCATCGTCGTGGACGCCCCGTGCAGGGCGCGCGCGATGCCGAAGTCCATGACCTTGACGGCGCCGTTGTGCGTGATGATCACGTTCGCGGGCTTGATGTCGCGGTGCACGATGCCGTGCTGGTGCGAGTAGGCGAGCGCCTCAAGGACCCCGGAGACGATGATCAGGGCCTGCTCGGGCCCGGGCGCCTCGGCGTTCAGGAGGAGGTCGCGGATCGTGCGGCCCTCGACGATCTCCATCACGATGTACGGCACCGACATGCCGCCCCCCGCGGCGAAGCCGCCAGTGGACACCGCGTCCTCGCCGGAGTCGTACACGGCGACGATCGCGTGGTGGTTGAGCCCGGCCACGGACTGGGCCTCACGCGTGAAGCGGGCCTTGGAGGTCGGGTCCTCGGCCAGGTCCGCGCGGAGCAGCTTGACCGCGACCGTGCGCCCGAGCCGTACGTCCTCGGCCGCGAAGACCTCGGCCATACCGCCCCGACCCAGTCTGTGGGTCAGCCGGTACCGGCCGTCGCCGACCAGTCCGCCGTTACCCCACAGCTCTGGTGCGTCCGACATTCCGCCGCCAGCCGCCTCGGGGTCGGACGGGCCCTGAGCGTGCTGCTGTGCCATCAGTCCTCGCCGTCGTTTCTGCCCGCGGTGCGCGCGGTGTTGTTACGGTCTCCGTCGGCCACGCTACAGGCTCGGCGCAAGCCGCCGTTCCGGGATCAGTGCCGGAATCGTCCGGAGACGGACCGGCCATCAAAGCGGTAGCACGCGCCGTCGTGCAAATTCTGTGTGCCGGCCGTACAGCACCTGTAACGCTTCCACGACTCTTCTTTCGCGTACGGTCACGGATCGGGCACCGCGCTTGACGTGTCAGTGCCCTCCGGCAGACTTGGCCGGGAATGGCACATTCGATCACTGGGCCGGCGCCGATGGGGGACACGGAAGATGAGTCAGGACGGCGCACAGGGCCGGTATGCGGGGCGCGCGCTCGCAGGTGGCCGCTACCAGCTGCGCGACCTGCTCGGTGAGGGCGGCATGGCCTCGGTGCACCTCGCGTACGACTCGGTGCTCGACCGCCAGGTCGCGATCAAGACACTCCACACCGAGCTCGGCCGTGAACAGGCCTTCCGCGAGCGCTTCCGCCGCGAGGCCCAGGCCGTGGCCAAGCTCACGCACACCAACATCGTCTCCGTCTTCGACACCGGCGAGGACGCGCTCGACGGCACGACGATGCCGTACATCGTCATGGAGTACGTCGAGGGCCGCCCGCTCGGCTCCGTGCTCGACGAGGACGTACGGCAGCTCGGCGCGATGCCCGCCGACAAGGCGCTGAAGATCACCGCCGATGTGCTGGCCGCGCTGGACATCAGCCACGAGATGGGCCTGGTCCACCGGGACATCAAGCCGGGCAACGTGATGATGACCAAGCGCGGTGTCGTCAAGGTCATGGACTTCGGCATCGCCCGCGCCATGCAGTCCGGCGTCACCTCGATGACGCAGACCGGCATGGTCGTCGGCACCCCGCAGTACCTCTCGCCGGAGCAGGCCCTCGGCCGGGGCGTGGACGCGCGCAGCGACCTGTACTCGGTCGGCATCATGCTGTTCCAACTGGTCACCGGGCGGCTGCCGTTCGACGCGGACTCGCCGCTGGCCATCGCGTACGCGCATGTGCAGGAGGAGCCGGTCGCGCCCTCCTCGATCAACCGTTCCCTGCCGCCGGCCGTGGACGCGCTGATCGCCCGCGCGCTGAAGAAGAACCCGAACGAGCGCTTTCCCAGCGCCGAGGCCATGCGCGACGAGTGCCTGCGCGTGGCCTCCTCACTGCACGCGGCGGCCCCGAGCATCGTGCCGGGAGCGCCCGTGCAGAGCGGCGCGGGCGTCGGCTCCGCGGTGTTCCCGCCGGTCGACCAGACGACCCCGGCACCCACCGGCCCCGTACAGGCGCCGTACCAGCCGGGCCCCTACGGCGGCACACCCGCGCCCGCACCGGCCTACGGCTATCCGCAGCAGGCGGGCTACCAGACGCCGGCCTCGGTCGGGTTCGGGCAACAGGGCATCGCGACCCCGCCGCCGTACAACCTGACGCCGCAGCACCCGACGTCGGCCTCCGGGGGAGGCGGGCGCAAGAGCAACAAGCCGGTGGTCATCGGGGCGATCGTCGTCGCCGTCGTCGCCGTCGGCTCGCTGATCACGGCCCTGGCAATGTCCAACGGCGGCGCGGTCGACCTGAAGGGCAGCAACGGCAGCAGCTCCAGCGCGAGCACCTCGGCGACGGCGGTGGAAGGCCACCGCGACGGCGACCAGACGAAGACGATCGCGACGACCGCGTGCAAGGAACCGCAGGAGTCGTACAACGACCCCACCAAGATCCAGGTCCCGAACTTCCAGTTCAAGTACATCGACTCGGTCAAGTCCTGCCTGCAGGCCGCGGGCTGGAAGGTGAAGATCAAGTCCGAGGACGAGAACACCTACGGCAAGGGCACGGTCATGGACCAGTTCCCCGCGGCCGGCACGGACGTGGACCCCAAGAACATGCCCCAGATCCAGCTGGGCGTGTCGACCGGCAACCCGTCCTGACCCCGGACAAGTCCTGACCCTGGACGACCGAACAAGCGGAAGGGCCCGGCGCCATCGGCTGCCGGGCCCTTTTGGGTACGGGGTTCTTCCCCTGTCGCTTGTCGCTCGCGGGTTCTACAGGTACGGACCGCCCACACGGCCGCCGCCCGGCTGACCTTCCTCGGCACCGTCACCCATGCCCGGCGGCAGGGCCCGGCGCATCTGCTCCAGCTGGGCCCGCGCGGCCATCTGCTGGGCGAACAGCGTGGTCTGGATCCCGTGGAAGAGACCCTCCAGCCAGCCCACCAACTGGGCCTGCGCGATGCGCAGTTCCGCGTCGCTCGGGATCGCCTCGTCCGTGAAGGGCAGGGAGAGCCGCTCCAGCTCCTCGACCAGCTCCGGCGCCAGACCGTCCTCCAGCTCCTTCACCGAACTGGCGTGGATCTCCTTGAGTCGCACCCGGCTCGCCTCGTCGAGGGGAGCCGCGCGCACCTCCTCAAGGAGCTGCTTGATCATGCTGCCGATCCGCATGACCTTGGCGGGCTGTTCCACCATCTCCGTCACAGGAATCTCGCGGGAGTCCTCGTCCCCGGTGCCACCGAGCGCCATCCCGTCCTGGCCCACGACCAGGATCTGGGGCTTCTCCGGTGACCTTTCGTTCCTCGGCATCTCCATGCCGCCATTCTCTCGCACCCGTACACCTCATCACCCTGGTGCCCCCCTCGAAGGGTGATCGACCGTTTCCGCTTGGCCGAACCCGGCATGCCGGACAGTCCGGCTGATGTGACGCTTGATCCGTCGATCTTGCCGCCTCGGCTCGGGAGGGGGTCACGGACGTGACTCCATGGCTGCGCACACCGCCCTCGCTACGGGCGACCGGACTACTGCTCGTTCTGGGCACGGGTACGGTCGTGGGCCCGTGCGGCGATGTCCTCGCGCATGGCGCGGAGCGGGGGTGCGCTTCCGTCGTAGTGGTCGGTATCAGGGGGGTTGCCGTGGCGACTTCCGCGGCGGCTGCGGCTGGTGCGCCTGGCACGGATGCGGGGTTCGGGTCGGGCGCGGGCCCTGAATCCGGCTCACCGTCGGGCTCAGCGTCCGGCTCGCGCTCGGACTCGGGGTCCGGGTCCGGCTCGGATGCCGACCAGCTCCCCGCACATCCCCATGCGCATCCCCCGGCCCATGCCCCCGGCCCCGGCCCCGGTGATGTCCTCGCACCCGCCCCCGCTGCCGCTCCCGCCTCCGCCGAACCGTCCAGGGCCGGAAGCCTGCCGGGCGAAGGACGAGAACGGCCGGGACGCACCGCGGAGCCGACCGCGGACGAGGACGAAAGCGGAGGTGGAGGTGGAGGCGACGGGGACGCCACAGCCGGACCGACAGCGGACGGGGACGACGACGGTGGCCCCTCGGCCAGTCCCGCACCCGCCGACTCCGCCTCGCCCCAGGAGGCGCAGGTCGTGCCGTCCTCGCCGCCGCTCCAGCCCGTACACCGGACCGTCACCAACGCCGAGGGCTCCGCCGAGCCCGTGCTGCGGATCCTGCCGCTGGGCAGCGGCCTGATCCTCATCGGGCTCGGCCTGGGCCTCGCCTTCATCGCCCTCCGCGTGCGCCGCGGCTAGTGGCGCTTCGTCAGGTGTCCTGTCGGGTCTACGGCGCGACGAGCAGCACCTTCCCGATGTGCCCGCTGTCCTCGACCACCTGGTGCGCACTCGCCGCCTCGCTCATCGGCAACTCCCGGTCGACGACCGGACGGACGTGACCGCCCTCGATCAACGGCCACACGTGTTCGCGTACGGCGGCGACGATGGCCGCCTTCTCGTCGAGCGGACGGGCCCGCAGCGAGGTCGCGCTGATCGCGGCCCGCTTGCCGAGGAGGGTGGCGATGTTCAGCTCGGCCTTGATGCCGCCCTGCATCCCGATGATCGCGAGCCGGCCGTTGACGGCGAGGGCCTGGACGTTGCGGTCCAGGTACTTGGCGCCCATGTTGTCGAGGATGACGTCGGCGCCCGCACCGCCCGTGGCCTGCTGGATCTCGGCGACGAAGTCCTGCTCGCGGTAGTTGATGAGGATGTCGGCGCCCAACTCGGCGCAGTAGTCCAGCTTTTCCTTCGTGCCGGCGGTGACGGCGACCTTCGCGCCGACGGCCTTGGCGAGCTGGATCGCCATGGTGCCGATGCCGCTGGAACCGCCGTGCACGAGGACCGTCTCGGCGGGGCGGAGGTGGGCGACCATGAAGACGTTCGACCAGACCGTGCAGACCACCTCGGGCAGCGCCGCGGCCTGCTTGAGGTCGACGCCGGCGGGCACGGGCAGCAACTGCCCGGCCGGAACGGCGACCTTCTCGGCGTAACCGCCGCCCGCGAGCAGCGCGCACACCTCGTCGCCGACCGACCAGCCGGCCACCCCGGGGCCGATCTCGGTGATCCGGCCGGAGCATTCGAGGCCGGGATAGAGGGACGCACCGGGCGGCGGGTTGTAGAAACCCTGGCGCTGCATGATGTCGGCCCGGTTGACGGCGCTGGCCACCACCTCGACCAGGACCTCACCCTCACCGGCGACCGGATCGGGGACCTCGCCCCACACCAGCGCCTCGGGCCCACCAGGTTCGGAAATCGTGATCGCATACATGCGGCCGACGCTACTCCTCGTCATCCGGCCGACCGCCGAAGGCGGGTCACTGAGGCAGCAGTCGGAGTCGGATCACTCCGGCAACGGCCGGGTGTGCGGCGTGACCTGCGAACCCGGCGAGACCCGCACGATCGTGATGAGCCGGTCCGTCAGCTGAAGGGACCCGATGGCCGGATCGTCGTAGCCGAGCACCCGGTGCCCGCGTACGACGCTGACCACCAGGTCGTCCGTGTCGCGCGGCGACTTGCCCACCTCGGCCTTTATGACCGGGCGTTCGGTCATGTCGAGGCCGCTGCCCTGCTGGATGAGGTCCTCCATGACCATGCCGGCGGCGGGGCTGAGCACGGACAGGCCGAGCAGGCGGCCGGCCGCGCTGGCGCTGGTGATGACGGCGTCGGCGCCGGACTGCTTGAGCAACGGCGCGTTCTCCTCCTCGCGGACCGCGGCGACGATCTTCGCGCCCCGGTTGAGCTGCCGGGCCGTGAGGGTCACCAGGACGGCCGTGTCGTCGCGCTGCGTCGCGATGATGATCTGCCGCGCCTTGTGCACCTCGGCGCGCTTCAGGACCTCGCTGCGGGTCGCGTCCCCGACGACCCCGACGTACCCCTCGCTGCTCGCCGCCTCGATCGCCTTCCCGCTGGGGTCGACCACGACGACCTGTTCCTTCTTCAGCCCCGTCGCGCACACGGTCTGGATCGCCGACCGCCCCTTCGTACCGAAGCCGACGACGACGGTGTGATCCCGCAAGGTGGACCTCCAGCGGTTCAAGCGCCATTCCTCCCGCGTGCGTTCGGTGAGGACCTCAAGGGTGGTGCCGACGAGGACGATCAGGAAGAACACGCGCAGGGGCGTGACGACGAGGATGTTGGTGAGCCGGGCGCCGTCGCTGACCGGGGTGATGTCGCCGTAGCCGGTGGTCGAGAGGGTGACCGTGGCGTAGTAGAACGCGTCGAGGAAGTCGACCGAGCCGTCCGAGTTGTCGTTGTAGCCCTCGTGGTCGGCATAGACGATCAACGCGGTCGCGACGAGCAGGAACAGGGCGATGGACAGCCGTTTGGCAACCTGCTGGAAAGGGTGCTCAACCACTTTCTTCGGGAGTTCCACCCGATGGGTCACGAGATGCTCGTCCGCCTGGCGGGCGATCGCATCATGGCCCGACTGTTTCACGTGAAACACACCCCGATCCCGGCGGCCGCCCAGGGCAGATCGATGAGTTCGGCCCGCTGCCCCTGCCGCGCACCACCCGGTGGTACGACCGCGAGCGCATCGGCCGCCGCGATACCGCGCAGCATGGCCGGACCGTTGTAGTGCAGCGGGACGGCATGCTCACCGCGCAGCACGGCGGGGATGAGCCGGGTGTCGTACGGGTGCCCGTGCACCGTGTCCTGGAGGGGCAGCGCGTACGGCTCGGGGGCGGGGTGTGCCGACAGGGTCCGCAGCAGCGGTTCGGCGAGGGTGAGCAGGCCGGAGACGGCCGCCAGTGGGTTGCCGGGCAGGCCGACGAGGTGCTGGTCGTCCTTGATGCGGGCCAGCAGCATGGGGTGGCCGGGGCGCACCTTCACGCCGTCCACGAGGAGGTCGGCGCCGATGCGGCGCAGGGTGGGGTGGACGTGGTCGGCCGGGCCGGAGGCGGTGCCGCCGGTGGTGACGATGAGGTCGGCGGTGCTGCCCGTGATGGCCTTGTGCAGCGCCTTCGCGTCGTCTCCGAGCCGGCGGACCGCGGTGACCTCGGCGCCGAGTGCGCGCAGCCAGGACGGCAGCATCGGGCCGAGCGCGTCCCGGATGAGCCCGTCCCGGGGCAGCCCCTCGGTGAGCAACTCGTCGCCCAGGATGAGGACTTCGACCCGGGGGCGGGGTACGGCGGTGAGGGTGTCGTAGCCGGCGGCTGCGGCGAGGCCGAGCACCGCGGGAGTCACCAGGGTGCCGCCGGGCAGCAGCTGGTCGCCGCTACGGCACTCCTGGCCACGCGGGCGGATGTCCTGACCGTGTCCGACATCGCGGGCCGCGTGGAGACGGCCCTTGTCGTCGGTACGGCCGTGCTCGCTGCGGATGACGGCGGTGGTGTCGGCGGGGATGCGCGCGCCGGTCGCGATCCGCACGGCCTCGCCGTCGCTCAGCGGCTCGGACCGCGCGTGCCCGGCGAGCACCCCGTCCTCGCGTACGGCCCAGGGGCCTGGCCCCGCGACCGCCCAGCCGTCCATCGCGGAGGTGTCGAACGAGGGCAGGTCGCTCTGGGCGACGAGCGGCGCGGCCAGGACGAGACCGAGGGCGGAGTCGAGCGCCACGGAGACGGGAGCGCGGCGGGCGCCGGCACGCGGGGCGCGTCCGGCGATGGCGCGGGCCTCGGGCCAGGGGGTGGCCTTGTGCTGGTCGGTGTCCGGCTTGCGCGGGGTGCCGGGTGCCTGAGGCGTGCCCTGCGGCGGGGGTGAGGGCACTGCGGGGTCGCCGGTACTGCCTTCGTTCACGAGGGCGAGCACCTCCTCGACGTCGAGATCCTCGGCGTCCTGGGCGTGCTCGCCGGCGTGCATACCGCGCGCGGTCATCCGGCGACGTCCGGACCCGGGGCGGACGCCGGGGCATCGGGCTCGGCACCGGATGCGGTGTCGGCCTTGGCGTCAGGCTTGGCGTCGGACGGGGCTCCCGAGGTCTCCTCGTCCGCCCAGCGCAGCGCGAGGGCGGCGGCCTTGCGGGCGGCTTCGGCAACGGCTTCGGGGCCGCCCTTGCCCTGCGCCGCCGCGTAGCCGACCAGGAAGGTGGTCAGCGGTGCCGCGGGCCTGGCCACCCCGTGGGCGGCGTCGCGGGCGAGGTCGAGCAGGATGCCGGTGTCGACGTCCAGGTCGATGCCGAGTTCGTCCTTGACTGCGGAAATCCATTCATCCAACACGTGCCCATGCTCCCTGATGCGTGCCCTGGCGGTGGCGAGGTCGTCCCAGGTGTCGCAGTCGAAGGACGCGACGGGGTCGGGGACGCGGGTGAGATCGAGCGCGGCGGTCAGCCGGCGCAGGGGCAGCCCGGTGAGGCCGCCGTGCTCATTGGTGAGTGCGCTCAGTTCCCGGCGGAGTGCCGGTGCGTGGTACGCGGCCACGAGCGGCTGGTCGCGCCCGTCGGCGTCGGTGAGCAGCACCCCTTCGGCGCCGCTGGTGCGCAGGGCGGTCAACAGCCGCCGTACGGTGGCCGCTTCGAGGAACGGCAGGTCGGCCGAGAGGACCACGACGGCGTCGGCCGTGGTGTGCCGCAGGCCGGCGTCGAGCGCGGCGACGGGGCCCGCGCCGGGCGGGTCCTCGCGCGCCCAGCGCACCGGCCGGAGGGTGGGCCTCGGGTCGGCCACGACGACCGTGGTCCCGGCGTCCGCGCAGGCGGTGAGCACCCGGTCGAGCAGCGCCCGACCACCCACCCGCAGACCGGGCTTGTCGGCACCACCGAGCCGCCGGGCGGCGCCACCGGCGAGCACGACGGCGTCGTACGGGGCGTCGAGAACGGCGTCGGGGGGCTCGTACGCGGTCACCCCCCGAGTATGCGTCCCGCCCTGATCACAGGGAACGCGTCCGCGCCGCCGTGATCACAGGTTGCGCAACAGCACCGCCGGCTGTTCCACACAGTCCGCCACATACCGCAGGAAACCGCCCGCCGTGCCGCCGTCGCACACCCGGTGGTCGAAGGTGAGCGAGAGCTGGACGACCTGCCGCACCGCCAACTCGCCCTCGTGGACCCAGGGTTTGGGGACGATACGGCCGACGCCGAGCATGGCCGCCTCGGGGTGGTTGATGATCGGCGTGGAGCCGTCGACGCCGAACACCCCGTAGTTGTTCAGCGTGAAGGTGCCTCCGGTGAGGTCCCCGGGCGTCAGCGTCCCGGCCCGGGCCGCCTCGGTCAGCCGGGCGAACTCCGCGCTCAGCGCCTCCGCGTCCCGTGCCTGGGCGTCCCTCACGACGGGCACGACGAGCCCGCGTTCGGTCTGGGCGGCGAAGCCTAGGTGGACCCGGTCGAACCGGACGACCTCCCTCGCCTCCATGTCCACGCTGGAGTTGAGCTCGGGGAACCGGGCCAGCGCGGCCGTGCAGATCCTGGCGAAGAGGGCCAGTACGGAGATCTTGGGCCCGGCGGCGGCGTTCATGGCCACGCGTGCGCGCATCAACTCCGTCGCGTCGGCGTCCACCCAGCAGGTCGCGTCGGGGATCTCGCGGCGACTGCGGGAGAGCTTGTCGGCCACGGCGCCCCGGATGCCGCGGAGGGGGGTGCGGGTCACTCCGTCGGTAGTGGTGGTGGTCGTTGTCGTGGAGGTGGGGAGCGTGGCCGGAGGAAGGAGTGTCGCTTCCTGTGCGGTCGCCTCCTGGGCCGCCGCTGCCCTGAGCGCCTGCTCGACGTCCGCCCGCAGGATCAGCCCGTCCCGCCCTGAACCCGTCAACTCCCGCAGTTCCAGGCCGTTCTCGCGCGCGAGTCGTCGTACGAGGGGCGAGATCACGGGTACGGGACCGTCCCCCCGAGCGATGGGGGGCGCGTCCGCCGCCGACGTCACCACACCGGGCCCCATCCGCCGCACCCTGCGCCGCCGCGCCGGAGGCGCCCCCGTGCCATAGCCCACCAGGACGTTCCCGGAGCCCTCGGTCTCGGTGTCGGCCCCGGCATCGGACGCCGGCGCCCCCACCGCGACCGTCAACAGCGGGGAGCCGACGGGCAGTTCCGTGCCCTCCTCGCCGAAGCGGGCCGTGACCACACCGCCGTAGGGACACGGCACCTCGACCATCGCCTTGGCCGTCTCGACCTCGACGACCGGCTGGTCGATGGCGACGACATCGCCGACCTCGACCAGCCAGCGCACGATCTCCGCCTCGGTCAGGCCCTCCCCGAGGTCGGGGAGCTTGAACTCCAAGACCTGTGCCATCAGTTGTCCGCCTCCCACTGGAGCCGTCCCACGGCGTCCAGGATCCGGTCGACGCCGGGCAGATGGTGCCGCTCCAGCATCGGCGGCGGATACGGGATGTCGAACCCGGCGACGCGCAGCACCGGCGCCTCCAGGTGGTGGAAGCAGCGCTCGGTGACGCGGGCCGCGATCTCGCCGCCCGGGCCGCCGTATCCGCCCGACTCGTGGACGACGAGGGCGCGGCCGGTCCGCCGTACGGACGCGCACACCGTCTCGTCGTCGAAGGGCACCAGGGAGCGCAGGTCGACGACTTCGAGGTCCCAGCCCTCGGCCCGGGCCGCCTCGGCGGCTTCGAGGCAGACGGGCAGGGAGGGGCCGTAGGTGATGAGCGTGACGCTGCGGCCGGGGCGGCGTACGACCGCGCGGCCGATCGGGTCGACGGGGGTCGGCTCGTCGGGGTTCCAGGTGTCCTTCGACCAGTACAGGCGCTTGGGTTCCAGGAAGACGACCGGGTCGTCGGAGGCGATGGAGGCGCGCAGCAGGCCGTAGGCGTCGGCGACGGTCGCGGGGGTGACGACGTGGAGGCCCGGGGTCGCCATGTAGTAGGCCTCGGAGGAGTCGCTGTGGTGCTCGACGCCGCCGATGCCGCCGCCGTAGGGGACGCGGACGGTGATCGGGAGGGGCATGGCGCCGCGGGTGCGGTTGCGCATGCGGGAGACGTGGCTGATCAGTTGCTCGAACGCCGGGTAGGCGAAGGCGTCGAACTGCATCTCCACGACCGGGCGCAGGCCGTACATCGCCATGCCGACGGCCGTGCCGAGGATGCCCGCCTCGGCGAGGGGGGTGTCCGTGCAGCGGTCCTCGCCGAATTCCTTGGCGAGGCCGTCGGTGACCCGGAAGACGCCGCCGAGGGTGCCGACGTCCTCGCCCATGACGTGCACCGCGGGGTCGGCGGCCATGGCGTCGCGCAACGCGCGCGTGAGGGCCTGCGCCATGGTGGCGGGCTTGAGGGCGACGGTGGTCATCAGTGCGTCCCTTCCCGCTCGGCCGCGAGCTCCGACGCCAACTGGTCGCGCTGCTCGCGCAGTTGGGGGGTGGGCTCGGCGTACACGTCGGCGAACAGGTCCATGGGGTCGAGCACCGGGTCCTGGTTCATGTGGGCGCGCAGCTCGGCCGCCATGGTGTCGGCGGCGTCGCGTGCGGCCCGGATGCCGTCCTCGTCGATGAGCCCGCGCTCGGTCAGCTCGTGCTCCAGGAGGGCGATCGGGTCGTGCGCGCGCCAGGCCTCGACCTCGGTGTCGCCGCGGTAGCGGGTCGCGTCGTCGGCGTTGGTGTGGGCCTCGATGCGGTAGGTGATCGCCTCGACGAGCGTGGGACCACCGCCCTCGCGCGCGTGCCGTACGGCCTCGGTGAGGACCTGGTGCACGGCGACCGCGTCGTTGCCGTCGACGAGGCGGCCGGGCATGCCGTAGCCGACGGCCTTGTGGGCCAGGGAAGGGGCCGCGGTCTGTTTGGCGAGGGGGACGGAGATCGCGAAGCCGTTGTTCTGGACGAGGAAGACGACCGGGGCCTGCCAGACGGCGGCGAAGTTCAGTGCCTCGTGGAAGTCGCCCTCGCTGGTGCCGCCGTCGCCGACCATGGCGAGCGCGACCACGTCGTCGCCCTTGAGGCGGGCCGCGTGGGCGAGGCCGACGGCGTGCGGGAGTTGGGTGGCGAGGGGGGTGCTCAGGGGCGCGATGCGGTGCTCGCGCGGGTCGTAGCCGGTGTGCCAGTCGCCGCGCAGCAGGGTGAGGGCCTGCACGGGGTCGAGGCCGCGGGCGACGGCGGCGAGCGTGTCGCGGTAGCTGGGGAAGAGCCAGTCCTGCTCCTGGAGGACCAGCGCGGCGGCGACCTCGCAGGCCTCCTGGCCGGTGGTGGAGGGGTACACGGCGAGCCGGCCCTGCTTGGTGAGGGCGGTGGCCTGCGCGTTGTACCGACGGCCGCGCACCAGCTCGGCGTACAGCCGGCGCAGCAGCTCGGGGTCGGCCTGCGCGGCCGCCTCGGTGCCGAGCACGCGGTACGGCACGGCGTCGGGCAGCAGCGGCGCGGGGTCCGTGCGCGGCTGCCAGGCGGGCGGCGGTGTGGGCCGGTACGCGCCCCGCTGCTCCATGACCGTCATGACGGCACCTCCTCGTCGGAGTGGCTCGGAGAGGCGCGTCGGACGTGCGGCGCCTCCCTACCGATTGTTCGGTCGTCGGCACATTTTGGCTACAGGCACCTCCAGGCTGTGGACAAACGGTTCTCCACAACCTGAAATGAACGCAGTACGTCCATGGTAGGGAGGCGGGGGGACATGGCACCTGAACAAATGGCCGAAGGCCCGGAGGCGGGCAACACCCTGCCGCCCCCGCGCCCGCTCGACGCCATTGATCAGGACATCCTGCAGATGCTCCAGGCGGACGGCCGCGCGTCGATAAGGTCGGTCGCCGAACGGGTGCATGTCTCCCGGGCCAACGCCTATGCGCGTATCAACCGGCTCATCGAGGACGGCGTCATCCGCGGCTTCGGCGCCCGGGTCGACCACGAACGCGCGGGTCAGGGCACGTCGGCGTACATCACGCTGAAGATCGTGCAGAACTCCTGGCGCACGGTCCGCGAGCAGCTGAGACTGCTCCCGGGCGCCTCGCACATCGCGCAGGTGGGCGGGGACTTCGACGTCCTGCTGCTGGTGCACACCCTGGACAACCGGTCGCTGCGCGAGCTGGTCCTCGACCGGCTCCAGGCGATCCCCGAGGTGCTCAGCACACGCACCCTGCTGGTCTTCGAGGAGGAGGACCTGGAGCCCCAGAGCTGACCCGGCTCAGCTCTGGGCGCGCAGCCCGGAGAACACCAATTCGGCCACCGCGTCGGTCACTTCGCGCTCGCCCATGCCCCGCCCGTCGGGCCGGTACCACTCCACGATCGAGTTGATCATCCCGAAGACGAGCCGGGTCGCGAGCCGTACCTCCACGTCACCGCGCACATCGCCGTCGGCCGCCGCGGCCTTCAGCAGGTCGGCCACCCGGTGGTCGAAGTCACGGCGCCGCTCCAGGGCCCACCGCTCGGCATCGGTGTTGCCGCGCACCCGCAGCAGCAGCGTCACGTACGGCAGCTCGGAGGTCAGCACCTCGACCATCCGCCGTACGACGTACTCCAGCCGCTCGACGGCGCGCCCCACGCGCGCGTGCTCCTCGTCGAGGATCCCGAAGAGGCCGTCCAGGGCGCGGCTGACGGCGCGGCGGAGCAGTTCCTCCTTGCCGGTGACGTGGTGGTAGATCGACGACTTGGAGATACCGGCCGCCTTGGCGAGGTGCTCCATTGAGGTGCCGTCGTAGCCGCGCTCGATGAAGACCTGGACGGCGACGGAGAGCAGGGTCTCCGGGGTGTACGTGTCGCGCTTGGCGGTCGTCATGGGGTGCCCTCCCGCTTCTCGGTGGCGTACGCGTGGCGGTAGAGCGCGAGGGACGGCGCGTACCGTCCCGAAGGATCACGCAGGTGCAGGTCGTCCAGGAGGTCGTAGGCCCAGCTGCGGCCGAGCCTGCGGCTCCATTCGAACGGACCCAGAGGGTAGTTGACACCCAGGCGCATCGCGGTGTCGATGTCCTCCTCGGTGGCGACGCCCTTGGCGACGGCGTCGTGCGCCAGGTCGACGATGCGGGCCACCGTGCGGGCGACGATCATCCCGGGGGCGCCCCCGACGACGCTGACGTTCTTGCCGAGCGCCTGGAAGAGGCCGATCGCCTCGGAGAGGGTCCCCGACGCGGTGTCCTGGGAGGCGGACAGGGCGATGCGGCCGGCCCTGCGGTAGTCGAGGGCGAGGTCGAAGTAGACGACGTCCCGGAACTCCACGGAGGTCTGCCCGTCGGCGAGCGCCAGTTGACCGCCGCCCGGCAGCACCATGCGGGTGCCGTGGTCCTCTTCCTCCTCGCGGACGACGATGCCCGCCTCGCGGAACAGCGCGACCAGCTCGGCGGCGGGGCCCAGATCGCCCTCCACGACGACGTACGCGGGCGCCTGGGCCGGTTCAGCGGTGTGCGGCTCGGGCTGCTCGGCGTCGTCTCCGTAGTCGTACCAGCCGTGTCCGGTCTTGCGGCCGAGGCGGCCCGCCTCGACCAGGCGGCGCTGGGCGAGCGAGGGCGTGAAGCGGACGTCCTGGAAGAAGGACTGCCACACGGAGTGGGTGACGGACTCGTTGACGTCCTGCCCGATGAGGTCGGTCAGTTCGAAGGCGCCCATCTTGAAGCCGCCGGACTCGCGCAGGACGGCGTCGATGGTGGCCGGGTCGGCGGCCTGTGCCTCGTAGACCGCGAAGGCCTCGGCGTAGAAGGGCCGGGCGATGCGGTTGACGATGAAGCCGGGGGTGTCGGCGCAGGCGACCGGGGTCTTGCCCCAGGCGCGGGACATCTCGTACGCGCGCGTGGCCGACGTGACGTCGGTGGCGAACCCGGAGACGACCTCTACGAGCGGCAGCAGCGGTGCCGGGTTGAAGAAGTGCAGGCCGACGAAGCGGCCGGGGTTGCGCAGGGCGCCGCCGATGGCGGTCACCGACAGGGACGAGGTGTTGGTGGCGAGCAGACAGTCCTCGCCGACGATGTCCTCCAGGTCGCGCATCAGCTGCTGCTTGACGTCCAGCCGCTCCAGGACGGCCTCGACGACCAGAGTGCAGTCCGCGAGGTCGGTCAGGGCCTCGGCGGGCAGGAGACGGGCGCGTGCGGCGTCCCGGTCGGCGGCGGTGAGCCGGTCCTTCTCGACGAGCCGGTCGAGCCGGGCAACGATCGCCTCGGTCGCTTCCCTGGCCCGTCCCGGGACGGTGTCGTACAGCCGTACGACATGGCCCGCGGTCAGCGCGACCTGGGCGATGCCCTGACCCATGGTGCCGGTGCCGACGACGGCCACGGGGCTGCTGAGGTCGAGTGCTGTCATGTGCGCGATCCTCCCGCACGGGGTTTTCCACAGATGCGGCGGACCCCCTTGTCCCGACCGATCGTTCGGTTACTCTAACTCTGACTGCCTGTTTCCGCCCCTGATCCTTCCCCTGTTCCTGCCCAGGTCATGAACTCGCAGACGAGTTCTTGAAACGAGGAGTTGGTCCCGCATGGCCGCCGAACCGACCGCGCACGGGCTGATCGCCCGGCACCGGCCCACACTCGACCAAGCGCTGGAAGCCATCCGCACACGCGCGTACTGGTCCCCGCACCCCGAACACCCGAAGGCCTACGGCGAGCACGGCAGCCTGGACGCGGCGGCGGGCAAGGCCGCCTTCGACGCCCTCCTGGGCACCCGCCTCGACCTCGGCCAGCCCGGCACGGACGACTGGGTCGGCGGCGAAGTGTCGCCCTACGGCGTCGAGTTGGGCGTGACGTACCCGCATGCGGACCTCGACGTGCTGCTGCCGGCCATGCGCGCCGGGCAGCGGGCGTGGCGGGACGCGGGCGCGGAGACGCGTGCCGTGGTCTCCATCGAGATCCTCAAGCGGATCAGCGACCGGACGCACGAGTTCGCGCACGCGGTCATGCACACCAGCGGCCAGGCCTTCATGATGGCGTTCCAGGCGGGCGGCCCGCACGCCCAGGACCGCGGCCTGGAGGCGGTGGCGTACGCGTACGCGGAGCAGGTCCGCACGCCCGCCGTCGCGGAGTGGACCAAGCCGCAGGGCAAGCGCGATCCGCTCGTGATGAACAAGGAGTTCACGCCGGTGCCGCGCGGGACCGCCCTGGTCATCGGCTGCAACACCTTCCCGACGTGGAACGGCTATCCGGGCCTGTTCGCCTCCCTCGCCACCGGCAACGCGGTCCTGGTGAAGCCCCACCCGCGCGCGGTGCTGCCGCTCGCGCTGACCGTGCAGATCGCCCGCGAGGTGCTCACCGAGGCCGGTTTCGACCCGAACCTGGTGGCGCTGGCCGCCGAGCGTCCCGGTGAGGGCATCGCCAAGACGCTCGCCACCCGCCCCGAGATCCGGATCATCGACTACACGGGCTCGACCGGTTTCGGCGACTGGCTGGAGGCCAACGCCCGCCAGGCGCAGGTCTACACGGAGAAGGCCGGGGTCAACACGGTCGTCGTGGAGTCCACCGACGACTACAAGGGGATGCTGTCCAACCTGGCGTTCTCGCTGTCGCTGTACAGCGGCCAGATGTGCACGACCCCGCAGAACCTGCTGATCCCCCGGGACGGCATCGGCACCGACCAGGGCCCCAAGTCCTACGACGAGGTCGTCGCCGACCTCGCGCGGTCCGTGGACGGTCTCCTCGGCGACGACGCGCGCGCGAACGGCCTGCTGGGCGCGCTGGTCAATCCGGACGTGAAGGCTCGCCTCGAAGCTGCGGCCGGCCTGGGTGAAGTCGCCCTCGCCTCACGGGAGATCAGCAACCCGGAGTTCCCGGACGCGGTCGTCCGCACGCCGGTCATCGTGAAGCTGGACGGGGCCAAGCCGGACGACGAGGCCGCGTACATGAGCGAGTGCTTCGGGCCGGTGTCCTTCGCCGTCGCGGTCGACTCCGTCGGGGACGCGGTGGAGTTGCTGCGGCGGACGGTGCGGGAGAAGGGGGCGATGACTGTCGGGGCGTACACCACGGACGAGGGGGTCGAGAAGGCCGTCGAGGAGGTCTGCCTGGAGGAGGCCGCCCAGTTGTCGCTGAACCTGACGGGTGGGGTGTTCGTCAACCAGACTGCGGCGTTCTCTGACTTCCACGGGTCTGGGGGGAACCCGGCGGCGAACGCGGCGCTGACCGACGGCGCATTCGTGGCCAACCGGTTCCGGGTCGTCGAAGTACGTCGGGACGCCTAAGAGCTCGGGAGGTGCGGTTTCTGCGCGGCTGACGGTCCGTTGTGGCTGGTCGCGCAGTTCCCCGCGCCCCTAGAGGGGCGCTGCAGTGCTCCAGTGATAGAGAGTCATGGCCACGCTTGTCGCCAGGTTGTAGCTGGAGACCTGGGTGCGCATCGGTAGGGACACCAAGTGGTCGGTACGCGCGCGTAGTTCGGCGGACAGTCCGCTGCGCTCTGAGCCGAAGGCGAGCACCGCGTCGTCCGGGAGCTTCAGGGCCCGGATGTCGTCGCCCTCCGGGTCGAGGGCGAACACCGGGCCGGGGGGCAGTTCTTCCACGGTCAGGCGTTCCACGGCGGTCGCGTAGTGCAGGCCCGCACCGGCGCGTACGACCGTGGGATGCCAGGGGTCGAGGGTCCCGGTGGTGACCACCCCGGTCACCCCGAAACCGGCGGCGAGGCGGATCACGGCCCCCGCGTTGCCCAGGTTGCGCGGGTTGTCGAGGACCACGACGGGCGTACTGCGGGGCGTGTGCGCGAGCTTCTGGAGGTTGGCCTCGCGCGCGGGGCGTACGGCCAGGGCCGCCACCGCCGTGGGATGGGGGCGCGGCACGAAGGAGCGGTACGTGTCCTCCGGGACCTCTGTCAGCAGCGCGTCCAGGGTGTCCCGTACGTCGGGGGCCAGTTCGGTGGCGAGGGCGAGGGCCGCCTCCCGGTCCGTGGTGACCGCCAGCGGGACCTCGGCCCCGAAGCGCAGCGCGTGCTTGAGGGCGTGGAAGCCGTCGAGCAGCACGGAGGTGTCGGCGAGCCGGTGCCAGGTGGCTGCGGCGGGGTCGGTCATGCGTGAAGCCTACGTGGCTGTGCTCGGGGTTCTCCGGGGCTCGTGGGCCCCTGGATCCCCGTCCGGCACCGTACGGCCGCCCCGCGCGAACAGCCGCCCACGCGCGCGTGCCGCCCATCCGCCCAGTCGCCGCAGGAACGACGTCGGCAGGAAGACCGCGTCCGTCGCGATCATCGCCAGGGAGAAGAACGGGAGGCCCAGGAGTACGGCGATCGCGGCGTGCTCGGCCATCATCAGGGCCAGCAGGACGTTCTTGACGCGTCGGTTGAAGAGCGTGAACGGGAAGGCGACCTGCACGATCACGGTCCCGTAGGTCACGAGCATGACCATCGTGCCGCTGCCGGCCAGCAGGTCGGCGAGGGCGGGCCAGGGGGAGAAGTAGTCGAGGTGGAGCGGGTAGTAGACGGCGGTGCCGTCCTGCCAGCGGGAACCCTGGATCTTGTACCAGCCGGCCGTCGCGTAGATCAGGCAGGCCTCGCTCGCGATCACGAACAGGGCGCCGTTGTGGATCACGTTCGCGACGATGTCGAGCAGCACCCGGGGCTCGTACGACTTCGCGTACCGCCCGATCACCCACCACAGGGCCTGCGCCAGCCAGACGCCCCACAGGAGCGCGGGCACGAACCAGTCGCTGTCGAACCGGCCCGCCGCGGTCACCGCGGCGAGCACCGCGCCGAGGACGACCCATAGGACGGGCCCGACCCGGTCGGGAATCCACTCCCCACGCGCGCGTGGCTCCCGCGTACGCGCGGCCCGGCGTGCGTCGAGGGACCAGACCTGGCCGCAGCGGGTGAACACCAGGTAGAGGGACATCAGGTGCAGGACGTTGTCGCCGCCGTCGCCCATGAAGACGCTGCGGTTCTGCAGCGAGAGCACGCCCACCATGAACAGCACGGACATCGTGCGGGTCCGCCAGCCCAGCAGCAGGAGGACGCTCGCCAGTACGGCCAGCGCGTACACCGTCTCGAACCAGAGCTGCCCGTTCCACCACATCAGGGCGGTGAACGCGCCGTTGTCCGCGATCAGTTGGCGGGCGAGGTCCCAGTTCCACGGGCCGTCGGGGCCGTAGAGCTCCTGGCGGTGGGGCAGTTCGCGGAGCAGGAAGAGCAGCCAGGTGCCGGTGAAGCCGATGCGGATCACGGCGCTCTGGTAGGGGCCGAGGGCCGACTCGGTGACGCGGGCGATGCCTCGGGAGACGGAGGGTGCGAAGCCGTTCACCGGACGCCTCCCGCGGCCTCGTCCGCCGGGACCGGCCACCAGGGCAGCGTGCGGTACTCGGGCGTGGTCGACACCTGCTCGTCACTCCACTCGGGCGGGGGCACGTTGGTGGTGCGGGAGCGGACCTGGACGCGCTGGACGGCTCCGCCCGCTCCGGCCGCGTCGTCCCGGTCCAGGCGCAGCACGACGATGCGCCGCAGATACGTCTCCGCGAGCGTGCCGCGCAGGCCCACCGGGTGGTTGTCGTTGTCGTGCGTGGCGGTGAGGAAGTCCCAGGCCCGGCGCAGCTCGTTCTGCTCGGTGTGGCTCGGCAGCAGGTTGCCGTCGATGGCCGCGCCGTCCTCGGCCGACAGGTCGTACCAGCCGGTCGTACGGGGCGAGCCGTCCGCGGTACGCACGTCGGCGCGCACCTGGACCTCGATGTTCTGCTGCAGCGGGTTCGGCGCGAAGAGCTTCCAGTTCTGCTCGAACTCCGGGTAGATCCACTCGTCGATCGCCTTGCCGTGCTGCTTCGTCACCGTGTTCGACGGCGCGACGTGCAGGAACACCATCCCGAGATGGACGAGCGCGGCCACGGCGACGACCGCGACCGCCAGCGCGGCGCCGACCTGATAGCGCAGGGACAGGGCGGCGACGCCGATCCGGGCGTCGGGGTACGCGTCGGTGGAGGGCTCCGTCGGGTCGTACGGCGGCCGTGACTGCGGCTCGGGCGGGGGCGGCGGTGGGGACGGGTGTGCGGGCTGCTGGGCGGGCACGTGCGGCCCCTCGGGGGCGGCAGGCAGCTGCAGCCCCTCCTCGGGGGCGTTCGAGCGTCCGTCGTTCGCGTCCATTCCTTCTCGTTCCCGATTCCCGTCCGATTCCTGTCCGACTTCCGGCCGCCCCGCGTCGCACGGAACGGTACTCAGGCGCACGCCCTGGGCACAGTCCTGTGCCTCACAGCCACGCATGTTGTCCACAACGACTGCTCGCAGGTTATCCACAGCCGTTGACGTCCCGCCGCAACGCATCTCACCATCAAAGGGATGAACCGAACGATCGGCAGGCAGGGACCGACCGGCCGACCGTTCCTTTCTTCTAGAACCTGTTCTATCTTGACGCTCCGTCAGATCAGGTCGTGCGCGTCGTGCGAAAGGGCAGTGACCGTGGACTTCACCTTCAGCGAGGAGCAGCAGGCGGCGGCCGAGGCGGCGGCGGGGGTGTTCGCCGATGTCGTGCCGGACGGCGTGCCCAGCCCGGCGGACACCACGGGCGCCGTCGCCGACGACTTCGACCGGGCGCTGTGGGCCAGGCTCGCCGAGGCGGACCTGCTGAGCCTGCTGCTCGACGAGGAGTACGGCGGCGCGGGCCTGGACGCGATCACCCTGTGCCTGGTGCTGCGGGAGTCCGCGAAGGTGCTGGCCAGGGTGCCGCTCCTGGAGAGCAGTGCGGCGGCGGCGACCGTACAGGCCTACGGCGGCAAGGAGTTGAGGTCCGCCCTGCTCACCCGGGCGGGCCGCGGCGACCTCGTGCTGACCGTCGCCGCGCACGGCCGCACCGGCCACGACCCGGCCGAACTCGCCGTGACGGCACGGCGGGACGGTGAGAGGTGGGTCCTGGACGGGGTGCAGACGGCGGTGCCGTGGGCGTACAACGCGGACCTGGTCGTCGTACCGGCGCACACGGACGACGACCGTACCGTCCTCGCACTGGTCGCCCCGGACCGCGACGGGGTCGTACGCGCCGAGCAGATCTCCACCACCGGCGAGCGACTCGCCGAACTGCGCCTGGAATCCGTGCCGATCGCGGTGGTCGACGTCATCGAGGCCGACGGCGCCTGGGAGTGGCTGCGCGACCTGCTGACCGCCGGCACCTGCGCCCTGTCCCTCGGGCTCGGCACCGCCGTCCTGCGCATGACCAGTGAATACACGGGCAAGCGCGAGCAGTTCGGGTACCCCGTCGCGACCTTCCAGGCCGTCGCCGTGCAGGCCGCCGACCGGTACATAGACCTGCGCGCGATGGAGGCCACCCTGTGGCAGGCCGCGTGGCGGATCGCCTCGGGCGCACCGGGCGCGCTGCCCGCCGCCGCGGACCTGGCCGTGGCCAAGATCTGGGCGGCGGAGGGGGTGCGACGGGTCGTGCAGACCGCACAGCATCTGCACGGCGGGTTCGGCGCCGACACCGACTACCCCCTGCACCGGTACCACGCCTGGGCCAAGCACCTGGAGCTGTCGCTCGGCCCGGCGGCGGCACACGAGGAGGCGTTGGGGGACCTGCTGGCGGCACACCCGCTGGGCTGAACCCAGGCCGCGCCCACCGCAGTTGCGGCTACAGCTACAGCACGAAGCCCGGCTGGCCCTCGTCCGTGACGACGGGCCGGCCGGCGGCGGCCCACACCTGCATGCCGCCGTCGACGTTCACGGCGTCGATGCCCTGCTGGGCCAGGTACATCGTGACCTGGGCCGAACGCCCGCCGGAGCGGCAGATCACATGGACCCGGCCGTCCTGCGGCGCCGCCTCGGTCAACTCGCCGTACCGGGCCACGAATTCACTGATGGGGATGTGCAGCGCCCCCGTGGCGTGACCCGCCTGCCACTCGTCGTCCTCGCGCACGTCCAGCAGGAAGTCGCCGTCCTTGAGGTCTCCGACCTCGACCGTGGGCACACCAGCTCCGAAACTCATGCCTCGACGCTACCCGACGGACCTTCCGACGTGTCCGGCTCCCCGAGGAGCGCCGCCAGTTCCGCCTCCCGCTCGGCGACCTGGGCGAGCAGTTGCTCGGCGATCTCGTCGAGGAGACGGTCGGGGTCGTCCGGGGCCATCCGGAGCATGGAGCCGATGGCGCCCTCCTCCAGCTCCCGGGCGACGAGCGTGAGCAGTTCCTTGCGGTGGGCGAGCCATTCGAGGCGGGCGTAGAGCTCCTCGCTGGGGCTCGGGCCGCGCTCGGCCGGGGCCGGTCCCGCCGCCCACTCCTCGCCCAGCTCGCGCAGCAGCGGGGCGTCGCCGCGGCTGTAGGCGGCGTTGACCCGGGTGATGAACTCCTCACGGCGCTTGCGCTCGTCCTCGTCCTGCGCCAGGTCGGGGTGGGCCTTGCGGGCCAGCTCGCGGTAGAGCTTGCGGGCCTCCTCGCTGGGGCGCACCCGCTGCGGGGGCCGTACCGGCTGGTCCGTGAGCATCGCCGCGGCCTCCGGGAACAGGCCGTCGCCGTCCATCCAGCCGTGGAACAGCTCCTCGACCGCGGGCATCGGCATCACCCGGGCCCGGGCCTCGTCCGCCTTGCGGATGTCCTCGGGGTCACCGCTGCGCGCGGCGACGGCCTCGGCGATCTGGGCGTCCAGCTCGTCGAGCCGGGTGTACATCGGGCCGAGTTTCTGGTGGTGCAGCCGGGAGAAGTTCTCGACCTCGATGCGGAAGGTGTCCACCGCGATCTCGTACTCGATCAACGCCTGTTCGGCGGCCCGTACGGCCCGGTCCAGCCGCTCCTCGGGCCGGGGCGCCGCACCGCCCCCGGTGCCCTCGCTCACGGAACCGTCGCCCGCCGCGGCTCCGGCCGCGGACGGCGCCGCGGCACCCGCCTGCTCCGGCGCCGGTTCACCAACGGGCGCGGACTGGGACTGCTCAGCTTCCGGGGTCGTCACCCGACCAGCGTAGGCCACGCCCCGACCGGCGACGGGGCATCACCGACACCGGCACCTTCCGGACCACGGGTGGCTTCGCCGCCGGTACGGTTCTCGCCCCGGCGACGGGCGGTTCGGGCCACCGGATCAGCGGCGAGCACCCTCGGACACCGGCAGAACGATCTCCCCCGGGCGACCGCCTACACCCCCATCTCCGCGGCGATCCGCCCCGCCCGCACCGCCCCCAGCAACTCCGCGTGGTCCGCCTCGGTCCGGTCGGCGTAGGCGACGGCGAACGTCGCTATCGCCTCGTCCAGTTCGTCCTTCTTGCCGCAGTACCCGGCGACCAGGCGCGGGTCGGCGCTGTGGGCGTGGGCGCGGGCCAGAAGGGCGCCGGTCATGCGGCCGTAGTCGTCGATCTGGTCGGCGGCGAGGGCGGCCGGGTCGACGCTGCCCTTGCGGTTGCGGAACTGCCGTACCTGGAACGGCAGTCCGTCGACCGTCGTCCAGCCCAGCAGGATGTCGCTGACGACCTGCATCCGCTTCTGCCCGAGCACCACGCGCCGGCCCTCGTGCGGGACGGACGGTGCGTCGAACCCGGCGCTGGACAGATGCGGCACCAGCGCCGAGGGGCGGGCCTCCTTCACCTGGAGGACGAGCGGTTCGCCGCGGTGGTCCAGGAGCAGCACGACGTACGACCGAGTGCCCACGCTGCCCGTGCCGACGACGCGGAAGGCGACGTCGTGCACCGTGTGCCGGGCGAGCAGCGGGAGTCGGTCCTCGGAGAGCGTGTCCAGATACGCCTCCAGGGACGCCGCCACCGCCGCGGCCTCCTCGTCCGGGATCCGGCGCAGCACCGGCGAGGCGTCGACGAAGCGGCGCCCGCCGTCCTCCGCGAGCTCGGTCGACCTGCCCGCGAACCGCCCGCTGGTGTTGCCCCGCGCCTTCTCGGAGACCCGCTCCAGTGTGCCCAGCAGGTCGCGGGCGTCGGCGTGGGAGACCAACTCCTCGTCCGCGATGGCGTTCCACGCGTCCAGGACCGGGAGCTTGGCCAGCAGACGCATGGTCCGGCGGTAGGAACCCACCGCGCCGTGCGCCGCCGTACGGCAGGTGTCCTCGTCGGCGCCGGCCTCCCGGCCCGCGAGCACCAGCGAGGCGGCGAGCCGCTTGAGGTCCCACTCCCAGGGGCCGTGCACCGTCTCGTCGAAGTCGTTCAGGTCGATGACCAGGCCGCCGCGGGCGTCGCCGTACAGGCCGAAGTTGGCCGCGTGGGCGTCACCGCAGATCTGGGCGCCGATCCGGGTCATGGGGGTGCGGGCGAGGTCGTGGGCCATGAGGCCGGCCGAACCGCGCAGGAAGGCGAAGGGCGTGGCCGCCATCCTGCCCACCCGTATCGGAGTGAGCCCGGGGATACGGCCGCGCCCGGACTCCTCGACCGCGGTCACCGCGTCGGGACGGGAGCCGTCCACGTCGAAAGCGGCGTGCGCGCTCCGCGGGATGCTCTCCCGCAGCGCCTTCCCCTCTTCCTTGGGCGACCCCTCCACGGGCCACGTGGCGAAGCCCCGCACTCCGGGCAGCCTGCGCCCCACACCGATACCGGCCTCGGTCATACCGACCGCCTCCCCCGCACATGTACGCACACTCGCCCGAACATCAACTCGCGACGACCGTACAGCCGGTGGCGAAAACGCGTCAGATCCTGTGGACAACTCCGCGGCTGTGGAAAACCGGTGACGACCGAAGCCGCGGCCCGCCACTCCAACCCGGACGGGCCCTCGCCCAGGCCCAATCAGGACTTCCCCCCGGCCGGGACGGGCCCTTGCTCCAGCCCGACGGGTCCGGTCTTTCCCCAGCCCGGATGGACCCTCGCGCCAACCTGGCCGGTCAGATCCTCGCCTCAGCCCGATCTAGCCTCCCCCGACCCGGACGACCCCTTGCTCCAGCCCGGCCGGTCAGGCCTTCGCCCAGGCCTGGTCAGGTCCTTCCCCAGCCCGGACGGGCCCTTGCTCCAGCTCGCCCCGTCAGATCCTCGCCCCGCCCGGTGTGGCCTCCCCCGGCCCGGACGGATCCTCGCCCCAGCATGGACGGTCAGGTCCTCACCCCGGCCCGGGCAGACCCTTGCCCCGGCGCCCAGCCAGGCCCTAACACCCGCCCGACTGCCACCCCTCGCGCAGATGCACCTGGGCCCACGCCCCGAGCTCCCGAAGCGCCGGTCCCAGTGCCTTGCCCGACTCCGTCAGCCGGTACGAGACGCGCAGCGGCGGTCCCTCGTCGACCTCGCGGACGAGCAGACCGGCGGCGCCGAGTTCCGTGAGCCGGTCGGAGAGCATGCGTTCGCTGATGCCCGGGATCGCCCGGCGCAGGTCGGCGAAGTGCACGGGCTGCGCCATCAGGACGGCCACGATCGGCCCGGTCCAGCGCTTTCCGAACAGCTGGAAGACGCGGGTGATGCCGTCGTCGACCTTCTTGCACTGCCCCGTGTCGTGACTCTGCTCGACCGCCATGCCTTCAGGGTACTGCCCTCCCGTACGGGGATGAAAAAAAGTAAGTACCTGTGTTATCAATAGTCGAGTACTGAAATTTAGTCACTGAGCGGCGCGTATCAAGGCTTCCGCGTCCGACGCGCGCTCGACCCTCTTGGAGACCCCCATGGCCACGCTCCTGCACATCGACTCCTCCGTGTTCCCGACCGGCGCCTCCGCCTCCCGCGCCGTGGCCGACGCCTTCCGCACGTCCTGGGAGGAACAGCACCCGGAGGGCACGGTGATCCACCGCGACCTCGCCGCGAACCCCGTCCCGCACCTCACCGCCGACGCCCACACCGCCGGCTTCGCCGACCCGGCCACGCACACCCCCGAGCAGGCGGCCGCGTTCGCCGAGCGCGTGAAGCTCATAGAGGAGCTGGAGGCGGCGGACGCGGTGCTGATCGGCGCCCCGATGTACAACTTCTCGATCCCCTCGACCCTGAAGGCCTGGCTGGACAACGTGATCCTCATGGGCCGCACCGCCGGCACCGAGGACTCGGAGATCAAGGGCACCCCGGTCACCGTGATCGCCAGCCGCGGCGGCGCCTACGGACCCGGGACCCCGCGCGAGGGCTTCGAGTACGTCCAGAACTATCTGCGGGCGGTCCTCGCCGAGGCCCTCTCCATGGACCTTGAGTTCATCGTCCCGGAGCTGACCCTGGCCCCGCAGAACCCGGCGATGGCCGACCTGGTCCCGCTCTACGAGGCGTCCCGCGAGCGCGCCCTCGGCGACGCGGCCACCAAGGCCAAGGAACTGGCGGAGCGCCTCGCCGCCTGAGGCAGGACCAGACCTGTGATTGTCCTCACCTGAGGTGAGCACCACACACGAAGAAGCCCCCCAGGTCCGAGACCTGGGGGGCTTCTGTTGTGCGCGAGGGGGGAGTTGAACCCCCACGCCCTTTCGGGCACTGGAACCTGAATCCAGCGCGTCTGCCTATTCCGCCACCCGCGCATTTGGGTGTGTCCTCGGGCTGTTCCCCCTAGGGGGTGGCGCCTTCCGACATGCAGAAGATTAGCACGGTGGTCGGGGTGGATTCACATCCCTTGTCCGCACCCCGTGACCTGGCCCGGGACCACCAGGAGCCCCTTCCGAACACCCCGCCCCCCTCGCTACGTATCAACGTGGGCCGGTTCACGTATCAACCTCGTACCGGTAACCGCCATCTCCCCAGGAGGCGGGCAAGGTCCACAGTCAGGTGCGGGACACTTGTCTGCGGCCCCCTCTACGATCCTGGGCAGGAGTACTGACAGGAGTAGTGGCAGAAGGAGTTCGACCGGGCCGACAAGGGGGAACCAGCCGATTTACCGGCGCGTGGATACGATCAGTAAGCAGTACCAAGGCAGTCAGCACGACAATCACCACGACAGCCGGCACGGCGGTCGGCACGACAGCCAGTGCGGCAACGACGGAGGAGGTGCCCCATGGGAGTCCTGAAGAAGTTCGAGCAGCGCCTCGAAGGTCTGGTCAACGGCACCTTCGCCAAGGTGTTCAAGTCCGAGGTCCAGCCCGTCGAGATCGCCGGCGCGCTCCAGCGGGAGTGCGACAACAACGCGACGATCTGGAACCGCGACCGGACCGTCGTACCCAACGACTTCATCGTGGAGCTGAGCACGCCGGACTTCGAGCGGCTCAGCCCCTACTCCGGCCAGCTCGGCGACGAACTCGCCGGCATGGTGCGCGACTACGCCAAGCAGCAGCGCTACACCTTCATGGGACCCATCAAGGTCCACCTGGAGAAGGCGGACGACCTCGACACCGGTCTGTACCGGGTGCGCAGCCGTACGCTCGCCTCCTCCACCAACCAGCAGGCTCCCGGGACCCCCGCTCCGGCGGCACCCCCGGCAGCGGGCCGGCCCGGCGGCTACGGCTATCCGCCCGCCGCCCCCGCGAGCGCCCCGCCGCCCATGCCGGCCGGACCGCCGCCCGGCGGTCGTGGCTCGGCGCCGTACCTCCAGCCCGCGCCCACCGCCCCGGCGGCCGGCGCACGGATGCGGTACTGGGTGGAGATCAACGGCGCCCGCCATCAGATCTCCCGCGCGACGTTGGTGATGGGCCGCAGCACCGAAGCCGACGTGCGGATCGACGACCCCGGCGTATCCCGCCGGCACTGTGAGATCCGGACCGGAACGCCCTCGACGATCCAGGATCTCGGGTCCACCAACGGCATCGTGGTGGACGGGCAGCACACCACCCGCGCTACGCTCCGCGACGGCTCGCGGATCGTCGTGGGCAGCACCACCATCATTTACCGGCAAGCCGAAGGGTGAAGCGGGGGCAATGTCAGAGCTGACCCTCACGGTCATGCGGCTGGGTTTCCTGGCCGTACTGTGGCTGTTCGTGATCGTGGCCGTGCAGGTCATCCGCAGCGACCTGTTCGGAACGCGTGTCACACAGCGCGGCTCGCGACGGGACGCCGGACGGCCGCAGCAGCAGGCCGCCCGGCAGGCGGCGCCTCCACAACAGCGCCAGCAGCAGCCGAGCGGGGGCGGCCGGCAGCGCCGTAACGCCCCCACCAAACTGGTCGTCAGTGAGGGAATCCTCACCGGCACCACCGTCGCGCTCCAGGGCCAGACCATCACCCTGGGCCGGGCGCACGATTCAACAATCGTGCTGGACGACGACTACGCCTCCAGCCGCCATGCCAGGATCTACCCGGACCGCGACGGCCAGTGGATCGTCGAGGACCTCGGATCCACGAACGGCACGTACCTGGACCGGTCCCGGCTGACGACCCCCACACCGATTCCGCTGGGCGCGCCGATCCGCATCGGCAAGACCGTCATCGAGCTGCGGAAGTAGTACAGACAATGAGCGAGCGGAGCGAGCACGCAGCGGCGGACCGCCTGGCGGACCCCGGCGCGCTCCCGACCGGAGGGTGGGCACCGTGCGGATGTACCCGGAGCCGACGGGCGAGGTGCGCATGAGTCTGTCACTGCGCTTCGCCGCCGGATCGCACAAAGGCATGATCCGCGAGGGCAACGAGGACTCCGGCTACGCCGGTCCACGTCTCCTCGCGATCGCCGACGGGATGGGCGGCCAGGCCGCCGGTGAGGTCGCCTCGTCCGAGGTGATCTCCACCATCGTCTCGCTCGACGACGACGTGCCGGGCTCCGACATCCTCACCTCGCTCGGCACCGCCGTGCAGCGGGCCAACGACCAGCTGCGGATGATGGTCGAGGAGGACCCCCAGCTGGAGGGCATGGGCACCACGCTCACCGCCCTGCTGTGGACCGGGCAGCGGCTCGGCCTCGTCCATGTCGGCGACTCCCGCGCCTACTTGCTGCGCGACGGGGTGCTGACCCAGATCACGCAGGACCACACCTGGGTGCAGCGGCTGGTCGACGAGGGCCGGATCACCGAGGAAGAGGCCACCACCCACCCGCAGCGCGCCCTCCTCATGCGCGCGCTCGGCAGTGGCGACCACGTCGAGCCGGACCTGTCGATCCGTGAAGTCCGCGCCGGCGACCGGTACTTGATCTGTTCCGACGGGCTGTCCGGAGTCGTCTCCCACCAGACGATGGAGGACACCCTCGCCAGCTACCAGGGCCCCCAGGAGACCGTGCAGGAGCTGATCCAGCTCGCCCTGCGCGGCGGCGGCCCCGACAACATCACGGTGATCATCGCCGACGTCCTGGACCTCGACACCGGCGACACCCTCGCCGCGCAGCTGTCGGACACCCCGGTCATCGTCGGCGCGGTCGCCGAGAACCAGCTCCACCTGCACGACAACGGCATCATGCAGACCCCGGCCGGCCGCGCCTCCGGGCTCGGCCGCCAGGTGCCCGGACAGAACGGCGGGGGCGGCGAGTTCGGCCCGCCCGGCTCCGGCGACACCACCGGCTACGTCCCCGAGGGCAGCTTCGGGGACTACACCGACGACGACTTCGTGAAGCCCTCCAAGGGCCGCAAGTGGTTCAAGAGATCCTTCTACACCGTGCTCGCGCTCGCGGTCATCGGCGGCGGCCTGTACGGCGGCTGGCGCTGGACGCAGACGCAGTACTTCGTCGGCGCCAACGGCGAACACGTCGCGCTGTACCGGGGCATCAGCCAGGACCTCGCCTGGGTCTCGCTGTCGAAGGTGGAGAAGGACCATCCCGACATCGAACTCAAGTACCTGCCGCCCTACCAGCAGAAGCAGGTCAAGGCGACGATCGCCGAGGGCGGTCTCCAGGACGCCCAGAAGAAGATCGCCGACCTCGCCGTGCAGGCCTCCGCGTGCAAGAAGGAGTCCGAGCGCGCGAGTGCCACCACCAAGCCCGCCGGTACCACGGGAACCACCAGCACCTCCGTCACGTCCAAGGCCACGCCGAAGCCGACTCCTTCGACTTCGGCCTCGACCTCGACGCCCCCGACCCCGTCTGCAACTCCCAGCCCCGGTCCCAGCCTTTCGGAGGAAGAGCAGCAGGTCGTCTCGCAGTGCAGCAAGTAATAGGCAAGCCGTGAGAGGCCCCGTCACACGATGAGCAGTTCAACCAACACGCCGGCGCACCACACGTCCACGATCGGCTCCATCGGCGCACCGAGCCGACGCAACACCGAGCTCGCGCTGCTGGTGTTCGCTGTCGTCATCCCGGTCTTCGCCTACGCCAACGTGGGGCTGGCCATCGACGACAAGGTGCCGACCGGGCTGCTGAGTTACGGCCTGGGCCTCGGCCTGCTGGCCGGTGTCGCGCATCTCGCCGTACGAAGGTTCGCCCCGTACGCGGACCCCCTGCTGCTGCCCCTGGCCACCCTGCTGAACGGACTCGGGCTCGTCGCCATCTGGCGCCTCGACCAGTCCAAGCTGCTGCAGTCCATCCACGTGGCCGGCGGCAAGGCGACCAACCAGCTGCTGTACACGGCCATGGGCATCGCGCTCTTCGTGATCGTGCTGATCTTCCTCAAGGACCACCGCGTCCTGCAGCGCTACACCTACATCTCCATGGCCGGCGCCCTGGTCCTGCTGCTGCTCCCGCTGGTCCCCGGCCTCGGCCTGAACGTCTACGGTGCCAAGATCTGGATCTCGATCGGCGGATTCACCATCCAGCCCGGTGAGTTCGCGAAGATCGTCCTCGCGATCTTCTTCGCCGGCTACCTGATGGTGAAGCGCGACGCGCTCGCCCTGGCCAGCCGCCGCTTCATGGGCCTGTACCTGCCCCGCGGCCGCGACCTCGGTCCCATCCTGGTCGTCTGGTTCATCTCGATCCTGATCCTGGTCTTCGAGACCGACCTCGGCACGTCGCTGCTGTTCTTCGGAATGTTCATCATCATGCTGTACGTCGCCACCGAGCGGACCAGCTGGATCGTCTTCGGTCTGCTGATGTCCGCGGCCGGCGCGGTCGGCGTGGCCAGCTTCGAGTCGCACGTCCAGCAGCGCGTCCAGGCCTGGCTCGACCCCATGCGCGAGTACACGCTGAGCCGCACGCCGGGCGTCACCGGTCTCCACTCCGAGCAGGCCATGCAGGCGTTGTGGGCCTTCGGCTCCGGCGGCACCCTCGGCGCCGGCTGGGGTCAGGGTCACTCCGACCTGATCCGGTTCGCCGCCAACTCCGACTTCATCCTCGCCACCTTCGGCGAGGAACTGGGCCTGGCCGGCATCATGGCGATCCTGCTCCTGTACGGCCTGATCGTGGAGCGCGGCGTCCGCACCGCCCTCGCCGCCCGCGACCCGTTCGGCAAGCTGCTCGCCGTCGGCCTGTCCGGCGCCTTCGCGCTGCAGGTCTTCGTGGTGGCGGGCGGTGTGATGGGCCTCATCCCGCTGACCGGTATGACGATGCCGTTCCTCGCGTACGGCGGTTCCTCCGTCATCGCCAACTGGGCGCTCATCGGCATCCTGATCCGCATCAGCGACACCGCCCGCCGGCCGGCCCCCGCGCCCGCCCCCAGTCCCGACGCCGAGATGACCCAGGTGGTCCGCCCGTCATGAACAAGCCCCTGCGCCGGATCGCGCTCTTCTGCGGCCTCCTGGTCCTTACCCTGCTGCTGCGCGACAACTGGCTCCAGTACGTCAAGGCCGACAGCCTCAAGGACGACCCGAAGAACCGCCGGGTCACCATCGCGCGCTACTCCACCCCGCGCGGCGACATCATCGTCGACGGCAACCCGATCACCGGTTCCACCGAGACCAGCACCTCCGGGCTGAACGACCTGAAGTACAAGCGCACCTACAAGAACGGCGCGATGTGGGCGCCGGTCACGGGATACGCCTCACAGGCCTTCGGCGCCAACCAGCTGGAGTCCATCGAGGACGGCATCCTCTCCGGCACCGACGACCGGCTCTTCTTCCGCAACACCCTCAACATGATCACGGGCAAGGAGAAGTCGGGCGGCAACGTCGTCACCACCCTCAACGAGGCCGCGCAGAAGGCCGCGTGGAACGGTCTGACGAAGCAGGGCGGCAAGGGCGCGGTCGTCGCCCTCGACCCGTCCACCGGCAAGATCCTGGCGCTGGCGTCCTACCCGTCGTACGACCCGTCGTCCTTCGCCGGGAACTCCACGTCGACGGACAGCAAGGCGTGGACCAAGCTCCAGAAGAAGTACGACCCGAACGACCCGATGCTCAACCGGGCGCTGCGCGAGACCTACCCGCCGGGCTCCACCTTCAAGGTGGTCACCGCGTCCGCGGCGCTGGAGAACAACCTGTACTCGTCCGCCGACACGGCCACCAACTCGCCGCTGCCGTGGACCATGCCGGGCACCACGACCCAGCTGAAGAACGAGGGCAACATCCCCTGCAAGAACGCCACCCTGCGGGAGGCGCTGCGGGTCTCCTGCAACACCGTGTTCGGCAAGGTCGGCGCCGACCTGGGCAACGCCAAGATGCTGGCCGAGGCGAAGAAGTTCGGCTTCGACGCCGAGCAGTTCACCCCGATCCGCTCCAGCGCCTCGGTCTTCTCCGACAACATGAACACTTCGCAGACCGCGCTGTCCTCGATCGGCCAGTACAACACCGCCGCGACCCCGCTCCAGATGGCCATGGTCGCCTCCGCGGTAGCCAACGACGGCAAGCTGATGAAGCCGTACATGGTCGACAAGCTCCAGTCGGCGAACGTCGACACCATCGCGCAGACCGAGCCGGAGCAGCTGAGCCAGCCGCTCTCGTCGAAGAACGCGCAGATCCTGCAGTCGATGATGGAGACCGTCGTCAAGGACGGCACCGGCAAGAACGCGCAGATCAGCGGCGTCACCGTCGGCGGCAAGACCGGTACCGCCCAGCACGGCGTCGCCAACAGCGAGAACCCGTACGCCTGGTTCCTGTCCTACGCCAAGCTCCCCGACGGCAGCTCGCCGGTCGCCGTGGCCGTGGTCATCGAGGACTCCAGCGCCAACCGTGACGACATCTCCGGCGGCGGCCTCGCGGCCCCGATCGCGAAGAGCGTGATGGAGGCGGTCATCAACAGCAAGAAGTGACCCCGCTCACGTCCCCTTCACATCGGTGCACGTTGCGATACCGGTCCTGTATCGGGTGACGGGCTTGGCCAGGTCACACAGAGCCAGCCGGGTACGGTAGGCCCGGACGGCTAGCCTCCGACCGCACATCCGTGCGGATCGGGACCGACGGAGAGGGCTGGTAGGGAACTATGGAAGAGCCGCGTCGCCTCGGCGGCCGGTACGAGCTGGGCCAGGTGCTCGGCCGTGGTGGCATGGCGGAGGTCTACCTCGCCCATGACACACGCCTCGGCCGCACGGTGGCGGTGAAGACGCTGCGCGTCGACCTTGCGCGCGACCCTTCCTTCCAGGCCCGGTTCCGCCGGGAGGCCCAGTCGGCCGCCTCGCTCAACCATCCCGCGATCGTCGCGGTCTACGACACGGGCGAGGACTACGTCGACGGGGTCTCGATCCCGTACATCGTCATGGAGTACGTCGACGGCTCCACGCTCCGTGAGCTGCTCCACAGCGGTCGCAAGCTGCTGCCGGAGCGCACGCTGGAGATGACCATCGGCATCCTCCAGGCTCTGGAGTACTCGCACCGCAACGGCATCGTCCACCGCGACATCAAGCCGGCCAACGTCATGCTGACGCGCACCGGCCAGGTCAAGGTGATGGACTTCGGCATCGCCCGCGCGATGGGCGACTCCGGCATGACGATGACGCAGACGTCCGCGGTCATCGGCACCGCCCAGTACCTCTCCCCGGAGCAGGCGAAGGGCGAGCAGGTCGACGCGCGCTCGGACCTCTACTCGACGGGCTGTCTCCTCTACGAACTCCTGACCGTGCGGCCGCCGTTCGTGGGCGACTCCCCGGTCGCGGTCGCGTACCAGCACGTACGGGAGGAGCCGCAGCCACCGTCGGTCTTCGACCCCGAGATCACGCCCGAGATGGACGCGATCGTCCTGCGGGCCCTGGTCAAGGACCCCAACTACCGCTACCAGTCGGCCGACGACATGCGCATCGACATCGAGGCCTGCCTCGACGGCCAGCCGGTCGCGGCGACGGCGGCGATGGGTTCGGTCGGCTACGGCGGCTACGGCGACGACCAGCCGACGACGGCCCTGCGCTCCGACGCCGGCGCCACGACGATGCTGCCCCCCATGAACCCGGACGACGGCGGCTTCGGCTACGACGACCGCCCCGACCGGCGCCGCCAGCAGAAGAAGAAGTCGAACACCTCGACGATCCTGCTGATCGTGGCGGCGGTACTGGTGCTGGTGGGCGCGATCCTGATCGGGAAGTGGGCGTTCAGCGGCAGCGGAGGGGACAAGCCGTTCGCGGCTCCGAACTTCGTCGGCCAGACCTATGCCACCGCGAAGACGATGGCCGTCAACTCCGGTCTGAAGCTGGCCGAGCCCACCCGCAAGGCCTGCGACAACGCGCCGAAGGGCAGCGTCTGCTCACAGGACCCGGCGGCGAACACCAACGTCAACAAGGGCGACACCATCAACCTGGTCGTCTCGACGGGCGCGCCGAAGGTCGTCGTACCGAGTGTCGTGGGCCAGAGCCTCGACGACGCCACCACGACGCTCACCGCCGACAAGTACCAGTTCAAGGTGGAGACGCAGCAGAAGGTGTCCGGCGAGGACCCGGGGACCGTCCTGGAGCAGAACCCGAAACTCGGCGCCCAGGTGCAGAAGGGCACCGTCATCACCCTGACCGTCGCCAAGGCCGAGGCTAAGTCCACGGTCCCGGACGTCAGCGGCAAGAGCTGTGACGACGCCAAGGCGCAGATGACGCAGAACAACCTCGTCGGCAACTGCACCGAGGTGGACACCAACGATTCCAACCTGGTCGGCAAGGTCGTCTCGACCGATCCGGCGATCGGCACCCAGGTCACCAAGAACTCCACGGTGAACATCCAGATCGGCAAGTCGTCGCAGACCCAGGTCCCGAACGTCGTCGCCCAGACGGTGAAGAACGCCAAGCAGATCCTGCAGCAGAACGGCTTCAACAACATCCAGTTCGCCGACGGCAGCGATCAGAGCGACAACGCGATCGTGACCCAGGTCGACCCCGGCGCGGGCAACACGGTCGACCCCGGCAACACGACGATCACCCTCACCACGGTGGGCGCCGGCAACAACAACGGTGGGAACAACGGCGGCACCAATTTCTTCGGCGGCGTCACCGGGACGGCATACCGCACCGAGGACTGATTCCCGCTCCAGAGAAACCCCGAATGAGCGTTCCGCAATTCATGATTGCGGAACGCTCATTTTTTTCCTAGGATTTTCCTGTTTCCTCGGAAATAAAACGGGTCCCCTGACCAGGGAAAGGCACATGAAGAGAAGAATCATTACGGCAATGATGGCGGGAACGGCTTCGAGCATCCTGCTGACCGGCATCACGAACTCCGCGTACGCGATCCCGCCCGCACCTTCGTGCTCGTCCAACATGTGCACGTGGGACAAGAAGGACTACAAGGGGTCCTTGTACACGTCGGCCCTCTTCAAGGGCACGTGCTACCTGGACGTCAGGGTGCGTTCGCTGGTCAACAAGAAGAAGTACAACGTCCGCTACTACCCGGACAAGAACTGCGCGTCCGACCGTCATTACGACGACATCTGGGGTTATTACGACCTGGAGGCGCAGACCGGCTGGGCCGTCTACAGCTACAAGCGGATTTCATAGGGGTGCCGTGGTGCACCGGCCGGACGATCCGGTGCACCACACCTCACCGGAGTTCCTTCGGTGGCGTCCGGACACTGTCCACCTTGTCCACCCGCACCAATTCGCCCCACACCACATAGCGGTACCGGGACGTGTACACCGGTGTGCAGGTCGTCAGGGTGATGTAATGGCCGGCCTTTTTCTTGCCGGATTCCTTGGGGATCTGGGCGAGGGTCTTGACGTTGTACTTCGAGGTCTCGGGAAGGATGTCGTAGACCTTGTAGACGTACCACTTGTCCTTCGTCTCGAAGACGATCGGGTCGCCCTTCTTGAGCTTGTCGATGTTGTGGAACTTGGCGCCGTGGCCGTCGCGGTGGGCGGCGAGGGTGAAGTTGCCGTTCTTGCCTGTGGTCGGGAGGGCGGCCTTGACGGGGTCGGTGTAGTAGCCGGCGACGCCGTCGTTGAGGACGCTCGTCTCGGTGCCCTTCTCGACCAGCACCTCGCCGTTCTTCATCGCGGGCACGTGCAGGAAGCCGATGCCGTCCTTGGTGTCGAGGGCGCCGGGACCGGTGTCCGTGTCCTTGGACCAGTTGTCGCGGACCTTGTCGCCCTGCTTGTCGGCCGTGCGGTCGGCGACGACGTTCGTCCACCACAGGGAGTAGACGACGAACAGGCCGAGGATCAGGCCCGCCGTGATGAGGAGTTCACCGAAGACACTGACCGCCGTCGCGATCCGGCCGGTGCCGCGGGGGCGGTCCGGCGGGGACGCGGGCGTGTCGGTCTGCTCTTCGGTGTCGTCGGTGGTCGCTGCCACGTTCATCTGCCCCTACTCGATGAGCGCATCCGGCTTGCCCTTGCTGCGCGGCCGTTCCTCGACCATCTTGCCCCAGACGATCAACCGGTACTTGCTGGTGAACTCCGGCGTACAGGTCGTCAGCGTGATGTAGCGGCCGGGTTTCGTGAAACCCGAACCCTTGGGGATGGGGTCGAGGACGCTGGTGTTGCTCGGCGCCGTCACCGGCAGCGTCGACGTCATCTTGTAGACGTAGTACGTGTCCTGCGTCTCCACGACGACCTCGTCGCCGGGCTTGAGCTGGTTGATGTACCGGAACGGTTCACCATGGGTGTTGCGGTGGGCCGCGAGCCCGAAGTTGCCGGTCTTCGCGTCCGGCATCGCGGTCTTCAACTGGCCCTCGCCGTAGTGCCCGACCATGCCCTTGTCGAGCACCTTCTTGTTGCTGACGCCCTCGGCGATCGGCGCCACCACGTCCAGCTTGGGAATGTGCAGGATGGCGAAACCCTGCCCCGGCGAGAACTCTCCCGGAGCGCGCTTCCCGCTCGCCCAGTCGTTCTGGAGCTGGCTCGTCTCGCTGCCGGCCTGCGCGTGCGCGCGTACGTTCGTCCACCACAACTGGTAGGTGACGAACAGCAGCATCAGCACGCCGGTGGTGATGAACACCTCGCCGATGGCCCGGCTCGCGACGACCGCGGCACCCGGCTTGTTCGCACGTTGCCGCCGCCGCGCCTCGACGCGCGAGAGCGGGGCGCCGGCGCCGGACAGCGAGTCCTCGACGGTCTCCTCCGCCGCCCCACCGGCCCCATGACGCCCGTGACGGCCCTTGGCGGCCTTTCTGCGGGCCGCACGGCCGCCCGTCGGGCTTCCTGTGGCGGAGGAGGCGGATGGGGCGTCAGAGGCCGGTATGGACCGACCGTGACCCCGTCGCTCCGGCGGTGGTTCCGGTATCCGCAGCGCCACGGTCTCTTCGTCGATGGGACCGTACGGCACCCCGGGCGCGCCCTGGGCCGACGCGTCGTGCCACTCCTCGAACCCGCCCGGCTCCCCGTACGACTGCTCCCCGTACGAGGCCTCGGACTCGCGCTCGGGGCGCAGCGCGGTCACGCCGTGGCCCTGCCCACCACCGGGGCGAGCCCCACCGACCTCGCCACGGCACCCTGGTCGCCGCACTCCACCAGCCAGTTGGCCAGCATCCGGTGTCCGTGCTCGGTGAGCACCGACTCCGGGTGGAACTGGACGCCCTCGACGGGCAGTTCGCGGTGACGCAGGCCCATGATGATGCCGTCGTGCGTCCGGGCGGTGACTTCCAGCTCGGCCGGGACCGTCTCCGGCTCGGCCGCCAGGGAGTGGTAGCGGGTCGCCGTGAAGGGCGAGGGCAGTCCGGCGAAGACGCCTCTGCCCTCGTGCTCGACGAGCGAGGTCTTGCCGTGCAGCAGCTCGGGGGCGCGGTCCACGACGCCGCCGTAGGCCACCTGCATCGACTGCATGCCGAGGCAGACGCCGAAGACGGGCACCCTGGTCGAGGCGCAGTGCCGCACCATCTCGATGCAGACGCCGGCCTCCTCGGGGGTGCCGGGGCCGGGCGAGAGGAGGACGCCGTCGAAGCCGTCCTGGGCGTGCGCGGTCGACACCTCGTCGTTGCGCAGCACCTCGCACTCGGCGCCCAGCTGGTACAGGTACTGGACCAGGTTGAAGACGAAGCTGTCGTAGTTGTCGACGACGAGAATCCGTGCGCTCACTGGTTGTTCACCGTCACATCGTTGAAGGGCAGCAGCGGTTCGGCCCACGGGAAGACGTACTGGAACAGGATGTAGACCACGGCCAGGGCAAGGACGAGCGAAACCAGCGCCTTGACCCACACGTTGCCCGGCAGATGCCGCCAGATCCAGCCGTACATGCCGTCCCTTCCGTCGCACCACGGCACCAGACTCACGCCGTACGCCACCAGACTAACGGCGCAGGGCGTCGGGTTTCCCTGCCTCCACGGGCTGTGTGGAGTCGAGATGTGCCCAGACGATCAGCCGATGGCTGTGGCCCCACTCCGGATCGCACGTGGTCAGCGTGAGATAGCGGCCCGAGGCCGTGTACCCGGACTTACGTGGCACAGGATCGATCACCTCAATGTCGGTGGGCACTGTTTTGTAGGGCCCTTTGTCGATCCGATACGTGAACCAGGTCGTCCCGTCCGTCAGCACCACCGCGTCGCCCTTGCGCAGCTTCGGGAAGTTCACGAAGGGGTCGCCGTACGTCCGCCGGTGCCCTGCCACCGCGAAGTTGCCGACCTGTCCCAGCTGCGCGGTGCCGGCGTAGTGGCCCAGCCCCTTCTTGAGGGTGTTCACCGCGGTGTCCTCCAGGACCGGCTTGTTCCACGTGAAACCAAGCCGCGGGATGTACATGATCGCGAAGGGCTTGCCGTCCTTGTACACGGCCGGTTTCGCCGGTGCGGTGGGTGAAGGGGCCGCCTTCGGGTGCGCGGTCTGCTTCGACCACTGGTTCTGCAGCTGGTCGATCTGGTCGCTCATCGTGTGGTCGGCCTTCACACCGGTCCAGAACAGCACGTAGACCACGAAGAGGACGATCAGGGTGCCCAAGGTGATGCAGAGTTCGCTGACGCTCCTGACGATCACGCGCACCGGCAGCTCCCGTACGGCCGCTTACTCCACTGGCTTCGCGTAGTGCAGATCCACTGTGCCCGAGTACCCGGGAAGAGTCACCGTCCCGTCGTCGGTCACTTTCCAGCCGAGCCCGTAGACGTCGACGTACACCTTGTAGTTCTGGATCGCCTTGGACGCCGTCAGCGCCGCCTGCAACTTCCCCGGGTCCCCGACCGCCGTGATCTTGTACGGCGGTGAGTAGACCCGGCCCTGGAGGATCAGGGTGTTGCCCACGCAGCGCACGGCGCTGGTCGCGATCAGCCGCTGGTCCATGACCTTGATGCCCTTGGCGCCGCCCTGCCACAGGGCGTTCACCACGGCCTGCAGGTCCTGCTGGTGGATGACCAGGTAGTCGGGCTGCGGCTCGGGGTAGCCGGGGAGCTTGGCCGTGGCGTTCGGCGGGGCGTCGTTGAGGGTGACGGTGAGCGCCTTGCCCTTGAGCTGCTGCGCGCCCGCGGTCCGCTCCAGTGCCGTGAGCTTCTTGTCGTCGGCGCCGGTGCTGGTGTCGTCCTCCTTGCGGAGCGCGTCGACCTCGTCGCGCAGGACTCCGTTGGCGTCGTTCAGCCGGCCGTTCTTCTGACTGCGGGTCTGGATGAGGTCGGACAGCTTCAGGAGGGAGGCGTCCGTGCGGATGTTGGTGCCCTTGGCCGTGTTGAAACTGGTGAAGAAAATGAGCCCCGCGAGGGCGAAGACGGCCACCGTGAGGATCCGCATGGGACGGAAACGGCGGATACGGGCAGGACTGGGACCCGTCCCGGGGGAGTCGGCAGAATTGCTCAACGTACCCTTATCTCCTTCGGCGCCGCGGAAGCACTACGCTAACGGACGCCCGGGGGAGCACTCAGTGTCCCCTTGTACGCTGCCCCGGAGCCCGCCCCAGTTCCCTGCGCGGCCACGCAGCGCATCGACAGGAGAGACCCTCGTGCCGAAGTCACGTATCCGCAAGAAGGCCGACTACACGCCGCCGCCGGCGAAGGCGGCAACCGCCATCAAGTTGAACAGCCGTGCCTGGGTCGCACCGGTCATGCTGGCCATGTTCGTCATCGGCCTGGCCTGGATCGTCGTCTTCTATGTCACCGACGGCTCCCTGCCCATCGACAGCCTGGACAACTGGAACATCGTGGTGGGCTTCGGCTTCATCGCCGCCGGGTTCGGTGTCTCCACGCAGTGGAAGTAGCGGCCACACCTCGGTGAACTCAGCTCTGCCCACGGCTTTCCGCTGAGTTATCCACAGGCCAGAGAAGTATCCACAGCAGGCCTGGGGAAAAAGAACGAAGATCTGTGGATAACCCACTGGGTGTTGACGCTGGTGTGACTGACACACCGGCAACCGCAAGCCTGTTCGCCCCCTGCCTGACCTGCATAAACACGGGTCAGCGACAGGGGGCACAGCTGTTCCCCCACGGTATGCACAAGATCGGGCACGCGCTGTGGACAACGGTTTGGTATCAGCTGAGCTGAGCCGTCCTGATCAGCGTCAACACGACGACGACCACGAGAACCAGGGCGCAGGTGCCGTACTGGATCAGGGCGCGGCGCTCACGGGGGGCGTGGACCATCGCGTAGCCGGTGATCACACCGGCGACCAGGCCGCCGATGTGGGCCTCCCAGGCGATGTTCATCCCCGGATTGAAGGTAAAGATCAGGTTGATCACCAGGATGGCGATGAGCGGCCGCAGGTCGTAGTTGAGGCGGCGCAACAGAATGCCGGTCGCACCCAGCAGCCCGAAGATGGCACCGGAGGCACCGAGCGAGGGCGAGTTCGGGGCGGCGATGAGATAGGTGAGCGCGCTGCCCGCGAGGCCCGAGACGAAGTACAGGGCGAGATAGCGGGCACGGCCGAGAGCCGCTTCCAGGGGGCCGCCGATCCACCACAGGCTCATCATGTTGAAGATGATGTGGATCGGGCTGGCGTGCAGGAACATCGCGGTCAGCAGCCGGTACCACTGCCCCTCGGCGACGCCGTCGTACGGCGGGAAGCCGTTGGCCGAGGCCTTGCCGATCAGTTCGAGATGGTCGGTGAACTGGTCGCCCACCGAGGACAGTTGGACCAGATACACGGCGACGCAGAGGCCGATCAGGATCTTGGTGAGAAGCCGTGGATCCGCCGCCACCGTGCCACCGGCAATCGTGCGGGGCTGGGCCGCGGTCGGGGCGTGGCCCGTGCCGGAGCCGGTGCGCACACAGTCGGGGCACTGGAAACCGACGGAGGCACTGACCATGCACTCGGGGCAGATCGGGCGCTCGCAGCGGGTGCAGCGGATGCCGGTCTCGCGGTCCGGGTGCCGGTAACAGACCGGCAGACTCTGGGCGTCCTGGGGCTGCTGCCCCTCCGGGCCCTGCGGGCTGCCTGGCGCCTGGTCCATGGGGTCCCCTCAATCCTTCGTACGCAATGCACCGCCCCGCCCATCCTTACGGACGAGCGGGGCGTTTGGTTCCCGGCGGTAGTGGCCGGTATCGGCCCTAGGCCCTGTCGTCACATTCCCGTCTGCCTCGCGACGCCATGCACGCACTCTCGCTGCACCGGGCGCAGCCCCAAGTACGTCCAGTACGAGGGTCCACGCCCGGCACTCCCCCAGCCTTCGGCCAGGGGGACCCCCAGAGCACGCACCTGACGCCGCGAGGCCGCCCTCCGGGCGACGACGGGAATGTGACGACAGGACCTAGCGGGTCTCGACGACGACCGACTCGATGACGACGTCCTCGACCGGACGGTCGGTGCGCGGGTTGGTCTTCGTGGCCGCGATGGTGTCGACGACCTTCTGGCTCGCCGCGTCGGTGACCTCACCGAAGATGGTGTGCTTGCGGGTCAGCCAGGCCGTCGGGGAGACGGTGACGAAGAACTGCGAGCCGTTGGTGCCCGGCCCGGCGTTGGCCATGGCCAGCAGGTAGGGCTTGTCGAAACGCAGGTCCGGGTGGAACTCGTCCTCGAACTGGTAGCCGGGGCCACCCGTGCCGTTGCCCAGCGGGTCTCCGCCCTGAATCATGAAGCCGCTGATCACGCGGTGGAAGACCGTGCCGTCGTAGAGCTTGTCCTTGGACTTCACACCGGTCGTGGGGTTGGTCCACTCCCGCTCGCCCGTGGCGAGCTCGACGAAGTTCTTGACCGTCTTGGGCGCGTGGTTCGGCAGCAGCCGGACTTCGATGTCGCCGAGGTTGGTCTTCAGGGTGGCGTAGAGCTGCTCGGCCACGATCTGCCTTCCGTTGTCTTCCTGTGACCCCCAGATCCTCGCACGCCCGACGCGCCTCGTCCCCCGACGGCCTTCTCCGCGGGGTTTTCCACAGGATCCGCCTGCAGAAAACCGGCCGAGTGGCACCGGGACAGGGGCACGGGGCGGGGATCCGTGGCATTGTCGACGACAAGCTCCCGTTCCCTCGCATTCATCCGTTATTGCACGTGATCGTGACCCGGATGCCCGCCCTCTACATGCCCCGTAGCCCGTTGGCAGGCATGATCCGTAAATGGGTGGATAGACGAAATACCGTACCGCCACCGAGGAGGAGGACCCCGTGACCCGCATCGACAGCGTGCGCTCCGCGACCGGCTCGGCGAAGGACAGCGTGCTGCACGCCGCGGAAGTGGTGGCGCCCTACGCCGACACGGCCAAGGACAGGGCCGCGTACTACGCCCATGAGGCGCGCGTGCGACTCGCGCCCAAGGTGTCGCTGGCCGCAGACCAGGCCCGCGTGCAGTACGACGCCCACGTCGTGCCCCGCCTGGAACAGGCCCGCACGCATGTACCGCCGAAGGTCGACCAGGCCGCCCAGGAGGCCGCCGTCCGTACCCGCAAGGCCGCCATGCAGGCCGCCGAGTACTCCCGGCCGAGGATCGAGCAGGCGGTCGCCGCCGCAGGCCCGGTCAGGGACGAGGCTGCCGCGCGCGGTGCGGCGGCGTTCGCCGCGCTGCGCGGCCAGGTCTCGCCCAAGGAGATCCAGAAGCTGGTCCGCAAGCACGAGCGGCGGGCGAGGGCCGGCCGTCTCGCGAAGGGGCTGGCGGTTCTGGGCATCCTGGCGGGCGGTGCTTTCGCCGCCTGGAAGTGGTGGGACAAGCAGGCCAACCCCGACTGGCTGGTCGAGCCGCCCGCCGCGACCGAGGTACCCGAATCGGGCCGTCTCACCTCGGTGGACGGCAGTGACCAGTCCGTGCTCGACCCGGAGGTCCAGGCAAAGCAGGCCGAGGACGAGGCCGCGGAGACCGACGAACACCGCTGACGTCCGACGCGCTTTCACCATCGCCGTGGGGCAGGAGACTTGAGGGTCTCCTGCCCCACGGCGATGTTTCACGTGGAACAGTCGCGGGTGCCGACGAAAACCTCTGATCACGCGGCCGTGTGTCAGCGGGCCATTTCCTGGTGGTACACCGCGCGCAGCCGGCTACGGGCCCGGGTGAAGGCGCTCTCGGCCGACTTGTAGGTGATCTGTAGTGCGTTGGCCGTCTCGGCGGTGGTCAGACCGCGTGCCCGGGCCAGCAGTACGTCGCGCTCACGGGTGCCGAGACCGGTGAGCTGAGTCAACAGCCAGGCTCCCGCGGCCCGCTCGCAGGCCCGGTGCTCGACCTCGGAGACGGGGTCCGGTTCGGGGCGGCGCAGGATCTGCACCCGGGTGGCGAGCCTGTGGTCGCGCTGGACACCGCGTTGCTGGTCCACGCACAGGCGCAGCGTGATGGTCGTGAGCAGTGCGGCGACGCGGGACTCGTCGAGTGCGTCGAAGGCCACGGCGCGCATCATGGCCTCCTGGACGCAGTCCTCCGCGTCCGAGGTGCGGCCGAGCCGGCTGCCGGCCAGCCGCAGCAGACGCTCCCGCTCGGCGAGCACGAGATTCCAGCGGTGGTGGCGTTGCTCCTTCTCCTGGCAGGGGTGGGACAGAGTGTGCGTCACATCGGCTCCCGAGTGCGAGGTTCTGGTGGCGGGACCAGCCTCGGCGAGGGCGATGCGGGAAAACTTGACTGAACCTCTGCGCGGTTCGGTGGGCTTTACGAGCGCCGTCCAGTGAGAATCAAGAAATGCCACATCGAGACGGGATTCGTTCAGCAGAACGATACTGAACCACTTCGATGTCAGGGCAGTCCGGAGAGCGCGCACACGGGGGTGGGCAAGCGTGGTTCTTGTGAAGTTATTGGGGCCTGTCGAGTACCGGGGCACCACGGAAAATCAAGTAGATCTGGGACAAAACAAACAGCGTTGCATCTTTGCAATGCTCGCGGTCCATGCAAATGAAGTCGTCATGCCCGACGAACTCATCAACTGGACGTGGGAGGCCGATCCACCGGTCTCGGCACGGAACATGATCCACTCCTACATTTCGCGGCTGCGCAGTGTCCTGGAGGGCACCGGCGACGGACGGGAGGCCGTGCTGCGCCGCCGGCACGGCGGTTACGTCCTGGAGACCGATCCCGACGCGATCGACCTGCACCGGTTCCGGCGGATCGTGGCGAGCGCCCGGGCCGCGGGAGCGGACACCCGCACAGCCACTCGGCTGCTGCGGGAGGCGCTCGGCAGCTGGTGCGGCAGGCCGCTCGGCGGGGTCACGGGAGAGTGGGCCGCACGCACCCGGTCGCTGCTCGAACAGGAGCGCCTGTCGGCCCTGGTGGAGTGCCACGAGGGTGAACTGGGGCTCGGCGGCGGCAACAGCGCGCTCCTGGACGAACTGCACTCGCTCGCCGCCCTGTACCCGGAGAACGAGCTGGTCATCCGCAACCTGATGACCGGTCTGCACCGCTCAGGCCGCCGTACCGAGGCCATAGAGACGTACGAGGCGCTGCGCCGTCGGCTGGCCGACCGGCTGGGCGTGGATCCGGCCCGGCAGACCAAGGCGCTGTACGACACGGTCCTGCGTGCCGATCCGGACCTCGACCTCGCCACGGCCGGACCCCGGGCCGACAGGGCCCCGTCCGTACCGCGGCAGTTGCCCCGGAGCATCCGCTGTGTGGGCCGCGAGCAGGAACTGTCGATGCTCGACGGGTCCGTGACCGCCGCCGCCGACGGCCGCCCGGTCGTCCGGGTAGTCGAGGGGCCGCCCGGTATCGGCAAGACCGCGCTGGCGGTCCAGTGGGCGCACCGGGTGGCGCACCGCTTCCCGGACGGGCAGATCTTCGTGGCCCTGCACGGCAGCGGTACGCAGGCGCCGCACGGGGGCCCGCACATGGCTGGGCCGGCGCAGCGGGGTCCGGCCGGTCAGGTCCGGGACATGCGCACGGCGGTGCCGGGGCACGACGTGCTGCGGTTCGTGCTGCGCAGCCTGGGCGTGAGCGTGCCACCGGAAGGGGCCGACCTGGTCGCGTTCGGCCGGCGTGCCCTGAAGGACCTCCGGGTGCTCGTCCTGCTCGACGACCTGGCCTCGGCGGAGCAGTTGGAGGTGCTGCTGCCGGGGCTGTCCGCCGGAGTGCTGCTGGTCACCACCCGCGACGCGAGCCGCCTCACCAGTGTCGGCGGGCTGCGCAGCATAGGGCTGCAGAAGCTCAGTGTCCGGCAGGCTCGGCGCATGCTCGCCGGGATCCTCGGTGAGCACCGGGTCGAGGCGGAGCCGGGAGCGGTGATCCGGATCATCGAGCTGTGCGACCGTTTCCCGCGGGCGCTGAGCGCGGCGGCGGAACAGGCCCTGATCCGGCCCCGGCTGCCGCTGACCGATCTGGCGGCGGCGATGACGGCCCGGTCGGGGTGACCGGGCTCAGCGCGGCTTCAGGGCCAGGGCGTCGAAGAGGGTGCGCAGTTCGGTGATGCCGGCGTCGAGGGCCTGCTGCTGGTCCTCGGCCCGGGCCACCGCCATCGCTGTCTCGCACAGGCCGCCGTAGAGCAGGTTGGTGAGGGCGGTCACCGAGTGCGGTGCGATGTCTCCGCTGGCGGAGGCGCGGCGGACGCCCTCCTCCATCATCTTCAGGCAGCCGGAGTTGATCTCGCGCATCTCCTCGGTGCCGAGGGCGCCGGGGGCGTCGAGGAGGTTGATGCGCTGGATGTCGGGTGCGAGAACCTCCACGAGGAAGGCCCTCGCACCGACGAACACCGCCTCCCAGGAGTCCGGCCGAGCGCCCAGGTAGGCGCGGGCCACGATGTGGGCCAGCCGGGCCTGTTCGCGTTCGTACACGGCCTTGAAGAGGTTCTGCTTGCCGGTGAAGTGATGGTAGAGAGCGCCCTTGGTGAGATGGGCGGCCTCCACGACGGCGTCCAGCGAGGTCGCGTTGTAGCCGCGCTCCGCGAACAGCGTGCGGGCGGCACTCAGCAGTTCCTCGATCGTGCTGTCGGACCGCTCACGCTGCGTCAGCCGCGGTCTCGCACTCGTACGAGTGGTGGCCATGCTCGCACTCCCCGAGAATCGACCGACTCCACCTGACCTTCTAGATTACACGCACTTTCATTCCTTCCATACGTATGTGTTCCGTCCGGTGTTGCGTTCGCCTCGTCTCACTGCGCGCCGACGCGTTCCGCGAACCGCAGGACCCGGTTCCAGGCGTCCGTCGAGGCGTCGGCGTACGCGTCGCGCTGGGCGTCGAAGAAGCTGTGCGGGGTGCCGGGGTAGGTGACGACCTCGTGGTCGACGCCCGCCTCGGCCAGCGCCTCGTCGAACGCCGTCACGTGGGCCTGCGGAATGCCCGGGTCCTCCCCTGCCATCAGGGCCAGGACCGGTGCCGCCAGGTCGGCGGCGCGGCTGGTGGGACCGGGGGCGCCGTCCGGCCCGTCCGCGGGCCAGCAGTAGAAGCCGATCACTCCGGCCAGGTCGAGGCCGCCGGCCGCCGCCATCACGGCGAGCCGGCCGCCGATGCAGAAACCGACCGTGAGGACGGCGTCGGCGGCGCCGCCCTCGGCCGAGCGCAGGTGCGCGACGCCCGCGCCCAGGTCGGCGTAGAGCTCACGGGGGCTGAGCTTGGCCATGTGCTCGGCGAACGGAAAGTCCTTTTCCCGTTTTCCGACGCCCGCGGTACGTCCGTAGTAGTCGATGACGAGGGCCCGTACGCCGTTCTCCGCGAAGCGTTTGGCGAGTTCCGTGTAGAACCCGTACAGCCCGCGGACGTCGGGCAGGATCACGATCGCCGTCCGGGTGCCGTCGGCCGGGGCGGCCGTGAAAGCGGCGAACGTGTTGCCGTCGCTCGCGGTCAATTCCAGATACCGGCTCTCGATCACGGAATCCGGAATAGGCGATACCGGTGGAATGGCATCCTCATCGAAACACATGGGCCGGGGCCTCCATTGTTCTGTGTAGTTCCGTTCTTCCGCGCGCTCAGCTCACCGGCGGATCCGCCCCTTCCATTCCCTCGGCCTCTGCCAGGCTGAAAGGAATACGGAACGGCGGCACGCTCATGCCCTCGATCCGGTAGCGGTTCCACAGGTCGGGTTCGGTGATACGGCCCGCCGCGCAGCCCTCGGCCGTGCGCAACACGACGCCTGCGCTGCGGTCGCCGACCAGCCGGGTCAGCTCCTCATGCGCCTCCAGCCGTCCGTACCAGCGGTAGCGGCCGTCCAGCGGCTGGAAACCGCCGATGAGCCGGGCTCGGATCGTGAACTCGTCGCGGTCCTCCACGATCAGCAGCGCGGGGCCCTCGTACCCGTCATCCTCCACGATCGACTTCCTTGTCTCTAGGCGTCCTTCAGCCAACCGGCCTCGCGCCACACCTTCTCCGAGCGCCCGCCGATCAGGCCGATCGACTTGTAGTAGGGGGCGATCCGCTCGGCGCCGTACGCGCCGTTGACCTTGCCCACGGGGTTGTTGCGGCCCGTCTCGACGCAGAGCTTCGGGTCGAGGCCGGCCCGCTCGTACATCAGCGGGTTGTAGCGGTCGCGGCGGACGGACTTCACGACCGAGGCCAGGAAGTCGCGCAGCAGCTGGAGCCGCCGCTTGGAGAGCGTCGGCACGAACCGCTCCAGTTCGGTGCGGGCGAAGCTGATGTGCCGGGCCTCCTCCACGACGTGGATGCGGGCCACGGTGCGCACCAGGGGCTGCACCGTCTCGTCGTTGGCCTGCTCGCGCTGGAAGCGGTCGAAGAACTCCTCGGTGAGCAGCAGCATCGCCCACAGCGCGGGCACCGGCGCGAACGTCTTCAGCAGCAGTCCGGAACGCTGCGTCTTGGGGTGCAGGGGGTAGAACTCCGTGCCCGTCTTCTCCACCAGCCGGGCGAACATGATCATGTGGCGCACCTCGTCCGCCATCTCGGTCAGCGCGAACTGCACCTGCGGGCTGGTGATGTCCCGCTTGTACGCGTACCGGGACACCAGGTGCAGCAGGATGTGCTCGGTCCACACGCCCGCGGCCAGCGACGACGCCAGCTCCTCACGGCTGAGCAGCAGCTTCTGCTCCAGGGACAGGGAGTCGTAGAGCTCCGTGCCGAAGAGGGAGATCCGCTTCTCGGGGAGGAACCACTTGCCCTCCTCCAGCGGTTCGTCCCAGTTGACGTCGACCCGCGGGTCGTAGGAGTGCCGGGCCGAGGCGATGAGCAGTTGCGAGGCCTTCTTGGTCTGGCGCACGAGCGGGTCGTCCGCGCGGCGGCCGGGGCGGTCGGTGGCTGTGGTCATCACGACTCCTTGTCCTGTGCTCGTTGAGTGCTTTCCGAGGGGGCGGCGGCCGAGACCAGCTGGTGGATGTCGACCGTGAGCTGTTCGCGGACCGGGTGGCCGGCCAGGATCTCGACCACGTAGCGCGCGGCGAGTACGCCGAACTGGTGCGAGGCGTAGACGAGTTGGGGGACGCTGTAGTCCGGGTCCGCGCGGTGGGCGGTGACGTCCGCGATCAGGTCGGCCGGGATGATCTCCCGGGGGATCACCTTCAGCAGCAGCGTCCACAACGCGCCCTCGGCGACCTCCTCGGCACTGATCGCGCCCGCGAGGGGGGCGGCCCCGGTGCGGTAGTCGTAGAAGCGCACGTGCTGGGTGCCCGACAGGTCGTAGCCGGAGACCACGGGCAGCCGGCGCCGGGCCGCCGCCACGTGCAGGGCGTACTTGGCCTGCCAGCCGCCGTGGGTCGTGACGTCCACGCCGTCGACGACCACGTCCACGCCGTCCAGGAGGAGTTCGGGGTCCTCGGGGCGGATGCCCGCCGTGTCGACACGGATCTCGGCGAACGGGTTGACCGACCGGATGCGCTCGGCCGCCACCTCCGCCTTGTTGCGGCCGATGTCCGCGCGCGTGGCGCTCTGCCGGTTGAGGTTGTTGAGCTCGTAGTCGCCCGGCTCGGCGAGCACGAAGCCGCCCGTGCCCAGGCGGGCCAGCGGTTCGACGACCGCTCCGCCCGTCGAGCCGCACCCCGCCACCAGCACGGTGGCGGTGCGCAGCCGTTCCTGTACGGCGTCGGGGATCAGGCCCCGGTTGCGTTCGGTCAGGGACCGGTAGTAGGTCCCCGGGTCCTCGGCGACGGCGGCCGGAACCGATCCGGCCGTCAGGGCCACGACGGCGGCGCTCATATCCTTACCCTCCGTATCTCTCCCCCGACCCGGCCGACCAGCTGCTGGAAGCCGACGAGGGGGTTGGTCGCGTCCAGCGCGTGCTCCAGCCAGCGCACCAGCTGGTCGAGTTCCGCCCCGCGGGGGACGCTCGCCACGAACGGCTTGACGACCGCGCGCTCCACGTACGCGGGGAAGAGCAGGTCGTCCTCGTCCAGTGCGGGGCAGGTGCCCTCGATGACGGTGATGTTCTTCAGGCTGCGGGCCAGGCGTCGTACCGCGAGGCCCTCCTCGCCGTCGCCGACCAGGAACTTCGGCCGGGGCGAGAGTCCGGCCAGGACCGTGTAGAAGCCGAGCATCAGCTCCAGCGACAGCCGCAGCCGGCGGGCCGGGGCGGTGTCGCGCTGGGAGGGGCGCTGCATCAGGCGTTTGATCTCCCAGACCTCGTGCCCGGTGACCGGCTCGTCCAGGGGCACGTGGTCGAAGAGGTTGATCCCGTGGGCCACTTCGCAGGGAAAGGGGGTGCGGTCCGGGTGGGTCACCGGCAGGGCGGCCGAGTCGGTGGTGGCGACGATCGACACGTACCGCAGGATCGTGCCGGTCGACTCCTCCATGCCGATGAGGTGGATCTCCTCGCCGTGCCCGGCGCCGAGCGGCTCGGCGAACAGGCCGCGGGCGAAGGCGACGCGGTCGCTGGCGAAACGGGACCGCAGGTACTGGGCGAGCCGGAACCCGTAGATCGCCAGCCGGTAGCGCTCGGGCAGCCGGGACTGCTCCAGCGCGAGCACGGTCAGGCCGTCGGGGCGCCGGGCCAGGTACAGCGGATCGGCCTGCTCGATCAGGCCCGCCACGCTCATCCGGTCGTGCGTGGCCAGCACGTGCTCCACATAGCGGGCCCGGCGGGCGTCCAGGGCGGTGTCGGCCGGCGCGGTCACGTGGGCCTCCCCTGCGGCGTGCTTGGCTGCGTGACCGGCTGCGCGCTCGGCCGGGTCGGGGTGCGCGGCGGGGCCAGGGAGAGGCGGGTGCAGTGCGCCGTCGAGGCGACGGTGGCCGCGATGTACGAGGCGGCCGACAGCGCGGCGGTGGCCCGCGCATGGGCGGATGTCACCGGAGCGGACGTCACCGGGGCCGGGTGAGGCGTCGGTGTTCCGGAGGTCTGCGTTCCCGAGGTCTGCGTTCCGGAGGTCGGTGTCCGGCCGGTGCGCGGGGCCGGTGTCATACCCGCCGCCCGTACAGTGCGCCGGTGATGGCCAGCGCCAGCACCTCGGGCGTGCCCTCGTAGATACGGGCGCCGAACGACTCCCGGACCAGCTTCTCCACCGCGTGCTCACGGCAGTAGCCGCGCGCCCCGACGATGGACATGGCCTCCTCGGCCACCTCGATCGCCGCGCGGTCGGCGAACAGCTTCGCGACTGCCGGGCCGTAGACGGGCGCGGGCAGCATGTTGTCGGCCTGGTATGCGGCCTGGAGGTACAGCAGCCGGGAGGCCTCGATCTTCGAGGACATCTCGGCCAGCTTGCGGGCCGTGAACTGGTGCTCGTACAGCGGCTTGCCCGCCTGGACCCGCTCGCCCGCCCACTCCTTGGCGATCTCGAAGGCGCCCCGGGCCACCCCGGTCGACATGGCCGCCACGATCGAACGCGCCTGGTTGGACTGGACGGTGAGGTAGTTCCAGCCGCCGCCCTCCCCGAAGGCGATGTTCTCCTCCGGCACCCGGACGCCGTCAAAGTGGAGGGTGGTGCCCAGGCAGGCCCGGTAGCCCATCTTGTCGGCCACCTCGCCGCGGGTCACGCCCTCGCTGTCCAGCGGCACGATGAACACGGTCAGTCCGGTGGCGCCCGGGTTGCCCTCGATGTTGGCGAACACGGCCGCCCACTCGGCCACCTTGCCGTTGGTGATGAAGCGCTTGACGCCGTCGAGCACGAAGTGGTCGCCGTCCCGGCGGGCCGTCATCACGTCCTCGGCCAGCTCGGCGTGTTCCGGTATCAGCAGGTCGCAGCCCGCGATCTCCTCGGTGATGGCGTTGCAGGCCAGGACCGGCTTGTCCCCGAGGAACGGGGGCAGGAAGCGGGCCTGGAGCTGCTGGTCGCCCGAGAACAGCACCGAGGTCTGGCCCAGCAGCGAGGCGCCGAAGATCAGCGCCGTGCTCGCGCAGACCGAGGCCAGCTCCTCCATGGCGACGGACACGCCGAGCACACCCATGCCCCGGCCGCCGAGTTCCTTGGGGATGGTCAGGCGCAGCAGCCCCAGCCGGTGACCGGCCTCGACCATCTCCCAGTCGAAGTCGTCGGCCGGTGCGAGGTCGTTGGCGAGGGTCCGCGGCTTCACCACGGTCTGCGCGAACTCGCGGACCTCCTCGCGCAGTTCCTCGATCTCGGGCGGAAGCTGGAACAGCGACGGCATGGCGGCGGCGTTGAGGGCCCGCAGGTCGGAAAGTGTCGGTGCGTTCGGGACGGCGGTCGTGGTGGTCGCGATCACAACGGTCGGCTTTCTGTGGTGACGGACGGGGTGGGTCGGGACGGTGGCGCTGCTCAGGCGGAGGCCGGCGCCAGTGCGAGCGCGGCGTACGCGCGCCCCAACGGCGGCAGATAGTCGGCCAGTTGACGCACCCGGGTCACCGGGCCCTTCACGACAAGGCGGCGGGCGACGATCGCCTGCGTCACACCGAGCCGGCCCAGCAGGATCAGGTGCAGCGCGTCGGGCCGTACCTCCAGCCGCAACTGCGCCGGGTGGGGTGCGCCGTCGTGCACGCCGTCGGCGTCCAGCAGGAAGGCCGTGTCGGCGTCCCCGGTCACGATGAACTGGAGGGAGAAGTCGCGCTCCTTGATCAGCGCCGCGAACTCCGCGTCGGCGAGGGCCGCCCGGAAGGCTTCGATGAACAGCTGCGGGTCCTGAACGGTCACGGTCGTACTGCCTTTCGTCTGGTGGGGCCTGTCTTGGGGCGCAAGCTCAGCGGTGCCAGGTCCTGTCGTCACATTCCCGTCGTCGCCCGGAGGGCGGCCGGGTGGCGTCAGGTGCGTGCTCTCGCCGTGCCGGGCGTAGGCCCTCGTACTGGACGTACTTGGGTCTGCGCCCGGTGCGGCGAGAGTGCGTGCATGGCGTCACCCGGCTGGGGGTACCTCCCACGCCCTTAAGGCAGTGGGGGAGGGAATGTGACGACAGGGCCTGGGGCACCTGGGCGGTGCGGTGTCGCGTCGGTGAGGATCAGGTCGGCCGCGCGTTCCGCGAGCATCACGGTGGGCGCGTGGGTGTGGCCGCGCGGCAGCGACGGCAGCGCGGAGGCGTCGACGACGCGCAGCCCCGCCACGCCCCGCACCCGCAGCCACGGATCGAGTACGGCGTCCGGGTCCGCGCCCATGCCACAGGTGCCGACCGGGTGGTACAGGGTCTGTGCGTGCGCCCGGATCACGGTGTGCGCGGTGCCCGGGTCGGGAGCGAGGGCGCCGGGGGTCAGCGCGGCCCCCAGCCGCCCGGCCAGCGCGGGCCGGGTCAGGACGTCACGGGCCCGGCGCAGCCCCTCGGTCAGCACCCGCAGGTCCTCGCCGTCCGGGTCGGACAGGTAGCGCGGGTCGATCACCGGGTGCGCCGCCGGGTCGGCGGAGGCGAGCCGCAGCGTGCCGTGGCTGCGCGGGCGCAGCAGCACCACGCCCAGGGTGACGCCGTGGGTGCGCGCGGCCTGCCCCGGTTCGAGGGACGGCACCAGCATCCACACGAACTCCAGGTCGGGTGCGGTGAGCGCGGGGTCGCTGCGCAGGAACGCGACGGCCTCCGCGAGGTTGGAGGTCAGCCGCCCGCGCCGGCCGTGCAGGAACTCGGCGATCTCGCCCTTCTGGTCGGTGATCCCCGGCGTCACTCGGCCGTGCGCCTCGAACGACAGCGGCACGTAGAGGTGGTCGGCGAGGCCCCGCCCGACCCGCGGGGAGTGCGCCCGTACGGTGATGCCGTGCCGCCGCAGCTCGTCCGCGTCGCCGACGCCGGACAGCATCAGCAGCTGCGCGGAGCCGATGGCGCCCGCGGCCAGGATGACCTCGCCGTCGGCGCGTACCTCGGCGGGCCCGTCGGCGGTGGTGTAGGCGACGCCGACCGCGCGGCCGTCCTCGATCAGGATCCGCTCGACGTGGGCGTCGGTGACCACGGTGAGGTTCGTACGTTGCCGCGCGGGCCGGAGATAGCCGTCGGCCGCGCTCCACCGCCGTCCCCCGCGCTGGGTGGTGTGTACCGGTCCCGCGCCCTCGGGGTCCAGCAGGTGTTCGTCGTCCATGGCGGGCAGTCCCGCCTCGGCGCAGGCGGACAGGAACTCGGCGGTGGCCGGGCTGGGATCGCGCAGGTCCTCGATGCGGATCGGCCCGCCGGAGCCGTACGCGCCGGTGCCGAGGCGGTCCTCGGCCCGCTCGAAGTACGGCAGCACCTCCTGGGCCGACCAGCCCGTGCACCCGTCGTCCGCGGCCCAGCCGTCGTAGTCGGCCCGGTGCCCGCGCGTCCAGATCTGGGCGTTGAGCGAGGACGAGCCGCCCAGCGTGCGGCCCCGCGGCCAGTGCAGGCCGCGGCCGTCGAGGCCCGGCTGCGGGGTCGTACGGTAGCCCCAGTCGGCCGAGGTGCCGAACAGGGCGGGAAACGCGGCGGGGATGCTGATCTCCGCCCGCCGGTCGGGGCCGCCCGCCTCGATGAGGACCACCTGTGCGCCGCCCGCGCTGAGCCGCTCGGCCAGCACACAGCCGGCCGAGCCCGCGCCGACCACGACGTGGCTCACGGTGGCGTCGGCCGCCATCACGACCCCGCGGAGAGTGCGACGCGCTCGCCGAGGGCCTTGACGATCTCGGCGGCGAGAGCGGCGTGTCCCTCCATCGCGAAGTGGATGCCGTCGGCGCTCATCAGGTTGGGGCGCAGTCGTACGGGGTGGCTCCACATCTCGATCAGCACCGCGTCGTGGCGCTGGGCGACCGCGCGGATGCGGTCGTTGAGGGCGATCGTCCGGTCCCTGAAGACCGACAGTTCCGGTACCGACTCGAAGACGTTGGTCACGGTGAACGTGAAGATGTCCGCACCCTGGCCCCGCAGCGCCGTGTACATGGCCTCCAGGTCGGCCTCGACGGCGTCCAGGTCCGGCTCGGCGTCGAACAGGTCGTTGCCGCCGGCCGCCACGTTGACCAGGTCGGGCTTGAAGACGAGGACCTGGTCGAGCTGCTCGGCGCGCACCTCGGCGGTCCGTTTGCCGACGACTCCGGTGTTGAGATATCCGAAGTCGGGGTTCCCGGAGCCGAGCGCGTCCGCGATCCGCTGCGGCCACGACACCGGGGCGTACCCCTGGCTGGGGTCGCCCACGCCGGCGGCGAAACTGTCGCCCATCACGGCGAGCCGCTGCCACGGGGCTCCCCGCAGCAGCCGTACGCACTCGTCGTGGGAGAGCGTCAGCGGATCGTCCAGCTCACTGCGCAGATCGTGTGTCGTCATCTTCTCGTGCTGCCTCTCCGGACAGAAGGGCCGACGGCCTCTGGGTGCGTACGGTGCGGGTGGATCAGGCGGCGTCGCTCGTCGCCGTCACCTGCTCCTGGTCGACGAAGTCCTCGATGTCCTTGACCGTGGTGATGTCGGGCGTGGCCTTCGAACCGAGGTCGGCGAGCGGGAACTCCCCCTCTATCCGCAGCGAGAGTTCGATGACGGCGAGCGAGTCGTAGCCGAGTTCCTCGACGAGACGGTCCTCGGACCGCGCCTCGCGGGCCCCGAGCGGGCTCATCTCCCCGACGATCCGCCGGACCTGCGCCCGCAGCGTGCTGTTGTCGCTGGTGTTCATGGCTCTTTCGTCCCTCTCTCTGTGCTCTTCGTGGCTTCGGGGTACGGCGCCGCTCAGGCCGCGGCGGCGCGGATGGGGTGCGGCGCGTTCCAGCGCTCCGCGTAGGCGTCCAGCGCGGTCTCCACCGCGAGGTCCCAGGCGGCGCCGGCCTTCTCGGACAGCTCGGGCAGGCCCACCAGGCGCAGTTGCTTCACCAGGCGTTCCCGGGCGATCTCGACGCTGCCGTGCAGCTGGGCGGCCCGGCTGCGCAGGGCCATGGGCAGCGCGGGCACCGGGTTGTGCCGGGAGGGGCCGATCAGCACCCAGGCCGCCACGCCGAGCGACTCGAAGTGCGCGTCCCCGACCACCTGGCCGAAGCCGTCGGCGACGCCGTCCTGCGCGGCCCGCAGGCCGAAGGAGACGTGCCGCGACTCGTCGCGGGTGACGTTGGTGAGGCCCTCCTCCAGCGCCACCAGCTTGAGCCGGCGGGCCAGGAAGCGGGTGGTGCGCAGGGCCGTCGCGGCGAGCACGCCCTCGGTGATCAGGTGGTAGTAGACGAGCGCCCGGTACCAGGCCTCGCGGTCCTGCTGGTCGGCGCGCACCGCGTCGGTGGCCCGGGTCAGCTCGGGCGTGAACACCTCCGCGTAGTCGGCGCCCTCCTCGACCGCGTCGAGACTCGTCCGGCAGCCGTCCTCCAGGTAGGTCTGGAAGAACCGCACGTGCCGTGCCTCGTCGGCCAGTTGGGTGCACAGGAAGATCCGGTCGTCCTCGGTGGGCGGCGCGTCGATCAGGGAGCCCAGGGTGTGGGTCACCGTGACCTCGCCGACCTCCAGTTCGCCGAGCGAGCCGAGCATCTGGTCGCGCGAGAAGGGGCTGAGGGCGGCCCAGGTCGGTGCGTCCCGCGCGGGGTCGACCTGGGCGACCGCCCACTGCTGGCGTTCCCAACGGCGGTAGAGGTCAGCGGAGTTGGCGAGTCGGCCGCGCTGTTCGGCGTTGGTCTCGGGGGCCGTCTCGGTGACGTCGAGTACGAGCCCGCTGGTCGTCATGGTCATGCTGCTGCCCCATCCAGTCCGGGTGTGGTCGCTCGCGCGGATCGGTCGTCGCCGTGTGTGCTGTGCAGTACGTCGCCGGTGAGGGTGTTGTCCCCGGCCCGCTGCCACAGCAGCCGACGGCGGGGCTTGCCGCTGGAGGTCCGGGGAATCGTGCCGCGCCGGGACCGCACGAGGGTGACGCGGACCGAGGCGTCCAGGGTGGAGCGCAGTACGCCGGTCGCCGCCTCCAGCCAGCCGTCGCCGGACGCCTCCACGACGATCACCGCCTCCGAGCGCCCGTCCCGGGTGCCGAGCGCCACCGCGCAGCGGCCGGGCGGCACTCCGGGGAGGGAGCCGAGCGCCGCCTCCAGGTCCTCGGCGTGCACCTTGCGGCCCCGGACCTTGATGCTGTCGCCGATCCGCCCGACCACGTACAGCTCGCCGTCCAGCAGGAACCCGGCGTCGCCGGTGCGCAGTCCGTCCGCGCCGAACACCTCGCTCGCGGTGGGATCGGGCGACTCGTAGCCGTCGGCCACGGAGGTGCCCGCGACCCGGATCTCGCCGAAGCTGCCGTCGGGCAGCACCGCCCCGTCGTCGTCGACGACGTCGACGGTGGTCCCGGGCACCGGTGTGCCGCAGGAGGCGATCCAGCCGGCCGGGTCCTCGGGGCGGTCGACGCCGAGGGTGCCCGAGCCGACGACGGTGACCGGCGCCCCGGCGTCCAGCGGGCCGGACGGGCGGACGATGCGTGCCCCGTGACCGGGGCGGACGCCGGTGACGGCGAGCGTGGTCTCCGCCATGCCGTAGCAGGGCGTGAGGACGCGGGCGTCGAAACCGTACGGGGCGAGCCTGGCCGTGAAGTCGGCGACCACCCTGGCGTCCACGCGTTCGGCACCGCTCATCGCGACCCGCCAGGCGGAGAAGTCGGTGCCCGCGAGTTCCTCGTCGCGCACCCGGGAAGTGGCGTATCCGTAGCCGAAGTTGGGTGCGGTGGTGATGGTCACGCCGTGCCGGCCGTGGCAGTCCAGCCAACGGGCCGGGGACCGGATGAAGTCGACCGGGCTCATCAGCCACAGGTCGATCTGGGCCACGACGGAGCCCAGGAACGTCCCGATGAGGCCCATGTCGTGGTAGAGCGGGAGCCATGACGAGCACGAGTCCTCGCTCGTCACGCCGAGCCAGCCGTGGATGGCCCGGACGTTGGCCGTGAGGTTGTCGGCGGTGACCCGGACTCCCTTGGGGGTGCCGCTGGAACCGGACGTGAACTGGAGCAGTGCCAGTTCCGCCGGGCGGGCCGCCAGGTCGTCGGCGGCGGGCAGCCCCGCGGGGTCGGGCAGGACCAGGGGTGCTCCCGCGCCCGCCTTGGCGCAGGCCGCGGCGGCGAGCGGGGCGAGCCGCTCCTCGGTGAGCACGGCGGCCGGAGTCGCGGCGCCCAGGACGGTGGCCGCGTGTTCGGTGAACGCCTCGTGGCCGCCGAAGGTGACCGGGGAGGCGATCGGGGACGGGGTGGCCCCCGCGTACATGGTGCCGAGGAACGCCGGTACGAAGGTCTCGGGCTCCTCGATCAGCAGGGACACGACGCCCTTGGTGACGCCGTTGGCGTGCAGGAAGGCGGCGGTCCGCCGGGCCGCCGAAGCGATGTCCGCGTAGTCGCGCAGGTGCCAGGCGCCGTCTCGGTAGTAGTGGATTCCACGCTCCGGGGCGGGGGAGTCCAGCCAGTCCAGGACTGTGTTCATCAATTCCCCTCATCGAACCGATGGGCTCTCGTCCTGTATTACGGGCCGACGGGAGCGCCCCCTCGTGGCGAGCGCGGAATTCTGCGCGGGGCCCCGCCCACCGGGTGGGCGGGGCCCGGTTTCACCAGGTCACCGGCAGTTCGTGCAGTCCGCCGAGGGCCGCGAAGTGCCGCCAGCGCAGTGCGTCCGGCGCTACGTCGAGACGCAGGCCGGGCAGGCGGGTGAAGAGGGTGTCGAGGGCCACCTCCAGTTCGAGCCTGGCCAGGGCCGAGCCGATGCAGAAGTGGGGCCCGTGGCCGAATCCGACGTGGGCGGAGGCGTCCCGGGTGATGTCGAAGCGGTCGGGATCCTTGAAGACCGTCTCGTCCCGGTTCGCCGAGCTCATGGGGGCGATGACGGCGCTGCCCGCCGGAATACGGGTACCGCTGAGTTCGACGTCCTCGGTGGCGATCCGGGCGAACGACCCGTCCCCCGGGGTGTTGTAGCGCAGCAGTTCCTCCACGGCGGAGCCGGTCAGCCCGGGATTCTCGCGCCACAGGCGCAGCTGGTCGGGGTTGCGCAGCAGGGTCACGATGCTGGTGGAGATGACGGTGGTCGTGGTGTCGTGGCCCGCGATCAGCAGGAAGACACCGAGCATGACGAGTTCCGACTCGGTGAGCCGCAGCTCCGGGTCGCTCTCGCCGGCCAGCGCGCTGAGCAGGTCGGCGCCGGGCACCCGTCGTTTGTCGTCGATCAACTGCTCAAGATATGCGCGCAGTTCCCGGTCGGCGTCGGCGATCTGCTGTGCCGTGTACTTGGTGAGGGCGGTGAACCGGTCCGACCAGTCCTGGAACCGGCCCCGGTCCTCGAAGGGCACCCCGATCAGCTCGCACACGATCTGCAGCGGCAGCGGGGTGGCGAACGCGGACACCAGGTCGGCCGGGCTGCCCGACTCCTCCACGGCGTCGAGCAGCCGGGTGGCGACGGCCTCGATGTGCGGGCGCATGCCCACGACCCGGCGCGGCCCGAACTCCTTGGCTATCAGCCGCCGCACCCGGGTCAGGCGGGGCGGGTCCATGCTCATGATGTTGTCCGGGTGCGGCTCCACCGGCTGCATCCGGGGCGCGCCGGGCTCCAGGAAGGCGGCCCGGCTGAAACGCGGGTCGCCCAGCACGGTCCGTACGTCGGCGTGCCGGGTCGCCAGGTAGGCGTCCGACCCGGTGGGCAGGTCCACGTGCGGCACCGGGCACCGGGCCCGGAACTCCTTGTACTCCTCCGGCGGCTGGGTCGCGTCGGTGCGGGGCATCGGATAGACGGGACGTTTCTTTCCAGTGGCTTCCTCTGACATGGAACGGACTCCTTCAGCAGGCATTCCGGTCGTACGGGTGGATGGATCCGTGGTGCGGAAAACGCTCCGGCGGGGCCGTGGTCCCTGGGGAGCCACGGCCCCGCCGGAGCCGGGCGGTCACCCACGGGGGAGGTGGCCGCGACCGGCACTCGGAGGGGGAGAGCCGGACGTCAGCTCCGGTCGGCGGTTGCCGTGCCTTCCGAAGAGGTGGCGGCGGCCTGGGCGGCAGCTGCCTGCGCCCGCATGTAGGCCTGGATCTGCTGCTGGGTCTCGGCGATCTGCGCCATCGACTTCTTGGTGAACAGCCAGAACGCCGGCACCGCGGAGGCGGCGATGAAGATCCCCGCGAGCAGGAACGCGTCACGGTACGGCTTCGGGGTGCTCAGGTTGCCCGCGGCGAACACCGCGGCCATCGCGGCGACACCGACCGACCCGCCGAACTGCCGGGCCGTGGTGGCCATTCCGGTGCCGGTGGCGAACTTCAGCGGGTGCACCGAGATGGACGCCGCGGTCGTCACGCTGGTGAGCGCCGCGCCGATGGCCGCACCGCCGAACGCGCCGTACGGCAGCCACAGGGCCAGGAACTCCCGGTCGGAGCCGAGACCCGAGTACGCCCAGATGCTCAGCCCCAGGAAGACGACGGCGGCCACGATGACGACCGGCCGCTGCTGGGCGGGCTTGAGCCGGCGGCCCACCGAGATGGCGGCGACCGCGGAGAGCACCGCTCCGGGGGTGACGGCGAGACCGGCCTTGAGCACGGAGTAGTGCCAGATCGTGGTGAGGTACAGCGGCCCGGACAGGAACCAGACGAACAGGCCGGCGCCGAGCAGGAACGCGGTGAGGTTGGCCGCCGCGAACATCGACGTGCCCCACAGCTTGGTCTCCACCGCCGGGGCCGGGTGGCTGCGGGAGCGCAGCAGCGAGTAGGCGATGAGGAACACGCCGGCCCCGATCCAGATCCACGTCCTGGCCTGGTCCCAGCCCCAGTCGCCGCCCTTGGTGAGGCCGATGACGACGCCGGCGAGACCGAGGGTGATCGTCGCCGTGCCGACCAGGTCGGGCAGCGGGGACTTCTCCACCGGACGGTCGGGCAGGGACTTGGCGCCGAGGATCACGGCAAGGCCGATCGGGATGTTCAGAATGAACACCGCGCGCCAGTCGATCTCACTGACCAGCAGTCCGCCCAGCGAGGGGCCGGCGGCGGCGGCCATGGAACCGGCCGCCCCCCACATGCCGATGGCCTCGGACCGCTTCTCGGCAGGCGTCTCGGAGAGCACGATGCCGAGCGCGGCGGGGATCATGCCCGCCGAGCCGATGCCCTGGACAGCGCGGGCGGCGATCAGCGCTCCGACGTTCGGCGCCACGGCGCAGGCGAGAGAGGCGATGCTGAACAGACCGACCGACCACAGGAACAGCTTTTTCCGCCCCAGGATGTCGGCGAAACGCCCGGCCGGGGTCAGCAGCGCGGCGAAGAGAATGCCGTAACTGGTCACCACCCAGGTCAAGTTGGTCAGGGACTCCGCGGGGAAGTCCTCATGCAGGGCCGGGAAGGCCACGTTGACGATCGTCGTGTCGAGGAAGGCCATGAACGTGGCTGCCGACGTGAGCAGCAGCGCCTTCCCCGCCATGGACGGCTCGGTGCGAGACGCAAGCGGACTTGAGGTCACCAGTCATCCTTCCAACCAAATTACATTCCCTTGGTATGCAAGTACATACCGAAGGTATGTGACTGTCAAGCCGTATCCGCGCACGCCGTGTCCGTACACCCGGTCGTCGCGATGTCACGCGGGGTGGCCCCGTCCGGCGCGTAAAGCCTTCGAAGGCAGCGAGCGAGGAAACAGGCAGCAAGGGAACGGGCACACACGCGAGGCAGGCCGACGACAGGAGTCCCGGGTGAACACCACGCACGTCGCGCACACCCCCGTGCCGGACCGCCACCATGCGGTTCTGCTCGGCATCGGGAGCTACCGGCCCCGACGGATCGTCACCAACGAGGAGATCTGCCGCACCCTGGACTCGAACCCCGAGTGGATCCTGCGCCGCAGCGGCATCAGGACCCGCTGCTTCGCCGGTCCCGACGAGACGCTGGAGGAGATGGGGGTCACCGCCGCCGGGAAGGCCCTCGCCGACGCCGGTGTCGCACCCGACCAGGTCGATCAGGTGCTGGTCGCCACCATGTCGGACGTCGGCGGTGCGGACACCGGGGCGGCGGACGCGCTCGCCGCGCGGATCGCCCGCCGGCTGGGCATCGCCGGGCAGGGCTGGCAGGTCGGCGCCGCCTGCGCCGGTTTCACCGTGGGCATGGCACTGGCCGCGGCGTCCGTCGCGAGCGGCCAGGCCCGCACCTGCCTGGTCGTCGGCGTGGAGCGGATGTCGGACATCCTCGACCCCCGGGACCGCTCCACCGCCTTCCTGTTCTCGGACGGGGCGGGCGCGGCCGTCGTGGGACGCGGCACGGAGCCGGGCATCGGGAGCGTGGTGTGGGGCACGGACCCCACGCTGCGCGAGGCGATCACCGTGCGGGAGGAGCCCGGGCACGCGGGACCCGTGCTGCGCATGCAGGGCTCCACGGTCTTCCGCTGGGCGGTGACGCAGTTGCCCGACGTCGTACGCGAGGTGCTGGCCCGCTCGGGTCTGGAGCCCGGCGACGTCCAGGCGTTCGTCCCGCACCAGGCGAACCTGCGCATCACCGAGGCCGTCGCACAGAGCGTGGGCTTCCCCTCCGATGTCGTCGTGGCCCGTGACGTCGTGGACCAGGGCAACACCTCGGCGGCCTCCATCCCGCTCGCCCTCGACCGCCTGCGCACCTTCGGAGCCCTGCGCGAGGGAGACCTCGCGGTACTGGTCGGATTCGGGTCCGGCCTGACGTATGCCGGGACGGTGGTACGCCTCTGACCAGCGGGCGGGGCTTGCCCGGGCAAGCCCCGCCGGGGCTGCTGACGCCCGCGCGTCAGCGGGCCGCCGTGCCCAGCAAGGTCCGCAGGGTGTCGGCCTCCGGTACCGCGAGAGGCCCGGCCAGGCGCAGTGCCCGGCGCCAGAGCCGTTCGGGGCAGCCGTGGCCCGGCGCGGTACCGGCGACACGGCCCCAGGACAGCAGGGTCCGCAGCTCACCCAGACGGTGACCCGCCACCCGGTACAGCGCGGAAGCCCGGCGGTAACCGGCGGAGGCGGCCTCGTACCGCCCGGAAGCCAGTGCGCAGTCCGCCTCCAGGACCAGCAACTGCGCGGTGACCAGGTTCATATGACCCCCGTGGAGGGCCTGCCGGGTACTTCGGCAGGCCGCCAGCGCCTCCTCGTACAGGCCCAGCCGGATGTACGTGGCCGCCCGCTCGGCCTGGGCGCGGGCCACCGCCTGCCGGTAGTGGATCTGCTCCGCGAGCAGCAACGCCTTGCCGAGGCTGCGCATGGCCACGTCCGTGTGCTCGGCCGCGGCCTCGACCGCGCCCAGCCGGATCAGGCAGTCCGCCTCGATACGGGGGTCCGACAGGTGCGGGATGGCGACATGCGCCTCGCGTGCGGAGGCCACCGCCCGGGCGTGCTCCCCCAGGTCGCTGAAGAGCGCCGCCCGGCAGGTCAGCGCGATGGCCACGCCCTCGTGGAAATCCATGTCGCGGCTCGACCTGATGGCCAGTTCGCACCACTGGTCGGCCTCGCCGTACTGCCCCAGCTTGCGCAGGGTCAGCGCGATGTAGGCGGGCAGCCGGACCTGTCCGAACCGGGAGTCCACCCGTTCCGCCAGCCTCAGCGAACTGCGGTAGTCGCTCAGGGCTGACACCAGGTCACCCGTGTCATAGGCGTTGCGCGCCAGCCGCCCCAGGGCGTTGGCCTGCCCGGCCAGGTCGCCGAGGCTCTCGTGGATGTGCAGCGCGGCGCGCATGTACCGGTTCGCGAGCCCGATCATCCCGACCGACCAGTACGACCGGCCGAGGACCGCCAGCGAGAGCGCCTCCCCGGCCCGCCACGACGCGTCCCGGCTGACGGTGAGCGCCTCCCTGCCCAACCGCTGCTCGCTGGAGTAACGGCCCTCCCGGTACCGCGAGTCCGCGAGGTTGAGCAGCATCGCCGTGTTCGCCCGCAGGTTCTCCGACTTGGCCGCCGCGCTCTGCGCCGCCTCCACGGCCGCCGACCAGTCGTCGCCGCCCGGATGCAGCCGGATGAAGCCGAGCATCGCGTCGGCCAGCCGCCAGCTCGCCGGGCCCAGCCCGCGTTCGGCGGCGAGCTTGATGGCCGCGCAGAGATTGGCCTTCTCCTGGTCCAGCCAGGCCATCCCGACGACTTCGCCGGCCTCGCCGCCGGACCGCCCGGCCGGATCGGGAGAGGCCGCGTTCTCCCCGCGGTGCACCCCCGATATCTGAATACCGCTGGCGCTGCTGGCCCGTTCCACCGACTGCCGGTACCACTCCAGCAGCCGCAGCAGGACGTCCCGGTGCACCTCCCCCGGGTCCTCCTCGCCCGCGCGCCCCGCCGCGTACTCCTTGACCATGTCGTGCATCCGGTAGCGGCGCGGCGCGCACTCGGACAGCAGGTTGGCCCGCATCAGCGCCCCGATCCGCTCCTCCAGCAGGGCGAACGAGCCGTCCGTCAACGCCGCCACCGTGTCCCGCCCGAACTCGGTGCCCGGAATGACGCCCAGCTGCCTGAACAGCTGCCGCAGATCCGCTCCGAGCTTGCCGTACGACAGGCCCAGCGCCTGGTTGATCGCACCGTGCGCGTCCGCGCTGTCCACGGCCGGAATCCGCGCGAGCACCTCCTCCAGAGGCTCTTCGGGATGGCTCGCGGCATAGGCACCGCTGAGCCGCACGGTCAACGGCAGCAGCCCCGAGGCCCGGACGATCCCGGCCGCCGCCTCCGGCTCCTGCTCCACCCGGTCCCTGCCGACCAGCGAGGCCAGCAGGGCTAGCGCCGACTCGTCGTCCAGCGTGTCCAGCAGCACCTCGCCGGCGAAGTAGGTCGCGCTCAGCTCCGGCATCCGCTCCCGGCAGGTCACCACGACCGCGCTGCCGTCGACACTCGGGGGCAGCAGGTGGCGCACCTGGTCGGGTCCCGCCGCGTCGTCCAGGACCATCAGCACCCGCCGCCCGACCAGCAACGTCCGGTACAGCGCGGCCCGTTCATCGAGCCCGTACGGTATGTCGGCGGCCGGCAGCCCCAGCGCGAGCAGCACCTGAGCGAGTATCTCGGTCGGTTCGAGGGGCGGCAGATGCTGCTCGTGCCCACGCAGCGCCACGAAGAACTGCCCGTCGGGGAACGACGGACCACCCCGCTGCGCCCACCGCAGCGCCATCGTCGTCTTGCCGACACCGGCCATACCGCTGATCACGGCGAGATTGCTGCTGTGCTGAGCCGTGGGCCCCGCCGGAGAGCTCGCCGGCGTCAACAGCGCGTCCAGTTCCAGCAGTTCTCGCTCACGGCCCGCGAAGTACCCGGTACTGCGGGGCACCTGGAGCCGGTCACGGGCCCGCGTGACGACGGAGACCGCGCTGCTCCCGTCCCTCCCGTCGCCGAGTGACCGCTCGGTGTTCAGCAGCCGCTCGCCCGCCCCGCGCAGCGCCTCTCCGGGCCGCGTCGAGAGGTCACGGGCCAACCGCTCCCTGGCCTGCTCGTACGTCCGCAGCGCCGCGGCCAGGTTTCCGCTGTCCCGGTGGGCCAGCACCAGCCGGAGCGCCAACTCCTCGTCGTAGGGCCGCTCCTCGGTCATCCACTGGAGCTGCGTGAGGATCTCGTGCGGCCGGCCGAGCCTCAGCTGCGTGTCGAAGAAGTCCAGCAGGGCGGTCTGCCGCTCGCTGTCCAGGGTCGTGCTCAGCGACTCGACGCGCGTGCCCCACAGGTCACCGAGCGCGGTCCCCGACCACTCTGCCAGCGCGGACCGCAGCAGCTCGCAGCGCTCCTCGTCGTCCCGTACCACGGCGGCCCGGGAGGTCAGGTCCCGGAACCGGTACAGGTCCACAGCCGACGGATCGACCCGCAGCACATATCCGCTGGCCTGCGACAACAGGGCCGGTCGCCCGGGTGCGGCGGCCATGACCTTGCGCAACCGCGTCGCGTAGCCGGCGAGTGCGTTGCGTGCCTGCTGCGGCGGCCGCTCGCCCCAGACGAATTCCGCGAGCCGATCACTGGGCACCACGTTGTTCACGTCCACCAACAACACAGCCAGCAGGCAGCGTTGCCGCGCGTGTCCGATGTCCAGATCGCTCCCACCGACCAATGCCCGTACCGGTCCCAGTACCCGCAGGTCGATCACAGTGGACTCCACTCAAGCGTTCGACAGTTACTGTCCAGTCTTCACGGGTTCCACACAGAAAGCAGCACCAGCATTATCGAACGCGGGTGTGAACAGTAGGCACTTTGGGAGCTATGTGGCGAACATAACGTCAACCTCCAATGTTCACCCCCGGACTCGACATCACTCACGATTTGCCCAAGCGAAGAACTTGCACGTCCGACCCACTCCCCGACGGAAGCGGACGGAACGGAGGGAAACCATGTCGCTTCGGGTGACTTATGGGGCTGCCGCATCACGACCCTGCGCTGGTGAGGTCGGCATCGGGACGCTCGGCGCACCCCTCCCGCCCCTCCGGGCGGGCCTGCCCGACGACCCAGGACACGGCCGACCGGTTGATTCCAAGTGCATATGACTCAATGCCGCGCCGGGACGGCACCGATCGTGTCCCTTGTCATGGTGCAGCCGGTCAACTGACGGACTTTCCAGTGGTGTTGGGGAGTACCGAGGGGCGCTTTCCCGGACCTCGGTCCATCACCCACCACGTTCCCCAGGGCCGCAGAGGAACAGAGCAGAGGGAACGTCGGTTCCCCCGTACGGCGACGTCAGCCGAGTACGCGCGAGAGTTCACCGACCGGCGCGAGCACGTGCCCGCCCTCGCCCGCGCACCACCACACGGCCGTGCCGTTCCGCTCCGAGCCGTGGACGCCGAGCTCATGTCGGGGGCACACCGGCCAGACCCGCCAGGTCCGTTCGAGCAGGCTCTCCTGGGTCATGACCGCCAGGCTGGTCAGTGCGACGGCCGGGTCGTCGCACATGTTCGGCAGGATGGGGCCGCCCCAGTTGAGCCGTACGCCGTCGGCGAGGCGGACACCGGCTCCCACCGGGAACCAGTCCTCCAGGACCTCGATCTCCGGTTCACCCTCGATCCCACGCGTGGTCAGGTCGCGGGCCATGACCCGCAACGCGGCACGCAACGTCTCCAAACGCTCGGGTGCGAGGTCGAAGCCGGGTTCGAAGTCCACGTCGTCCAGGATGCGCCGGGCCAGGGCGGTCATCTCCGCCGGCGACACGTCGGCCGGGTTCCGCTCCACGACCTCCAGGATGGCGTCGGTGCAGTGGAACCAGTCGAGCAGTTCGCAGGCGAGGGCGACGACTTGCTGCGGGTCGAGGTTGCCCTCACGCAGACCGAGGTAGACCCCGCGCTCCAGTTGTTCGGCATGCGCTTCGCGCTCAGCCATGTCGTCACGCACCGTAACTACGAGGTAACCAGGGGATCCATCAGGCGAGACACACCACCCGGAAGCCCCGCAAAACGGCCCAACACAGCTGTTCGCCAGCACCACCACCACGCTGACACGTCAGCACGGAAACCCGGGACGAAAGAACCCCTCCGACCACGTTTCCGCAGTTCAGAGGGGTCATCGTAAGTGGAGCCTAGGGGAGTCGAACCCCTGACATCTGCCATGCAAAGACAGCGCTCTACCAACTGAGCTAAGGCCCCGCTAGAGAAGCATCCGACCGGCAGAACCACACACCAGCGGGCTTCGGAGAACAGAGTACCGGGTCACCCCCGGTATCTCGCAAAAAGATAGGGCTCCCGGTGAACGACCACTCTCCGTAAGATGCTCGTCGTGGTTCGCTGGAGCGAACCGCGGTTTTGGGGAAGCGATGGGGAGACGCAATGGACGCCGCACAGCAGGAAGCCACCGCCAGAGCGCGGGAGCTGCAGCGGAATTGGTACGGGGAGCCTTTGGGGGCGCTCTTCCGTAAGCTCATCGACGATCTTGGTCTCAACCAGGCTCGTCTCGCGGGGGTGTTGGGACTGTCCGCGCCGATGTTGTCCCAGCTGATGAGCGGTCAGCGGGCGAAGATCGGCAATCCCGCCGTGGTGCAGCGGGTGCAGTTGCTGCAGGACCTGGCGGGGCAGGTCGCGGACGGCAGCGTGAGCGCGGCCGAGGCGACCGAGCGCATGGACGAGATCAAGAAGTCCCAGGGGGGCTCGGTGCTCAGCAACACCACGACCACGACGAGCAGCTCGGGAGCGCCCACGGTCAAGCGGGTGGTCCGCGAGATCCAGTCACTGCTGCGCTCGGTGGCCGCCGCGGGCGACATCATCGACGCGGCGGACACTCTCGCCCCGACCCACCCGGAACTGGCAGAGTTCCTCCGGGTGTACGGCGCCGGCCGCACCTCGGACGCGGTCGCGCACTACCAGTCCCACCAGAGCTGAGCCCCACGGCCCGGCCGCCGATCGGGGGTTCGGCAGCCGGGCACGCGGTCGGCGAGAGGCACGAGGGGGTCGTGTCACTCACCGGAAGCGACGTGAGGCAGTGCCGCGAGGACAAGTGCCGTGAGGGGGAGTCGTATCGCTCGTCTCGGGGGAAGCAACGGGGGTAGCCGAAGGGGGAGGAGCGACGCACAGCCATGGGTGAGGTCTTCGCCGGCCGGTACGAACTGGCCGACCCGATCGGGCGCGGAGGTGTCGGCGCGGTCTGGCGTGCCTGGGACCACCGCCGCCGTCGCTATGTGGCGGCCAAGGTCCTGCAGCAGAGCGACGCGCACTCCCTGCTGCGCTTCGTACGGGAACAGGCGCTGCGGATCGACCACCCCCATGTACTCGCACCGGCCAGCTGGGCCGCCGACGACGACAAGGTCCTGTTCACCATGGACCTGGTGGCCGGCGGTTCGCTCGTCCATCTCATCGGGGACTACGGCCCACTGCCCCCCGCGTTCGTCTGCACGCTGCTCGACCAGCTCCTCTCCGGTCTCGCCGCGGTGCACGCGGAAGGCGTCGTGCACCGTGACATCAAGCCCGCGAACCTGCTCCTCGAAGCCACCGGCACGGCCCGCCCGCGACTGCGCCTGTCCGACTTCGGCATCGCCATGCGGCTGGGCGAGGCGCGCCTGACGGAGACCAACCTCGTGGTGGGCACGCCCGGTTACCTCGCGCCCGAGCAGATGATGGGCGCGGAGCCGGACTTCCCCGCCGACCTGTTCGCCGTAGGACTGGTGGCGCTGTATCTGCTGGAGGGGGCCAAGCCGGACTCCAAGGCGCTTGTCCAGTACTTCGCGGAGCACGGGACCCCGGGGGCGCCCAAGGGCATTCCCGAAGCGCTGTGGCAGGTCGTGGCGCTGATGCTGCAGCCCGACCCGCAGGCCCGCTTCCGCACCGCCACGGGCGCACGCAAGGCGCTCGCAGCGGCCAGGGAACTCCTGCCCGAGCCCGGCCCCGACGACGAGTTGATCGAGATCTTCGATCAACTGGGGCCACTTCCTTCGGGGTTCGCACCCGAGGGTCCGCTGAAGCGGGCTTCCGGGGTGGACACCGGGGCGACCCCGTCTCCCTCGCCGTCCAAGTCTTTCGAAGCCGAGCCAAAGCCCAAGCCAAAGCCCAAGCCAAAGCCCAAGACCGAACCCGAGAACGACACGGGTACCGGCCTCAGCGGCGGGAGGCCCGCCCCGGCCAGGCCCGGCACTGACTCCGTGTCCCTCGATCCACGGCAGGGCATCACCTCCCGGCCGTCCCCGATGTCGGACACCGGCAGCTTCCACCTGCCACCTCCACTGGCTCCGCCGGTACAACAGGCAGACCAAGCACGCCAGACAGACCAGGCAGACCAAGTCGGTCAGTACCAGCCCGTGTACTCCCCCCATGACCGCACGCATGTCCTGTCCTCCCCCCAGCCTCGCGTCGAACCCTCTACTGCTTCATACACCGCTCAGGTCCCGCAGGTTCCACCGTCCGCGCCGCCGGTTCCGCAGCACCGGGGCAGGCGCGCCCGGCGCCGCCCCGGGCCGCCGGCGAGGGTGACGATCCCGGTCCTGCTGCTCGCGCTGGCCTGCTACGCCGTGGGGTTCTGGGCGCTGGCCCGCATCTGACCGGTCCGCCAGTCCAAGAGGCCGTGCGGCGGCAGCTACAGCGCAGCCGTCGAAGCCCGCCGTCGCGCCGCCACCGTCCACACGCCGAGCGTCAGCAGCAGCACGCTGCCCGCGCCGATCCCGGCCGCCGCGAGCACCTTCATCGCGGTGTCGCCTCCCCCGGCGCTCCCCGTCACCGCCGCCGCACGGTCCTGTGAGGTGACCTCGAAGATGTTCCGGGGTGCGGACTGCGCCACGTACCCGGGACCGGCGTGCGCCGTACCGGCGACGCGCACGCGCAGTGTCACCGGGAACGGTCCCTGGCCGAAGCTGTCGGCCAGCTGCGCGGCGAGGTGCACGACGAGGTAGTACGACCCGGCGAAGCGCATCCCGTTCTCGTGCTCGACGACGGAGTACCGGTTGCGGTACTCGACGGGCGGCAGGGCCTCCAGGGCGGCCGAGTCCTGGGTGCCCCGGTAGCCGAGGCCTGCCTCGTCGACGGAGCCGCGCACGGGGTTGTAGAGCGCCAGGTCCAGCGCGCGGGTCACATAGCCGCTGCCGCCGTTCGAACCGCCCAGTTCGGCGGTGACGGAGAGCTGCTGCCCCCAGTCGACCGGCACCTTGTAGAAGAGGGTCCGCCCGGGCTCGACGTCGTCCCGCCACGCTCCCGGTCCGACGGCGACCGCCCCGGCGAAGCCCGAGCCGCCCGCCCGGTGCCGGGCCTCCCCCGTGACGGCTTCGGGCGACGCCGAGTCCCAGTCCTGGGGCGCGTCGGTCACGCCGGCCTGTGTCAGGGGAGGTTCCGACACCGCGGTGAGTTCCAGGCCCCAGGTGTCGGGCGAGGAGCCCGACGCGTCGACGCGCTCGACGAGTACGTAGTACTTGCCGCCGCCCTTGCACAGGGCCTTGCCCGACTCCCACGCGGCCCAGGCGGCCACGGGGTGGGGGCTCCTGTCCGCGCCGAAGGTGGCGCTCTGGTGGGTGCAGGCGGTGCCCGTGGCGTTCTGCATCGACACCCTGATGCCGTCGGTGGCGGCGACCGTGGTGCCCGCCGGAGGCACGGCGGTCACGGAGACGTAGGCGTTGGACGTGCCGTCGAGTTCGAGGCCGTAGTAGAGCCTGGCGCCCTTCGCGAGGGAACTCCTGTACGCCCCGCCGAGATTCAGGACTTCGGCGTCGGCCGTGCTGGTCGCTCCGTCGACGACCTGGTCACCCGTGCCGTAGCCGTAGGGGCTCGATGACCCGGCCGCCGTGGCGGGCTGCCCCGTCAGGGCCGCCGTCGCGCACAGCACCGCGACGAGGACACCGACACGTCGCACGACCCCAGCGACGGGCGTACGACCGCCCTGTGCCCGCGTCCGCCACCACGCCGTACGCCGCCCCATCACGCGCCACCCCTCGTCGTTGCTCCGGACGTGGCCCATCCTGCCCCGCACGCGCGCGTGGCATCCGGGCAATCCGTACGAGCGTCCGAAACGCCCGGGTCGAGGCGGCCGTACCCGCACGAGGGCGAGGGCGCAACACAAAGCCCCGACCGCCAAGCGGTCGGGGCGTGCTCAGAACTGGATCTCGGTACTCACGAACCCGTGGGCACGGAGTCGGTCGCCTCCGTCCACAGATCCTGCTCGGCGCGATCCGCCTGGATCTGGCGGTACACGAGGAGCCCGCCGATGGCGGCCAGTGCGACCAGGAGAAGCTTCTTCACCGCGCGACCTCGTCTTTCCTTGACGTAGGGGACCTCTGTCGCCCGACTATACACACCGACCGAGACCGATCGGTGACCTGCGTCCGCGGCCAACTCCCGCCCGGGACAGCGCAGTAGGAGCGGACGGAACCGCTCCGATCGGAGGGTGATCACACCTCCACGGACGGTCACTTCACCCTCGCTTCTCCCGTCTTCCGCCGTTTTCTGGCTACTTGCACCCATCCGAGTGGTGTTCATCAGAACATCGACGCGCCACGGCCGTCGGTCCACCACTTCGCGACCTCCATACACATCATGAGGAAAGTACGCAAATCGCCCAACCTTGAAAGTGAGGGGCCATGACCCAGATCAAGGTCATGAAGTTGTGGAACGCCTTCGTCACCGCCTTCCTGGCGCTGTGCACGACGCTCGGACTCATCACGATCACCGCGACGGCCGCCGCCGCGACTCCTCAGTCCGAGGCGACGAGCACCAGCACCACCGCGCAGGTGACGACACCGGCGATCTCCCCGTGGTCCTTCACCAGGTCCCTGCCCCCCACGATGAAGCAACGCATCCGCGCCGAGGCCCACGGCAAGTCCCCCAGCTGCCGCCACCGCCCGCCGGCGGACACGGACGAGGCCACGGAGGCCCTGGAGGCCCCGGACTCCGCCGAGCCGGCGGTACCGCTCCAGCGCTGACGCGCCTCCTCACCTACTTCACGCCCCGACCTCTCTGACACAGCGGCGAACTTGCGTACAACGCTCCAGAGAAGACCCCCGAAGACCCCCGGCCCGTCGTGGCCGGGGGTCTTCCTGTTGCCAGTTGACCCGGCTGATAGCTGGTGGCTGGTGGCTGGTGTCAGCCGTAGACGCCGAAGACCCCCAACCGCAACCGGTTGGGGGTCTTCGTACTGGTGGGGCTAACAGGATTTGAACCTGTGGCCTCATCCTTATCAGGGATGCGCTCTAACCAACTGAGCTATAGCCCCGCCGCGCTCTGCGGAGTATGTCCCGCGCGCTGACTCCTGAAGATTAGCGCACGACATGGGCAGTCCCAAAATCGATAGTCACAGGACCGTCGGGAGGGGTTTCAACCCGTGTTCGCGCGACTTCTCACTCGTCCTCGGCAAGCGTCAGCTCGATGCCGCCGACGAAACCTGCGGAGAGGTTGTAGATGAACGCGCCGAGCGTCGCGAGAGCCGTGGCGAGGACGACGTCGATGACCGCGATGATCCCCGAGAACGTCAGGACGTGCGGAAGGGACAGGAAGGACTGCAGGTCGAAGCCGTTCGACTCGTTCGAGCCGGTCGCCTCCGAGATGGTGCCGCCGACCGTCGAGAAGACGCCCATCGCGTCCATGACCATCCACAGCACCGCGGACGCCACGACCGTGCAGATGCCCAGCGCGATGGAGAGCAGGAAGCTGACCTTCATCACCGACCACGGGTCGGCCTTGGCCACCCGCAGCCGCGCCTTGCGGGTACGCGGCGCGGTGCGCGCGCCCGTGCGCGGACGCCGTACGGCACCGCTCTGGGCGGCGGCCGGTGCCTGCGTGGGGTAGGCCTGCGGCGGGTGGTACGGCCCCGCGGCCTGCTGCGGCTGACGCTCGCCCGGCAGCGGGGAAGGCGGCGGCGCGACCGGCTGGGCCGGCGCCTGGCCCTGGGCCGGAGCCTTGGCACCGGGCGCGGCCGGGCCCGCACCGGCCGACTGCTGCTGGGTCTGCGGACCTCGGGTGTCCGTCACAGTTCCCCCCTGGGATCCATGCGAGTCGGGCGAGTGCGCGTCCGTCTTCTTCACGTCGATCGCACGCAGTTGGGTCGTGTGCGGATCTGTCGTGTTCGCGGCGGAGCCACGGCCGCCGCCGTCCGTGTCCGTACCGGTCGATCCGGCGCCCGTGGCTCCGCTCACGATGACTCTCTCCTCGTGCTACTCGACCGAGGGTGCGTCACCCTCGTCCGTGCCGGTGGTCGCGACACCCTCGGTGGTCTCGTCGACGGCTTCGTCGCCGACGACTTCCTCCGCCTCGGATCCCGCCTCGGCGTTACGAGCGATACCGACGACGGCATCGCGCTTGCCCAGGTTGATCAGTTGGACGCCCATGGTGTCACGGCCCGTCTCCCTGACCTCGTTGACTCGCGTACGAATCACACCGCCGGACAGCGTGATGGCGAGGATCTCGTCGGTCTCCTCGACCACCAGCGCGCCGACGAGAGAACCGCGGTCCTCGACGATCTTGGCGGCCTTGATACCGAGGCCGCCGCGACCCTGGACGCGGTACTCGTCGACGGCGGTGCGCTTCGCGTACCCGCCGTCTGTGGCAGTGAACACGAACGTACCGGGTCGAACAACATTCATCGAGAGAAGCTGGTCGCCCTCGCGGAAACTCATGCCCTTGACACCGGAGGTGGCACGCCCCATGGGACGCAGCGCGTCGTCCGTGGCGGTGAACCTGATCGACTGTGCCTTCTTGCTGATCAGCAGCAGATCGTCCTCGGACGAGACGAGTTCGGCGCCGATCAGTTCGTCGTCGGAACCGTCCTCCGTCTCACGGAGGTTGATCGCGATGACACCGCCGGAACGGGGCGAATCGTAATCCTTCAGAGGCGTCTTCTTGACCAGGCCGCCCTTGGTGGCGAGGACCAGGTAGGGCGCCGCTTCGTAGTCGCGGATCGCGAGGATCTCCGCGATGGCCTCGTCCGGCTGGAAGGCCAGCAGGTTCGCGACGTGCTGCCCGCGCGCGTCACGGCCGGCGTCCGGGAGTTCGTACGCCTTCGCGCGGTAGACGCGGCCCTTGTTGGTGAAGAACAGCAGCCAGTGGTGGGTGGTCGACACGAAGAAGTGGTCGACGATGTCGTCTTCCTTGAGCTTCGTGCCGCGTACGCCCTTGCCGCCGCGCTTCTGGGAGCGGTAGTCGTCGGCCTTGGTGCGCTTGACGTAGCCGCCGCGCGAGATGGTGACGACGATGTCCTCTTCGGCGATGAGGTCCTCGATGGACATGTCACCGTCGAAGGGCACCAGCATCGTCTTGCGGTCGTCGCCGAACTTCTCGACGATCGCGGCGAGTTCCTCGCTGACGATGCCACGCTGGCGGACCGGGGAGGCCAGGATCGCGTTGTACTCGGCGATCTTCGCCTGGAGTTCGTCGTGCTCCTGGATGATCTTCTGGCGCTCCAGGGCGGCCAGTCGACGCAGCTGCATCTCCAGGATGGCGTTCGCCTGGATCTCGTCGATCTCCAGGAGGGCCATCAAGCCCGTGCGGGCGATGTCGACGGTGTCGCTGCGCCGGATCAGCGCGATGACCTCGTCGATGGCGTCCAGGGCCTTCAGGAGGCCGCGCAGGATGTGCGCCCGCTCCTCGGCCTTGCGCAGCCGGAACTTCGTCCGGCGGACGATGACCTCGATCTGGTGCGCCACCCAGTGCCGGATGAACGCGTCGAGCGAGAGCGTGCGCGGCACACCGTCGACCAGGGCCAGCATGTTGGCGCTGAAGTTCGACTGCAGATCGGTGTGCTTGTAGAGGTTGTTCAGTACGACCTTGGCGACTGCGTCCCTCTTGAGGACGATGACGAGGCGCTGGCCGGTACGGGACGACGTCTCGTCGCGGACGTCCGCGATGCCGCCGACCTTGCCGTCCTTCACCAGGTCGGCGATCTTCTGCGCGAGGTTGTCGGGGTTGGTCTGGTAGGGGAGTTCGGTGACCACCAGGCACTGGCGGTTCTGGATCTCCTCGACCTCGACGACCGCGCGCATGGTGATCGAGCCACGACCGGTGCGGTACGCCTCTTCGATGCCCTTACGGCCGACGACGAGGGCGCCGGTCGGGAAGTCGGGGCCCTTGATGCGCTCGATCAGCGCGTCCAGGAGCTCCTCGTGGGAGGCCTCGGGGTTCTCCAGGCACCACTGGGCACCCGCCGCGACCTCACGGAGGTTGTGCGGCGGGATGTTGGTGGCCATGCCGACCGCGATGCCCGCCGAGCCGTTGATCAGCAGGTTCGGGAAGCGGGCCGGCAGGACGGTCGGCTCCTGGGAGCGGCCGTCGTAGTTGTCCGTGAAGTCGACGGTCTCCTCGTCGATGTCACGGACCATCTCCATGGACAGCGGCGCCAGCTTGCACTCGGTGTAGCGCATGGCGGCGGCGGGGTCGTTGCCCGGAGAGCCGAAGTTGCCGTTGGAGTCCACCAGCGGCATCCGCATCGACCACGGCTGCGCGAGGCGGACCAGCGCGTCGTAGATCGAGGAGTCGCCGTGCGGGTGGTAGTTGCCCATGACGTCGCCGACGACACGGGCGCACTTGTAGAAGCCCTTCTCGGGCCGGTAGCCGCCGTCGTACATGGCGTACAGGACGCGGCGGTGGACGGGCTTGAGGCCGTCACGGACGTCGGGCAGGGCTCGCGACACGATGACGGACATCGCGTAGTCGAGGTACGAGCGCTGCATCTCGGTCTCAAGCCCTACGGGCTCGACACGCTGAGCGATGACGCCCTCTTCAGGCGTACTAGGAGTGTTCTCGTCGGCCATTGCTGGTGAAGATCCTTCCTGGTGCGGTCAGCTGAGACCGACTCAGATGTCGAGGAAGCGGACGTCCTTGGCGTTGCGCTGGATGAACTGGCGGCGCGCCTCGACGTCCTCACCCATGAGGACCGAGAACAGGTCGTCGGCCTGCGCGGCGTCGTCCAGGGTGACCTGGCCGAGGACGCGGTGCTCCTGGTCCATCGTGGTGATGCGCAGCTCCTCGGCGTTCATCTCGCCGAGACCCTTGAAGCGCTGGATCGAGTCTTCCTTGATGCGCTTGCCGTTCTGCCGGCCCAGCTCGATCAGGGCGTCGCGCTCGCGGTCCGAGTACGCGTACTCGAAGTCGTCACGACCCCACTTGATCTTGTACAGCGGGGGACGCGACAGGAACACGTGCCCGGCCTCGACCAGCGGCCGCATGAAGCGGAACAGGAAGGTCAGCAGCAGGGTGCTGATGTGCTGACCGTCGACGTCGGCGTCCGCCATCAGGATGATCTTGTGATAACGCAGCCTGGCGATGTCGAAGTCCTCGTGGACTCCGGTGCCGAAGGCGGAGATCAGTGCCTGGATCTCCTGGTTCTGCAGGATCTTGTCGATCCTGGCCTTCTCGACGTTGAGGATCTTTCCTCGGATCGGAAGGATCGCCTGGTACTGCGGGTTCCGGCCGGACTTGGCCGAGCCGCCGGCGGAGTCACCCTCGACGATGAAGATCTCGCACTTGGTGGGGTCGTTCGACTGGCAGTCGGACAGCTTGCCCGGCAGGGACGCGGTCTCCAGGAGGCCCTTGCGACGGGTGAGGTCACGGGCCTTGCGGGCCGCCACGCGCGCGGTGGCCGCCTGGATGCCCTTGCGGATGATGTCCGAGGCCTCGTTCGGGTTGCGGTCGAGCCAGTCGTTGAGGTGCTCGTAGACCGCCTTCTGTACGAAGGTCTTCGCTTCGGTGTTGCCGAGCTTGGTCTTGGTCTGGCCCTCGAACTGCGGCTCGGCCAGCTTCACCGAGATGATCGCGGTCAGGCCCTCGCGGATGTCGTCGCCCGTGAGGTTGTCGTCCTTCTCGCGGAGCAGCTTCTTGTCGCGCGCGTACTTGTTGATCAGCGACGTCAGCGCGGCCCGGAAGCCCTCTTCGTGCGTACCGCCCTCATGCGTGTGGATGATGTTGGCGAAGGAGTACACACCCTCGCTGTAACCACTGTTCCACTGCATCGCGACTTCAAGGGACAGGCTCTTGTCCTTGTCCTCCGCCTCCAGGTCGATGACGGTCGGGTGCACCACGTCTCCCTTGCGGGAGTTGAGGTACGTCACGTAGTCGACGATGCCGCCCTCGTAGTGGTACGTGACGGTCTTGACCTCGTCCTTCTCGTCCGCACCCGCCTCGTCGGCACCGGCCGTGGCCTTCGCCAGCTCGCGCTCGTCAGTGAGTTTGATCGTCAAACCCTTGTTGAGGAACGCCATCTCCTGGAAGCGCCGCGACAGCGTCTCGAAGGAGTACTCGGTGGTCTCGAAGATGTCCGGGTCGGCCCAGAAGGTGACCGAGGTGCCGGTCTCGTCCGTGGCCTCGTGCTGCGCGAGCGGGGCGGTGGGGACGCCCAGCTTGTAGTCCTGCGTCCAGCGGTGGCCGTCGGTCCTGACCTCGACGGAGACCCGGCTCGACAGGGCGTTCACGACGGAGACGCCCACGCCGTGCAGACCGCCGGAGACCGCGTAGCCGCCGCCACCGAACTTGCCGCCCGCGTGCAGCACGGTCAGTACGACCTCGACGGCGGGCTTGCCCTCGGAGGGGACGATGCCCACCGGGATGCCGCGGCCGTTGTCGATGACGCGCACGCCGCCGTCGTGGAGGATCGTGACGTCGATCGTGTCCGCGTGCCCGGCCAGCGCCTCGTCGACGGAGTTGTCGACGACCTCCTGCACCAGGTGGTGCAGGCCGCGCTCACCGGTCGAGCCGATGTACATACCGGGCCGCTTGCGGACCGCGTCCAGCCCTTCGAGGACGGTGATCGCGCTGGCGTCGTACGAGGCGGTGACCTCGCCGTTCGAGGAGTGAGCCCCGCCGTTGGCGCCGGCGTCGGTGGAGGGGATGTTCTCGTTGGGGTTGCCGGAATCGGCCACGAAGCGCCCTTTCTGGCACAGCACAAGCCAGGCTCAGGCTGGTGGCCGGAGCGGCTGCGGCGTGTTGCGTTGGTAAGCCTTAGTCAGCGTTGCTCGGTGTCTGTCCCACAAGTGGGGCGGGATTGCTTCCAGTCTACCGGTAGCGCCGACATGGATGGGGGTTTGCCGGTACCTGAGTCCGCATGTGCCGCCCTCAACCGGTCTCTCCCGACTCCCCATATGCGGAACGGGGCTCAAAGAGGCTCACGGAGGCACTCAGCGCTTCCGGGTGTCAACCCTTTGCTACTCAAGGGTCAGGTCGGTATTCGCAACCGCGTCCGGTCACCCGCCGGGGCCCGCGCTGTGATGTCAGTCACCCATAGGTGTCGCCGGGACCCGTGCTGCCGGGAGCGCGCAGGGGACCGTAGCGACGGGGCGGCCCACCGGGGCCGTTCACCTTGAGGAACCGCACCGTGCCGTGCCCGAGGTCCTCGTTCAGCCGGGCCACCAGCTGCGGGGCGAGGAGGCGCAGGTTCGTCGCCCAGGCCGTCGAATCGCAGCGCACGATCAGGACCCGCTCGTCCTCGTCGTACTTCTCCGGTACGCAGTGGTTGGCCAGGTCCTCGCCGACGATCTGCGGCCAACGGCCCATCACACCGCCCACCGCGGCCGGTGTCTCCCAGCCGCGCTCGGTGAGCAGCCGGTTGATCGCAGCGCCGAGAGCCATCGGGTCGCGGCCGTCGGCGCGCGCGCCGGAGCGCAGGCCCCCGCGCCGCGCCTGCTTCTTCTGCTGCGCCGCGTCCCCACGCGCGCGTGCCTGTTCCTTCGCGGCGCGCAGCGCCACGCGCGCGAGGTCGACGCCGGAGGGCTCGGCGGCCTTCTTGGGCGCGGGTTCATCGGCTGCGGGCTGGTCCGTCGTCATACGCGCTCCACCGCCCCCTCCGCCACGCTGTACCGCGTCCCCGCCAGGACATGCGGTACGTCGTCGTCGACCGCCGCCGTCACCAGCACCTGCTCGCCGGGCGCCACCAGCTCGGCCAGCCGCTCCCGGCGACGCGTGTCCAGCTCGGCGAAGACGTCGTCGAGCACGAGCACCGGCTCATTGCCCTCGGCCCTGAGCAGGTCGTACGACGCGAGCCGCAACGCCAGCGCGTACGACCAGGACTCCCCGTGCGAGGCGTACCCCTTCGCGGGCAACTGACCGAGTTTGAGAATCACATCGTCCCGATGCGGTCCTACGAGGGTGACGCCCCGCTCGATCTCCTGCTTGCGCGCCTCCGCGATCGCCGCCATCAGCTGCTCGTAGAGGTCCTCACGCGTGTGTGCCTCACCGGGCGCCGACGGCTTGTACTCCAGGGCCACCGGACCGCCCCCGGGGGCGAGTTGCTCGTACGCCTTGTCGGCGAGGGGCTGCACCGCGGCGATCAGATCGAGCCGCTGGGCCAGCAACTCGGCCCCCACGCGCGCGAGATGCTGATCCCACACGTCGAGCGTGGACAGGTCCATCGACCGCCCACCGTGCCGCCGTGCCAACGCGGCCGACTTCAGCAGGGTGTTGCGCTGCTTGAGCACCCGCTCGTAGTCGGAACGAACCCCGGCCATGCGCGGAGAGCGCGCGGTGATCAGCTCGTCCAGGAAGCGCCGCCGCTCCCCGGGGTCACCCTTCACCAGGGCGAGGTCCTCGGGCGCGAACAGCACGGTCCGTACGATGCCCAGCACGTCACGGGGTCTGACCTGCGAGGACCGGTTGATGCGGGCGCGGTTGGCGCGGCCGGGGTTCAGCTCCAGCTCGACCAGCTGCTGCCGCTCGCCCTGCCTGACCTGCGCCCTGATGATCGCGCGGTCGGCGCCCATGCGGACCAGCGGGGCGTCGGAGGAGACGCGGTGACTGCCCAGGGTGGCGAGATAGCCGATGGCCTCGACGAGGTTGGTCTTGCCCTGCCCGTTCGGGCCCACGAACGCGGTGACGCCGGGGTCGAGCGGGACGTCGACCCCGGCGTACGAGCGGAAGTCGGCCAGCGACAGATGCGTGACGTGCATGGTCGTTCGCCGACCTCCCCCAGGTTGTGGATCCACGGGCCGCGGCCTGTGGATCTGTGGATTACTTCGTCTCGACCGCGTGGCCGCCGAACTGGTTGCGCAGCGCCGCGATCATCTTCATCTGCGGCGAGTCCTCCTGGCGCGACGCGAACCGCGCGAAGAGGGAGGCCGTGATCGCGGGCAGCGGCACGGCGTTGTCGATGGCCGCCTCGACGGTCCAGCGGCCCTCGCCGGAGTCCTCGGCGTAGCCCTTGAGCTTGTCGAGGTGCTCGTCGCCGTCCAGGGCGTTGACGGCCAGGTCGAGCAGCCAGGAGCGGATGACGGTGCCCTCCTGCCAGGAGCGGAAGACCTCGCGGACGTCCGTCACCGAGTCGACCTTCTCCAGCAGCTCCCAGCCCTCGGCATAGGCCTGCATCATGGCGTACTCGATGCCGTTGTGGACCATCTTCGAGAAGTGCCCGGCGCCGACCTTGCCGGCGTGGACGAAGCCGAACTCGCCCTCGGGCTTGAGGGCGTCGAAGACGGGCTGGACCTTCGCGATGTCCTCGGGGTCGCCGCCGACCATCAGGGCGTAGCCGTTCTGGAGGCCCCAGACGCCGCCGGAGACGCCCGCGTCGACGAAGCCGATGCCCTTGGCACCCAGCTCCTCGGCGTGCTTCTCGTCGTCCGTCCAGCGGGAGTTGCCGCCGTCCACGACGACATCGCCGGGCTCCAGGAGCTCGGCCAGCTCGTCGACGGTCGCCTGGGTCGGGGCACCGGCCGGGACCATCACCCACACGACGCGCGGGCCCTTGAGCTTGCCCACAAGCTCTCCCAGGCTGTGGACATCGGCGAGGTCCGGGTTGCGGTCGTATCCGATGACGGTGTGGCCTGCGCGGCGGATGCGCTCGCGCATGTTGCCACCCATCTTGCCGAGGCCGACGAGACCGAGCTCCATCAGTTGTTCCTTAGGGTGCGACGTGGCATGAAGGCACTTGCGTACCTGTGTCCGAGCCTAAACCCGGACGGTCATGCACACCTGTGAGCATACGCGCTCAGAAGTACCGGGCGGTATGCCCCGACCTGCGGTGTTCTCGTCGGGTACGGATCAGCCGCTCAGTCGCACCGGCATGATCAGGTACTTGTAGGCCTCGTCCGCCTCGGCGTCCAGGGCCGGCTTGCCGCTGAGCAGCGCGGGCTTGGTGGAGGTCGTGAAGGACAGCTGGGCCACCGGGGAGTCGATGGCGCTGAGGCCGTCCAGCAGGAACGTCGGGTTGAAGGCGATCGACACGTCGTCGCCCTCAAGGTTCGCGTCGACGCGCTCCACAGCCTGTGCGTCGTCGCTGGACCCGGCCTCCAGGATCAGCACGCCCTGCTCGAAGCTCAGCCGCACCGGCGTGTTGCGCTCGGCGACCAGGGCCACGCGCTTGACGGCCTCCACGAAGGGGGCGGTCTCGATCACGGCGATGGAGTTGAACTCCGTCGGGAACAGCGAGCGGTACTTCGGAAGGTCGCCCTCCAGGAGACGGGTCGTCGTACGGCGCCCGGCGCCCTCGAAGCCGATGAGCCCCTCGCCCGCGCCCGAGCCGGACAGCGCCAGGATCACGCTGTCGCCGCTCGTGAGGGCCTTGGCGGTGTCCAGGAGCGTCTTGGCGGGCACCAGGGCGACCGCGGACGCCTCCGGGTTCTCCGGCTTCCACAGGAACTCACGGACCGCGAAGCGGTAGCGGTCGGTGGACGCCAGCGTCACCGTGTCGCCCTCGATCTCGATACGCACACCGGTGAGGACGGGCAGCGTGTCGTCACGGCCGGCCGCGATGGCCACCTGGGCGGCCGCCGAGGCGAAGACCTCACCGGGAACGGTGCCGGTCGCGCCCGGCATCTGCGGCAGCGCCGGGTACTCCTCCACAGGCAGTGTGTGCAGCGTGAAGCGCGAGGAGCCGCAGACCACCGTCGCCCGTACACCGTCTGTGGAAATCTCCACCGGCCGGTTGGGAAGGGCGCGGCAGATGTCGGCGAGCAGTCGGCCGGAGACGAGGACCGTGCCCTCCTCCTCGACCTCCGCGTCGACCGACACGCGCGCGGAGACCTCGTAGTCGAAGCTGGAGAGGCTCAGCTGCCCCTCCTCGGACTTCAGCAGGAGGCCGGCGAGGACCGGCGCCGGCGGACGGGCCGGGAGGCTGCGTGCCGCCCAGGCCACTGCCTCCGCGAGTACGTCGCGTTCCACCCGGATCTTCACTGTTGCCGCCTCCTGCTGTTGCCGGCGCTTCTCGGCCTGCCTGGCTTCGTCGTCTGTCTCGGTGTCGTCGGTCCCGGTGAGGGGAAGGACATCGGGGAACAGTCTGACGCACGGCACTGACAGTAGGTGCCTATCGGGGTCAAGTCGTGACGAGGGACCGTCGGGCGACGAAGCGCGAGTTGTGCACAGGCCCCGCTTCGAAACGGTTTCCCAGCTCTCTCTAGTTGCTAGTAGTAGTAGGGGCTGTGGATACCGTGGATAACCGCGTTTTCGCAGCTCAGGGCGGGAATTTTGTCCACCGACCCTGTGGGCGACGGCGGTGGACAACCTCGGGTTTCTGTGGAGAACGGAAAGTTCTGCACACCCCATGCACAGCCGAGGGCCACTTCTCCCCAGCACCGTCCCCAGCTTTACCCACCTTTCCCACAGCCCAACCCGGCACCTTCGTGTGACGCCTTTCACTCGACACGGTGAGGTGGCGCGTTGCATTGCCGAACAGTGGACAGCGGTGTGGAGAAGCTGGAGATCGCTGGGGACAACCGGCCCCAGCCTGTGGGTTGTCGGTGGACAACTTGATCCACAGGCTGGGGATCAAGGATTCGTCCACAGGTTGTGGATATCTTTTGTCCACGAATCCACAAGCACTTGACCTGGTCTGATGGTCTCTCACCCGCGGCGCCTGTGGACACGATCTGGACAACTTCTCAGTCCCCAGGATGTGGACGGAAGAAAGTCGCCGAATCTGTGGAGGACGGCCGTAACCCGGCCGGTATTCGAACAGCGGGTGGTCGGTCCGTGGGTTTGAAACGACGGCGAGCGGCTGCCGGATCGGCTCCGGACGGGCTGAGGATCGGCTTCGAAGAGGCTCCTGAGTCTCTCCAGAGCGGGTCCAGGAACGGCTGTGGATCGCCTCCCGGCAAGCCGAAGGGCGCCCCGGGAGAGATCCCTGGGCGCCCTTCGGTGTCGTAGCTCTGGTGTCGTAACTCCGTTGCTGTCAGCCGTTCTTGATGCGGTTGGTCAGCTCGGTGACCTGGTTGTAGATCGAGCGGCGCTCGGCCATCAGCGCGCGGATCTTGCGGTCGGCGTGCATGACCGTCGTGTGGTCGCGGCCACCGAACTGCGCGCCGATCTTCGGCAGGGAGAGGTCGGTCAGCTCGCGGCACACGTACATGGCGATCTGCCGGGCCGTGACCAGCTGACGGCCGCGCGAACTGCCGCACAGGTCCTCGACCGTGATGCCGAAGTAGTCGGCGGTCGCTCCCATGATCGCGGTCGCGGTGATCTCCGGAGTCGAGTCCTCGCCGCCCGGGATCAGGTCCTTGAGGACGATCTCGGTGAGACCGAGGTCGACGGGCTGCCGGTTGAGCGACGCGAACGCCGTCACCCGGATCAGCGCGCCCTCCAGCTCACGGATGTTCCGCGAGATCCGGGACGCGATGAACTCCAGCACCTCCGGCGGGGCGTTGAGCTGCTCCTGGACCGCCTTCTTACGAAGGATGGCGATACGGGTCTCCAGCTCGGGCGGCTGGACGTCGGTGGTCAGGCCCCACTCGAAACGGTTCCGCAGCCGGTCCTCCAGCGTCACCAGCTGCCTGGGCGGCCGGTCGGAGGACAGCACGATCTGCTTGTTGGCGTTGTGGAGCGTGTTGAAGGTGTGGAAGAACTCCTCCTGCGTCGACTCCTTGTCCGCGAGGAACTGGATGTCGTCGACAAGAAGGATGTCCATCTCGCGGTACCGCTTGCGGAAGCTGTCGCCCTTGCCGTCGCGGATGGAGTTGATGAACTCGTTGGTGAACTCCTCCGAACTCACGTACCGCACGCGCGTGCCGGGATACAGGCTCCGCGCGTAGTGCCCGATCGCGTGCAGCAGGTGCGTCTTGCCGAGCCCCGACTCCCCATAGATGAAAAGGGGGTTGTACGCCTTCGCGGGCGCCTCGGCGACGGCGACCGCGGCCGCGTGCGCGAAGCGGTTCGAGGCGCCGATGACGAACGTGTCGAAGAGGTACTTCGGGTTCAGGCGCGCGGTCGGCTCACCCGGGCCCGCCGCCGGCGCGGGCTTCGAGCCCAGTGGTCCTGGCGACCCCGGACCGCCGCGGTGCACATGACCGGAGTTCGAGGGCGAGTGCGAGTCGGACAGGTCGCGGCGCGCGTCGCGCTGGTTGTACTCCGCGCGGGACTGCTCGTACTCGGCCCGCGACTGCTCGTACTCCGCGCGCTGCTGCTCGTACGACGGACGCTCCATCGACTGCGGGCGGTAGTCCTGCGTCGGCGGCGCGTACTGGTCCTGCTGCGGCTGGTACGGGTCCTGGGGCGGGCCGTATTTGTCCTTCGCCGGTGCCCCGTACTGATCCTGGGACGGCGGTCCGTACTGGTCCTGCGACGGGGACGCGTAGGGGTCCCGCTCCGGGAAGCCGAGCCGTTGCTGCTGCCAGCCGTAGTCGTCCTGCGACGGCCGCGGCCAGGCGCCCGGCTCGGGGCGCTGGTACTCCGACGGATAGGCGGGGCGGGCGGTGGGCAGCTGGTCGCCGGGGCCGCCCGGGAGCGGCTCGGCGCGGTGACGGCCGTAGCTCTCGTACGGGTCCCGGCTCTGCTCGGGTTCTTCGTAGCGGCGCTGGGGCTGGGCGGGGGGTGCCGGCGGTCCGGCGGGCTCGCCGGCGGAGTCGTCGACCGTGATCGCGATCCGGATCGGCCGGCCGCACTCGCGGCTCAGCGTCTCGCTGACGATCGGCGCGAGGCGGCCTTCGAGCACGCCCTTCGCAAATTCGTTCGGTACGGCGAGCAAGGCAGTGTCGGCGACGAGTGCCAGGGGCTGGCAGCGCCGGATCCAGTGCTCGTCCTTGGTCTCGACACCCTGCCCACGCCCCTCACCGAGAAGTTGCTCCAGCACTCGTGGCCACACTGCGGCAAGATCGGCAGGTACGTCAGCCACAGGGCACGCTCTCTCACGGGTCCCACGAACGTGTGGTTCGCGGACGGGACGGGATGTACATCGGGTGGGGCGCTCGGGAAAAAGGTGTTGGGGCGGGGGACAAAGGAACGAATCGGAGTCCAGCCACGGTAGTCAGGGCGACGGGTGCGGTTCAAGTTGTTGTCCCCAGCCTGTGGATAGTGTCTCCCTGTGACCGCTGGTTTGACCGGATGGCGTAGCCCCGCGTACCGTGACCAGGTCGAGTTGTCGATGGCTGCTGCCGCCTGCCTCCGATGGGCACAGATCGCTTCGAGGTGATCGGGAAGCGGTGCACTCGGGCGTTACTGCGAGCTACTCGTGGGCGCACGGTGACAGCCAGGACGGCACCCGCCACCACCGATTTATTTCTGGAGCCCCCTCGTGAGCAAGCGCACCTTCCAGCCGAACAACCGTCGTCGTGCCAAGACCCACGGCTTCCGCCTGCGGATGCGTACCCGTGCCGGTCGCGCGATTCTCGCGAACCGTCGTGGCAAGGGTCGCGCCAGCCTGTCCGCCTGATCCCGATCAGGTCATGACGTCGTGCTGCCTACCGAGCATCGGCTGAGGCGGCGCGAAGACTTCGCGACCGCGGTACGACGGGGTCGCCGGGCCGGCCGCCCGCTTCTCGTCGTCCACTTTCGTAGCGGTGCCACGGACCCGCACGCGCCAGGGGAGAGCGCTCCCCCGACGCGTGCGGGTTTCGTCGTCAGCAAGGCAGTGGGCGGCGCTGTGGTGCGCAACAAAGTGAAGCGCAGACTTCGCCATCTGATGCGCGAGCGAGTCGTCCTGTTTCCCCCCGGTAGCCTGGTAGTCGTACGAGCGCTGCCCGGAGCGGGCGACGCCGACCATGCACAGCTGGCCCAAGACCTGGATGCCGCCGTTCAGCGGCTGCTGGGAGGGGGCGCGCGATGAAGTACCCACTACTGGCGCTGATCAAGCTGTACCAGTGGACGATCAGTCCATTGCTGGGTCCGGTGTGCAAGTACTACCCGTCGTGCTCCCACTACGGCTATACGGCCATCGACCGGCACGGCGCGATCAAGGGCACCGCGCTCACGGCCTGGCGCATCCTGCGGTGCAATCCGTGGTCGCTCGGCGGTGTGGACCATGTCCCGCCGCGCAAGCGTCCACGGTGGCACGAGATGCTGCGGGGCACATGGCGCGCACACAAGGGCGGGACCTCCGCCGCCGAAACGGCCACTGAAGGGCTGAGTCCTTCGAGCCCGGCCGCAGAGACACCGTCCCATGCCCAAGGAGCATGATTAGTGGACACGATTGCCAGTCTTTTCAGCTTCATCACGACACCCGTTTCCTGGGTCATCGTCCAGTTCCACTCGGTGTACGGGAAGGTTTTCGGTCCCGACACGGGCTGGGCCTGGGGCCTGTCCATCGTGTCCCTGGTGATCCTGATCCGCATCTGTCTGATCCCGCTCTTCGTGAAGCAGATCAAGGCGACCCGGGCCATGCAGACCCTGCAGCCCGAGATGAAGAAGATCCAGGAACGCTACAAGAACGACAAGCAGCGTCAGTCCGAAGAGATGATGAAGCTGTACAAGGAGTCGGGTACCAACCCGCTCTCCTCGTGCCTTCCCATCCTGGCGCAGTCCCCGTTCTTCTTCGCCCTGTACCACGTGCTCAACGGCATCGCGACGGGCTCGACGATCGGCGTCATCAACGACTCGCTGCTCGCCAGCGCGCGTAAGGCGCACATCTTCGGTGCCCCGCTGGCCGCGAAGTTCACGGACGGCAGCAGCAAGGTCGAGGCGCTCGGTGCCACGCTGACCGACGTCCGGGTCGTCACCGCGATCATGATCGTGATGATGTCGGCGTCGCAGTTCTACACGCAGCGCCAGCTCATGACGAAGAACGTCGACACCACGGTGAAGACGCCGTTCATGCAGCAGCAGAAGATGCTGATGTACGTCTTCCCCGTCATGTTCGCCATCTTCGGCATCAACTTCCCCGTCGGTGTCCTCGTCTACTGGCTGACCACCAACGTGTGGACCATGGGCCAGCAGATGTACGTCATCCACAACAACCCGACCCCGGGTTCCAAGGCCCAGGCCGCCTACCTGGAGCGCCTCACCAAGCACGTCACGCACCACGAGAAGACCCGCAGCCGCGGCGAGAAGGCCATCGTCAAGGCGATCGTCTCCAAGGGCCGTGACCGTAACGAGTTCGAGCGCAAGTTCATCAACAGCCTCACCAAGGTGGGCCTCGTGGCCCAGCAGGACGGCACCGTGGCGAAGGGTGAGAGCGCGGCTGTGGAGTCCGAGGACGGTACGCCGACCCCGGCCGCCACTCCCAGGCGTCAGCAGCCCAAGCGGCAGACCAAGGCCCAGCGCCAGTCCGCCGCCGCGAAGGCGGCCGACGACAGCGCCGAGCACGCGGCCGACGACGCCGAGCCGAAGACCTCGCTGACCAAGTCGGACGAGCCCGAGGACGCCAAGCCCGCCACCGCTGCGAAGAAGCCGACCCCGAAGCCCGCCGGCGGTACCCGCAGCAAGGCCCAGTCCGGACAGCGCAAGGGTCCGCAGCGGCCCAAGTCCCCGTCCAAGAAGTAAGAAGGAGTCCATCCCGTGACGGAAGGCACCACCACCTCCGCCGCTGCCGAGGGTGCAGACACCCTGTCCCGCCTGGAGCAGGAGGGCGAGATCGCGGCGGACTACCTTGAGGGTCTGCTGGACATCGCCGATCTCGACGGCGACATCGACATGGATGTCGAGGCCGACCGCGCCGCTGTCTCGATCATCAGCGACAGCAGCGGCCGCGACCTCCAGAAGCTCGTCGGCCGTGACGGTGAGGTGCTGGAGGCACTTCAGGAGCTCACCCGCCTGGCCGTGCACCGGGAGACCGGGGACCGCAGCCGCCTGATGCTGGACATCGCGGGTTACCGCGCCAAGAAGCGCACCGAGCTCTCCGAGCTGGGCGCCAAGGCCGCGGCCGACGTGAAGAACACCGGCGAGCCGGTGAAGCTGAACCCGATGACCCCGTTCGAACGCAAGGTGGTCCACGACGCGGTCAAGGCCGCGGGACTGCGCAGCGAGTCGGAGGGCGAGGAGCCGCAGCGCTTCGTCGTCGTGCTTCCCGCCTGATCGGTCCCTACGTTCCACCGGCCCCGTCTGTTGAGCAGACGGGGCCGAACTTTGTCAGCCTGATAGTCCTGTAGTTCTGGTGGTCAGCGCCCAGTGCGCTTTTGCGGTACGGAAGGACGGTCCCCCGTGACGGAGGCAGCGGAGCTTCCCCCCGCGCCCGAGCAGGCGCGCGAGGTGTTCGGTGATCGCTTCGAGGATGCGGTCCGATACGCCGAGCTGCTCGCCGACGCGGGCGTGCAGCGTGGTCTCATCGGCCCACGTGAGGTGCCCCGCCTGTGGGAACGGCACCTGCTGAACTGTGCGGTCCTCTCAGAGGTCGTGCCGGACGGAGTGACGGTCTGCGATGTCGGCTCCGGCGCCGGCCTCCCGGGCATCCCCCTGGCGCTGGTCCGGGAGGACATCAAGATCACCCTGCTCGAACCGCTGCTCCGCCGTACGACCTTCCTCACCGAAGTCGTCGAACTCCTGGGCCTCGACCACGTCACCGTCGTACGAGGGCGTGCCGAGGAGGTCATGGGCACACTGCAGCCGGTCCATGTGGTGACGGCCCGGGCCGTGGCTCCGCTGGAGCGACTGGCCACCTGGGGCATCCCGCTGCTGCGTCCGTACGGCGAGATGCTCGCCCTCAAGGGGGACACGGCCGAGGAGGAGCTCAAGAGTGCGACGACCGTGCTCAGCAAGCTCGGAGCCGTGGGGACGTCCATCCTGCATGTCGGCGAAGGCATCGTCGATCCGCTGTCCACGGTGGTCCGTGTCGAGGTGGGAGAGAGCCCCGGCGGAGTGCGCTTCGCGGCCAAGCGGGCCAAGGCGGCTCGTACGGGCCGTACCCGTCGGCGTCGTTGAGGTCGTCCCGGCGCTGAGACGGGTCGGTCTTAGCGCTTGAGGCGTGTCTCTGATCCGTCCTGACGACGAAACTTACTCCACACAAGCTGCCAAACCTATGCATGCCGGAGTGTCGCGACAGTTCGGCGTCGGCTGCTGTGCATCGTGTTTCACGTGAAACGTCGCTCACTGCTACACGGCATCATCGGTCGCACCCGCGCCGCGGCCGAACCCCGCGACCGGAAGCCTCTCGGATCACTCGGAGAGGGCACGGAGTTGTCCACAGAGGTGGAATTCTCCACAGAACAACAGGCCTCACTGGTTCACGACCCTGAAGACATGGGAGGCTCTGTTCATTGCGAGCCTGAAGTCGAGGAGAGTGAATCCTTGCGGTCCGACGCCAACATCGCGGGACCGATGACCGATCCGGTCCCCGGTCCCCGTACCGAGTCGATGGGGGAGGATGTTTCACGTGAAACACCGCCCCCTATGGACGACACTCCCATCGGTCGTGCTGCCCAACTGGCTGTAGAAGCTCTGGGGCGTGCCGGCGAGGGTCTGCCGCGTCCCGAGCAGACCCGAATCATGGTCGTGGCCAACCAGAAGGGCGGGGTGGGCAAGACGACGACGACCGTCAATCTTGCCGCTTCGCTGGCACTGCACGGTGCCCGTGTTCTGGTGGTCGACCTTGACCCACAGGGCAACGCGTCCACGGCACTGGGGATCGACCACCACGCGGAAGTTCCCTCCATCTATGACGTGTTGGTCGACAGCAGGCCTCTCTCCGAGGTCGTGCAGCCGGTCCCCGACGTCGAGGGTCTCTTCTGCGCCCCCGCCACGATCGATCTCGCCGGTGCGGAGATCGAGCTGGTATCCCTGGTGGCGCGTGAGAGCAGACTGCAGCGGGCGATTCAGGCCTACGAGCAGCCGCTGGACTACATCCTCATCGACTGTCCGCCCTCGCTCGGCCTGCTGACGGTCAATGCGTTGGTCGCCGGTGCGGAGGTTCTGATCCCGATCCAGTGCGAGTACTACGCACTGGAGGGACTCGGACAACTGCTCCGCAACGTCGACCTGGTGCGGGGGCACCTCAACCCCAACCTGCATGTGTCGACCATCCTGCTCACCATGTACGACGGCCGGACGCGTCTCGCGTCCCAGGTCGCGGACGAGGTGCGCAGCCACTTCGGTGACGAGGTACTGCGGACGAGCATTCCCCGCTCAGTCCGTATCTCCGAGGCACCGAGTTATGGGCAGACGGTACTGACCTACGATCCCGGATCGAGCGGTGCCCTCTCCTACTTTGAAGCAGCAAGGGAAATCGCGCTGAAGGGTGTGGGCGTCAGCTACGACGCACCGCATGCGCACATCGGCGCTCAGAGCGACCAGAGCATGGTGGAGGGTATCCAGTGAGTGAGCGACGGAGGGGTTTGGGCCGTGGGCTCGGCGCACTGATCCCCGCAGCCCCGACCGGGGAGAAGACGGTGGCTCCGGCCGCCATGGGCTCCGCGTCCCCGACGGCTGTTCCGGTCATCACCGGCGACCGGGGAGTGGCCGCAGCGAAGGTGACCACGCTGCCGCCGGTTTCCTACGACATGGAGGAGCCGTCGTCGAACGGCGCCGTGGAGACCTTCGCGCCTCCCATCGGTGCCCACTTCGCCGAGCTGCCTCTCGACTCCATCACGCCGAACTCACGTCAGCCGCGTGAGGTCTTCGACGAGGACGCGCTGCAAGAGCTCGTCACCTCCATCAAGGAGGTCGGCCTCCTCCAGCCCGTCGTCGTACGGCAGATCGGGCCGACGAGCTACGAGCTCATCATGGGCGAGCGGCGCTGGCGGGCCTGCCGTGAGGCCGGCCTGGAGGCAATCCCGGCGATCGTGCGGGCCACGGACGACGAGAAGCTTCTCCTGGACGCCCTGCTGGAGAACCTGCACCGCGCCCAGCTGAACCCGCTTGAAGAGGCAGCCGCCTACGACCAGTTGCTCAAGGACTTCAACTGCACGCACGACCAGCTGGCGGACCGCATCGGACGTTCGCGTCCGCAGGTCTCCAACACCCTGCGTCTGCTGAAGCTCTCGCCGTCGGTCCAGCGCCGTGTCGCCGCCGGAGTCCTCTCCGCCGGTCATGCCCGGGCGCTGCTCTCCGTCGACGACTCGGAGGAGCAGGAGCGGCTGGCCCACCGGATCGTGGCCGAGGGGCTCTCGGTGCGGGCCGTCGAGGAGATTGTGCACCTGATGGATTCGCGGCCCCAGACGGCTCAGCGCTCCAAGGGACCGCGGGCCGGCGCCCTGGTCTCCCCGGCGCTGTCCGATCTCGCCACGCGTCTCTCGGATCGCTTCGAGACCCGGGTGAAGGTCGACCTGGGCCAGAAGAAGGGGAAGATCACTGTCGAGTTCGCCTCGATGGAGGACCTTGAGCGGATCCTCGGTTCGCTGGCTCCGGGTGAGGGGCCGGTCCTGCAGCGGAGTCTGCTGGACGACGACGCGGAGGACGAGGCCTGACCCGTCCTGCCGACGGCATGGGTTCTGTTCATCCGACCAGCAGAGCGGGCCGTGTCCGGTGTGTACCGGAACGCGGCCCGCTCTTTGCTTTCTGTCGGTATCGATGCAATCGCATCGTGGATACGATGCATTTGGGTATGGCGCATCCACCTGGCAGCACCTCTTAGGGGAGGCGGGGGCCATGCGAACGGTGAGCCGCACCGGACTGGTGAGCGCGGGTCTGGGCCTGGGGGCGGTCGGCGGGTTCGTCGGCAGTCTGCTCAGGGAACGCAGCGCTCTGACAGCCGCCCGTGACGCTGCGGGCGAAGGAAGCGAGGATCAGCCTTCATGGGGCGTCGGCTCGTACCGCTCACGCTGGACAACCTCCCGGACATTCCCAAGCCCTGTCGGTCGTGCGTCTTCTGGGAGCTGGACCCCGTCAGCGGCCAAGCCGCGGTAAAAGCGGGCACGTCGGCCTTGGAGAAGGAAGCGTGGATCTCCGCCGTCCTGCTCGACTGGGGCTCGTGCGGACGAGTCGTCTACGTCGATGATGTGCCGGTGGGTTTCGTGCTCTACGCGCCCCCTGCCTACGTGCCCCGCTCCACGGCGTTTCCCACGAGCCCGATCTCACCGGATGCCGTGCAGTTGATGACGGCGTTCATCATGCCGGGCTACCAGGGGCAGGGACTGGGACGGGTCATGGTCCAGACAGTCGCCAAGGATCTGCTGCGGCGGGGCTTCAAGGCGATCGAGGCCTTCGGTGATGCCCATGGGAAAGAGCCTGCCTGCGTACTACCTGCCGACCATCTACTCGCCGTGGGCTTCAAGACGGTCCGCCCGCACCCCACCTATCCCCGACTGCGGCTGGAGCTGCGTACGACGCTCTCCTGGAAGGAAGACGTGGAGCTGGCGCTCGACCGGCTGCTGGGGGCCGTACAGAAGGAACCAGCGCTGCGGCCGCTCTAGGACCACGCCAAAGTGAATGGGCCGACTCCGGGGAGTCGGCCCATTCGTGTTTCACGTGAAACATCACTCGGCGATGAAGTCCTCAAGGTCGCGAACGATCGCGGCCTTCGGCTTCGCACCGACGATGGTCTTGGCGACCTCGCCACCCTGGTAGACGTTCAGGGTCGGGATGGACATGACGCCGTACTTGGCGGCCGTACCCGGGTTCTCGTCGATGTTGAGCTTGACGACCTCGATCTTGTCGCCGTACTCGGCGGCGATGGCCTCAAGGGACGGAGCGATCTGGCGGCACGGACCGCACCAGGCGGCCCAGAAGTCCACCAGGACGGGCTTGTCGTTCTTGAGGACGTCCTCGTCGAAGGAATCGTCGGTCACATTCTTCAGAGTGCCGGCCACGGCGGGCTCCTTAACTTGGTCGTGCGGTGGGGCGGATGGGGGTCAGACGGTGGTCTTAGCGGGCTCTGCCTTCTCCTCGTCCGCGAGGGCGGAGAGGAAACGCTCGGCGTCCAGAGCCGCGGAGCAGCCGGTACCGGCGGCGGTGATCGCCTGGCGGTAGGTGTGGTCGACGACGTCACCGGCGCCGAAGACACCGGTCAGGTTGGTCCGGGTCGAAGGTGCCTCGACCTTCAGGTAGCCCTCTCCGTCCAGCTCCAGCTGGCCCTTGAAGAGCTCCGTGCGAGGGTCGTGGCCGATCGCGATGAACAGACCCGTCACCGGGAGGTCCGAGAGCTCCCCGGTCTTCAGGTTGCGCAGCTTCAAACCGGCGAGCTTCGGGTCGCCCTCGATCTCGGCGATCTCGCTGTCCCAGACGAACTTGATCTTCGGGTCGGCGAAGGCACGCTCCTGCATGGCCTTCGAGGCACGCAGGCTGTCCCGGCGGTGGACGATGGTCACGGACTCGGCGAAGCGGGAGAGGAAGGTCGCCTCCTCCATCGCCGTGTCGCCGCCGCCGATGACGGCGATGTCCTGGTCCTTGAAGAAGAAGCCGTCACAGGTGGCACACCAGGAGACACCCCGGCCGGAGAGGGCGTCCTCGTTCGGCAGGCCCAGCTTGCGGTGCTGCGAGCCGGTGGTGACGATGACGGCCTTCGCCTTGTGCACGGTGCCCGAGGTGTCCGTGACGGTCTTGATCTCACCGGTCAGGTCGACGGAGACCACATCGTCCGGGATCAGCTCGGCGCCGAAGCGCTCGGCCTGGGCGCGCATGTTGTCCATGAGCTCGGGGCCCATGATGCCGTCCTGGAAGCCCGGGAAGTTCTCGACCTCGGTGGTGTTCATCAGCGCGCCACCAGCGGTGACGGCGCCCTCGAACACCAGCGGCTTCAGCGACGCGCGCGCGGTGTAGAGCGCCGCCGTGTAGCCGGCGGGCCCGGAGCCGATGATGATCACGTTTCGGACGTCGCTCACGGCTTGGTTCCTCGTCTCTGGACTGCGTCAGTACGACCGGTGTGAGCCCCTCTCAGAGCTCTCACCCCACCCAACGGATCCTACGGGGCCCGCATTCCCGGTGTGTCCGGGCACACGGAGACAGCGCATAGGAGGGAGATACCACGCCGGTCGGCGAAGAGACGTCCGCAGTCAGGAAAGTGGGTACGACCGCGTCAGAAGGACCTTGCCAGGGGTGGACGTCTGCTGGCTCACGCAAGCCGCGTCGACGACGTAAGCCGTGACTCGGCTGTTGTCGGAAGCGTTGGGCAGCACCACGAGATAGGCGGCGGTCCCGTGGTACGTGCCCTTCTTGGAGCCGAGGACATCCTCGTTGCCACGGTTGATGCCCTGCCGGATGCAGTCCGGGAGGGAACGGGAAGGCTCGATCAGGGTCCTGGGCGTCTTGGTGGAAGACTCCGTGCCGGGGGGCGCGGATTCGACGTTCCAGGGCTTCATGCTGCCGGCGCCCCGACTCGCGGACGTCTTGGCGGAGAGGAGGTCCGAGACCTGGCTCTCCAGCTTCCCCTTGGAGAAGCTGTCTGCGGAGCTGGTCGGGTTTCCCTGAGCCGCGTCGGATGACTTGTGGTCGCCCAGCGACTGGAGGAACAGAGAGCCGGCTCCTAGAACGGCCGCGGTGAACACGGCTCCCAGAACGATCCTCCCGCGGCGTCCGCCACGATTCCGGTCCTTGCGGCCGGGTCCGGTCGCGGCGTGCGCATGTCCTGCTGGACGGACCGCCGCAGACGATGTTTCACGTGAAACATGCGCCTCGGTGTCCTCGCCGTCCCCGCTCGACGTGGATCGGGACGCGCTCACCAATGTCGGCGCGGCCAGGGACTCGGGGGCGGTGGCACCCAACAGGGCCTCTGCGGCGAGGGCTGCGTCGATACGGCCGGCGATCTCGGCGGGCATCCGCTGTGGGCCGGGCAGTGTCCCCAGCAGGCCCCGGATTTCCTCCAGCGACTCGTGGACATCCGCACAGAGTTCGCACTCGTCCAGATGCCGTCGTACCTCAGCCGTCCTGGACGGCGTGAGGAGGCCCTCGGTGAGGTCGGAGATCTCCGCGACGTCCGGGTGCTCGGTCGTGTCTGTCGTGGATGTCACGCTCGCCCACCTCCGCCCTTCACAGCAGCTGAATCGCTCGGCCCTGCATCCTTGGGACCTGAGTCGTGGGGTCCCGCTGCCGGTGGGACGGATGTCCCCTGCGCCCGGTTCCGTCGCGGGCCCGGTTCCTCGCCGTCAGCGGCTCTTTCCGGCCGTAGATGGGTGAGGAGTGGCAGCAGTCTGGCTCTTCCGCGGGCGCAGCGGCTCTTCACCGTGCCGGTCGGCACGTCGAGCATGCGGGCGGCCTCTGCGACGGGATAGCCCTGCATGTCCACGAGGACGAGGGCGGCGCGCTGGTCGACCGGGAGGGTGCCCAGGGCTTCCAGCAGTTGGCGGTGCAGGTCGTTGCGCTCCGCGGGAGCCGAGGCCGATTCGTGCGGCTCCAGGAGTTGTTCCAGGCGCTCGGTGTCGTCGACCGGAGACGTTTTCCTGGAGGCCGCCTTGCGGGCGCGGTCCAGGCAGGCGTTCACCGTGATCCGGTGCAGCCATGTCGTGACGGCCGACTGGCCGCGGAAGGTGTGGGCGGCCCGGTAGGCGGAGACGAGGGCGTCCTGGACCGCGTCAGCGGCCTCCTCGCGGTCTCCCAGCGTGCGCAGGGCCACGGCCCAGAGCCGGTCCCGGTGCCGCCGTACGAGCTCACCGAAGGCTTCCGGGTCACCTTCAACATGGCGGGCGAGCAGATCCTGATCGCTCGTTCCGTCGTATCCGGCGCCTTCCGCCATCGGACCCCCTCCCCCTCCGGTGAGACGTCAGCCCGTGAACTTCACGTCGGTGATGGCCTGCTTGTAGCCGGCGTCGCTGTACTGGTCACTGTCCGCGTGCGGCAGAGCGGTGAGCCAGACAAGAACGTACCGGCTCTTCACCTGCTTGGTGACCTTGACCGTCGCACTGGTCCCGGTTGTCGTGACGTTGCCGATCTGCGCCATGGAGTCCAGCGAGGAGGGGGACAGCGAGTCGGCCGCGTAGAGCTTCACCGTCGTGTGATCGCCGCTGTAGTAGAGCCCTATGGTCGCAGTGGAGACGTCCTGGGCCGAACCGAGGTCGTAGACGATGCCCACGCCCGGCTTGTACGGCGCGAGCACCGGGCCCCCTATGAAGCTGGAGGTCCGCCAGTACGTCGACGCGTCCCCGTCGTACGTCTTGTCGACGTCGTTGGGATGCTGGGGGTCGCCCTTCGCCACGAATTCCTTGGCGCCCTGAATCGCGAGCGTCTTGACCGGCTTGGTCTTGTCGCCGCTCTTGTCGTTCCCGTCCGTGGTCTGCGTCTGCTTCGTGTCCTCGGACTTGTTGCCCTGGTCCATGAGCGCGTCCGCGAGCTGCCAGCTGCCCAGGCCCAGCGCGGCGATCAGCAGTGCGGACACGGCCCACTTGAGGGCCTTGCCGGTGCGGCTCTGCAGCGGGGGCGGCGGGGTCGGCACTGCCTGGCCGGCACCGGGACGCGGCGCCGGGCGGCCGTACGTGCCCTGTTGGTAGGTCGTGCGCTGGTACTCGGGTGGTGCGGTGAACGCGGGCTCGGGCGGGCGGATGCGGGGCATCTCACCGATCGCCTTCACCAACTCCTCGGGGGTGGTGCACGCCGCTTCGTGCCGTGAGGCCGTGGCACCGTCGTTGGCGAGCGCGCGCATGGCGAGCTCCGACAGACCGCGGTGGACACCGGCGCGCACCTGGTCGGGGGCGATGAGACCGACGCCCTTGGGCAGCCCGGACAGGCCGTAGGCGTCGCTCTCGTACGGCCAGCGCTGGGTGAGCGCCGCGTACAGCAGTGCGCCGATCGCTTCCGTGTCCGTGCGCTGCGGGGTGTCCGAACTGATGCCGCGCAGCGCGGCGTTGACGGCCAGACCACGGATGCGCCACTGGCCGGACGAGGTGCGCAGCACGGCGTTCGGGTTCAGGCGCAGATGAGCGAGGCCCTCGCGGTGCGCGGCGGCCATCGCCGAGGCGATCTGACTGACCATCTGGTAGGCGTCGTGCGCCTCCAGCGGGCCGGGAGCCAGAAGCGTCGTCAGTTCCGTGGCGTCGGGCAGCCATTCGTGCACGACGTAGACGAGGTCGTTCTCCTCCACGGCGTCCAGGACCTGCACGAAACGGGGATCACCCAGCAGTGCCGAGGAACGGGCCGCGGCCAGCACGGAGCGGGCCCTCGCATGGTCCGCGGGCAGGATGTGCACGCCGACGGCACGCCGCAGCTTCTCGTCCACCGCGCGCCAACTGCTGAAGCCGTCCAGACGGGTGACGCACTCTTCGAGGCGATAGCGTCTGGCGAGCTTGTGACCACTGTGCAGTTCGGGAGGTGAGGTCTTCTCGGTTTCCTCGATCCCGCCGCTCCCCTGTACCTCGTCGCTCTCCGTGTCCCGCTCCGGGTTCTGGGCCACCCCGTCGGCCGTGGACTGGTCCGCCTTGGCGGTCAGCGGCTCGTCGCCGCTGTTGTCTGCCACGTCGACGGCAGCCGTGCTCCGTTCCGCCACCGTCGCTCCTGCCTCCCCATCCGTTGCACGCTGTCCGACGCCGAAACCAATTGTGCCCACAGTCTGCCGCTATGCACGACACACAGCGGCGGACGATGGTTGTGCGTGTGCCCCTGCCTCAGCGCCCCAAGCGCCCGCGCACCATGCCGACGAGGGAGTTGAGCTCCTCGATGCGCATGCGGCGGGCGGCGACGTAGAAGATTCCGAGCAGTACGGCACCACCTACCAGGAGGGCGGCGAACGAGCCGACGACCCCCTGCCCGAGCGTATGACCGATCCCGTAGCAAGCCGCACCACTGAGCAGTGCGGCCGGCACGGAGGCGATGCTGAGTCGAGCGTACGTCCGCAGCACGCGAGCGCCGTCCAGGTCGCCGTTCAGCCGCTTGCGCAGCCGGTTCCAGGCGACACCGACACCAGTCGCGTACGCGAGGCCGTACGAGGCCGCCATGCCCACCACGGCCCAGCGGGCCGGGAGGACGAAGTAGCAGGCCAGTGAGGCGCCGGCGTTGACGGCGGCCACGATGACCGTGTTGTAGAAGGGAGTTCGGGTGTCCTCGTACGCGTAGAAGGCGCGCAGGACGACGTACTGCACCGAGTACGGGATCAGGCCGAGGGCGAAGGCCATCAGCATGAAGCCCATGTTGGTGGCCTCGCTGGTCCCCGAGGAGCCGAAGATCAGAGTGCACATCGGGATGCCGAGCGAGAGGAGGCCGAAGGCGATCGGCACGATCGCCACAGCGGTCGTGCGCAGCCCCTGGGAGATGTCGTCGCGGACAGCACCTCCGTCGCCCTCCGCCGCCGAGCGCGAGATGCGCGGCAGCAGCGCGGCCATCAGGGAGACGGTGATGATCGCCTGTGGCAGGCCCCAGATGAGCTGTGCGTTGGCGTAGGCGGCGAAGCCGGTGCCGTCGACGGGCGAGGACTTGCCCGCAGCGGTGGACAGCTGGGACACGACGATCGCGCCGGCCTGGTTGGCGAGGACGAAGAGGACGGTCCACTTGGCGAGTGTCGCGGCCTTGCCGAGACCGTGTCCCCGCCAGTCGAAGCGCAACCGCAGCCGGAACCCGGTCTCCCGCAGATACGGGATCATCGCGAGCGATTGGACGACCAGGCCGAGCAGCACACCGATGCCGAGCAGCCGCTGGCCCTCCGGCGGGATGTTCGTGACCTTCATGCCGGAGTTCGCGGAGGTGCCGTACACCCAGATGAACATGCCGAGCGTCACGATGATGACGATGTTGTTGAGGACCGGGGTCCACATCATGGCGCCGAACTTGCCGCGCGCGTTCAGGATCTGGCCCATCACGACGTGGACGCCCATGAAGAAGATCGAGGGCAGGAAGTAGCGGACGAAGGTGACACCCACCTCGTTGGCCGCTGGGTCGTTGGCCACCGAGTCGGACAACAGACGGATCAGGAGGGGTGCCGCGAAGACCGCGAGCGCGGTGAGCGCGCCCAACGCCACCATGACGAGGGTCAGCAGCCGGTTGGCGAACGCCTCACCGCCGTCGTCGTCCTCCTTCATGGCGCGCACGAGCTGCGGCACGAAGACGGAGTTGAGGCCACCGCCCACAGTCAGGATGTAGATCATCGTCGGCAACTGGTAGGCGACCTGGAAGGTGTCGCCGAGCATGCCGACACCCAGCGCCGCGACGATCAGCGCGGAGCGGACGAAGCCGGTCAGACGGGAGACCATCGTGCCCGCTGCCATCACGGCACTCGACTTCAGCAGGCCGGTGGCCTTCCCGCTCTTCTGGGGAGCGGCCGTGGGCGCCGGTGCCGTAGGAGTGAGCTGCATCGTGGCGTCGGACATCGGTGCCGGGGAGGGCGGGGTGGGTGCCTGGCCCGAGGGCGGTGCCGGGGACGGGCCGGGTACCGCCGGGTACTCCATCGGCGGGCGTCCGCCGCCCTGGCCCTGGTCGCGGAAGAGGTGAGCGAAGGCGTCCGGCTCGTGGTGCTCCTCGCCGGCCCCTGTCACCAGGTCGTCCACGCCCACGAACTGGGTCGTCCGGGCGTCGTCGCCGTACGGCAGGTACTGGGTCGGGCCCTCCGGCTCCGGCGCGGGGGTCTGCGCCCACACACGGGGGTCGGGGGCGTACGGCGACTGGGGCGGCTGCGCGTAGAGCGGGGGCTGCGGCTGGTACGTGCCCGGAGGCGGCGGAGGGTGTGCGGCGCGGTCGTAGAGCGCCTCGGCGACCGGGTCCTGGGCGGAGAGGTCCTGCGCCCGGTAGGGGTCCTGGTCGTAGGCGTCCTGGAGGTACATGTCCGCGGGAGGCTGCGGCGGCACCTGGCCGTGTTCGGGCGGCGGACCCTCGGGGTGGCCCGAGTTGCCCGCGCCCTGACCGCGGTCACCGTCGTACGGCGCGTTCATGGTTACCCCACCTCATCGTCCCCGGGCCCACCGGCCACGACATCGCTCAACGGTCCACTCTCTCACCCGTGCCGGACGGGTCGGCGCTTTCCGGTGCGGTGTCCGGTGTCGGGTCACTCGGGTGCTCCGGGTCGTCTGCCCGGGACGGAGTGTCGGACTCCTCCTTGAGACGGTCTTGGGGGCCCTCGGGGTTCTCCGGGCCGTCGGCTGATTCGTCCGCCTCGTCGTCGGGTCCGTCGGGACCCTTCTCCTCGGCCTGGCGGGCGGCGGCGCGCTTGCGGTGCGTGTACATCCGGAAGCCGGCGAGGACGAGCAGCAGGACGCCGCCGCCGATGACCAGCATCACCGTGGCGGTGACCTCGGTGACCTTCACGTCGAACTTGACGGCCTGCCCGTACTGCTGGCCGTCCTCCGTGTACAGCTGGGCGACCACCTGCACCTTGCCGTTGGCGTTGGCCGACGTGGTGAACTTCACGGACTGGCTGTGGCCGCCGTTGACCGTGACCCGCTGCTCCGTGTAGGCCTCGCCGCCGATCTTGAGGCGTGTGGGGCTCGTCGAGGTGAGGCGCAGGACCAGGTGGTCGACGCCCTGCACCAGGTTGTTCTGCACGGTCACAGGGATCGTGGCGCTACGGCCCGAGAGCTTCGTCTCGGACTTGTCGATCAGCTTGACCTGGTCCGTGAGGTCTTCGAGATAACCCAGCACGCCCTGGCGGAAGTTCTCCGCCTCACCCGCCCGTCCGCGCCACGACGTGGACATCCCGCGGTTCATGGCCCGCCCGAAGGGGGTCACCACACGGGACTCGTCGGTGAGGATCACCCGGAAGTTGTCGAGCTTGTCCTGGGTGGTCGCGATCTCCTCGAAGGCCGACCTCGGCAGCTCCTGCTTGCGCAGCGAGGAGGGGTACCTGGAGGACGACGGGACCTTCGTGGTGGCGCCCGGGTCCGGCTTGGCCTTGGCCGCCGTGGTGAGTTCCTGCGACTCGGTCCAGGTGCTGCCCTGAAGGGACGTCAGCGCCTCCGCCATCGCCTGGGCCTGGCTCCCGGTCGGCATGCGCTGCGGGGCGACGACGATGCTGCGTTGCTTGTCGGTCTGCAGGTCGAGCGCCAGGCTCTGCGCGAGGAACTGCTGCTCGGCGAGCGTGGCCGCCCCGGCCTTCGTCAGATCCCCCTCGAACGCGGTCGAGAGCCGTGAGTCCGCGACCACCGCCGTCGTACCGCCGCCGATGGGGCGGGCGGCGGAGGGCGTGTACGGCAGGCCGCCGGTCTCCTGGAGGCTGTCGCTGCGGGCGATCACCTTGTCGGCGCCGGCCGAGGTGGCGACCTTGATGATCGACGGGTCCACGGCGCCGTTCACCGGCCACGCGAAGTCGGTGGTCGGTGTCACGTGAAGCACCGTCTCCACGGTGCTGGCGGCGACGTCAGTGGCGTCCTTGAGGTGGCTCAGCGAGCCGGTGACGCTGGTGCCGTTGTGGGCGAGGGACGCCAGGTCCGGGTCGGCGAAGGGGAGGGCGACGACCTCCTTGTCCGCCACCGCCGTCTGCAGCTCGGCCAGCCACGCCTTGGCGACCGCCTGGTGGGTGCCGGTCGTGGTGGTGTCGCCGGCACCCTGGATCTTGTAGCTGCGGGTCATCGCGTCGACAGAGGCCAGCAGATCCGGGTCGATCACCCATGTGACGTCGAGATCCCTGCCCAGCGACAGCATCTGGTCGAGGCGCCCGCCGGGGGAGATCTCCTTGGCGAGGTCGTCGTTGAGGAAGACCGGCGTCTGCTGTTCGTTGGAACCCGTCTGTGCCGTCATGTGGACGTCGGAGACGAGCGGCCACAGATACGTCGTCTTCGTCTTCGTGTCGGCCTCGTCGGGTTGCCACGGCAGGAACGTCCGCTGGATGCCCAGCACCTGCTCCCACGGCTGCGCGGAGGTCTCGCCGGAGAGAGACACACCGAGCGGGTAGACGCCATCGTCACCGAGGTCCAGCTTGTCGACCGGCACGGAGAGGGTGAAGGGCTCGGCGACGCCCGGAGTGAGCTTGGAGAACTTCTCGGTGTACTTGTCGCCGACCTCCGAGCCGTCGACGCCCTGGACGTAGTCGGTGCGCTTGGCGACGCTGTCGATCGCGGAGCGAGTGCTCAGCGGCTGTCCCAGGAACAGGCCCACATGGGCGTCGGTGACCGTCTGCTTGCCGTTGTTGGTCACCGTCCCGGAGATGGTCAGCGTGTCCCCGTCCGTGGGGATGCTGGGGCTGAGGGTGTCCACGGAGACGGACACCGTCTGCGAGCCGGAGGCGGCCTGCGCGGACGTCTGCTCGGCCGCACCGGCGGGCGCGGCGGCGGACATCTGGAGGAGGCCGGCCAGCAGAGGCGCCCCGGCGAGCAGTGCGCCGGTGCGCCGCAGCCACCGGCGGGCAGGTGAGGGAGTCATCCCCTGGAAGTCTGCCGCCTCGGCCACGCGCTCGCCCGTCCCTCGTCATTGTCAGTGGTCGTCGCAATGTGCGTCCACGCATGGTAACGATGCGCGCTGAGGGGAAGTGCCGCGGACTGCTCCACAAGATCGGAGAACCGTGCCGGACCACCCTGTATGCGCCCGTATAAAGAGGAGAGATCGGCTACGTCGCAAGCGCAGAGCTTGTGCTGGTATAGGGGGATCTGTCCGTGCACGTTTAATGGAGGCGCCCGCGGTCGCCCGGGCCACGTACCCTTTTCTGTTGTGCCGAACGCCAACGAAGACAACCTCAGTGCCCTGAGCCAGGTGCAGCACCGCGCGGTGAGCGAGTTGCTGCGGGTGGCTCCCGTCGCCGACGACCTCGCCCGCCGTTTCCAGGAGGCCGGGTTCTCTCTCGCCCTGGTCGGCGGCTCGGTCCGGGACGCGCTGCTCGGCCGGCTCGGCAACGACCTGGACTTCACGACGGACGCGCGGCCCGAGGACGTACTGAAGATCGTCCGGCCGTGGGCGGACGCCGTATGGGAGGTCGGGATCGCCTTCGGCACGGTGGGGGTGCAGAAGGACGCCCGCGTCGGAGATGTGGACCGACGTTTTCAGATCGAGGTGACCACCTACCGTTCGGAGGCGTACGACCGGACCTCGCGCAAACCCGAGGTGTCGTACGGCGACTCCATCGAGGAGGACCTCGTCCGGCGTGACTTCACGGTGAACGCGATGGCTGTCGCGCTCCCGGAGAAGGAGTTCATCGATCCGCACGGAGGCCTCGACGACCTCGCGGCCCGGGTGCTGCGTACCCCGGGCACTCCTGAGGCGTCCTTCTCCGACGATCCCCTGCGGATGATGCGAGCGGCACGCTTCGCCGCACAGCTCGACTTCGAGGTCGCTCCCGAGGTCGTCACGGCGATGAAGGAGATGTCCGGACGGATCGAGATCGTCTCGGCCGAGCGGGTACGGGACGAGCTGAACAAGCTGATCCTCTCCGCGAACCCCCGCAAGGGACTGACCCTGCTGGTCGATACCGGACTCGCCGACCACGTCCTGCCCGAGCTTCCCGCCCTGCGCCTGGAGAGCGACGAGCACCACCGGCACAAGGACGTCTACGAGCACACGCTGATCGTTCTGGAGCAGGCGATCGAACTGGAGGAGAACGGGCCCGACCTCGTCCTCCGACTGGCCGCCCTTCTGCACGACATCGGCAAGCCACGCACCCGACGTTTCGAGAATGACGGCCGGGTCTCGTTCCACCACCACGAGGTGGTCGGCGCGAAGATGACCAAGAAGCGCATGCTGGCGCTCAAGTACTCCAACGACCTGGTGAAGGACGTCTCACGTCTCGTCGAACTCCACCTGCGTTTCCACGGCTACGGCACCGGCGAGTGGACCGACTCGGCCGTCCGCCGCTACGTCCGTGACGCCGGTCCGCTCCTCGACCGCCTCCACAAGCTGACCCGTTCGGACTGCACCACACGGAACAAGCGCAGGGCTGCCGCTCTGTCCCGGGCGTACGACGGTCTGGAAGAGCGCATCACTCAACTGCAGGAGCGGGAGGAGCTGGACTCCATCCGGCCCGACCTCGACGGCAACCAGATCATGGAGATTCTGGGTGTCACGCCGGGGCCGGTCATCGGCCGCGCCTACAAGTTCCTGTTGGAACTGCGGCTGGAGAACGGCCCGATGGACCATGACGCGGCCGTGGCCGCGCTCAAGGAGTGGTGGGCCTCGGAAGGTTGAGGCCGTGAAACGGGGTCATGTTTCACGTGAAACATGACCCCGGACAGCACAGGGGCGGTGTTTCACGTGAAACACCGCCCCTCGCCGTATCTGCCTACTTCGAGTAGTCCTTCAGGCAGAGCAGGAAGTCGCCCTTACCGGTCTGGGTGTACGAGTACTGGAAGTCCTTCGCGGCCGTCGAGCACTTGGCGTCGGCCTCGGTCCGGGAGTAGTTGCCACTGATCTTGGCCAGCACGACGAACTGGGCCTTCGAGTCGCTGCACTTCACGACCTTGAGATCCGGATTGGTGTCGCTTGTGCTGCCACGGTGCATGCAGTCGCCGACCTTGGCCGTCTCGGGGTCGTGCTGCCCGGATATGTAGCTGAAGATGGCCGCCCCGACAGCGATGACGGCGATGACGGCGAACCGGATCATCTTGGGGCTGAACTTACGCTTCGGCTGCGGCGGGACCGGAGCGTACGGCGCCGCACCCTGAGGCGGGAAACCGGGCTGGCCGGGCTGCTGCGGGTAGCCACCCTGGGGCGGGTACGGCGCCTGAGCCTGAGGCGGATACGGCGCCTGAGCCTGGGGCGGATACGGCGCTTGCGACTGAGGCTGGCCGTAGGGCTGCTGGCCCTGTGCGTATGGGTTCGGGCTCTGAGGCGGCGGTGTAGTCACTTGGGTCCCCCTGGAACGGTGGCTGCATGACACGGGATGACGTGGCATGGCGCGAAATAAGACGGACGTAAGCTACCGGCCCCTACTGACACTGCTGTGGCCCAGAGCGGCTCCGTGTCATTGATGTGACACTTTCCGACGCTCAAATTGGGCCATAGCTCCAGCAACCGCTCCGTAGACGACGGCCACCGTGATCACCAGGACCGCTGAGCGGCCGTCAGGGGGAAGCATCAGCGCGGCCATTGCTGCCGCGCCGACAAAAGCGACATTGAACAGGACGTCGTAGACGGAGAAGATCCGGCCGCGGAAGCCGTCGTCGACCGAGAACTGCACGATCGTGTCCGTGGCGATCTTCGCGCCCTGAGTGGTCAGGCCCAGGACGAAGGCCGCGGCCAGCATCGGGGCGGTGGCGAACGGGAGGCCGAGAGCCGGCACCAGGACCGCGGCGCCTGCGGCACACACCGCGATCCAGCGACCCGGACCGAGCCGTCCCGCGGCCCAGGGCGTCACCACTGCCGCCACGAAGAAGCCGGCGCCGGACACCCCCAACGCCAGCCCCAGCAGGCGCAGTCCGTCGTCCGGGGTCGACGACAGGGCGTATCTGCAGAGCATCAGCAGCAGGACCGTCAGGGCGCCGTAGCAGAAGCGCATTAGCGTCATCGCGAGGAGAGCCCAGACCGCCTCCCGGCGCTGTGGCGCGGTGAGATGCCGCACGGCTGCCGTCAGGTCCCGGGCGGTGCCCGCGAGAGCCGTTGTCAACCGGGACTGTGTCAACGCGCGGTCGGGGCCGAGGAGTTCGGGGGCGATGCGCAACGACGTGAGGGCCGCGCACAGATACAGGGCGGATCCCAGCAGCACCACCGCGGCGTCGGTGTCCGCGACCAGCAGCCGTACGACGAAGGCGAGGCCGCCGCCGGCGGTCGCCGCCAGTGTTCCGGCCGTCGGGGAAAGGGAGTTGGCGACGACGAGCCGTTCGTCGTCGACCACGCGCGGGAGCGCGGCGGACAGGCCGGCGAGGACGAAGCGGTTGACGGCGGTGACGCACAGGGCGGAGACGTAGAAGAGCCAGTCCGGGACGTGGCTCAGCATCAGGACCGCCGTAGCCGCCGCCAGCAGGGCGCGCAGCAGGTTGCCGTACAGGAAGACCTGACGGCGGCGCCAGCGGTCCAGGAGGACGCCGGCGAAGGGGCCGATGAGGGAGTACGGGAGGAGCAGGACCGCCATCGCGGAGGCGATTGCGGCGGCCGAGGTCTGTTTCTCCGGGGAGAAGACGACGTAGGCGGCGAGTGCGACCTGGTAGACGCCGTCCGCGCCCTGGGAGAGGAGCCGTACGGCGAGCAGGCGCCGGAAGCCCTGGAAGCGCAGGAGGATGCGCAGGTCACGGACGACGGCCATGGGCACAGCCTCACATACGAGGAGGGTCCCCGGGCGGAATGCCCAGGGACCCTCGACGACCGAACCGGTGGCGGGTCCTAGCGCTCGACCTCGCCCTTGATGAACTTCTCGACGTTGGCGTAGGCCTCGTCGTCGAAGTACTGGACCGGCGGGGACTTCATGAAGTAGCTCGACGCGGAGAGGATCGGGCCGCCGATGCCGCGGTCCTTGGCGATCTTCGCGGCGCGCAGGGCGTCGATGATGACACCCGCGGAGTTCGGGGAGTCCCAGACCTCCAGCTTGTACTCCAGGTTCAGCGGGACGTCACCGAAGGCGCGGCCTTCGAGGCGGACGTAGGCCCACTTGCGGTCGTCGAGCCACTGGACGTAGTCCGACGGGCCGATGTGGACGTTCTTCTCGCCCAGGTCGCGGTCCGGGATCTGCGAGGTGACGGCCTGCGTCTTCGAGATCTTCTTGGACTCCAGGCGGTCGCGCTCCAGCATGTTCTTGAAGTCCATGTTGCCGCCGACGTTGAGCTGCATGGTGCGCTCAAGGCGGACACCGCGGTCCTCGAACAGCTTCGCCATCACACGGTGCGTGATGGTGGCGCCGACCTGCGACTTGATGTCGTCGCCGACGATCGGGACGCCGGCCTCGGTGAACTTGTCCGCCCACTCCTTGGTGCCGGCGATGAAGACCGGGAGGGCGTTGACGAAGGCGACCTTGGCGTCGATGGCGCACTGGGCGTAGAACTTCGCCGCGTCCTCGGAACCGACGGGCAGGTAGCAGATCAGGACGTCGACCTGCTTGTCCTTGAGGATCTGGACCACGTCGACCGGGGTCTCGTCGGACTCCTCGATCGTCATGCGGTAGTACTTGCCCAGGCCGTCGAGGGTGTGACCGCGCTGGACCGTGACGCCCTTGTTCGGGACGTCGCAGATCTTGATGGTGTTGTTCTCACTGGCACCGATGGCGTCGGAGAGGTCGAGGCCGACCTTCTTCGCGTCGACGTCGAACGCGGCGACGAACTCGACGTCACCGACGTGGTAGTCGCCGAACTGGACGTGCATCAGACCGGGCACCTTGGCCGCCGGATCGGCGTCCTTGTAGTACTCGACGCCCTGTACCAGTGAGGCGGCGCAGTTGCCCACGCCGACGATGGCTACGCGAACCGAACCCATTCCGGTTGCTCCCTGTGTGTGCGAGGTGAGGCCCTGACTGGACCTCATGTGGTGGTTTCGTCGGACGGATCCGGCCCGGGGGTGGCGCCCCCGAGCCGGGGCAGGCCGCCCGACTCCCCAGATGTGCTGTCCTGCTGAGCGGAGCCTCCGGAGGCGGGACCCTTCAGGTCCCGTCCGGCTCGCTCGCTCTCGATGAGCTCGTTCAGCCAGCGCACTTCGCGCTCCACGGACTCCATTCCGTGGCGCTGCAGCTCAAGCGTGTAGTCGTCGAGGCGCTCCCGGGTCCGCGCCAGGGAGGAACGCATCTTCTCCAGACGCTCCTCCAGCCGGCTGCGGCGACCCTCCAGTACGCGCATGCGTACGTCGCGTGACGTCTGCCCGAAGAAGGCGAAACGAGCGGCGAAGTGTTCGTCCTCGTACGCGTCGGGCCCCGTCTGCGAGAGCAGTTCCTCGAAGTGCTCCTTACCTTCCGCCGTCAACCGGTAGACGATCTTGGCGCGACGTCCGGCGAGGGTGGCGGTGAGGGCGTCCTCGGGGGTGTTCCCCGTTTCCTCGATCAACCAGCCGTTGGCGACCAGCGTCTTGAGGCAGGGGTAGAGCGTCCCGTAGCTGAAGGCACGGAACACACCCAATGACGTATTGAGTCGTTTGCGCAGCTCATAGCCGTGCATCGGGGATTCGCGGAGCAGGCCGAGGATGGCGAACTCAAGGATGCCGGAGCGTCGGCTCATCGTCGCCTCCTTCCTGTCCGTGGTCCGGCCGTGACGGTCTTTATGCCGAGCTGATGTATCGACTCGATACATCCAGACGATAGAACGACGTTCCGGATGCGACAAGTGGGGAGATGGTGAGCGGCGTCACATCACTGATTCGTTGGAAGCAAGTTGCCTGATTTGGGGTGAACTTCGGGGCTAAGCAGGTTTTGACGGTGCGTAGTCTGTGCGGCATGCACACCACCGGGAACCAAGTGACGCGTGGGGGCGTCGTCGTCCCTGGTGCAGTACGGATGAATGCAGAACCGACCACATCCGTACTTCGGGGGGACCGGAAACCAGCCGCCGTTTCCAGGCGCGCACGGGTGCGCCTGCCCGAGGAGTAATCGTTCGATGAGCGAGCACCGTCGCAAACCGCCGCAGCCGCAGGGAGGCGGACGTGCCGCGGACCGACGCGGCCAGTCCGGACCGACCTCCGGCCGCCGCGCGGCACCGCGAGGCGCCACCACCGGGTCTCCCTCCGACTTCTATGGATCTAACCCCGCTGAGCCGGGGGGTGATGAGCAGCGCCAGTACGGCAGCCGTGCCGAAGCCCGTCGGGCCGCCCAGAGAGGCGGCGGCCGTCGCAGAGGAGCCGAGCCGGCCGGCCGTGGTCCGGGCGGTCCCAACGGACCCGGTCGGGGCAGAGGACGCGCTCCCGCCCCCGGCAAGAAGCGGTTCATCGACTATCCGCGCTTCGACAAGTACGGATGGCGCCGCTGGATGCCCTCCTGGAAGCTTGTCTCCGGCCTCTGCCTGTTCTTCTTCGGCAGCCTCGTGGCGGCGGTCGGTGTCGGCTACGCGATGGTCAGCATCCCCAGCGAGAACACCGCGGCCAAGTCGCAGAACAACGTCTACTACTGGTCCGACGGCACCCAGATGGTCGCCACGGGCACCGGCGCCAACCGCCAGAACATCACCATCGCCGACATCCCGACGGCCATGCAGTGGTCGGTGATCTCGGCCGAGAACAAGAGCTTCTACACGGACTCGGGCGTCGACCCCATGGGTATCGCCCGGGCCCTGGCCAACATGGCCAAGGGCGGTCAGACGCAGGGTGGTTCGACGATCACCCAGCAGTTCGTCAAGAACACCTACCTCAACCAGGAACAGACGATCACCCGTAAGTTCAAGGAGATGTTCATCTCCATCAAGGTGGGGACGCAGCTCAGCAAGCAACAGGTGCTGCAGGGCTACCTGAACACCTCGTACTACGGCCGAGGCGCCTACGGGATACAGGCCGCCGCACAGACCTACTACGGCGTGGACGCGGTCAAGCTGACGCCGAGTCAGTGCGCCTTCCTGGCGGCCCTGTTGAAGGGTCCGACGTACTACGACCCGATCGGCGCCACGAACATCGATCCTGCGGCGGATGCCAAGTCCAACACTGCCCGCTCCAAGGCTCGTTGGGGCTGGATCCTTGAGCAGATGCACAACGACAAGCGCATCACGGACGCCGAGTACCAGACGGCCATCAAGAAGTACCCCCAGCCTCAGGGGCTCAAGGCGACCAAGGGCATGACCGGCCAGATCAGCTACCTGGTGGACACGGCCAAGAAGTACGTCCTGAACCACTCGAACATCTCGCAGACCGAGTTCGACCAGGGCGGCTACCAGATCTACACGACCTTCCAGAAGGACAAGGTCAACGAACTGAGCGCGGCCGTGAAGAAGGTCCAGAAGGACCGCATCGACCCGAAGAAGCGCAGCCTGGACAAGTACGTCCAGTTCGGCGCGGCGTCGGTGGTGCCCAAGGACGGAGCGATCGTCGCGCTCTACGGCGGCGACGGCTACGAGAACGGCCACTTCACGAACAACGCCGATACCTCGGGTGTCCCCGTGGGTTCGACCTGGAAGCCGTTCGTGCTCGCCGCGGCCATGGAGTACGGCACGTACAAGACCGACGGCGTTGGTATCTCGCCGCTCAGCAAGTACAACGGCAACGACCATCTGAAGGTCAGAAACCAGGACGGATCGTACGTCCTGAACAAGGACAACTCGATCTTCTACCAGAACAACGAGAGTGCCCACGCCTGGGGTTACATCACGCTGCGCAAGGCGATGGAGCAATCCATCAACACGCCGTTCGTGCAGTTGGGCATGGACGTGGGGAACTCGAAGGTGCGGGACGTGGCAAAGGCGTCCGGGATACTGGACGACAGTTTCGCCACGCTGAACCCGTCCTTCGCCATCGGTACCTCGACCCCCAGCGCGATCCGGATGGCTGACGCGTACGCGACGTTCGCTGCCTCGGGCAAGCAGGCGGACCCGTATTCGGTGACCGCGGTCAAGCACGACGGCCAGCCGGTGTCCGGCTTCACCAAGCCGGCGGTGAAGGAGGCGATCCCGGAGAACGTGGCGAACAACGTCACGGACACCCTGGAGAACGTCATCCAGAACGGTACGGCCGAGAACGCGAAGGCTCTGGGTCGTACGGCGGCCGGCAAGACCGGTACCACCGACAGCAACAAGTCGGCCTGGTTCGTCGGTTACACCCAGCAGCTCTCGACGTCGATCGCGATGTTCAGGGAGAACCCCAAGGACGCCGAGCTGCTCTCCATGAACGGCACGGCGGGAGTCGCCTCCATCCACGGTGGTGACATTCCGACGTCGATCTGGACCGAGTACATGGAGTCCGCGCTGAAGGGCAAGTCCGACCTGGGCTTCCCGGACGCGACCAAGATCGACAAGGTGTCGAACGAAGACGGCGCTCCGTCTCCGTCTCCGTCGGTCATAGTGACGCCGAGTGAGACACCCAGTGAGACCCCGAGCGCAACGCCCAGCGAGACGCCTAGCGCGACACCTTCGGCGACCGAGTCCTGCCAGTTCAGCTGGCAGTGCAGCGACAACGGTGGCACCGATGGAGGTACGACGTCCTCGCCAACGGCCTCGGCCACTGCTACGGACACCAGCGGCACCACTAGAGGCAACGCCAATGGCGGCATCTTCGGAGGCGCAACCGGTTAGCCGCCATATCATCCGTGAAGGGTGTTTCACGTGAAACACCCTTCACGCGATGTTTCACGTGAAACGGGGGCCGCCGCATCCACGAGGTGCGGCGGCCCCCGGCGTATTCCTAGGTGTGTACGGCAGGATGTGCCCCATGCCCAGTGCAGAACTGACGCCCACGAGCGTGCACGAGCCGGATCCGGTACGGCCGACCAAGGATGACCAGGTCGCCGCCGCCGGAAGTGAACTGATCGGTGGCCCTGTCGGCCGGCGCGCCCTCCTCGGGACGTCCTGGTGGACTCCCGTACGGGTCGTCGCGCTGGTGGCGATCGGCATCTTCGCCCTCGGCCTGGTCCAGAAGGCGCCCTGCTACAACAGCGGGTGGTTCTTCGGCGCCAGCTCGCAGTACACGCACGCGTGCTACTCGGACATCCCGCACCTCTACCAGGGTCGTGGTTTTGCCGACGGGCTCGTCCCGTACTTCGACAAGCTCCCCGGCGACATGCAGTACCTCGAATACCCGGTGCTGACCGGTGTGTTCATGGAGGTGGCCGCCTGGCTCACGCCGGGCAGCGGCAGCATCCAGCACCAGGAACAGTGGTACTGGATGGTCAACGCCGGGATGCTGATGGTCTGTGCGGCCGTCATCGTCGTATGCGTCAGCCGCACGCACGCCCGCCGCCCCTGGGACGGACTGCTGGTCGCCCTGGCACCCGCCTTCGCGCTGACCGCCACCATCAACTGGGACCTGCTGGCGGTCGCTCTCACGGCCTCGGCGATGCTGATGTGGTCGAGGGGCCGTTCCCTCGCTTTCGGCGTCCTGTTGGGGCTTGCAACGGCCGCCAAGCTGTATCCCGTCTTCCTGCTCGGCCCGTTGTTCCTGCTGTGCTGGCGCGCGGGCAAATGGCGGGACTTCGGGGCGGCGCTGGGAGGAACTGTCGTCGCCTGGCTGGCGGTGAACCTGCCGGTGATGCTCTTCGCCTTCGACGGCTGGTCGAAGTTCTATACGTTCAGCCAGGAACGGGGCGTCGACTTCGGGTCCTTCTGGCTGATCCTGGCCCAGAACTCCTCCGACCCGCTCAGCACCGACACCGTCAACACATTCGCCACGCTGCTGATGCTGCTGTGCTGTGCAGGCATCGCGGCGCTCACGATGACCGCTCCGCGCCGGCCGCGCTTCGCTCAACTGGCCTTCCTGATCGTCGCGGCGTTCATCGTGACCAACAAGGTCTACTCGCCGCAGTACGTGCTGTGGCTGGTCCCCCTGGCGGTGCTGGCCCGGCCGAAGTGGCGGGACTTCCTGATCTGGCAGGCGTGCGAGGTGGCGTACTTCCTGGGGATCTGGATGTACCTCGCCTACACGACCAGCGGAAACGCCCACAAGGGCCTGCCGGCCGAGGGCTACTGGTGGGCCATCGGCCTGCACCTGCTGGGCACGCTCTACCTGTGCGCCGTGATTGTGCGCGACATCCTCATGCCGGAGCGGGACGTGGTGCGCCTGGCGGGCGACGACGACCCCTCGGGCGGGGTGCTCGACAGGGCCGAGGACGTGTTCGTGTTCGGGGCCGCGGCCCATCCCGGGCGGCACGCGGCCCCCTTCGACGGACCGCAGGTGGAGTGGGGCAGCGAGGAGCCGACCAACCGTTCGCTCTGAGCGAACAGGGTGCGGGGAGACCACGCGAAAGGCCGTACACGGAACCTTCCGTGTACGGCCTTTCGGCTGTTCAAGAGAGGGTCAGCGGTCCACGATGCGGTCGAACTGCGTGGTGGTGTGCCGCAGATGGGCCACCAGCTCCTCGCCGACCTTCGGCTCGGCCGCCTCGGCCGGCACGAACAGGATCGAGACCTGCATGTGCGGGGGCTCGGCGAACCAGCGCTGCTTGCCGTCCCAGACGAAAGGAGAAAGGTTCCGGTTGACCGTGGCGAGGCCGGCGCGGGCGACGCCCTTGGCGCGTGGCATGACGCCGTGCAGCGCCTTGGGGGCCTCCAGGCCCACCCCGTGCGACGTACCGCCCGCCACGACCACCAGATAGCCGTCGGAGGCCGCCTTCTGCTGCCGGTAGCCGAAGCGGTCGCCCTTGGAGACCCGGGTGACGTCCAGGACCGCGCCGCGGTACTCGGTGGCCTCGTGGTCCCCCAGCCACAGCCGGGTGCCGATACGGGCGCGGAAGCGGGTCTGCGGGAACTGCTGCTGCAGCCGGGCCAGTTCCTCGGCCTTGAGGTGGCTGACGAACATCGTGTGCAGCGGCAGCCGGGCGGCCCGCAGGCGGTCCATCCAGCCGATGACCTCCTCGACGGCGTCCGAGCCGTCGGTGCGGTCCAGCGGGAGGTGGATGGCGAAGCCCTCCAGGCGCACGTTCTCTATGGCGGAGTGCAGCTGAGGCAGTTCCTGCTCGCTGACGCCGTGACGCTTCATCGAGGACATCACCTCGATGACCACACGAGCGCCCACGAGGCCGTACACGCCGTCGATGGACGACACCGAGCGGATGACCCGGTCCGGCAGCGGAACGGGCTCCTCGCCGCGGCGGTACGGCGTCAGCACCAGCAGGTCACCGCCGAACCAGTCCTTGATCCTGGCGGCCTCGTACGTCGTCCCGACGGCGAGGACGTCCGCGCCGAGCCGCGTCGCCTCCTCCGCCAGCCGCTCGTGCCCGAAGCCGTAGCCGTTGCCCTTGCAGACCGGGACGAGCCCGGGGAACTGCTCGGCGACGTGCTTGTGATGCGCCCGCCAGCGCGCGGTGTCGACGGAGAGCGTGAGCGCCATGGCCGGACCTGGAACCTTTCGGGTGGCTGCGGTGTATCAGAAGTATGGGAGCTGTCGACGTTATCGAAGCGAGAACCGTTGGGTCAGCGGCGCGACATGTAGATGTCGAGCGCCTTGTGAAGCAGCTTGTTGAGCGGGAAGTCCCACTCGCCGAGGTATTCGGCGGCCTGCCCGCCGGTGCCGACCTTGAACTGGATCAGACCGAAGAGGTGGTCGGTCTCGTCCAGCGAGTCGGAGATGCCGCGCAGGTCGTAGACGGTGGCGCCGAGAGCGTAGGCGTCGCGCAGCATCCGCCACTGCATCGCGTTCGAGGGCCGGACCTCACGGCCGATGTTGTCGGAGGCGCCGTAGGAGTACCAGACGTGTCCGCCGACCACGAGCATCGTCGCCGCCGACAGGTTCACCCCGTCGTGCCGGGCGAAGTACAGCCGCATCCGGTTGGGGTCCTCGGTGTTGAGGGCCGTCCACATCCGCTGGAAGTACGACAGCGGGCGGGGCCGGAAGTGGTCGCGCACGGCCGTGATCTCGTACAGCCGCTGCCATTCCTCAAGGTCCTGGTAACCGCCCTGGACGACCTCGACACCGGCCTTCTCGGCCTTCTTGATGTTGCGGCGCCACAGCTGGTTGAAGTTCTTGTGGACCTCTTCGAGAGAGCGGTTTGCCAGCGGCACCTGGTACACGTAGCGGGGCTGTACGTCGCCGAAGCCGGCGCCGCCGTCCTCACCCTGCTGCCAGCCCATACGGCGCAGTTTGTCGGCCACTTCGAAGGCGCGCGGTTCGATGAAGTCGGCCTCGATGTCCCGCAGTCGCTTCACGTCCGGGTTCTGGATGCCCGCCTTGATGGACGTGGCCTCCCAGCGCCGGATGATGACCGGCGGGCCCATCTTCACCGAGAAGGCGCCCTGGTGCTTGAGGTGGGCCAGCATCGGCTGGAGCCAGTCGTCCAGATTCGGCGCGAACCAGTTGATGACCGGGCCCTCGGGCAGATAGGCCAAGTAGCGCTTGATCTTGGGGAGTTGCCGGTAGAGGACCAGCCCAACGCCGACCAGCTCGCCGGTCTTCTCGTCGATCCAGCCGAGGCTCTCGGAGCGCCACTCCGCCTTCACATCAGCCCATGCCGGGACCTGCATGTGGCTAGCCGACGGCAGGCTCTGGATGAATGCCAGATGCTGCTCTCGGCTGATGGTCCTCAGGGTCAGGCTCATTCGGGGCGCTCCTCGGGCTGGTGTGTCCCCATGGGTACAGGGGCTCCGGCTCTCGCGCCGAAGCCTACTGCGCCTTGCGAGCGCCCCGACTGGGCGTATGCAACCTTCGCCTCGGCCTGTGGGCCGCCGAGGCGTTCCGTGGTGTTTTACGCGGTGTTCGGAGTACGGCGTCCGGGCCGTCAGCTGATGACGCCGCCGAACAGGCCGCCGTGCGCCATGCCGAGGAAGAATCCGACACCCGCGGCACCGAGACCCAGGATCAGGCCGAAGCGCTCCCTCGTCGTCTCGGAGATCCACTGCCCGTACGCGCCGGTGAGGATCCCCAGCAGGCCGGTCCATGAGCTGAGCAGATGCAGGCTGTGGAAGAACCCGGTGATGAACGCGGTCAGCCCGAGCACCAGGGTCACCGCGAGCAGCGTGTCCTGGAGCGGATGGGACTTGCCGTCTGTGGCGAAAAGGGAACCGGCGGTATTGGGTCGCAATGCCTGTGCCATGTGGCACCTCCTGCGGAAGGCGGCGCATCGTCGCGCCGGACACACCCGATGTGTACAGATTGACGCTCTCCGCCACCGGATTTCAACCGGAAGCCGGTGTGCGGGTACTCTGTACCCTCTGCACTGGTGTCTGCCCATGCCACGGCCCGGAATCCCCACAAGGGGCATCCGATGTCAGTGGCGACTGTTTTACTGGCACACACTGTTGCTTACGCATCACAACCCTCCTGCCACGGATCGACCGTGGCCGCTGAGTCCAAAGGAGGTGGGTTCCACATGCGTCACTACGAGGTGATGGTCATCCTCGACCCCGATCTGGAGGAGCGCGCTGTCTCCCCCCTGATCGAGAACTTCCTCTCCGTCGTCCGTGAGGGCAACGGAAAGGTCGAGAAGGTCGACACCTGGGGCCGTCGTCGTCTCTCGTACGAGATCAAGAAGAAGCCCGAGGGCATCTACTCGGTCATCGACCTGCAGGCCGAGCCTGCGGTCGTCAAGGAGCTCGACCGCCAGATGAACCTGAACGAGTCGGTCCTCCGGACCAAGGTCCTCCGCCCCGAGACCCACTGAGCATCCTGCTCAGCTGATCTCGGGATTCGAGTAGCAGCACCAAGCAGCCAGCAGCAAACCCGCCGAGAGGTTCCCCCATGGCAGGCGAGACCGTCATCACGGTCGTCGGCAATCTTGTCGACGACCCCGAGCTGCGCTTCACCCCTTCCGGTGCGGCGGTCGCGAAGTTCCGTGTCGCGTCCACTCCCCGCACCTTCGACCGCCAGACGAACGAGTGGAAGGACGGCGAAAGCCTCTTCCTCACCTGCTCGGTCTGGCGTCAGGCGGCGGAGAACGTCGCCGAATCGCTCCAGCGAGGCATGCGCGTCATCGTGCAGGGCCGGCTGAAGCAGCGGTCCTACGAGGACCGTGAGGGCGTCAAGCGCACGGTCTACGAACTGGACGTCGAAGAAGTCGGCGCCAGCCTGCGCAGTGCCACGGCCAAGGTCACCAAGACCGCCGGTGGCGCTCGCGGTGGCCAGGGCGGCGGTTTCGGCGGCGGTGGTGGCGGTGGCCAGGGTGGCGGCAGCTGGGGTGGAAACTCCGGCGGCGGTCAGCCGGCCGGCGGCGCTCCCGCCGACGACCCGTGGGCCACCGGCGCTCCTGCCGGTGGAAACCAGGGCGGCGGCGGTGGCGGCTGGGGTGGAAACTCCGGCGGCGCCAGCGGTGGCGGTGGCGGCGGCTACTCGGACGAACCCCCCTTCTAGGCCTTCGGGCCGAGGGTGGGTCGTACCCACACTTCTTGATCACACAGGAGATACACCATGGCGAAGCCGCCTGTGCGCAAGCCGAAGAAGAAGGTCTGCGCATTCTGCAAGGACAAGGTCCAGTACGTGGACTACAAGGACACGAACATGCTGCGGAAGTTCATTTCCGACCGCGGCAAGATCCGTGCCCGCCGCGTGACCGGCAACTGCACGCAGCACCAGCGTGACGTCGCCACGGCTGTGAAGAACAGCCGTGAGATGGCGCTGCTGCCCTACACCTCCACCGCGCGATAAGGGAAGGGTGACCGACTAATGAAGATCATCCTCACCCACGAGGTCTCCGGCCTCGGTGCCGCGGGCGACGTCGTCGACGTCAAGGACGGTTACGCTCGCAGCTACCTGATCCCGCGGAAGTTCGCTATCCGCTGGACCAAGGGTGGCGAGAAGGACGTCGAGCAGATCCGTCGTGCTCGCAAGATCCACGAGATCCAGACCATCGAGCAGGCCAACTCTGTGAAGGCCCAGCTTGAGGGCGTCAAGGTTCGTCTGGCCGTTCGCTCCGGCGACGCCGGTCGGCTCTTCGGTTCCGTCACCCCGGCCGACATCGCTTCTGCGATCAAGGCTTCCGGTGGCCCCGAGGTCGACAAGCGTCGTATCGAGCTGTCTGCCCCGATCAAGACCCTGGGCGCCCACGAGACGTCCGTGCGTCTGCACCCCGAGGTTGCCGCCAAGGTCAACATCGAGGTCATCGCGGCCTGACCGCTGCGCTCGGCATAGCTGAGAGAGGGGCCGTACCCGTTGGGGTGCGGCCCCTCTGCTGTGTTCAGGACGGGACATGCATGGCCTGTGCGTTGCGTTCGGTGCGGCGCTACGGCGCTCATGTTTCACGTGAAACGTGGCTGCCCGCGGTGTTTCACGTGAAACGGTCAGCGGGTCGCGCCCGTGACGAGCCAGCGGCCCGAGCGGGCGCGCAGCAGGAGCGTCAGCATTCGCACCGTCATCATCAGGGTCATCGCTCCCCAGAGCGCGGTCAGTCCGGCGCCGAAGGTCGGTACGAGCAGGGCCAGCGGGGCGAAGACCGCCAGGGTCACCAACATCGCTCCTGCGAGATACGGGCCGTCTCCCGCACCCATCAGCACTCCGTCCAGGACGAAGACGACACCGCAGATGGGCTGGGAGAGCGCGACCATGATCAAGGCGGGCAGGGCGGTGTCCTTGACGGTGGAGTCGCTGGTGAACAGGGGGAGGAACAGTGGGCGGGACACGATCACCAGGAGGCCGAGCACCACTCCGACGGCAATGCCCCACTGCACCATGCGACGGCAGGCGGCTCGGGCGCCTTGCGGGTCGTCTGCCCCGAGGTAGCGGCCGATGATGGCCTGGCCCGCGATGGCGATGGCGTCGAGCGCCATGGCGAGCAGAGACCACAGGGACAGGATGATCTGGTGGGCGGCGATGTCGGCATCCCCGAGGCGGGCCGCGACGGCCGTGGCGATCAGGAGGATCGCTCTCAGGGAGAGGGTGCGCACGAGGAGAGGTGCGCCTGCCTGTGCCGAGGCCCTGATCCCTGCGGTGTCGGGCCGGAGGGAGGCACCATGTCGGCGGGCTCCGCGGACGACCACGACGAGATACACGGCAGCCATGCCCCACTGGGCGATGACGGTGCCCCAGGCGGAGCCGGCGATGCCGAGGTCGGCGCCGTAGACGAGTCCGACGTTGAGGGCGCCGTTGGCGACGAAGCCTGAGATGGCGACGTACAGGGGTGTCTTTGTGTTCTGCAGTCCGCGCAGAACACCGGTGGCGGCGAGTACGACCAGCATGGCCGGGATGCCTATCGAGGAGATCCGTAGATAGGTCGTCGCGTAGGGCGCTGCTGTGTCCGAGGTGCCGAAGAGGTCGACGAGGGCCGGTGCCGAAGGGAGGACGACGGCGATGACGGTGGCACCGATCAGCAGGGCGAGCCAGATGCCGTCCATGCCCTGGCGGATGGCGGCCTGGAGATCACCCGCGCCGACGCGTCGGGCGACTGCCGCGGTGGTGGCGTAGGCGAGGAAGACGAAGACGCTCACAGCTGTCGTCAGGAGGGCGGAGGCTACGCCGAGTCCGGCCAGTTGAGCCGTGCCGAGATGGCCGACGATCGCGCTGTCGGCCATGACGAAAAGGGGCTCGGCGACGAGTGCGCCGAAGGCCGGGACGGCCAGCATGACGATCTCTCGGTCGTGCTGTCGTCTGGCGGCCCTGGTGGTCGCGGGAGCCTGTGTCATGAGCACTAATCTAATCGTCCACAGGTAAGAGATGCAATTGCTATGTGACCCTTACCTCCGATCTCGCCTCGTGTCCTCTCGCGCACTGTTCGAAGCGATCTTGGTCCGATGTGGAAAGTTTTTCTTCTGCACAGCCGGTGGATGGGAAAGGTGCAGGTCAGATCGGTTGCGATGGAAGTGGCGAGGTCTTGTTCACAGGGCTGTCCACCGGCTCGTGCACAGGTTTTGCCGGGTTCTCCACAGCATCAGGGCCGTCGTCCACATGGCCTGTGGATAACCAGATTGGCTGACGGTGCCCGCGGGCCTACGGTGGACCGGCGCCCGCTCCGTCCGTCGGCCTGAGAACCATCACAAAACCGACGCGCCCGTACCGGAGTTGGGCGCTTCATTTGTCAGTGCCGTGCCGTAGAAATGAGGGGCACGGCGAGGTCCGCTCGACGGACGGGAGGAGGTGGCTCGGTGAGTATTTCCGAGCCCTTGGACGACCCGTGGGCCGAGAGCGGTCCAAGTGATCGTCTCCCTGCTTCCCGACGGCGCGGTGAAGGAGGCCGCGGCCGCGACGAGCAGCACGACCGCGGCAGGGAGGGCGGCGAGTGGGAGGGCGCGGGTTCGGCCTTCGAACGCGTGCCGCCGCAGGACCTCGACGCCGAGCAGTCCGTTCTCGGCGGCATGCTCCTGTCCAAGGACGCCATCGCCGACGTCGTCGAGGTCCTCAAGGGCCACGACTTCTACAAGCCCGCGCACGAGACGATCTACCAGGCGATCCTCGACGTCTACGCCAAGGGCGAGCCGGCCGACCCGATCACCATCGCCGCCGAGCTCACCAAGCGCGGAGAGATCAACAAGGTCGGCGGCGCATCGTATCTGCACACGCTCGTCCAGACCGTGCCGACGGCAGCGAACGCGGAGTACTACGCGGAGATCGTCCACGAGCGCGCCGTCCTGCGCCGCCTGGTCGAGGCCGGCACGCGCATCACCCAGATGGGATACGCGGCCGACGACGACGTCGACGAGATCGTCAACCGGGCCCAGGCCGAGATCTACGCGGTCACCGAGCAGCGGACCAGCGAGGACTACCTTCCGCTCGGCGACATCATGGAGGGCGCGCTCGACGAGATCGAGGCGATCGGCTCCCGCAGCGGCGAGATGACCGGCGTGCCCACCGGATTCACCGACCTCGACTCGCTCACCAACGGTCTGCACCCGGGCCAGATGATCGTCATCGCGGCCCGTCCCGCCATGGGTAAGTCCACACTCGCGCTCGACTTCGCCCGAGCGGCGTCGATCAAGAACAACCTCCCGAGCGTCATCTTCTCCCTCGAAATGGGGCGCAACGAGATCGCGATGCGCCTGCTGTCCGCCGAGGCCCGCGTCGCCCTGCACCACATGCGTTCCGGCACCATGACTGACGAGGACTGGACCCGGCTGGCGCGCCGGATGCCCGAGGTGTCGTCCGCGCCGCTCTACATCGACGACTCCCCGAACCTGTCGATGATGGAGATCCGCGCGAAGTGCCGTCGGCTCAAGCAGCGCAGCGACATCAAGCTGGTGATCATCGACTATCTGCAGCTGATGCAGGCCGGTGGCTCCAAGCGCCAAGAGAGCCGTCAGCAGGAGGTCTCGGACATGTCCCGAAACCTCAAGCTCCTGGCGAAGGAGCTGGAGGTCCCGGTGATCGCGCTCTCGCAGCTGAACCGTGGTCCCGAACAGCGCACGGACAAGAAGCCGATGGTGTCCGACCTGCGTGAGTCCGGCTCCATCGAGCAGGACGCCGACATGGTGATCCTGCTGCACCGTGAGGACGCGTACGAGAAGGAGTCGCCGCGCGCGGGCGAGGCGGACATCATCGTGGGCAAGCACCGTAACGGCCCGACGGCGACGATCACCGTCGCCTTCCAGGGCCACTACTCGCGCTTCGTGGACATGGCGCAGACGTGACCTGACGGCCCGAACTCCGTCGGGGCGGCACAGGCCTGCAAGATCCCGGGAAATGTCCTCGACGTGCGGCCGTCCTGCCGGATGGACTGGGGGCATGACGACATCTCAGGACGACTTGCTTCCCGGTACGCGCCGGGCGTTGCTGCATCGGATCGCCGTGGCCCAGGCCGAGGGGCGGGCGCCCTCGTTGGTCGCGACGGTGGTGCGGGACGGCCGAGCCGTCTGGCACGGCGCGCGGACCTCGGTGGACGGGCACGGGCCGGACGAGAACGTGCAGTACAGGATCGGGTCGATCACCAAGACGTTCACCGCTGTCTTGGTGCTGCGGCTTCGTGACGAGGGCGTCCTCGATCTTGGTGACCCTCTGGAGAAGCATCTGCCGGGCACCGGCGCGGGGGAGGCCACCGTCGCCCAACTGCTCGCGCACACGGGCGGGTTGGCGGCCGAGTCGCCGGCTCCCTGGTGGGAGCGGACGCCGGGTTCTCTGCGTCCGGAGCTCCGCGATGTGCTGGGCGAGCATCCCCGGCTGCATCCGGTCGGCCGTCGGTTCCACTATTCGAACCCTGGCTACGCGGTGTTGGGCGCGCTCGTCGAGGAACTGCGTGGCGCCTCGTGGAAGGACGTACTTCGGCGGGAAGTGCTCGAACCTCTGGGCCTCGACCGCACCAGTGCTCAGCCGCAGGCACCGCACGCGGGTGGCTGGGCGGTGCATCCGTGGGCCGACGTGCTGTTGCCGGAACCCTCCGAGGACCTCGGTCTTATGGCGCCGGCCGGTCAACTCTGGTCCACCACAGGCGACTTGGCGCGGTTCGCCGTGTTCCTGGCCGCTGGAGACGATCGCGTACTGAGTGCGGAGTCCGTGCGGGAGATGCGGACCCCCGCGGCACCGCCGGAGGCCTCCGACGTTCTGGACGGCTCCGCATACGGTCTCGGCCTGCAGGTCCAGCGCCGCGACGGCCGACTGCTCATCGGCCACGGCGGGTCGCTGCCCGGCTTCCTGGCGAGCCTCACCATCAGCCTCACGGACGACGTCTCGGCGGTGGTACTGGCCAACTGCACCTCCGGGCCCCCGCTGTCATCGGTGGCAGCCGATCTCGTCCGTATCGTCGCCGAGGCCGAGCCGAGGATTCCCGAGCCGTGGCGCCCTATGCCCGAAGTCGACGCGGCCGTACTGGAGTTGGCGGGGCAGTGGTACTGGGGTACCTACGGTTTCGCCCTGCGGCTGACAGTTGACGGAGGGGCCTTGTTGGAGCCGTTGGCCGGCAACGGCCGCCGTTCGCGTTTCCGGGCCAACGGCGACGGCACCTGGACCGGGCTGGAGGGGTATTACGCCGGAGAGCTCCTGCGGCCCGTACGGCGCCCGGACGGGTCCGTGAGCCACCTGGACCTTGGATCGTTCGTTTTCACGCGTCAGCCGTACGACGAGAGCGCTTCTGTGCCGGGTGGGGTGGACCCGGAGGGGTGGCGGGGGATTCGTTAGCCGTCGTAGTCGGGGAGACGTCGTGTTTCACGTGAAACACGACGCCTCCTGCTGTCGGCAGGAGGCGTCGCTCTCTCGTCAGAGCGGGAGCTTGAAGCCCACGTGTGAGGCGGTGAAGCCGAGCCGCTCGTAGAACCGGTGGGCGTCGGTGCGTGTCACATCTGAGGTCAGCTGGACCAGTTGGCAGCCCTGGCGGCGCGACTCGGCAATCGCCCACTCGATGAGCTGTGTGCCCAGGCCGCTGCCTCGCTCGTCCGCGTGGATGCGTACGGCCTCGATGATCGAGCGCGTGGCACCTTTGCGGGACAGCCCCGGGACGACCGTGAGCTGGAGGGTGCCGACGACGCGGCTCTCGCGCACGGCGACGACCAGGTGCTGGTTCGGGTCGAGGGTCAGGCGTTCCAGCGCGGCCAGGTAGGGCGTCAGGTCGTCCGGTGACTCGCGCTGGGAGCCCAGGGGGTCGTCGGCGAGCATGCCGACGATGGCGGGGACGTCTTCGGTGACCGCGGCTCGTATTTCAAGATCTCCCATGGTCACACCATATGCAGCGGTGTGAGGTGGGGGACGGGGCTAGGCAGGCACGTTCATCGACTCGACGACCCGGACCAGTGGCGCCAGCTCGGGGTTCCTGGCCGCTTCGTCGAGTGCCTCGCGCAGGGCGGTGTCATTGGTCGGACGGGCCTCTTCGAGCAGGGTGAGGCCGGACTCGGAGACGTTCGTGTAGATGCCCCGTCGGTCGGTCGGGCACAGGTAGCGCGCGAGCAGGCCGCGGTCCTCCAGCCGTGTGACCAGCCGGGTGGTGGCGCTCTGGCTGAGGACGACCGCGTCGGCGACCTGCCGCATCTGCAGATGACCCCCGTCACCGTCGTGCTGTCGGCTGAGCACGTCGAGCAGGGAGTACTCCCGCATGCTCAGATCGTGCTTGGCCTGCAGGGCGCGCTCGATGTGCGCCTCGATCCTCCCGTGGAGCAAGGAGAGAGCGCACCAGCCCTGGGCGAGGGCGGTGAGTGCGGGGTCTGTCGCTGTCATTGGCGTTTCCTCCGTCCCGGAGCGGCTGAACCCAGGATAGAGCACAGGTGAAATAGTCCGCGCTTGCATATAGCCCGCGTATGCAACTATTGTGAACGCACGCAAAGCGCTCCTGCAATCTTCTGGGAAGGGTACCTCCACATGCCTCTCGCGCTTCTGGCCCTCGCGATCGGGGCCTTCGGAATCGGAACGACCGAGTTCGTGATCATGGGCTTGCTGCCCCAGGTCGCGGATGACTTCGGGGTCTCCATCCCCACCGCGGGACTGCTGGTCACCGGCTACGCGCTGGGCGTGGTGATCGGCGCCCCGCTGATGACCGTGCTCGGCACCAAGATCCCTCGCAAGCGGATGCTGATGCTGCTGATGGGCCTCTTCATCGTCGGCAACCTGCTCTCCGCCGTCGCTCCTTCCTTCTCGGTGATGTTGATCGGCCGCGTGGTCGCCTCACTCGCCCATGGCGCCTTCTTCGGCATCGGCTCGGTCGTCGCGGCCGAACTGGTCGCCCCGGACAAGAAAGCCGGAGCCATCGCGATGATGTTCACCGGCCTGACCGTCGCCAACGTCGTGGGCGTCCCGCTGGGCACCCTCGTCGGGCAGTCCGTCGGCTGGCGTGTCACCTTCGCCATCGTCGCGGGCCTCGGCGTGATCGGCCTGGTGGGTATCGCCAAGCTGGTGCCCGACCTGCCCAAGCAGGAGGGCGTACAACTGCGGCACGAACTGGCCGCCTTCAAGAACACCCAGGTCCTGCTCGCCATGGCGATGACCGTCCTCGGCTTCGGCGGTGTATTCGCGGCCATCACCTACATCGCGCCGATGATGACCCACGTCGCCGGCTTCGCAGACGGCTCCGTCACCTGGCTGCTCGTTCTCTTCGGCCTCGGCATGGTCGGCGGCAACCTCATCGGCGGCAGGTTCGCCGACCGCGCCCTGATGCCCATGCTGTACGTCTCGCTGGGCGCCCTGGCCGTCGTGCTCGCGCTCTTCACGGTCACCGCGCACAACAAGATCGCGGCAGCCGTCACCATCGCCCTCATCGGCGCCCTGGGCTTCGCCACCGTGCCGCCGCTGCAGAAGCGGGTCCTCGACCAGGCACACGGCGCCCCGACGCTGGCCTCCGCCGTGAACATCGGCGCCTTCAACCTGGGCAACGCACTGTCCGCCTGGCTCGGCGGCCTCGTCATCGCGGCCGGCTTCGGCTACACCGCCCCCAACTGGGTCGGCGCCGTCCTCGCCGCGGCCGCTCTGGTCCTCGCGATCCTCTCGGCCGCCCTGGAGCGCCGTACCAATGCCCACGGCGCGGTCGTGGCGGGCGGCGTGCCGAGCGGGCAGCGGACCGCAGTCCACCACTGATCCACCGGGCCGCGGCAGGCAGGCACGGGGCCAGGGTCGTCCGCGTGCCTCCCGGCCGCACCCGGCCGTCCTACCGACACGCGAAACAGCAACACCCGCAAGGAGAAACCCTGATGAGCACCACCACCGCCGTAGCCCCGTTGACCATCCAGGACGCCGAACTCCTCGTCACCCATGCCCGTCGAGCCGCGGAGGCCGCCGGAGTCACGGTCAGCATCACCGTGCTGGACGCCGGCGGTCATCTGCTCGCCTTCCGGCGGGACGACCGGGCTGTGCTGATCTCCGGAGAGACCAGCACCCGCAAGGCGTACACCGCCCTCCAGCTGAACGCACCCACTGCCGACCTCGTCGACGCCGTCCAGCCCGGAGGCCTCTTCCACACCCTGCCCACCGCGCTCGACCGGCCGCTGCTGTTCATCGCGGGCGGCATCCCCGTGCACCGTGACGGCCGGCTGATCGGAGCGATCGGGGTCGGTGGCGGCGCGCCGACGCAGGACCACGGCTTCGCCCAGGCCGCCGTGGAGGCACTCGTCTGACGTCTGAAGATGGCGGAAACGCCGGTTCCCGATCATGTCGGGAGCCGGCGTTCTCCGTGTCCGGAAGCCGTCAGCCGGCCGCGACCGTCAGGGGAGCGAACCGTCGGGTCCAGTCACCGGGCAACTCCGCGATTCCGTACGTCATGACGGCGTTGAAGGCGGAGGACACCAGCCCGCGTTCCTTCACCCAGGACAGCAGGTCTTCGTGGCGTACGTCGATGTCGGTACGCAGGGGACGGTCGGTGCGCGCGGCGAGTGAGGCGAGGAGGGCCTTCGCCGTCTCCGAGTCCTGTGCGATCAGTGGGCCCACGACCTGGGTGCCCATGTTCGGCCAGGCAGCCGCGTACCCGATGATCCGGCCGTTCTCCTCAGCCACCCGCAACTGGTCGGCGAAGGCGGGCAGTCGCGTGATGATGGGCGTGCGGTCGGTGCCGAACACCGCCTCATCCAGGCGCAGGATGCGGGTGAGGTCCTCGGCCGTGGCCGCACGGGTGGAGATCCGGGACTCAGGTCCATCCGGTGCGAGGTGGCCGCGCAGTGTCTCGGCCCGGCCTGTCGCCTTGAAGCCGAGTTCTTCGTAGAGCGGGCGGCCGTTCGGAGTCGCGTGCAGGGTCAGTGGCGTGGTGCCCATTGCCGAAAGCAGGTGGCGCATCAGTCGGCGTCCCACGCCCTGGCGCGCATACCGTTCGGCGACCAGAACCATGCCGATGGCGCCCAGATCCGGGCGGCCCTGCGGTCCGTACTCCGTGACGACACATGCCGCGATGAGGCCGCCCTCGGCATCGTCGATGCCGTAGCCCTTCCCGGCGCTGAGGAGGAAGCCCCACTTGTGTTCCTCGCGTGGCCACCCCCGGTTCTCGGACAAGTCGGCGCAGGCGATGCGATCACGGAGCGTCAGCCGGCGGATGGGCAGAGCGGCGAGGGAAGGAGTCGGCACGCAGGTCAGGCTGTCTGACCGCGTTGTCGGCGTCCACCTGTTTCCGGTGAGACGTACTCGCTTTTGGCCATGTCATGGCCTACGACACAACGCACCGACAGAAGCCGGATGTTTCACGTGAAACACCGGCGAACGGCGAGCGTCCGGGAGGCTCGCGGAAGGTGCCACAGTTCCTCCCACTAACCTCATGGTTCATGGCGAGACTTCATCTCTTCGACCTCGACGGCACTCTGCTGCACGGATCCAGTGCGCCCCTGGAGATCTCCCGTCAACTCGGTCTGGAAGCCGAGACGATGGCGCTCGAACAGGCCATCTCGGCCGGGCTCATAGCGCCGCCGGAGTATGCGACTCGCGTGTACACGCTGTGGGCGGATCTCACCGAGGCACATGTGACGGCGGCCTTCGAAGGGGCCCCTTGGCTGGCACGGATCCGTGAGGTCTGGGCCGAGATCAGGAGCGCCGGCGAATACTGCGCCGTCGTATCGCTCTCGCCTTCCTTCTTTGTGGAGCGGCTCACGGGCTGGGGCGCGCATGCGGCACACGGATCGCTTTTCCCCGCTGTGCCCTTCACCGAGCCTTCCATGGACCTGACCGGAGTCCTCAGTGCCGCTGCCAAGGTGGTGATCGCGGATCGGCTGTGTGAGGAGTTCGGGGTGACGAGGGCGGACTGCGTCGCCTACGGCGACTCGATGTCGGACAAGGATCTGTTCAGTGCCGTGCCCGTCTCCGTCGCGGTCAACGCTGACCAGCATCTGTCGGGCCTTGCGTCCCACTCCTATGCGGGGCGGGATCTGTGGGATGCCTACGAATTGGTGCGCGGCGCCCGGTAATTGAGGGAATTGATGGTTCGCCCCTCCCCCTGTGCGTGGGGGAGCAAGGCCGGACTTGTGTGCGCAGCGCGGGCCGGTATGGTCGACTCCGGTTCTTGTCCGGGGCAGGGCGTCGCGTGAGAGTACTGCGGGCAATGTCACACTCTCGCCTTACTTGTCCGTACGCAGTGGGAATGTGGGTTGGATATGGCTGTATTGGCCGCTTGACCGAACGGGGAAAAGACAAGCCGTCCGCGCGGAAAGCAGGCAGCTTCCGACTGAGGGAGCACGCCGTCCGACCGAAAGATGTTCGAGGCGAGGCACACCATGGACGCTCCGACCACCGCGTCGGCCGACAACGGCACGTCCGGCGGCAGCGGCTGGTTCACGCCGCGTAAGCAGCCGGAAGTGCCTCCGGGCGGTGGACGTGAGACGACGGAGGGGCGACGTCCGGCCGTGCTGCGACCGGTCCGCAGAGGCGCGGCGGGGAGCAACGAGCGCCCACCCACGGAGAGTTCGGTGCGATCTGCTCCGAGCCGCGACGGTGCCGTGCGGGATCCGGACGGGCACATTGCTCAGAGGGACGTCCCACCCGGCCAGGAACGAATACCACCGGCCTTGACCGCCCCGCAGCCCGCCACGCCTGTCCAGGTCCTGCCTCCCGCACCCGAGCGGACTGCACCGGCGCCGACCTCACCCCCGCCCGCCGCGCCCGCTCCGGCCGTCGCGGAGGCAGCCCCGGCCGTCGCCGTGCGCGTGCCTGCCCAGCGTTCTTCCGGCCCCGTCACCGAGAAGGCCTCCCCGGACGCCGTACTCATCCGCCGGACCATGGCCGAAGTCGCTCCCGTCGCCGACAAGGTCACCTCGTACTTCTACGCGTTGCTCTTCGTACGGCACCCCGATCTGCGGTCGCTGTTCCCGGCGGCGATGGACACCCAGCGGGACCGGTTGCTGAAGGCGCTGCTCACCGCGGCCGAGCACATCGACAACACCGAGGTCCTCGTCGCCTATCTGCAGAACCTCGGCCGTGGGCACCGCAAGTACGGCACCCGGGCCGAGCACTACCCGGCCGTCGGCGAGTGCCTCATCGGCGCGCTGAACAAGTACGCCTCCGCCGTCTGGGACGCGGAGATGGAGGCGGCCTGGGTCCGGGCGTACACGACGATCTCGCAGGTGATGATCGACGCGGCGGCAGCGGACGAACTGCGCGCCCCTGCCTGGTGGCACGCGGAGGTCGTCACCCACGATCTCAGGACCCAGGACATCGCGGTCGTCACCATTCGCCCCGACCAGCCCTACCCCTTCCTCGCCGGGCAGTACACGAGCGTGGAGACGCCGTGGTGGCCGCGGATCTGGCGGCACTACTCCTTCGCCTCCGCGCCCCGCTCGGACGGACTTCTGACCTTCCACGTGAAGGCCGTCCCGGCGGGCTGGGTCTCGAACGCGCTGGTGCACCGCGCCCGGCCCGGTGACGTCATCAGGCTCGGCCCGCCCGCCGGTTCGATGACCGTGGACCACACGACCGACAGTGGCCTGCTCTGCCTCGGCGGCGGCACCGGCATAGCGCCGATCAAGGCACTGGTCGAGGACATCGCCGAGCACGGTGAGCGGCGGCCGGTGGAGGTGTTCTACGGAGCCCGCACGGACCACGACCTCTACGACATCGACACGATGCTCCGGCTTCAGCAGTCCCATCCATGGCTTGAGGTCCGGCCGATCGTCGACCAGCAGGGGCACCTCCAACTCCCGGACGCCATACGCGCGTACGGGCCGTGGAACGCGTACGACGCCTATCTCTCGGGCCCGCCCGGAATGATCCGCAGCAGTGTCCATGCCCTGAGGGACGTCGGTATCCCGTCGGAACGCATACGGCACGACTCGGTCGAGGAACTGGTGGCCACCGGGAGCTGACCCGGCGCCGGCGGTGTCAGCCCAGATCGGGAGCGTGCATCGCGCGGACCCCTTCGATGTTGCCGTCCAGATAGTGCCGTAGAGACAGGGGCACGAGATGGACGGACGCGATGCCGACCCTGGTGAAGGGCACTCGTACGATCTCGTACTCACCGAGGGGATCGTCCACTTCGGGGCCGTGGCGTAGCGCCGGGTCCATGGACTCCAGGTGGCAGACGAAGAAGTGCTGCACCTTCACGCCGGTCGTGCTGCTGTTCTCGCCGATGTGCTCGACGGTGTCCACGAAGCAGGGCACCACGTCGGTGATCTTGGCGCCGAGCTCCTCGTGCACCTCGCGGTGCAGGGCGTCGACGACGGTTGTGTCCTCGGGCTCGACCCCGCCACCGGGCGTGACCCAGTAGGGATCTACACCGGGCTTGGTGCGCTTGATCAGGATCAGGTCGTCGCCGTCGAGGAGAACGGCGCGTGCGGTGCGCTTGACCACGGGTCGGACGGTCATGGGAGAAATGTGGCCCGGCTGGTTCCACGTGAAACATCGCAAGACGTCACCTTGACGGTTCAGAGCGTGACATTTGGCGGGGTCGGCGTGAACCGCTGACGAAGTGCCTGGTCAGCCCCAGTCGGTGGCCGCGCGGTGCAGCCACTCGTGGGCCCGGGCGATGTGCGGCATCGCAAGAGTTCCGGTGCGCACGACCAGGAAATACGTCCGCAGCGGCGGGACCGCGGGTTCGTGGAGCGGGACGACCTCGCCGCGCTTCAGCGCCAGGGCGCACAGATAGCGGGGCAGTACCGCGAGCCCGGCGCCCGCGATCACACAGGCGAGGACCGCACGGAGGTCCGGCACGATCACGGTGCCCGGGGCGGCCGGGCGGGAGTCGAAGACGGAGGCCCAGTATCGGGAGACGAAGGGCAGCGACTCGTGGACCTCGACGACGGGGAGGTCGTCCAGGACGGGTGCGTCCTTGCGGTCGAGCTTCGCGGAGCCGATCTGCTCGGCCCGGTGCGGGGCGGCGACCAGGACGTGCTCCTCGTCGCAGAGCGTTGTCGCGGTGAGCAGAGCGCCTCGCGGACGGGCCGTGCTGATGGCCAGATCATGATGTCCGGCGGCCAGTCCCTCCAGGGTCTCCTCGGCGTTCCCGAAGGACGCACGCAGCGCGAAGCCCTGGCTGTCGTCGCCGGTCAGCTTCGTGAGCGCGGGCAGCGCCCGCTCGGCGGTGAACTCGGGAGGACCGGCCAGATGCAGGGTGCGCAGCGAGGAGTCGTTGTCGGGCCCCGTCTCGGCGATCTCAACGAGAGCGTCGAGATGCGGAGCGGCCTTGTGCGCGAGTTCGTCGCCCATGGTCGTGGGGGTGACTCCACGGGCCTGGCGCAGGAACAAGGGGCGGCCCAACTGCCGTTCCAGGGTGCGGATCTGGGACGTCACCGCCGGCTGCGAGAGACCGAGCAGGGCTGCGGCACGGGTGAAGGAACCAGCCCGGTGCACGGTCACGAAGGTGCGCAGCAAGGCCAGATCCATGGCACGCACTCCCCTTTCCCCACCCTTCCTCCGGCCCCGGGCAGGGCCCAACTATAAATAAGTCGATAGGTCTCTGTCGCTACTGTGATTGGACACTGACACAGAGTCAACTAGCCTTGTGCGCGCGGTTCTTCGCGCGCAGAACCGGGGACGGTCCGAGCCACGAGGGGGGAGGCTCGGACCGTCCGTTGTACGTAGCCGGACACCGGCCGGCGGTACGTAAAGCGCTCACCGCGCCGACTCGTCCAGCGCACGCAGCACATCGGCCACCAGGTCCTCGGGATCCTCGGCACCGACCGAGAGCCGAACGAAACCCTCCGGTACCGCGTCGCCTCCCCAGCGTCCCCGGCGTTCGGCCGTGGACCGCACCCCGCCGAAGCTCGTCGCGTCGTCCACGAGCCGCAGCGCGTCGAGAAAACGCTCGGCACGCGTGCGCGTGGGCAGCGTGAACGAAACCACACACCCGTAGCGCCGCATTTGCTGCGAGGCGATCTTGTACGAGGGGTCGTCGGGCAGCCCCGGGTAGCGCAGGCCCGTCACGTCGGCCCGTTCGCGCAGGACCTGCGCGAGGGTCAGCGCGGTGGCGTTCTGCCGGTCGACACGCAACTGGAGCGTGGCGATCGAACGGTGCGCGAGCCAGGCCTCCATGGGCCCGGGAATCGCGCCGACGACCTTGCGCCAACGGCGTACGGCGGCCATCGCGGAGGCGTCGGACCCGGCGACGTATCCGAGAAGGACGTCCCCGTGCCCGGTGAGCTGCTTGGTGCCGCTGGCCACGGAGAAGTCGGCGCCGAGTTCCAGCGGGCGCTGCCCCAGGGGCGAGGCGAGGGTGTTGTCCACCGCCACCAGGGCGCCACGCGTGTGTGCCGCCTCGGCGAGCCGTCGTACGTCACACACGTCGAGCCCGGGGTTCGAGGGGGTCTCGATCCACAGCAGCTTCGCGCCGTCGAGGAGGTCGAGCTGGGCGTCCCCGCCGGTCGGCGCGGTACGCACCTCGATGCCGTACGCCTCCAGCTGCTCGCGCACCAGGGGCAGCACCTGGTAGCCGTCGTCGGGCAGTACGACCGTGTCGCCGGCGCGCAGTTGGGAGAAGAGCACCGAGGAGATGGCGGCCATGCCGGAGGCGAACACGAGCGTCTCGACGTCGTCCCGCCCGGGCGCCTCCAGCTCGCCGATGGCGCGCTCCAGATGGGTCCAGGTCGGGTTCTCGTCCCGGCCGTACTTGTACGGGCCCGTCGCCTCGCCCGGGAGATGGAAGTGCGCCGCGAACACCGGTCCGGGGAGCGTCGGTTCGTACTTGACCGGCTCGGGAAGACCGGCCCGCACCGCGCGCGTGCCGTCCCCGGCGCCGCTCCCGATACCTCCGTCTGCAGCGGAATCACTCATATCGCTCGTCCCTCCACTTCCTCACGTACCGCGGCGAGCAGTCCCGTGCTCGCCGCCTCCACCATCTCAAGACACTCCTTGAAGCCGTCCAGGCCTCCGTAGTACGGGTCCGGTACGTCGAGGTCGTCGGCGACCTCAGGGTCGTAGGAGCGGAGCAGGTGGACCTTCTGGGTGTCCTCCTCGGTCGGTGCGAGGCGGCGCAGGGCCTTGCGGTGGCCGGAGTCGAGGGCGATGACGAGGTCCAGGCGGGAGAACCAGGAGGCCTGGAACCGGCGGGCGACATGGTCGGTCCCGTAGCCGTGCTCCTCCAGGACGGCCACGGTGCGCGGGTCCGCGCCGTCGCCCTCGTGCCAGCCGTCCGTGCCCGCGCTGTCGACCTCGACCAGGCCGCCGAGCCCGGCCTCCTCCACCCGCGCGCGGAAGACCGATTCGGCCATCGGGGAGCGGCAGATGTTGCCGGTGCAGACGAAACTGACGCGGTAGGTCATCGCGCGCTCAGTCCCCTTCGGGCAGGACGACGTTGAGCGCCCAGGAGACGACCGAGATGATCAGGCCGCCCAGGACGGCGGTCCAGAAGCCCTCGACGTGGAAACTCAGGTCGAGCTTGTCCGCCAGCCACGAGGTGAGCATCAGCATCAGCGCGTTGACCACCAGGGTGATCAGACCGAGCGTCAGGATGAACAGCGGGAAGGTCAGCACCTTGACGATGGGCTTGACCAGGAAGTTCACCAGGCCGAAGACCAGGGCGACGAGGATCAGGGTCCAGACCTTCTTGAAGGTGCTGTCACCGGTCAGGGTGATCTTGTCGAGCAGCCATACGGCGACCGCCAGGGCACCCGCGTTGGCGATCGTCTTGACTAGGAAATTCTTCATGTGTCTGATCGTGACAGAAGAGATCGACTCCGAGCGTGGACGAGGGCGATGAAGGCATTCCGGTTGGATGAACTGGAGGCGGAGCGTGCCGCCAACGACGGGGCATACCTGCAGTTCCTGCGTGAGAAGAACATGTCGGTCGGCCTGTACGCACTGGACGCCGGTGAGTACGACCGGCAGCAGCCGCACAACCAGGACGAGGTGTACTTCGTGGTGAGCGGCCGTGCCGCGATCACCGTCGGCATGGAGACCACCCAGGTGGCGCGCGGCAGTGTGGTCTACGTGCCGGCCGGGGTGGCCCACAAGTTCCACCACATCAGCGAGGACCTGCGGGTGATGGTGGTGTTCTCTCCACCCGAAGCCTGACCCGCGTCTCAGGGTTCCCTAGGGGAACGGTCAGGGGAGGACAAGGGATACGAGGCCCCCGTTCGGCTCTCGACCGCCCTAGCATCGAGTGCAGGACATCAGAGATCCGGCACAGGAGTGCCGGACACCGACAGGACCCGGTTCGAGCGACGGGCGGAGAGGTACAGGACGAGGACAATGCGAGAGATCTTCGCGGGACTGCCGTGGTGGGTGAAGTGGGTCGCGGTGCCGGTCATCGCCCTGGTCGTGTTCGGCGGGCTGATAGCGACCGTTGTGAGCATCGTGATCGGACTGCTCTTCAAGCTGCTGGTCTTCGTGGCGCTGGTCGGTGGAGTGATCTACGTCGTGCGGAAGTTCACGTCGAGTTCCTCCTCACGCGGCGACTGGTGAGGTCCCTGCTGGGCAACCGGTGATCGGTAACAGGAATCACCGGTTCCCTCGGGCGAGGGAAGTTTTCCGGACAGGCCGTCTGCGGGTGGCGGTAGGCGGTTAAAGTCCGGAATTCGACGCGGGGACGAAACCCCGCGGGCGGCGCACCCCCTCCCCGTGTTCCCCGCACGGGCTGCCCCCTCGCGCTTCGGGAGTGACCCTTGGCCACGGTTGACACCGCACCCGTAGTACCGCACGCACCTCCCACCCCGCCCGTACCGCATATTCAGCCGCGCTCGGTGGCGGTCCCCACGCGGCTGCGCCCAGTGGCGGCCCCGCCGCAACAGCGCTCCGTGACGGTCGCCGACCAGCAGCAGTCCGCCACCCTCATCGGTTCCGTCCAGCGGGCGATGCGCTTGTTGGAGTCCGTCGCCGCGCACCAGTACGGCGCCCCCGCCAAGCAACTGGCCCGCGAGACCGGCCTCGCCCTCCCTACGGCATACCACCTGCTGCGGACCCTCGTGCACGAGGGCTATCTCCGCCGTGACAAAGGGCTGTTCTTCCTCGGGGAGGCAGCCGAGCGGTTGAGCAGCAGCGGAGCACAGGAGAAACGTCGCAGCACGATCGTCGACGCGCTGGCCGCCTGGCGGGATTCGATCGGCGTACCGGTCTACTACGCGATGTACCGCGAGGGTGAGATCGAGGTCATGTGCGTCGCCGACACCCCCGGCAACCCGGCGGTCGAGGAGTGGGCCGACTTCCGTGAGACGGGGCACGCGCACGCGATCGGGCAGTGTCTGCTGGCCCAGTTGGACGAGGACGCCCGCCGCGACCACCTCGACCGTTACCCCGCGCAGTCCCTCACCCCGTACACCGTGCGGGACGGCCACTCCCTGTTGCGGCGCCTGGAACGGATGCGCCGGATGGAGCTGGTGGTGGAGCGTCAGGAGTACGCACTGGGGACGGTCTGCGCGGCGATTCCGATCACGCTCGGCGCCACGGCGGCCACGATGGCGATTTCCCTGCCGTCGCATCAGGCCGATCGCCTGTTGGCCGCGGCTCGGCAGTTGCAGAGCGAGGTCGGGAGGCTGCTGGGGTCGCTCGCGCTCTCTATCAGTATCTGAAAACTTACTCCTTGTGATCTAACGTGTACGTTCAGCAATATTCCTTCAGTGTCACGGGGATCATTCCCGGCCAGGCAACGGCAGTTGACGGGATAGGCGATGCGCGAGTCCGTACAGGCAGAGGTCATGATGAGCTTTCTCGTCTCCGAGGAGCTCTCCTTCCGTATCCCGGTTGAACTGGGTTACGAGACATGCGATCCGTACGCCGTACGGCTGACCTTCCATTTGCCGGGCGACGCCCCGGTGACCTGGACCTTCGGCCGGGAGCTGCTGATCGACGGCCTGGGCAGGCCGTGCGGGGAAGGCGATGTGCGGATCGAGCCCGTCGATCCCGAGATGCTGGGCGAGGTGCTGATCCGGCTTCAGGTCGGCAGCGACCAGGCGCTGTTCCGCACCGGCACGGCTCCCCTCGTGGCGTTCCTCGACCGCACGGACCGGCTGGTTCCGCTCGGCCAGGAGGGCGCCCTCGCGGACTTCGACGCCCATCTCGACGAGGCGCTCGACCGCATCCTGGCGGAGGAGCAGAGCGCCGGCTGAAGCGTTGTTACGGCGGCCGGGGTGGCGTAACGCTTCGCCACGATTCCTGGAGTTCCATGAGCCTCCTGGGGGCGCCCGAGCCCTGACTGGTCCTCCGGGGCCCAGAGTCCGCAGTAACGCTTCTGCTCGGCTCTGTGCGGCGGTTCCCGCCGTCCTCAGTGCTTGCGGCGCCGGCCCTTGCCGCCGCGCGCCGCCGCGGGCTTGGCACTCGGCGCGGCCGTGGCCGCAGCGGGCGCTCCCGCCGGAGCCGTGTCGGATCCCGGTCGGTCCGCGGAGACCACCAGGGCCGCGAGGGCCGTGGTGACCGGTACCGACGCGACCAGGCCGATCGAGCCCACCAGCGTGCGCACGATCTCCTCGGCGACCAACTCGCTGTTGGCGACGGCCCCGACGCTGCTCTGCGCGATGGAGAAGAGCAGCAGCAGCGGCAGGGCGGCGCCCGCGTAGGCGAGGACGAGCGTGTTGACCACGGACGCGATGTGGTCGCGGCCGATCCGGATACCGGCGCGGTACAACCCCCGCCAGCCCATCGACGGGTTGGCCTCGTGCAGCTCCCAGACCGCCGACGTCTGCGTGACCGTCACATCGTCGAGCACGCCGAGCGAACCGATGATGACGCCGGCGAGCAGCAGACCGCTCATGTCGATCGACGGGTACAGGCCGTGGATCAGGCCCGTGTTGTCGTCCGTGTTGCCGGTGAGCGCGGCCCAGCCGATGAACACCGAACCCAGGACGCCGATCAGCACCAGCGACATCAGCGTCCCGAGCACCGCCACCGACGTACGGGCCGACAGGCCGTGGCACATGTAGAGGGCGATCAGCATGATGGCGCTCGACCCGACCACCGCCACGATCAGCGGGTTCGAGCCGTGCAGGATCGCGGGCAGGATGAAGAAGTTGAGGATCATGAAGCTGATGGCCAGCGCCACCAGCGCCATGACACCGCGCAGTCGGCCCACCACCACGACGGCCAGGGCGAAGATCCCGGCGAGCAGCGCCATCGGGAACTTACGGTTCACATCGGTGACCGAGTACTGCAGATCCCTGGGCGCGGAGGGCTCGTACGCGACCACGACCTTCTCGCCCTGATGCAACTGCCGTGACTGGTCAGGCTGCACGATCTCCGTGAACGTACGGCCCTTGTCCTTGCCGGTGCCGACCGTGACCGTCGCCTTCTTGCAGGTACCGGCCGCCTCCTGTGCCGCCGAGGAGCCCTCGGCGGTGGAGGTGTCGCCGGTCGAGCCCCCGCCCGAGGCGTTCACCGACGCGCAGCTCACGCTGACGACCTTGGTGACCGTCGCCTGCTGTGTCTGCCGGTCGAAGCCGACGCCGGTGCGCTTGTGCGAGGGAGCGCCGCCGGGCCACAGCACGACCATCCCGACAACGACCGCCACCGTGAAGGGGATCAGGATCGCCGCGATGACCTTTCGCAGGTGCCGGGAGACGGGAGCGGCGGGGCCATGGCTGTGCGAATGACCGTGCCCACCGCTGGCGCCGGAACCGTGCCCGCTGTCCCCGCCCGATCCGTGATCGTGCCCGGAACCGGAACCGTGGTCGTCGCCGGATCCGTGGTCGTGGCCATGGGGCGGCCCGGTCGGCGGGTACGGGGGCTGCTGCGTCGTGGTCACCGCCCGATCATCGCAAGAACGCCGGGGGCCCACTGTTCACCGCGCCACTTATGACGCTAGCGTGGAGGCACCTTTGCACACGCGGGAGCTCGGAGCACCGGGCTGAGAGGGCGCTGACCTTCGTCTCTGCGATGTTTCACGGGAAACGTCACCTGAATCGAGTGATGTTTCACATGAAACATCGGCTGACGGAAGCCGCTGCGTCGACCGCTGAACCTGTTACCGGGTAATGCCGGCGTAGGGAGTAGGTCTCATGACCAACAAGGACGTACGCACGCCTGCCTCCAGCCAGGACGAACAGCCCACGGAGGCCGGGAAGTCCATCGGCTGGCACAAGGGGTACGTCGAGGGCTCACGCCCCGATCTGCGAGTGCCGGTCCGTCAGGTGCACCTCACCAACGGGCAGTCCGTGACGCTGTACGACACCTCCGGCCCGTACACCGATCCACTCGTCGACACCGACGTCCGCAGGGGGCTGGCGCCGCTGCGGGAGAACTGGATCATCGCTCGCGGTGACACCGAGGAGTACGCGGGCCGTCCCGTCCGCCTAGAGGACGACGGAATCAAGCACACATCACCGCGCGGTGGACTGCGCAATTTGGACGCGGTGTTCCCCGGCCGACCGCGTCAGCCGCGGCGCGGGCGGGGTGGCGAGGCGGTCACTCAACTCGCCTATGCGCGACGGGGTGAGATCACGCCCGAGATGGAGTTCGTGGCCGTACGGGAGAACGTTGCGCCCGAGGTGGTCCGGGAGGAGATCGCCGCGGGGCGTGCGGTGTTGCCGGCCAACGTCAACCACCCCGAGATCGAACCGATGATCATAGGTAAGCGGTTCCTGGTGAAGGTCAACGCCAACATCGGCAACTCCGCGGTCACTTCCTCCATCGAGGAGGAGGTCGAGAAGATGACCTGGGCGACCCGTTGGGGCGCTGACACGGTCATGGACCTGTCCACCGGCCGCAATATCCACACCACTCGCGAGTGGGTGCTGCGCAACTCCCCCGTCCCCATCGGCACGGTGCCGCTCTACCAGGCGCTCGAAAAGGTCGACGGCCGAGCGGAGGAGCTGACCTGGGAGATCTACAAGGACACGGTCGTCGAACAGGCCGAACAGGGCGTGGACTACATGACGGTCCACGCGGGCGTGCGGCTGCCGTTCGTGCCGCTGACAGCCAACCGTAAGACGGGCATCGTCTCGCGGGGCGGTTCGATCATGGCGGCCTGGTGCCTGGCGCACCACAAGGAATCGTTCCTGTACGAGAACTTCGAGGAACTGTGCGAGATCCTCGCCGCCTACGACGTCACGTACTCGCTGGGCGACGGTCTGCGGCCGGGTTCGATCGCGGACGCCAACGACGAGGCGCAGTTCGCGGAGTTGCGCACGCTCGGGGAACTCAACACGATCGCCAAGCGTTTCAACGTACAGACCATGATCGAGGGCCCGGGACATGTCCCGATGCACAAGATCAAGGAGAACATCGACCTTCAGCAGGAGATCTGTGATGAAGCTCCGTTCTATACGCTCGGCCCGCTGACGACGGACGTCGCGCCTGCGTACGACCACATCACTTCTGGCATCGGTGCCGCGATGATCGCCTGGTGGGGCACGGCCATGCTCTGCTATGTCACGCCCAAGGAGCACTTGGGTCTGCCCAATCGTGACGACGTCAAGACCGGCGTCATCACCTACAAGATCGCCGCCCACGCAGCCGACCTCGCCAAGGGGCACCCAGGTGCACAGGAGTGGGATGACGCGCTGTCCGACGCCCGCTTCGAGTTCCGCTGGGAGGACCAGTTCAACCTGGCCCTCGACCCGGACACGGCACGGGAGTTCCACGACGAGACGCTTCCGGCGGAGCCGGCCAAGACGGCGCACTTCTGCTCGATGTGCGGGCCGAAGTTCTGCTCGATGAAGATCTCCCAGGACATCCGCCGTGAGCACGGTGGCACAAAGTCGGAGGTCGAAGAGGGCATGGCTCGGAAGTCGAAGGAGTTCGCGGCGGCGGGCAACCGGGTGTATCTGCCGATCGCCGACTGACGGAGACCGGCCCGGCTCTTCGGTCAGGTCAGTGCTTGGCGGGTTTCTTGCACAGGGCATGGTCGACAAGGGTGCCTGTCGCGCGGTTGAGGGCGGCCAGGTCCGGCGGTGCGGTGGTGGTCGTGATGGAGACCGTCACCGCGCGGCTGCCGTCCGCGCTCACCGCGGGGCGGGTGTTGACGCCCGCGCCGTCGCCCTCGTGCATGTAGGAGAAACCGCCGCAGGAGAGCGGGATCTTGCGGAGTCCCAGGCCGTAGGTTCCCTCGGGCATCTCGGCCACGTCCTCCGGGTCGTCGGTCCGCTCGACGGTCTGCCGCATCTCGCGCCACTGCTCGGCGGGGAGCAACCTGCCGTCGGCCAGGGCACGGAAGAAGGTGTTCAGGTCGGCGGTGGTGCTCACCACGCCGGAGTCCGCGGTGTGCTGGAAGCTGTGGTCGGTGACGTCGAGACGCCTGCCGTCGGCGGTCGTCAGGTACGCGTTCACGTGCGGGTCGGGCAGGAAGGGGTTCAGCCCGGGGACGGAGGTGTTGCGCAGTCCCAGTTTCGCGATCACCCGGTGCTCGACCAGGTCCTGCCAGCTCGCGCCACTGGCCTTCTCCGCGATCATCCCGGCCAACAGGTAGTTGGTGTTGGAGTACGCCCAGCGGGTGGCGCCGCCCGGCTGGGGGACGAACACCGGCCGGTGCTTCATCGCCACCGCGACCAGGTCGGCCGTGGGGGTGGCGTCGTAGCGGTTCTCGTCGAAGTGGTTGATCAGCCGGTCCTGGATCTCCGGGTCGTCGATGTAGTCGTACAGGCCGCTGGTCTGGCGGAGCAGGTCGCGGACGGTGATGCGGGTGCCGTCGTTGCCGTTGCCCGTGACGACTCCCGGCAGCCAGTGCTCGACGATGTCGTCGAGCGACAGCCGCTTCTCCGCGACGAGTTGGAGGACGACGGTCGCCACGAAGGTCTTCGTCGTGCTCGCCACGCGGAAGTGCGCGTTCCAGGGGATCGGGGCCGTGGAGTCGACCGTGCGGGTGCCGATGCGTGCCATGAGCGGCGGGCCGTTCGGTCCGTCGACCCTGGCCAGCACGTTCACATCACCGCCGCCGGCCTTTCGTACGGCTGCGAGGTCCTGTTGGAGTGTGTGCTCGGTGTAGGACGACGGCCTCGGCGCCGTGTGCGTGGCGGTGGCGGTGGATGTGGTGGCGGCGGTCGCTGCCAGGGGTGAGGCCAGTGCGAGCAGTGCTGCTGCCAGTGCGGCGGCGCCGGCCTTTTTCGACGACGGCATCTGCATGTTCGTATCCCCCGGTGCTCCGGTTTCCGGTCGGTGACGATCACCAGCCAACCGGATCTGCCGACGTGAGGGGATGGGACTGCCCTCCGAATGTGGGGTGCACCTGGCCCCCGTACGAACTACGGGTTCACCCCCGGATGTACCGCGTAGATTGGCGCTGCTTCAGGGGGGCGTTGTGAGTTGGGGGACTAGAGGGCGATGGAGACCGTGAACCTTCTGCAGGTGACGGACGAGGCACAGTCGCTGGGGTGGGACGGCGATGATCTGGTCGATGTCGTGGGTGGTCGGCGGTGGGGTCCTGATGGTGTGGAGCATGTTGCCTCGGTCGTTCATGAGTTTCCCTTCGACCGGAGCGTCAGCTCTCCGTCCGGCCGCTTCACCGTGGTCTACGCCGAGCGGGGCACCGAGGCACTGTTGATCGAGGGCGATCGGCTGGTCCGTGAGCTGGACCGCAGCGACGAGCACGCCGAGGACTTCGACTATCCGGTCGCACTCGGGGTGCTGCGGGACGGCCGTGAGGTACTGGTCCACTGCCCGGACCGGTACGACGTCCTTGAGATCGAGGACGCGGAATCGGGGGAACGGCTCACCGTCGGCGACCGTAGTCCGAGGGACGTTTTCCATTCGCGCCTGGCGGTGTCTCCGGGTGGGACCCATCTGCTGTCGGCGGGTTGGGTGTGGCATCCGTACGGGATCGTCGAAGTCTTCGACCTGGACGATGCGTTGACGGACCCCGCTGTGCTCGACGGCCGTGGCGTACTGCCCTTGGACCCGGGTACCGATGCCGAGGTGGTTTCAGCCTGCTGGCTCGACGGTGACCGCCTGGCCGTGGCGACCGGGGAGGAGTTCCTCGACGACGAGGAGACTCCTGCCCTGGGCCCGCAGGAGTTGGGCGTGTGGTCGCTCTCCGAAAAGCGGTGGGTTCATCGCAACAGGGTCGACTTCAGCATCGGCACGCTGATCCCGTGGGGTGACACGGTCGTCTCGCTGTACGGGCACCCGCGGCTGATCGATGTCACGACGGGGGCGTCGATGGCGGAGTGGCCGGCCGTGGAGGTGTCTCTCAGAGACGGCAGTTACGGGGTCACTCACATACCGACGCCCGTTGCGGCCCTGCATCTGGACGGCACGCGACTGGCTGTCGCGCAGCCGGAGGGCATCGCGATCATCGACCTTCCTCGTCACGGGTGACAGATCACAGGGCATGGGTCGTGGGTCATGGAGTACGGGTCACGGCACGAGGACGAGCTTGCCGGTGGTGCGCTTGCCCTCGATCGTGCGGTGGGCCTCGGCGGCTTCGGCCAGTGGGTAGGTGCGCTGGACGGAGACCCGTAGCCGACCCGCCTCGATGCGTTCCGTGACCTGCTTCAGCAGGGCGCCGGAGGGCTCGGCCGTGACCCATGTGTAGCGCAGGCCACGGGCGGCGGCCTGCTGCTCGTCCGTGCCGGGGTCGATCGACGCGCCGATGAGCAGACCGTCCGGCCGGAGCACTTCGAGGGACCGCGGGCCGTAGGAACCGCCGACCAGGTCCAGGACCGTGTCCACCGGGGTGACGACGGTCCGGAAGTCGGTGGTGGTGTGGTCGATCAGTTCGTCGGCGCCCAGCCCGCGCAGGAACTCGTGGTTGGCCGTGCGGGCGGTGCCGATGACGTACGCCCCGAGTTCCCTGGCCAGTTGGACGGCGACGTGACCGACGCCGCCCGCCGCCGCGTGGATCAGCACCCGGTCGCCGGGCCGGACGCGCGCCAGCACGGCCAGTGCCTGCCAGGCGGTGACGGCGACCAGGGGGACGGCTCCGGCGTGCACGAGGTCGAGGTTCTTGGGTGCGGGCGTCAGCGCGTCGGCCGGTGCGGCGGTGAACTCGGCGTACGCGCCGCGCCCGGTGACGGGAAGCATGCCGTACACCTCGTCGCCCGGCGCGAACCGCGTCACGCCCTCGCCGACCCGCTCGACGACACCGGCCACGTCGTTGCCCGGCGTCCACGGCAGGCGGACCAGCTCCGGCACCCGGCCGGACCGGAGCACCGCGTCGCCCGGGTTGACTCCGGCGCCGGCGACGCGCAGCAGTACCTCGCCGGGGCCGGGCTCGGGTAGGTCGGTCTCGACGTAGGTGAGCGTCTCGGGGCCGCCGAACGCGGTTTGGACGATGGCATGCATGCGGGCGGACATCCGGACTCCTCGTCAGCGGGAAGCGGTGCGTGGTGCGCGGTGGCGTGGCGCGTGGCGCGTTCCATGGTCGGCCCGGGCGATCACCCTGCGGAAGAAGGCACTTGTCTGATATCGAAGTTCCTCATGGATACCGGCTTCGACCTGAGGAAACACGGTGGCGTGGAGGTCTTCCTGCGCGACTGCCCCACCCGTGCCGTACTGGAACTGATCGCCGGCAAGTGGACCATGCTGGTGCTGGTCGCACTGGAGAACGGCCGGCCCATGCGGTTCACCGAACTGCGGCGACGGCTGGACGGCGTGACGGCGAAGGTGCTGACGCAGACGCTGCGTGCGCTGGAGCGGGAGGGGTTGCTGATCCGCACGGTGTATCCGACCGTGCCGCCGCGTGTGGAGTACCGGCTGACCGAACTGGGCCAGGAGGTGGGCGGGTTGGTGCGGAGCATCACCGACTGGTCGCAGGCGAACATCTCCGCCATCCACGCGGCACGGGAGGAGTTCGACGAGCGCACGACTCGTCCGCCCCTGTGACGCCGTGACCGGGTGTTCGGCTTGCGCTCCCCTGGGTGGGGGCGCAAGCCGAGGGGCTACTCCGGCTGGTGCTCGGGCCCCCCGAAGTCCGGGCTGCTGAAGTCCGGGCTGCTGAAGCTCGGCCGGTGACCCGGCGCGGGGCCGTCGTCAGGGCTGGAGAAGCCCGGGCGGTCGTAGCCGAGGTGCGGCATCCGACTCGGTCCCGGTGGTGTCGTACGGCGCAGTGCCGCCGTGCCCGGAGCCGCGAGCGCCTCCTGGAGGAACGGCAGGATGCCGCGTTCCAGAAGGGCGTCGTGCCAGGCCTCCCTGGCCCGGGCCACTTCACCGCCCGACTCGCCGTAGGGGCCGGTGTCGAGCGAGGGCCTGTTGCGCAGGGCGGTGAGCAGCAGCCCGACTGCGGCGACGAGGATCGCCGCGGCGGTCATGGCGCCGAACGCCCATCCGGCGGTGATCATGGTCTTGGCGAACGTCGGCTCGGGGGTGAGCATCTTGAGGATGTAGCCCACGAGCAGGAAGATCGCCGCGGCCGTGCCGGCGAGGACGGGGGTGAGGACGGCGGCGACGGCGACGGCACCCGCACCCTCGGCAGCCTCCCCCAGGGTGGTGGCGAGCCCCATCGCGCCCGCGCCGCCCGGCTCCGTGGAGCCGGTCTCGCTGACGGACGACGGGGTGGACGACGCCGGCTGGCGCAGTTCCTCGCGGACCTTCACGTAGTGCTGGTACTCGGTCGCCGCGGCCGCCGTGATGAGTGCGGTGGCGTTCAGCGCCATGGTGCGCAGCTGTTCGGGGTTGAGCCGCTGTCCGACAGCGGCCAGTTCCGGGCGTTGTGGTGCGGAGCGCAGCGCCTCGTCGAGGATCCGCTCGTACTCCTGGCGGTCCTCGCTGTGCAGGTGCTGCGGAACGCTGTTCATGTGCATCCCCCGATGCTCCGTAGGGCTTGGGGCTCGCATGCCAACGAGCCGTCGGGCAGAAACGGAGGGGAGCCTGCTACGGATAAGCCGATGGTAGAGCGGCGACGGCACACGGTGACAGGGGGTTTCCAGAAATTGGCCCCTGGCCAGCGCTGTCGTCCGCCGGTCCTCCGAGGGGGACGCCTGCCCGATAAACGCTCAGATATCCAACGGCAGTTGCTGGACCAGCAGTTTTCCGGCCATGGTCACTCCACCGTCCATCGCGATGGCGAGTCCCTCGGCGTAGACATGTGGTCCCTCGACCACGGGGCCCGCGGTGTCCTCGCCGTCCTCGGAGCCGACGTCGCCCAGCAGGTAGGGAATCGGGCTGTGGCCGTGCACGATCCGGGTCCCGCCGTACATGTCGAGCAATGAGCGGACATGTTCGGCGCCGCCCTCGTCGCGGAAGGAGAAGCGCTTGGTGAACTTGCGGAACACGTCCCACACCTCGTCCGCGTCGTTGCGCGTGAGGGTCTCGCGGACGTTGTCGTTGACCGCCTCGATCGAGTCGCCGTAGTCGAGGTAGGCGGTGGTGTCGGAGTGGACGAGCAGATGGCCGTCGACCGCCTCCATGGCGTCCAGCCGGGCCATCCACTGCAGGTGGACGTCCTGGAGGCGGTCCATGTCGGTCTTCTGGCCGCCGTTGAGCAGCCAGGCCGCCTGGAAGGTGGCGGTGCCCGCGCCGGAGTTGACGGGGGTGTCGCCGAACCGCTTGGCGCCGAGCAGCAGCAGCTCGTGGTTGCCCATCAGGGCCTTGCAGTAGCCGCCTGCCGCGGCGGCCTCGGCGGACAGCCGCATCACCAGGTCGATGACGCCGATGCCGTCGGGCCCGCGGTCGGTGAAGTCGCCGAGGAACCACAGCCGGGCGGTGCCCGCGCACCAGCTGCCGGCGGCGTCGATCAGGCCCTTCTCCCGCAGTGCGGCCACCAGTTCGTCGAGGTAGCCGTGCACGTCCCCTACGACGAACAGCGGACCGGGGCCCTCCGTCTGCCGTGGGACGGCCACCGACGCCGGGTCCACGGCGACCTGAACCGTGTCACCCCTATTGATGACGGGCAGGTCGCGCCGAGTCGGTGTGTAGCCCTCCGGAAAGGCCTCGTCGTAGGCCTCCTCGGTGGGTCGGACGGCCTCGCCGGGCTGCGCGCTGTCGGCGTACGGACCGGTCTCGTGGACGTACGCCGGTACCCGGAAGTCGCGCAACGTCGCCGTCCGCTCCACCTCGGGTCCCTGACCGGCCCCCTGAGTCATCGACCCCTCCACCATCGCGCCGCATCTGCACCGCATCGGACTGCCTGGTCGCAGCGGCCCCGCGGTGTCGTGGGCCCATCATAGGAATGCGGATCGCGCCATGTGATGACCCAGGGGTGGTGAATCAGAGCAGGACTCCGGTTCACCGTGGCTTTCGCCCCGATTGGGCAGGGCTTCGACCAGTCGATCATTGCTCGGCGGGCGATCGGTTCCCGCCTGAAGAGCGGCTGGATTTCGCCGGTGCGGATGCCGGCACCGGCGCGGGTGCCGGTGTCGTCGCCTGCGCCGGGCGCCTGCCGCCCGGCCTGTTCCAGTTCCGGCCGTCCGACCCGACCCCGGGTCCGACCCCGGGTCCGCTCCGGTGCGGGCCGCTCGTCGGGCTTGCTTCGGGCTCGCGACGGCGCCAGGAGGGCGGTACGGGCCGGGTCGGCACCGGGTGGGAGTCCCGGCACCGTTCGGCCCGTACCGGCGCCCGAGGGGAGTCCAGGTGCCCCAAGGCGCCGACGCCCGGCACCCGTCCGTCCCGGGTGCCTTGCCTCCGCCCGCTCGCGGCACCGGGTGGGAGTCCCGGCACCACGCCCGAGGCGGGCCCGGGACCACACCGGCCGGCCCCACGGCGTCGGGCGCGAACCCGGGCACCTCCGGCCCGTCCGTGGCGCTGGGTGAGAGTCCGGTGGGAGTCCGGGCACGCCCCGCCCGACACAGTGTCCGAGGGGAGCCCCCTACGGGCACCGAGAGGACCTCCGCCGCAACCCCCGCCCCCGTCCGTCCCCGGCACCCGACAGGAGCCCGGCACCGTACCCAGCCCCCCACCAGCCCGGCCGGACGTCCTACTTCCCCTCCGGCGACCGGGGCGGGCTGACAGTCGTTCGTGGTGGCCGTCGCTGGGACGAGGTACGGATGATCAGTTCGGTCGGTATCACCTGCTCGATCGGCAGGTCCGAATCGACCCCCTCGATGGCGTCGATGAGCAGCTGCACCACCGCCGTACCGATGCGGCGCGGCTTCAGCGAGAGCGTGGTGACGGGCGGCTCGGTGTTGGCGTACACCGTGGACTCGCTGCAGCACACGAGCAGCAGGTCCTCCGGCACCCGCATCCCGTAACGGCGGGCGGCGGCCAGCAGATCCGTGCCGTTCGGGTCGAACAGGCCGTAGACCGCGTCGGGTCGGTCCGGGCGGGCGAGCAGCCGGTCGGCGGCGACGGCTCCCGCGCACGGATCGTGCGCTGGATAGGCCTCGTACACCGGATCCTGGCCCACCCGCTCGCACCAACGCAGGTATGCGGTGGTCGACAGGTGGGTGTACGTGTCCGTGGTGGTGCCCGTGAGGAGGCCGATCCGGCGGGCGCCGGCGTCGGCCAGGTGGTCGAGGATGCCCAGTACGGCGGCCTCGTGGTCGTTGTCGACCCAGGCGGTCACCGGGAGCGAGCCGGCCGGGCGGCCGTCGGAGACGACCGGTAAACCCTGCCGGACCAGTTCGCTGACCACCGGGTCGTGGTCGGACGGGTCGATGACCACGGTGCCGTCCAGGGCGACGTTCGACCACACGTCGTGGCGCGAGGTCGCCGGGAGGATGACCAGGGCGTAGCCCCGGGCGAGTGCGGCCGAGGTGGCGGCGCGCGCCATCTCGGCGAAGTACGCGAATTCGGTGAAGGTGAAAGGTTCATCCCCGTACGTCGTCACGGTCAGGCCGATGAGGCCCGATTTCCCGGTACGGAGCGTGCGAGCAGCCGCGGAGGGCCGATAGCCCAGCCGGTCGGCCACTTCGCGGACATGGCGTCGGGTGGCGTCCGGGAGCCGGCCCTTGCCGTTGAGGGCGTCGGAGACGGTCGTGATGGAGACTCCGGCCGCGGCGGCCACGTCTCTGATTCCCGCCCGGCCCGGCCGGCTTCCTCGACGAGAGGTTTCCGCGCGGCTCACCTGGTGCTTCCCTGCTGCTGTCATGGCGAGCCGATAGTAGGGCTCATGCGGTGGGGTAGTGCGGACGCATATGCACGCGTTGACAGGCACGTTTCTGCAAGGTCAGAAGGGGTCAACTACCTTAGAAACAAAGTCAGTTAAACGATGCAATGGCATTACGTGACTTGTCGGCGCGCATGGGCCTGCCAAGTCCCCGATGTTTCGAAGAGGTCTCAACTCACCTGCACGAGGGATGCGCGCCACGGCGCGAGCTACCGGCGCATAGATATATGTACAGCGCGCCCCCGGTTCGTGCGCCTTCGTGCGCTGTTGCCCCTGATGCGGATGTGACGTGTGAGGCGATCCCGAAGGACGCCCGACGGACTCCCGACAGGCACCCGACGGACTCCCGGAGGCCGCTCGCGTGGACGGGATCTGTACGCGCCGGCGTCGAATCCTCATAAGGTGAGCAGTATTGGTAGCCGGTGGTGCCGGTGGTGGTCACAAGGAGGACTGCGGTGAGCGAGACGAGCCCCAAGCTGCGCGCCGAGCTGGCGGGTATCCCCACCTACAAGCCGGGCAAGCCCGCCGCGGCCGACGGTCCGGTGGCCTACAAGCTGTCCTCCAACGAGAACCCGTACCCCCCGCTCCCCGGCGTGATGGAGAGCGTCACCGCGGCGGCCCTGAACTTCAACCGGTACCCCGACATGGCGTGCACCGGCCTGATGAACGAGCTGGCGGAACGGTTCGGCGTCCCGGTCTCCCACCTGGCCACCGGCACCGGTTCGGTCGGTGTCGCCCAGCAGCTGATCCAGGCGACCAGCGGTCCCGGCGACGAGGTCATCTACGCCTGGCGCTCCTTCGAGGCGTACCCGATCATCACGCGGATCAGCGGCGCCACGGCCGTGCAGGTGCCGCTGACCCCGGGCGACGTGCACGACCTGGACGCGATGGCGGACGCCATCACCGACCGGACCCGGCTGATCTTCGTCTGCAACCCCAACAACCCGACGGGCACGGTCGTACGGCGGGCCGAGCTGGAGCGCTTCCTGGACCGGGTGCCCGGCGATGTGCTCGTCGTACTGGACGAGGCGTACCGGGAGTTCATCCGGGACCTGGAGGTGCCGGACGGCGTTCAGCTCTACCGCGACCGGCCGAACGTCTGCGTCCTGCGGACCTTCTCCAAGGCGTACGGCCTCGCCGGGCTGCGGGTCGGTTTCGCGATCGCCCACGAGCCGGTGGCGGCGGCGCTGCGCAAGACGGCCGTTCCCTTCGGGGTGAGCCAGCTCGCGCAGGACGCGGCCATCGCCTCGCTGCGCGCGGAGGACGAACTGCTCGGCCGCGTCGGCTCGTTGGTGTCCGAGCGCACCCGCGTGGTCGACACACTGCGCGCCCAGGGCTGGACGGTCCCGGAGACCCAGGCCAACTTCGTGTGGCTACGGCTGGGGGAGCGCACGTCGGACTTCGCGGCGGCCTGCGACCAGGCGGGCGTGGTGGTGCGGCCGTTCGCGGGCGAGGGCGTGCGGGTCACGGTCGGGGAGACCGAAGGCAACGACATCTTCCTGAAGGTGGCCGAGGGCTTCCGCAAGGAGCTGTGAACGACAAGGAGTTGTGAACGACTGTCGCGAGTCTGCGGGGCGTCTTGGTTCCACGTGAAACCGAGGCGCCCCGCACCATAGGCCGACCGGCTCTGTCCGATGTGACGTACGGGACCTCCTTAGGGACCCCCCGCCCATCACGCATCGAACGGCCATGCGTCATAATTCCTTGTGAATGTGAACGCGTTCACAAGCGTGTCCTGCTTGTCCAGTGATGCGTGTGACATAAGGGGCAAACTGCCGCTGTGACCACGGCGACATAAGGAGACTGACGACGTGGATTTGGCTCTGGCGCCGGAGACACTGGCGCGATGGCAGTTCGGCATCACCACCGTCTACCACTTCCTGTTCGTCCCCCTGACGATCTCGCTCGCCGCTCTCACGGCCGGGCTGCAGACCGCGTGGGTGCGCACGGAGAAGGAGAAGTACCTCAGGGCCACCAAGTTCTGGGGCAAGCTCTTCCTGATCAACATCGCCATGGGTGTCGTCACGGGCATCGTCCAGGAGTTCCAGTTCGGCATGAACTGGTCCGCCTACTCGCGGTTCGTCGGCGACATCTTCGGTGCCCCGCTCGCCTTCGAGGCGCTGATCGCGTTCTTCTTCGAGTCCACCTTCATCGGGCTGTGGATCTTCGGCTGGGACAAGCTGCCCAAGCGGATCCACCTGGCCTGCATCTGGATGGTCTCGATCGGCACGATCCTGTCGGCGTACTTCATCCTCGCGGCCAACTCGTGGATGCAGCACCCCGTCGGCTATCGGATCAACAAGGCGAAGGGCCGTGCCGAACTCACCGACTTCTGGCACGTGTTGACCCAGAACACCGCGCTCGCGCAGGCGTTCCACACGCTCTCCGCGTCCTTCCTGACCGGCGGCGCGTTCATGGTCGGTATCGCGGCCTTCCACCTGTTCCGCAAGAAGCACATCGCCGTGATGAAGAGCTCGCTGCGGCTGGGCCTGATCACCGTCGCCATCGCCGGCCTGCTCACCGCCGTCAGCGGTGACACCCTCGGCAAGGTCATGTTCAAGCAGCAGCCGATGAAGATGGCCGCCGCCGAGGCCCTGTGGGACGGTCAGAACTCCGCGCCGTTCTCGATCTTCGCCTACGGCGACGTCAGCAAGGGCCACAACTCCGTCGAGCTGTCGATCCCCGGGATACTGTCCTTCCTCGCCGACGACGACTTCAGCTCCTACGTCCCCGGCATCAACGACACCAACAAGGCCGAGCAGGCCAAGTACGGTCCCGGCGACTACCGGCCCATCATCCCCGTCACCTTCTGGGCGTTCCGCTGGATGATCGGCTTCGGCATGGCATCCTTCGCCATCGGCGTGGCCGGACTCTGGCTGACCCGCAAGAAGTTCATGCTGCCCCAGCATCTGCGGGTCGGTGAGGACGAGGTGCCGAACGTGGTCCTCTTCAAGAAGAAGGCCCTCGGCCCGAAACTCACCAAGCTCTACTGGCTGGTCTCGATCTGGACCCTCGGCTTCCCCCTCATCGCCAACTCCTGGGGCTGGATCTTCACCGAGATGGGCCGCCAGCCCTGGGTCGTCTACGGCCTCTTCCAGACCCGCGACGCGGTCTCCCCCAGCGTCTCCCAGGGCGAGGTCCTCACCTCGATGATCGTCTTCACCTCGCTCTACGCGATCCTCGCCGTCATCGAGGTCAAGCTGCTCGCGAAGTACGTCAAGGCCGGCCCGCCCGAACTCACCGAGGCCGACCTCAACCCGCCCACGAAGATCGGCGGCGACTCCCGTGACGCCGACAAGCCGATGGCCTTCTCCTACTAGGCCGAGGGAGCTGCACAGTCATGGAACTGCACGACGTCTGGTTCGTCCTCATCGCCGTCCTGTGGACCGGCTACTTCTTCCTGGAGGGCTTCGACTTCGGGGTCGGCATCCTCACCAAGCTGCTCGCCCGGGACCGCACCGAGAAGCGGGTGCTGATCAACACGATCGGCCCGGTCTGGGACGGCAACGAGGTCTGGCTGCTCACCGCCGGCGGCGCGACCTTCGCTGCCTTCCCCGAGTGGTACGCCACCCTCTTCTCCGGCTTCTACCTCGCCCTGCTGATCATCCTGGTCTGCCTGATCGTCCGGGGCGTCGCCTTCGAGTACCGGGCGAAGCGGCCCGAGGAGAACTGGCAGCGCAACTGGGAGACGGCGATCTTCTGGACCTCACTGCTCCCCGCGTTCCTGTGGGGTGTGGCCTTCGGCAACATCGTGCGGGGCGTGAAGATCGACAAGAACTTCGAGTACGTGGGCACCTTCTGGGACCTGCTCAACCCGTACGCGATCCTCGGCGGCCTGGTCACGCTGACGCTCTTCACCTTCCATGGGGCGGTGTTCACGGCCCTCAAGACCGTCGGGGACATCCGGGTGCGGGCGCGGAAGCTGGCCCTGCAAGTCGGCCTCGTCACCGCTCTGTTGGCGCTGGCCTTCCTGATCTGGACCCAGGTCGACAGCGGTGACGGCAAGAGCCTGGTGGCGCTGATCGTGGCCGTCGTCGCGCTGGTCGCGGCACTGGGGGCCATCCAACTCGGGCGTGAGGGCTGGTCGTTCGCGTTCTCCGGCCTCACCATCGTGGCGGCCGTCGCGATGCTCTTCCTGTCGCTCTTCCCGAACGTCATGCCGTCCTCGCTCAACCCGGACTGGAACCTCACGGTCACCAACGCCTCGTCGAGCCCGTACACCCTGAAGATCATGACCTGGTGCGCGGGGATCGCCACGCCGATCGTGCTGCTCTACCAGAGCTGGACGTACTGGGTGTTCCGCAAGCGGATCGGCACGCAGCACATCGCAGAGGCAGCGCACTGAGTCCGAGTGTCGAGTCCGAGCACTGAGTCCGGCTTGGGGCATGTTTCACGTGAAACATGCCCGGTTGGGACCTCCTGAGAAGAGGGTGTGTTTCACGTGAAACCGATCGACCCACGTCTGCTCCGCTACGCCCGCGCCACCCGCCTCTTCCTGATGGCGGTCGTCGGTCTGGGTGCCGTCGGTGCGGTGCTGGTCATCGCTCAGGCGATGCTCATCGCCGAGGTCGTGGTCGGTGCCTTCCAGCACCGGATGTCCGTCGGTGAACTCGACACTCCCCTGCTGCTGTTGGCGGCGGTCGCCGTCGGCCGTGCCCTGATCTCCTGGCTCACCGAACTCGCCGCCCACCGCGCCAGCGCCGCCGTGAAGTCGGAGCTGCGGGGGCGGCTGCTGGAGCGTTCCGTGGAGCTGGGCCCCGGCTGGCTGAGTGGGCAGCGGACCGGTTCGCTGGTCGCCCTCGCCACCCGGGGCGTCGACGCCCTCGACGACTACTTCTCGCGCTATCTCCCGCAGTTGGGGCTCGCGGTGGTCGTCCCAGTGGCGGTGCTGGCGCGGATCGTCACCGAGGACTGGGTGTCGGCGGCGATCATCGTCGGCACGCTGCCGCTCATCCCGCTCTTCATGGTGATGATCGGCTGGGCCACGCAGTCCCGGATGGACCGTCAGTGGCAGTTGCTCTCCCGGCTCTCCGGGCACTTCCTGGACGTGGTCGCGGGGTTGCCGACCCTGAAGGTGTTCGGTCGGGCCAAGGCGCAGGCCGACTCGATCCGGCGCATCACCGGCGAGTACCGGCAGGCGACCATGCGGACCCTGCGCATCGCCTTCGTCTCCTCCTTCGCCCTGGAACTGCTCGCCACGCTCTCCGTGGCCCTGGTCGCCGTGACGATCGGCATGCGGCTCGTCCACGGAGACATGGACCTCTACGTCGGTCTCGTCGTCCTCGTCCTGGCGCCCGAGGCGTACTTGCCGCTGCGTCAGGTGGGTGCGCAGTACCACGCGGCGGCGGAGGGTCTCGCGGCGGCCGAGGAGATCTTCTCGGTACTGGAGACACCGGTACCGGCCTCGGGCACCACTGAAGTGCCGTCGGACGCCCTGACCTTCGAGGGCGTGACGGTCCGGTACCCCGGGCGGTCCGTGTACGCCGTGTCGGACGCGTCCTTCGCCGTGGACCCTGGCGAGACGGTCGCCCTCGTCGGCCCGAGCGGCTCGGGCAAGTCCACTTTGCTGAACGCCCTGTTGGGATTCGTGCGGCCCGCCGAGGGCCGGGTGCGCGTCGGGGGAGTCGATCTCACCGACGTCGACCTGGAGCAGTGGCGGTCGAGGATCGCCTGGGTGCCGCAACGCCCGCAGTTGTACGCCGGGACGATCGCCGAGAACGTACGGCTCGCCCGACCCGACGCCGACGACACGGCCGTACGGCGGGCGTTGGCCGATGCGGGCGCCCTGGACTTCGTGGACGCGTTGCCCGAGGGCATCGGGAGTGTGCTCGGTGAGGACGGGGCCGGGCTGTCGGCCGGGCAGCGGCAGCGGCTCGCGCTTGCCCGTGCCTTCCTCGCCGACCGGCCCGTCCTGCTCCTCGACGAGCCGACGGCCGCGCTGGACGGAGCGACCGAGGCCGAAGTGGTCGAGGCGGTGCGGCGGTTGGCGGTCGGACGGACGGTGCTGCTCGTGGTGCACCGGCCGGCCCTGCTGGCGGTGGCGGACCGGGTGGTGCGGGTGACGGAGGGCGAGGCCGCGGTTCGCGCGGAGATCGTGCCGGCGGCCACCGATACGAACCCGGGCTCGTCGGAGACAGTGGTGACTCCCGTAGCCCTCGACGAGCCCGAGACGCGGCTCGCGGTGCACGCGGGTGGTGTCCTCGCCCGGGTCCGTGCCATGTCCGGTGCCCGGCGAGGGCGTCTTGCCCTCGCGCTGCTGCTCGGAAGTCTCGCGCTCGGCAGTGCTGTTGGGCTCATGGGTACCTCGGGGTGGTTGATCTCGCGGGCCTCGCAGCAGCCGCCCGTGCTGTACCTGATGGTGGCCGTGACGGCGACCCGGACCTTCGGCATCGGGCGGGCCGTGTTCCGGTACGCGGAGCGGCTCGTGTCGCATGACGCGGTGCTGCGGATGCTGGCCGACACCCGGGTCGCCGTCTACCGGCGCCTTGAGCGGCTGGCGCCCGCCGGACTGCGCGACACCCGGCGCGGCGATCTGCTGTCCCGGCTCGTCGCCGACGTGGACGCGCTCCAGGACTACTGGCTGCGCTGGCTGCTGCCCGCCGGAGTCGCGGTCGCCGTCTCCGCCGCGACGGTCGGTTTCACGGCATGGCTGCTGCCCGAGGCCGGTGCCGTGCTCACGGTCGGTCTCCTCGCGGCCGGCGTCGGCGTCCCGCTCGTGACCGGTGCCGTGGCCCGGCGCGCCGAACGGCGACTGGCCCCCGCCCGCGGGGTACTCGCCACCCGAGTGACCGAACTGCTCACCGGCACCGCGGAGTTGACGGTCGCCGGTGCGCTGCCCGCCCGCACGGCAGAGGCCCAGCGGGCCGACAGCACACTCACCCGGATCGCCTCCCGAGCCGCCACCGCCACCGCCCTCGGCGACGGCTTCACCGCGCTGATCTCCGGCCTGACCGTCGCCGCCACCGCACTCGTTGCCGCCCAGGCCGTCGCCGCGGGACGGCTCAGCGGTGTCCTGACGGCCGTCGTCGTCCTCACCCCGCTCGCCGCCTTCGAGGCCGTCCTCGGACTGCCCCTTGCTGTGCAGTACCGCCAGCGGGTCCGTAAGAGCGCCGAGCGCGTGTACGAGGTCCTGGACGCCCCCGAGCCCGTACGGGAACCGGAGCGACCCCGCCAGGCACCCGCGACACCCTTCCCCCTCGTCGTGCAGGGACTGGCCGCCCGGCACACCGGACAGGACCGGGACGCGCTCGCCGGGCTCGACCTGACGCTGGAGAAGGGGCGCCGGGTCGCCGTGGTCGGCACCTCCGGGTCCGGCAAGACGACGCTGGCGCAGGTGCTGCTGCGCTTCCTCGATGCCGACGCCGGTTCGTACACGCTGGCCGGAGTGGACGCGTACGCCCTGGACGGCGACGACGTACGGCGGCTCGTCGGGCTGTGTGCGCAGGACGCGCACCTCTTCGACAGCTCGGTGCGCGAGAACCTGCTCCTCGCGAAGAAGGACGCGACCGAGGACGAACTGCGGGCCGCGCTGGAGCGTGCCCGGCTGCTCGACTGGGCCGACGGGCTGCCCGACGGCCTCGACACACTCGTCGGTGAGTACGGCGCGCGGCTGTCCGGCGGGCAGCGGCAGCGGCTGGCGCTCGCCCGCGCGCTGCTCGCCGACTTCCCGGTTCTCGTGCTCGACGAACCCGCCGAACACCTGGACCTGGCGACCGCCGACGCGCTCACCGCCGACCTGCTGGCCGCCACGGAAGGCCGTACGACACTGCTCATCACGCACCGGCTGGCGGGCCTGGAGGACGTGGACGAGGTGATCGTGCTGGACGAGGGGCGCGTGGTGCAGCGGGGGCCGTACGCCGGACTGGCCTCGGTGGCGGGGCCGTTGCGGGGGATGGCGGAGCGGGAGGCGGAGTCGGAACTGCTCGTGGCGGCCGGATAGGGAGGCTTGCGGCCGACTCGTTCGACTTTCGGTAACAAATGGGACTAATTAGGCTCGGGGTATGTCAGCAGCCCCGCGCCCCGGTCCCCCGCCGCACTCCCCGGGACGCTCGGCCGAACCGGCCGTACGGGTGCCGCAGTTGCTGGAGGCGATGCGGTCCGTGGGGAGCGGGCTCGAACTGCACTCCACGCTGGAGCGGATCTGCGAGGCGGCGGCCACCCTGACGGACGCCCGGTACGCGGGGATCGGCGTCATCGACGAGGACGGCAACGCGCTCGCCGACTTCGTCTTCCACGGGGTCGACGCGGGTACCGCGCGGCGCATCGGGCGGTTTCCCGACGGGCACAAGGGGCTGCTCGGCGCGCTCATCCGGGAGTCGGAGCCGGTGCGGTTGGCGGATGTGACCGAGGATCCGCGGTCCTGGGGTTTCCCCGAGCACCATCCGCGGATGCGTGGCTTTCTCGGAGTTCCCATTCGCGTCTCGGGGGAGGTCTTCGGCAACCTCTATCTGGGCGAGAAGCGCGACGGGGACCCCTTCAACGACTACGACGTCAACATGGTCCGGGTGCTGGCGACCGAGGCCGGTATCGCCATCGGCAACGCCCGGTTGTACGAGGCCGCCAAGCAGCGCGAGCGGTGGATCGACGGCTCGGTGGCCGTCACGACAGCCCTGTTGTCCGGCGGAGACGCCGAGGAGGCGCTGCAGGTCGTCGCGGAACGGGCCCGCCGGCTCTCCGGTTCGGCCGCCGGGATCGTCCTGCTGCCCACCGACCAGGGCGGCATGGAGATCGTCGCCGTGGCCTCGGAACAGCCGTCGGACCAACTCGGCAGGGCCGTCCCGCCGGAGAGCGAGATCGTCGCCCAACTCCTCGACGGACAGCCGGTGTTCGTGGCGGACGCGGCCACCGATCCCCGTATGCTCAGCGCCCTCGCGCGCGGGTACGGACCGATCATGGCGCTGCCCCTGCAGAGCGGAGGACGCGTCCTGGGGGCCCTGGTCACGCCCCGCGCGCAGGGCGAGCGGCCGTTCACGGAGGCCGAGCGCACCCTCGCGATCCAGTTCGCCTCGCAGGCCGCGCTCGCGCTGATGATGGCCGAGGCGCAGCGCGACCGGGAGCGGCTCGCGGTGTACGAGGACCGCGACCGGATCGCCCGCGACCTCCACGACCTGGTCATCCAGCGGTTGTTCGCCACCGGGATGATGCTGGAGAGCGCCCAGCGCGGGTCGCTCGTCCCCGAGGTGCGGCACGGTGTGGGCAACGCGGTCGACGAACTGGACATCACCATCCAGGAGATCCGCACCGCGATCTTCGCGCTCCAGCAGGGTCCGACCGAGGCGCCCTCCGGGCTGCGCACGCGGGTGCTGCGGGAGATCAACATGGCGGCCGTGCCGCTCGGTTTCAAGCCCGCGCACCGTTTCGTCGGCGCGGTCGACACGGCGGTCGGCGACCTCACCGGCAAGAACCTCATCGCGGCCCTGCGCGAGGCCCTCTCCAACGCGTTCCGGCATGCGGAGGCCGCCCGGATCGAGGTCGTCGTGGACGCGACGGTGATGCTGCCGGACGGCCGGCCGGGTGTACGGCTCACCGTCGCGGACGACGGAGTCGGCATCCCCGCGGGCGGCCGACGCAGCGGCCTGAAGAACCTCAAGCGCCGGGCCGAATCCCTGGGCGGCGACAGCTGGTACGGGCCGGGCATCGGCGAGGACGGCGGCGGTACGACGGTGGTGTGGCAGGCGCCCCACTGAGCCCTGTGGAGGCCTTGCCTGCTGTGCCTTCCGCTGAGCCGTTCGCAGCAACGCGTCCCCCATGCGTACGACTTGAACAGGGCCCCTGTCCACCGCTCGGGTCACGATCGCTGACATGGGCTCATCTCGCCGTCATCCGCTGCTCGTTCCGGTGCTGCTGTGTGCGCTCGCCGTGCTGGCGGCCAGGCCCGGCGACGACGACACCCATGCCTCCTCCGGTGCCGGCGCGGAGGTGGCGCGGCTGTACCAGGACGCGGCCGTCGCGGCGCAGCGGTACGAGGCGGGCCGGCAGCAGGCCGACGCGCAACGGGCCCGCGCCCAGCAGGTAGAGGGGCAACTGGACCGTGAACGGCGGGAAATCGCACGGCTGCACGAGGACCTGGGCCGGATCGCCCGCGCCCAGTACCGCAGCGGCGGCGGTATCCCGATGGCGGCCCGGATCATCCTCGCGGACAGCCCCGAGGACCTGATGCGCGATCAGCACGTCTTCTCCCAGGCGGACCTGGCCGTCGGCAACGCGATCGGCAGGAGCCACCGGGCCGAGGTACGGCTCGCCGCCGACGAGGCGAAGGCCACGTGGGCGTGGCGGACACTGGAGAAACGGAACGCCGAACTCGCCGACCTGAAACAGGGCATCCAGCGGAAACTCGACGAGGCGCGCGGCCAGTTGCAGGGCCAGGCGGACGCCTCGGTCGCGGCGGGCAGTTGCCGGGGCGCCGTCCGCCTCGACCAGCCGCCGACCCAGGTCACCGCCCCGTGGGTCGCGCCGGTGGAGAACGTCGAGCTGTCCGCCGGATTCGGCAGCGGCGGTTCCCGCTGGGCGAACCGGCACACCGGCCAGGACTTCGCGGTGCCCATCGGCACGCCGGTCCGGGCGGCCGGAGCGGGCCGGGTGGTGCGGGTGTCGTGCGGAGGAGCCTTCGGCATCGAGATCGTGATCGAGCACCCGGGCGGCTACTACACGCAGTACGCCCACCGCGCCGCCGTCACTGTCGACCAGGGGGACCGCGTGACCACCGGCCAGTGGATCGCCCAGTCCGGCACGACCGGCAACTCCACCGGCCCACACCTGCACTTCGAGGCGCGGGTCACCCCGGACATGGGATCGGCGGTCGATCCGGTGCCCTGGCTGGCACAGCGAGGAGTCCCGCTCGACTGAGGGCACTCGTCGTGTAAGGGGCGTGCTCCAGGACGACGCCCGTTACTACCCGGCCGTCGTTACCGCCGCTCCGCCAGCATCCGCTCGATCACGACGGCCACGCCGTCCTCGTTGTTGTCGACGGTCCGCCCCGAGGCCGCGGCGAGCACGTCGGGGTGCGCGTTGCCCATCGCGTACGACTGCCCTGCCCAGGTGAGCATCTCGACGTCGTTCGGCATGTCACCGAAGGCGACGACCTCCTCGGGCGCGATACCCCGCTCGGCGCAGCACAGGGCGAGGGTGCTGGCCTTGGAGACGCCGGGCCCGCTGATCTCCAGCAGGGCGCTGGGGCTGGAGCGGGTGACGTTCGCCCGGTCGCCCAGGGCGAGGCGGGCGCTGGTCAGGAAGGCGTCCGGGTCGAGCTCGGGGTGGTACGCGAGGATCTTCAGCACCGGTTCATCGGCCCCCGGGGCGTCCGGCGCCAGGAGCTTCTCGGCGGGCGCGAGGTTGTCCGGGATCTCCATGTGCAGCTTCGGATACGCCGGCTCCTGGTAGAAGCCGTAGGTCTGCTCGATCGCGTACACCGTCCCGGGCGCCGCCTCGCGCACCAGCCGTACGGCGTCGAGGGCGTTCTCCCGGGCCAGCTCGCGGACCTTCACGAAGCGGTGGGCGCCGGGGCCGCCGTGCAGGTCGACCACGGCGGCGCCGTTGCCGCAGATCGCCAGACCGTGGCCGTGGACGTGGTCGCTGACCACGTCCATCCAGCGGGCCGGGCGGCCGGTGACGAAGAAGACCTCGATACCTGCCTCCTCGGCTGCCGCCAGGGCCGCCACCGTGCGGGGGGACACCGACTTGTCGTCGCGCAGCAGAGTGCCGTCCAGGTCGGTGGCGATCAGCCGTGGCGGGACGGCGGAGGCCGGGGTCTCGGGCTGTCGAGTCGCTGAGGTCACCGGGCCATTCTCCCGCATATGCCCGCACGGCCGTGCGGGAGTGCGCACAGGTGAGTGGTTACCGCCCCTATCAGGGCCGTTGCACTCCCGGTCCAGGCGAGCCGGGGCTCCGACTCAGCGGAGCTGCGTCGGAGCCTCCATGGCGATCTGCTCGAAGATCTTCTCGTCGGCGGCGAAGTCGGAGTCCGGGATGGGCCAGTGGATCACGATGTCGGTGAAGCCCACTTCCTGGTGCCGGCCCGCGAAGTCGACGAAGGCGCCGAGGGACTCCAGCGGACGGCCGCGGTCCGGGGTGAAACCGGTGAGCAGGATCTTGTCGATCCCAGCCGCGTCCCGGCCGATCGCCGCACAGGCGTCGCCCAGCTTCTCGACCTGCCCACGAATGGCGTGAACCGACTGCTCAGGGGTGCCGTTCTCGAACAGCTTGGGGTCGCCGGTGGTCACCCAGGCCTGTCCGTACCGGGCGGCGAGCCGCAGCCCGCGCGGACCGGTGGCCGCCACCGCGAAGGGCAGCCGGGGCCGCTGCACACAGCCCGGGATGTTGCGCGCCTCGTGCGCCGAGTAGAAGTCGCCCTTGTACGACACCGAGTCCTCGGTGAGCAGCCGGTCCAGCAGCGGAACGAACTCTCCGAACCGGTCGGCCCGCTCACGCGGGGTCCATGGTTCCTGCCCGAGCGCGGTGGCGTCGAAGCCGGTGCCGCCCGCGCCGATGCCGAGGGTGACACGGCCGTCGGAGACGTCGTCGAGGGAGATGAGGTCCTTGGCGAGGGTCACCGGGTGCCGGAAATTCGGCGAGGTGACGAGGGTGCCCAGACGCATCCGATCGGTGACGGCAGCGGCGGCGGTCAGCGTCGGGACGGCACCAAACCACGGGCCGTCCCGGAAGGTGCGCCAGGACAGATGGTCGTAGGTGTACGCCGTGTGGAAGCCGAGCTGCTCCGCGCGCTGCCAGGCTTCGCGGCTCCCCTCGTTCCAGCGGCGGTACGGGAGGATCACGGTGCTCAGACGCAGACTCATGATTCCCAGGCTATGTCGCCGCCCGTGTTTCACGTGAAACCGTCACTGTATGCGGCTGTTGAGCCACGGCGTGAGGACGATCATCGAGATCCACTCCTTGTGCGCGCGGTCGCCGGGCAGCGGGACGACCAGGTTGCATCCGGGTGGGAAACGGCGGGCCTTGACGTAGGCGAAGCCGTCGAAGACGGAGCGGAGGAAGGCGGGGACGTCGTCGCGGGCGATGTCGGGGCAGTCGATGCCCTCGACCGTGATCAGCGCGTCGTCATCGGGATAGAGCCGCACGCTCACCCGCGGCAGTCCGCCGAACTCGATGAAGGCCTCGTGCGGGAGTGAACCGTCCGGGTCGGTGGTGACGCCGAAGCCCGCGGAGGTGCGGCGTGAGGTCTGGTCGGCGCCGATGGCATGGGTGACCTCGATCTCACGCGCGTACTCGGCCGCGATGGCGCGGAGGGCGGTGACGGCGGCCTCGGTGGTGGGGAAGTGGTCCATACCACTGATGATGGCGGGGGTGGTGCGGTCGAGGCCATACCGGGGGCGGTACTCCTCGGGGCGTGCGAGGTCAGTGGGGCGCGGGGAACCGCAGGTAACGCACGGGTACCGCCTCCGTGAGCCACACCCCGTTCTCGCTGATCCGGAAGACGTGGCCGTCCTGCTGCATGGCGTCGGCGTCCACGGAGAGCACGACCGGCCGTCCGCGACGGGCGCCCACGCGGGTCGCGGTCTCACGGTCGGCGGAGAGGTGCACGGCGTGGCGGTTCATGGGCTTGAGCCCCTCGGCCCGGATCGCGTCCAGGTTGCGTGCCACCGTGCCGTGGAACAGGTACGGCGGCGGGGTGGCCGGCGGCAGTCCGAGATCTACCTCGATGCTGTGGCCCTGACTGGCGCGGATACGGGTGCCCTCGATCGCGAAGCGGCGCTTGTCGTTCGTGGCCACCACGTGGTCGAGCTCTTCGCGGTTGAACCGGAACCCGTGTGCGGCACAGGCGGCGATCAGCGTGTCGATCTCGACCCAGCCGGCCTCGTCGAGGGTGAGCCCGATCCGCTCGGGCTGGTGGCGCAGATGCTTGGAGAGGTACTTCGACACCTTCACGGTGCGTCTTTCATCCATCCACTCAGCATGACGCGCGAGACGTGGATCACGCATTTAATTTTGCGGCCGATGTTTGATCCACAACCAACTGTAGTTATCCACAGGGGAATTGGCGTTTCTGTGGATAACTCCCTGTCATGTCACACCTGTTCGTCAAGATCAGCTGGGGGCCCATCACTTGGCATGAGCGCATCCAACGCCCTTGCCCGCAGCTCCCGTTCAGCCGCCAGCGCGATGAACTCGGCCGCCCTAGCAGGCCCAACCAACCCCTCCACACCCCGCATTGTCGTCTCGGGAACGGCCACGGAACGTGACGAAGACACCGGCTGCGAAGGATCGGCCGTCCCGAGGTGCTGACGCAGCGAACGGTTGGCGAACAGGCGCATCGCGCGCGCGAGTTCGGCGTCCACGGTCTGCTGGGCGAGCGGGCGCAGCCGTCGTACGAGTGAGGCCGCTTCGGTCGCGTCCGCGTCCGTCGGGCGGTGCGGGCCGTCGAGGTAGCGGGCGAAGACGTGCTCGGTGGTGAACTCCAGGAAACGGGAGGCGATGTGCTCGACCTGGACCCTCAACTCCCGCAGATGGGACGAGATCGCGGACAGCGGGACCCCGGAGGCGTACAACTCGACGGCCACCGCCAGCTCTTGAGGGCTCGGCACGAGGAAGGTGTCGGCGTCTCCGGGGACCGGCTCCAGCACGCCGAGCTCGACGGCCTCGGCGACGGCCGCGTCGTCCGGGCCGCCGCCGAACCGCTGCTCCAGTTCGGCGCGCGAGATCCGGGCCGCCTCCTCGTCGGTCCACGGTCCGTCGACCTCGGCGACCAGCCCGAGCACCCCGCCCAGGCCCCGGCCCGCGTCCCAGGCCTCCAGGAGTTCCTTGATGGAGGCCAGGGTGTAGCCGCGGTCGAGCAGGTCCGCGATCTGGCGGAGACGGGCGAGATGCACGTCCGCGTACACGTTGGCCCGGCCGCGGCGCTCGGGGCGGGGGAGCAGGCCGCGGTCCTGGTAGGCGCGGATGGTGCGGACGGTGGCCCCGCTGAGATGCGCGAGGTCCTCGATCCGGTAGCTGGTCCCACCGGACCCGGTCCCGGAGCTCACGCAGCACCCGCCCGCGCCGCCGGTGACCGTCTCAGGTACTCCACCGCACGGCTCAGTGATCCCTCTCGCGACGGATGGTAGGAGCGCCGCAGATAGCGCGGGACGGCCGCGCCGAGGGACTGCCAGGTGGGCAACAGGCCTTTGCGTACGGCCTTGTTGTGCTCGGCGAGCGAGTAGCGGACGCGCCCGGCGAGTTGGGGGTCGTGGAGTATTTGTTGGGCGGCGCCCCCGCGTCTACAGGTGTAGCTCCGGTGACGCGGGGACCGCCCTGCCCGTGAACCGCCGGGCGTGCGGGGGCAATTCATTGCCCTGCTGGGGCCTCCTGGCCCATGAACCGTTCCTTGGCGGTGGCAGACGCGAGTCTGGTCTCCGGCGCACTCCGAACGGTCTTGAGTGCGCTGGTCGCCCGCTTTCGCAGCCGCGCAGCGACACGGATCCTGTCCGTGGTCCGCTTTCGACCGGGCGGGGTCCCTTACAACCGGGTTTGCTGCACACGGCCAGTAGCGCTTGGGAAGCCCTGAACCATCACTCTGGTGGGAGAGGGGCCCGAACGCCGGCGTCGTGTTCGGCCGATCCGATCGCATGAGCGACGCTAGCTGAACGTGACCCCCGCCCTGCAAGCCGACTATCCGATGTTCACTCCAACGTGGCAATGGCTGCGTTGGTGTTGACGGCAGGCCCTCCTTGAAGACCTTCACGAACCACCGCTCCCCCGCCGGCAGCAGCAGATGCAGCACGTTGATGACATGGGTGGCGGTCGGCTCGTCGGGAATCCAGTGCAGGGGTGTGTGCGACCAGTCGAAGGAGACCCGGCGCGGGACGATCGCGTGGTGCTCGCTCGCGGAGGTCACAGCGGCGGCTCCAGGCGGGCCATCGCCCGCAACGCGCGCGGGGCGAACCGGGACATCAGATGGGCGCCGCGTGCCTCCGGGGTGACCGGTACGACGGCCTCGTTGCGTACGACCGCCCGCACGATCGCGTCGGCGACCTTCTCCGGCGGGTAGTTCCGCAGCCCGTACAGCCGCGCCGACCTCTTCTGGCGCCGTTTCTCCTCGTCGGCGTCGACCCCGGCGAAGTGCGCGGTCGAGGTGATGTTGGTGTTGACGAGGCCCGGGCAGATCGCCGAGACGCCGATCCCGTGCCCGGACAGCTCCGCGCGCAGGCACTCGCTGAGCATCAGCACGGCCGCCTTGGACGTGCTGTAGGCGGGCAGCACCTTGGAGGGCTGGAACGCCGCCGCCGAGGCCGTGTTGACGATGTGGCCGCCCTGGCCGCGCTCGGCCATCTGTTTCCCGAAGAGGCGGCAGCCGTGGATCACGCCCCACAGGTTGACGTCCAGGACCTTCTTCCAGTCCTCCGGGGTGGTGTCGAAGAAGGAACCGGAGAGTCCGATTCCGGCGTTGTTCACCAGGACGTCCACCACGCCGTACTCGGTGGCGACCTTCTGGGCGAGCTTCTCCATGGCCTGCCCGTCGGAGACGTCGACGGTCTCCGCCCAGGCCTCGGGGGCGCCGATCAGCCGGGCCAGCTCGGCGGTGCGGGCCGCGCTCTCCGCGTCCCGGTCGACGGCCACCACGCGTGCGCCGGACTCGGCGAACGCGAACGCCGTGGCCCGCCCGATGCCGCTGCCCGCGCCCGTGACCAGCACGAGCTGCCCGCCGAACCGCTCGGCGTACTTGCCGGTCGCCGGCGTCGACCTGGGTCGCTCGCCCTCATGGGTGGTCACGAACTCCGTGATCCAGGACGCCAGTTGATCGGGGCGTGTGCGCGGGATCCAGTGCTTGGCGGGCAGCGTGTGGCGCACTGCCCCCGGCGCCCACAGCTCCAGTTCGTCGTAGAGCCGCTCCGACAGGAACGCGTCCCCCAGGGGCGTGACGAGCTGCACGGGCGCGTGCGCGTACGCGTCGGGGCGTGGCCTGCGCAGCCGGGCCCGGATGTTGTCCCGGTACAGCCAGGCGCCGTGGGCCGCGTCCTGGGGCAGTGACGAGGTCGGGTAGTCGCCGCTCGGGACCTTCTCGACGCGTTCCAGGATCTTCGGCCACCGCTTGCCGAGGGGGCCGCGCCAGGCGAGTTCGGGCAGCACGGGCGTGTGCAGCAGGTACACGTACCAGGACTTGGCGCCCTGGCCCAGGAGTTGACCGACACGGCGCGGGGTGGGCCGGGTCAGGCGCTTGTTGATCCAGTGGCCGAAGTGGTCGAGGGACGGCCCGGACATCGACGTGAAGGAGGCGATACGGCCCACCGTGCGCTCGACGGTGACGAACTCCCAGGACTGCACCGAGCCCCAGTCGTGCCCCACCAGGTGCACCGGCCGGTCCGGGCTGACCGCGTCCGCGACCGCCAGGAAGTCGTCCGTGAGCTTCTCCAGGGTGAACCCGCCCCGCAACGGCTGCGGGGCGGTGGACCGGCCGTGGCCCCGGACGTCGTAGAGGACGACATGGAAGCGGTCGGCGAGGCGGCCGGCCACCTCCGACCAGACCTCCTTGCTGTCGGGATAGCCGTGCACCAGGACGACCGTGGGGCGCGAAGGGTCCCCCAACTCGGCCACGCACAGCTCGACTCCGCCGGTCCGCACCCAGCGCTCCCGCGCACCCTCAAGCGTCACTTGTCCTCCGCCCAGCGCCGCACGTGCGGCAGATCGTCGTCCAGCCAGAAGGCGCTCTGTTCGGGGTCCTTGGAGTCCGTGACGACCAGGATCTCCTCGAACTTGGCGCCCGTGCCCCGGAATCCGAGATGTGGTTCGACCGCCCACAGGCCCGGGTGCGGCGGGTGGTCGGAGAAGCGGTACGGCGACCAGAGCGGGGACCAGCCGTCGCGGTGGCCGTGCAGCGCGTCGCCGGCGAGACTCTTCAGGGACTGGGTGCCGAACCCGAACAGTCGTGGGGACCAAGGGCGTTCGGCGACCCGGTCGACCTTGTGCGCGATCACGCCGAAGGGATACGCGCGATGCCGGTTGGCGTACCCCTGGTGGACCATGAGGCGGTCCACGTCCTCGTAGATCTCGCGCAGCGGGCGCCGCTCGCGCACCTCACGGAGGAGCAGCTCGCGATGCGCCTCCAGGTCGGCCATCAGCCGGTCCTGCACCGGGTTGTCGCCCAGGGAGCCCGAATATCCGATGTCGGCCGTGAAGCCCTTGTACACCGGGGCCATGTCCAGGATGAACGGCATCCCCGGCTCAAGGCGGCGGCCGGTCGGGAAGAACTGCAGCGGCACCCGGAAGTTCGTGAACGCCGTGCGGTCGCCGAACCAGGCGAAGGGCAGATGGAACCAGTCCCGTACTCCCCGCGCGCGGAGCCACGACCGCTGCATCCGCGCCGCGTCGCGCTCTGTCACCCCGGGCTCCAGCCGGGCCGCGACGGCCTCGGCGCAATCGTACGCCAGCCGCTGGACCTCCCTGAACCCCCGCAGTTCCGCGGAGAGTTCGCGTGTCACCGCCGTAGTCATGCCACCGCCCCACCTGTCCACACCGACTGCGGTACGTGCTCGCAACTTGACACTGGTGAATGTGACAGTTGTTAGAGGCTGCGTCAATAGCCTTGATCTCTACCTGTGGATAAGTGCGCGGGCCGGTCGCGTAGCTCTCAAGTAGGGGCATCCCCTACGGACCCGTACGCCTGGAGTCTGACGCGAGGACAGCTCTGCGGGGTGACGACCGGAGTGGCCCGGGTCACTACCTTCGAAGACGTGACTGTGATCGCGACCGAAAGCCTGAGCAAGCGGTTCCCACGGGTGACCGCGCTTGACCGGCTCTCCGTGGACGTCGGCCCCGGTGTGACGGGGCTCGTCGGTGCCAACGGAGCCGGCAAGTCGACCTTGATCAAGATCCTGCTGGGTCTGTCCCCCGCCTCCGAGGGCCGAGCCGAAGTGCTCGGACTCGATGTCGCCACCAAGGGTGCCGACATCCGTGAGCGCGTCGGGTACATGCCGGAGCACGACTGTCTGCCGCCCGACGTCTCGGCCACCGAGTTCGTCGTCCACATGGCGCGCATGTCCGGACTGCCGCCCACCGCGGCACGCGAGCGCACCGCGGACACGCTGCGCCATGTCGGCCTGTACGAGGAGCGCTACCGCCCCATCGGCGGCTACTCGACGGGCATGAAGCAGCGCGTCAAGCTCGCGCAGGCCCTCGTCCACGACCCGCAGCTGGTCTTCCTGGACGAGCCGACCAACGGCCTCGACCCGGTCGGCCGCGACGAGATGCTCGGCCTCATCCGCCGCATCTACACGGACTTCGGCATCTCGGTGCTGGTGACCTCGCACCTGCTGGGCGAACTGGAGCGCACCTGCGACCACGTCATCGTGGTCGACGGCGGCAAGCTCCTGCGCTCCAGCTCCACCACGGACTTCACCCAGACCACGACCACCCTGGCGATCGAGGTCACCGACACCGACGACCACCCGGACGGCACCCGCGCGGTGCGCGACGCGCTCCACGCGCGCGGGATGGACACCCACGACAGCAGCGGCCTGCCGGGCGCGGGCCACGTCCTCCTCCTCACGGCCACGGGCGACGAGACGTACGACCTGGTCCGGGACGTGATCGCGGACCTCGGCCTCGGACTGGTGCGCATGGAGCAGCGCAGGCACCACATCGCCGAGGTCTTCACCGACACCGGTACCGACAGCGACGCAGAGCGGAAGGAGGCCGTAGGCCATGGCAATTGACCAGCCCCTGGTCCCCCAGCCGGGCGACCAGACCCGTATCCACAACATCGGCTACCGCAACTACAACGGCCCCCGCCTGGGCCGCGCCTACGCCCGCCGCTCGCTCTACTCGCAGTCCCTGCGCGGCTCCTACGGCCTCGGCCGCTCGGTGAAGTCCAAGGTGCTGCCGATGCTGCTGTTCGTGGTCATGTGCGTGCCCGCGGCCATCATGGTGGCCGTCGCGGTCGCCACGAAGGCGCACGACCTGCCGGTGTCCTACACCCGCTACGCGATCATCATGCAGGCCGTCATCAGCCTGTACGTCGCCTCGCAGGCACCCCAGTCCGTCTCGCGCGACCTGCGCTTCAAGACCGTACCGCTGTACTTCTCACGGCCGATCGAGACCGCCGACTACGTGAGGGCCAAGTTCGCGGCCCTGGCCTCGGCCATGTTCATCCTGACCGCGGCCCCCCTGATCGTGCTCTACGTAGGCGCCCTGCTCGCCAAGCTGGACTTCGCCGACCAGACCAAGGGCTTCGCCCAGGGACTCGTCTCCGTGACCCTCCTCTCCCTGCTCTTCGCCGGCATCGGCCTGGTCATCGCCGCGGTCACCCCGCGCCGCGGCTTCGGCATCGCGGCCGTCATCGCCGTACTGACCATCTCCTACGGCGCGGTCTCCACCCTCCAGGCCATCGCCGACGCGCAGGACGCCACGAGCGCGATCCCCTGGATCGGCCTCTTCTCGCCCGTCACGCTCATCGACGGTCTGCAGTCGGCGTTCCTGGGCGCGACGTCGGCGTTCCCCGGAGGCGTCGGCCCCACCCACGGAGAAGGCGTCGTCTACGTCCTCGCCGTCCTGGGCCTCATCGCCGCTACCTACGGCCTCCTGATCCGCCGCTACCGGAAGGTGGGCCTGTGACCACGCTCTCCATCGACCACGTCTCCCGCTGGTTCGGCAACGTGGTCGCCGTCAACGACATCACGATGAACGTCGGCCCCGGCGTCACCGGACTCCTCGGCCCCAACGGCGCCGGAAAGTCCACCCTCATCAACATGATGGGCGGCTTCCTCGCCCCCTCCACCGGCACCGTCACCCTCGACGGCCAGCAGGTGTGGCGCAACGAGCAGATCTACAAGCACATCGGCATCGTCCCCGAGCGCGAGGGGATGTACGACTTCCTCACCGGACGCGAATTCGTCGTCGCCAACGCCGAGTTGCACGGCCTCGGCGCCAAGGCGGCCCAAAAAGCCCTGGCCACGGTCGAGATGGAGTACGCGCAGGACCGCAAGATCTCCACGTACTCCAAGGGCATGCGCCAGCGCGTGAAGATGGCCAGCGCCCTGGTCCACGACCCGTCGCTGCTCCTGCTCGACGAGCCCTTCAACGGCATGGACCCGCGCCAGCGCATGCAACTCATGGACCTGCTGCGGCGGATGGGCGACGAGGGCCGCACGGTGCTGTTCTCGTCCCACATCCTCGAAGAGGTCGAGCAACTCGCCTGGCACATCGAGGTGGTGGTGGCCGGACGGCACGCGGCCAGCGGCGACTTCCGCAAGATCCGCCGCCTGATGACCGACCGCCCGCACCGCTACCTGGTCCGCTCCAGCGACGACCGCGCCCTCGCGGCCGCACTGATCGCCGACCCGTCGACGTCCGGCATCGAGGTCGACCTGGCCGAGGGCGCGCTGCGCATCCAGGCCGTGGACTTCGCCCGGTTCACGGTCCTGCTGCCCCGGGTGGCCAAGGACCACGGCATCCGGCTGCTCACGGTCTCGCCCTCCGACGAGTCACTTGAGTCCGTCTTCTCGTATCTCGTCGCGGCGTAGGAGGCCAAGAGATGTACGACCCCACAGTCGCCCGACTCACCTACCGGGCCCTGCTCGGCCGGCGCCGGGCCCTCATCCTGGGCGCCCTGCCCTTCCTGCTGATCGCGATCTCCGTGGTGGTGCGGGGCCTCGCCGGCGCCGACGACCAGACCGCGGTGGACGTCCTGGGCGGGCTCGGCCTCGCCACGATGGTGCCGATCATCGGCGTCATCGCGGGCACCGGCGCGATCGGACCGGAGATCGACGACGGCTCCGTGGTGTACCTGCTGTCCAAGCCGCTCAAGCGGCCCACGATCATCTTCACCAAGCTGATCGTGGCGGTCGGCGTCACCATGGTGTTCTCGGCGGTCCCCATGCTGATCGCCGGCCTCATCCTGAACGGCAACGGCCAGCAGATCGCCGTCGCCTACACGGTGGCCGCCCTGGTCGCCTCCATCGCCTACGCGGCACTCTTCCTGCTGCTCGGCACGGTCTCCCGGCACGCGGTGGTCTTCGGACTCGTCTACGCCCTCGTCTGGGAAGCCCTGTTCGGCTCCCTGGTCGCAGGCGCCCGCACGCTGAGCGTCCAGCAATGGTCCCTGGCCGTCGCCCACAAGGTGGCCGGCGGAGACCTGGTGACCTCGGACGTCGGACTGACCACGGCGACGGTGTTCCTGGTCGGGGTCACCATCGGAGCCACCTGGTACGCCGGACAGAAGCTGCGCTCGCTGAAGCTCGCCGGCGAGGAATGACAGGTCCTGATCTTGACGGGGGCTTCATCTCTGTCCGGGCACACTGGGCAAACGGGGACGCACGGCTAGGAGGAACGGGGATGGCCGGAGAGGCAGCGTACGGCGGCGGTCAGGCCGAGTCGGGGGACGGCTGGGACAAGTTGGTCCTGGACGACGACTTCATACGGTCCGCCGAGACGGCCGAGCCGTCCGCCCGCGCCCGGATGCTCGCGGCGCGCTGGCGCAACGAATCGCCCGAGCCACAGCCCTGGCGCTCGGACGAGCCGCCGGCGGGGTGGTTCTTCAGCAAGGCACGCAGGCGCAGGTGGCGCCGGCGTTAGCCGTCACGCGGCTGCCCTTTTATTCGGTGGCGTCCAACTCGGCGTACAGGCACAGTTGTTCTGTCGACGCCGGATCAGCCGGCGCCACTGACTGGGAGAGGAGCTGGACGATGTCGATGCACGACAGTACGTCCAACTCCCTTCAGGGCAGCCCGCGGCGGTCTCCGGAGTAGTTACCCTCCGTCGAGTCGCCCACCACGGGGAGCTGCCCGGGGCGGCCGCTTCGAGCACGCGACTCATTATCGCGTGGGCCGCCTTCCCTTTCGCCCCCGCTGCCGGGGGCATTCTGCGCTGGGGCGGTTGCCCACACCTACGCGAGCAACCGCTCCAGCACCACAGCGATCCCGTCCTCCTCGTTCGACGACGTCACCTCGTCCGCCACCGCCTTGAGTTCCTCATGCGCGTTGGCCATCGCCACCCCGTGGGACGCCCACGCGAACATCGCGATGTCGTTGGGCATGTCGCCGAAGGCAATCGTGTCGGCGGCCTTCAGGCCCAGGCGGCGTGCCGCGAGGGACAGCCCCGTGGCCTTGGACAGGCCGAGCGGGAGCAGCTCGACGATGCCCGCGCCGGCCATCGCGACCGAGACGAAACCTCCTGCGGCCAGCCTCGCCGCCTCGGCGAGTTCGTCGTCCGTGAGGGTCGGGTGCTGGATGTAGATCTTGTTCAGGGGTGCGGTCCACAGGTCGGACGCGTCCGTGAACGGGGTCGCGGGGAGCTTGCCCGTGACCGCGTACCCGGGACCGACCAGCACCTCGCCGTCCAGGCCGTCCCGGCTCGCCGCGAGGTACAGCGGGCCGACCTCCGACTCGATCTTGGCGAGGGCCACACCGGCCAGTTGACGGTCCAGCGTGACCGAGGTCAGCAGGCGGTGCTCCCCGGCGTCGTAGACCTGGGCGCCCTGGGCGCAGACCGCGAGGCCCTCGTAGCCGAGGTCGTCGAGGATGTGCCGGGTCCAGGGGGCCGCGCGGCCCGTCACGACGATGTGTGCCGCGCCCGCCGCGGTGGCCGCGGCGAGGGCGTCACGGGTACGCGACGAGATCGACTCGTCGGAGCGCAGGAGCGTTCCGTCGAGGTCGGTCGCGATCAGCCGGTAAGGGAAGTCGGCCGTCACTTGGCGACCGGCGTCAGGACCTCACGGCCGCCCAGGTACGGACGCAGCACCTCGGGTACGCGCACGGAACCGTCGGGCAGCTGGTGGTTCTCCAGGATCGCCACGATCGTGCGCGGTACGGCGCACAGCGTGCCGTTGAGCGTCGCCAGCGGCTGGACCTTCTTGCCGTCGCGCAGGCGCACGGAGAGGCGGCGGGCCTGGAAGCTGTCGCAGTTGGAGGCCGAGGTCAGCTCGCGGTACTTGCCCTGGGTCGGGATCCACGCCTCGCAGTCGAACTTGCGGGACGCCGACGAGCCGAGGTCGCCGGAGGCCACGTCGATGACCTGGAAGGGCAGTTCGAGGGCGGTCAGCCACTGCTTCTCCCAGTCCAGGAGCCGCTGGTGCTCGTTCTCCGCGTCCTCGGGGAGGACGTACGAGAACATCTCGACCTTGTCGAACTGGTGCACGCGGAAGATGCCACGCGTGTCCTTGCCGTACGTGCCGGCCTCGCGGCGGAAGCACGGGGAGAAGCCCGCGTAGCGCAGCGGCAGCTTGTCCGCGTCGAGGATCTCGTCCATGTGGTACGCCGCGAGGGGGACCTCGGAGGTGCCGACGAGATAGAAGTCGTCCTTCTCCAGGTGGTACACGTTCTCCGCGGCCTGGCCGAGGAAGCCGGTGCCCTCCATGGCGCGCGGGCGGACCAGCGCCGGGGTCAGCATCGGGATGAAGCCGGCCTCCGTGGCCTGCGCGATCGCCGCGTTCACGAGCGCCAGCTCCAGGAGGGCGCCGACGCCGGTGAGGTAGTAGAAACGCGAGCCGGACACCTTGGCGCCGCGCTCGACGTCGATGGCGCCCAGCGCCTCGCCGAGCTCCAGGTGGTCCTTGGGCTCGAAGCCCTCGGCGGCGAAGTCGCGGATCGTGCCGTGCGTCTCCAGGACGACGAAGTCCTCCTCGCCGCCGACGGGCACGTCGGGGTGCACGAGGTTGCCGAGCTGGAGCGCGAGGCGCTTGGTCTCCTCGTCCGCCTCGTGCTGCTCGGCGTCGGCCGCCTTGACGTCGGCGGCGAGCTGGCCCGTCTTCTTGAGCAGCTCGGCCTTCTCGTCGCCGGAGGCCTTGGGGATGAGCTTGCCGAGCGCCTTCTGCTCGGAACGCAGCTCGTCGAAGCGGACGCCGGACGACCTGCGCCGCTCGTCGGCGGACAGGAGAGCGTCGACGAGCGCGACGTCCTCTCCACGGGCGCGCTGGGACGCGCGCACACGGTCGGGGTCCTCACGGAGCAGGCGAAGGTCAATCACGCGGAACAGGCTACCGGTGCCGAGTTCCGGCTCACGACTCGGTATTCCGAACTGCGGCTTACATATAGTTATGGGGCATTTGCGGAGAGTGTTCCTATGTGGCGGCGCGTGTCAATGAAAAAGCGTCCCGCTCCCTGGAACGGGGCAGGCGCGAGGCGGCCTGTTGACCCGAATCCCTTGTGGCAAACGGGACTTGAGGCCGCGGTTGTCCACAGGAATCCACATCCCGGAAGAGTTATCCACAGGGTGTGCGAAAGATCTGTGGACACTGGAAATGATCATTTCCAAAGGGTTTCCCGAGGTGGGCGATTCCTGTCCCAAACGCGCTTCCTGCTCACTTTCGGGTGGAAATGCGTCGCTCCATAGGATTGCCTGAGGGAAACAGGTGGACGAAGAGTGACCTACGCGCCGGTGGACGCGTCGACGGCCTGTAGGGAGATTTGTCGACTGGATCGCACTTTGTTGTCGACTTGTCCCCAGGTCGAGAAGCGGACCTGTGGATAACTTCTGTGGATAACGAAGATACGCAGGTAGTACCGGGACGCTACACAGGTACCACCGGTCAGAAACGGCCGTCCTGGCAGTGCGCGACCCAGTCGGCCGCGGCCAGGAAATCCTCGTCCGAGGTGGCCGGGAACAGCGGCCGTACCCCGTCCACGCCGACGTCCGCGCGCGGGTACGAACCGAGGAAACGCACCTGGAGACAGATCCGCTTGAGCCCCGTCAGGGCCTCGGCCACCCGGCGGTCGGAGATGTGTCCCTCGGCGTCGATGCAGAAGCAGTAGTTGCCGATGCCGGCGCCGGTCGGGCGGGACTGCAGCAACATGAGGTTGATGCCCCGGGTGGCGAACTCGCCCAGCAGGTCGCGCAGTCCGCCGGGGTGGTCGTCGCGCTGCCAGATCACGACCGACGTCTTGTCCGCGCCGGTCGGAGCCGCGGGCCGGGCGGGCCTGCCCACCAGCACGAACCGGGTCTGCGCGTTCTCCGCGTCGTGGATCTCGGTCTCCAGCGCTTCGAGACCGTACCGGGCGGCGGCGAACTCACCGGCGAAGGCGGCGTCGTAGCGGCCCTCCTGGACCAGGCGGGCGGCGTCCGCGTTCGAGGCCGCCGACTCCCAGAGGGCGTCCGGGAGGTTCGCCTTCATCCAGTTGCGGACCTGCGGCTGGGCGGCGGGGTGCGCGGAGACCGTCTTGATGTCGGAGATCTTCGTGCCCGGCCTGACCAGCAGCGCGAAGGTGATCGACAGCAGCACCTCGCGGTAGATCATCAGCGGCGCACCCGCGACCAGCTCGTCCAGGGTGGTGGTGATGCCGCCCTCGACGGAGTTCTCGATCGGCACGAACGCGGCCTCGGCCTCGCCGCTGCGCACCGCGTCCAGGGCGGACTGCACCGACACGTACGGGATCAGCTCCCGGGTGGCCGCCTCGGGCAGCGTCCGCAGGGCGACTTCGGTGAAGGTGCCCTCAGGGCCGAGATACGCGTAGCTGGCTGGCATGACTTCACCCTAATGGGCCTTGCGAGACCCGGGGCACGCTTCCTGGCCCACCACTCCATAGGGCGACGGGCTCACCCCTCCAGCAACCGCTGCCCCACGTACTCGCCCTCCGCCGCCCCGCCCGGCACCGCGAACAGGCCGCTCGCCTCGTGCCGGATGTACGTCGACAGGGCATCACCGCGGTCGAGTTTCCGCTGCACGGTGACGAAGCCACGCAGCGGGTCCGCCTGCCAGCACACGAAGAGGAGCCCGGCGTCCGGGGTGCCGTCGGCGGCGATGCCGTCGTGGTACGAGAAGGGGCGCCGCAGCATCGCCGCGCCGCCGTTCTGGTCGGGCCGGGCGATGCGGGCGTGCGCGTTGATGGGGACGACCAGGGCGCCCTTCGCGTCGGTCTTCTCCAGGTCCATCGCGGTCGTCTCACCGCCCCCGGACAGGGGCGCCCCAGTGGACTTGCGGCGCCCGACGACGTTCTCCTGGGTGCCGTTCGAGAGCTTCTCCCAGTCGTCGAGGAGCATGCGGATCCGGCGTACGACGGCGTAGGAGCCGTTCGCCATCCACGCCGGGTCGCTCGAACCGGACGCCGGCACGAAGATCCGCTTGTCGAAGTCGGACTCGGTCGGCTTGGGGTTGCGGGTGCCGTCGAGCTGGCCCATCAGATTGCGGGCCGTCATCTTGTGGGCCGTCGCACCCGGCGTCCGGTTGAAGCCGTTCATCTGCCAGCGGACCTTGGCCGCGCTGCCCGCGTCCTGCTGGATCGTGCGCAGGGCGTGGAAGGCGACCAGCGCGTCATTGGCACCGATCTGCACCCACAGGTCGCCGTTGCTGCGCGCCTTGTCGAGGTGGTCGGAGGAGAAGTCGGGGAGCGGGTCGAGGGAGGCGGGGCGCTGCTTCTCCAGACCCGTACGGGAGAAGAAGGAGTTGCCGAAGCCGAAGGTGATCGTCAGGGAGGAGGGGCCCGCGTCCCGGGCGACATCCGTGTCGTCCTGCGCCGCCGACTCGCCGGCCATCAGCCGCTGGGCGGTCGTCGACCAGCGGCGCAGCAGGGCAGCGGCCTCCTTACGGCTCGCGCCCGCCGCCAGGTCGAAGGCGACGAGGTGGCCGCGCGCCTGAAGGCCCTCGGTGATGCCTGGCTGATGTTTCCCGTGAAACATTGCCATGTCCTCGCCCAGCGAGGTGAGCGGTGTGGCACCGGCGGGTGCGGACGCGTACCCCACGGCTGCGCCCGCCGCACCGAGCACGAGCCCGGTGGCACCGGCCGTACCGAGGAGCCGTCGACGGGAAATGCCCTCCCTGGGGGAGGTGTTTTCGGAAACGGCCTCCCCGGGGGACGCCTCTGCGTTGCGGGCCTCGGGAATGGACTGGTCAGGCATGGCGTGGTTCAGCCGATCTGCGCGTTCTTGTCGACGGTCGTCTGGTCGATGTCGGAGGTCCGCACGGTCACCGAGATCTTCCAGTCGCCCGCCATGGGGATCTGGATTCCGTTCGCGGCCCAGTGCCCGGTGGTGATCCGGTCGGGTGTCACGGGCAGCGGGCCGATCTTCTTGGCGGCGAGGGTGAAGGCGACCTTGACCTCGGGCACGTCGAAGGCCCGGCCGTTGGGGCGCTGCACATAGACGTGCATCTCGTTGCCGCCGACCCGCGCGGGGTCTAGGTCGAGGCGTATGACGCCCTTGCCGTCCGTGCCGCCGGTGTCGAACGACATGTCCAGGGTCAGGGCGCCGGCGGACGACGAAGAGGACGACGAGGAGGAGGCCTTGGCCGCCTTGGCGTCCTCCTCCGTGCGGCCCGGTTCGGTGGTCGTCAGGGCCGTGGTGACGGCGAGGACGACGACGGCGACGGCGGCCTCGGCGAGCACCGAGCGGCGCAGTCCGAAGCGGATCGGGTCGGCGTCCCGCAGGCGCTTCTGCCGGGTGGTGTCCACGGCGGCCTGCTGGCGGGCGAGTTGGGCGGCGCGCTTGGAGCCGCCGACCGCCTCGCAATCGGCGCTCTTGGCTGCCGCGGTCACATCGGACACATCGGAGTCGGCCTCGGCGGGCGCGGTGGCGCCGGCGACACTGGCCTTGGCGGAGGTCGTAGCGCCGGCGACACTGGCCACGGCGGACGCCGTAGCGCTGGAGTCGGCGGTCTTCGTGGACGCGGAGACGTGTGCCTTCTCCTTCTCCGGCTCACGTTCCTCGACGTCCTCGGCGACCGTCCCGGCCACCACAGCCGTGTTGTCCGCCAGCCGTGCCGTCCAGCGCCGCGAGATCGACGCGATGCCGATGAGCAGCGCCACGAGGCCGATCTTCACGAGCAGCAGCTGCCCGTAGCCGGTGTCGGTGAACGCCGACCAGGAGCCGAGCTGGCGCCACGACTGGTAGATGCCGGTCGCGACGAGCGCGAGGACGCTGCCGAACGCGATGCGCGAGAAGTTCTGTACGGCCGTCCGCCCGACCAGGTTGTCGGAGGGCGCCCGGTAGAGCGCGACGAGGAGGGCGGAGAGGCCGCCGAGCCAGGTCGCCACAGCCAGCAGGTGGACGACGTCGACGGGCATCGCGATGCCGGGCTGGAGCCCGGTCGAGGCGTGCTCGGCCATCGCCCAGCTCGCGGCGAGCCCGGCGGCGACCACACCGCCGCCGATCGCGAGACCGAAGGTGAGGTCTCGCTTCTCCTCGTCCTCCCGCTTGTCGTAGGCCCCGAAGAGCACGGCGATGAACAGCGCGGCGGCGGCGAGGAGCAGTAGCCGGGAGACGAGCGCGGCGCCCGTCTTGGTCTGGAGGACCTGGCCGAGGAGGTTCAGGTCGAAGATGTCGCCGAACTTCCCGCTGGTCGTGTACGAGCCGCGCAGGAGCAGCAGCCAGAGGGTGGCCGCGGTGAGCGAGACCCAGCCGGAGACGACCAGCCGCTGGAGGGCGCGCACTCCGGCGCCGCGCTGCCAGCAGGCCAGGATGAAGGCGGCGCCGCCGACCATGACGATGAAGCCGGCGTACGACATGTAGCGCCCGAAGCCGTACAGCCCGCCGACGAGCCCGCCGCCCACGTCCTGGTCGGAGACCGAGACGGTGGTCTTGGAGGGGGCGCCGACAGAGAAGGTGAAGGCGCCGGCGACGGGGTGGCTGTCGGCCGACACGACCTGCCAGGCCACCGTGTAGGTGCCGTCGGGCAGTCCGCTGCGGACCTGGATGGCGTACGTCGTACCGCTGATGTTGGACGGTTTGCCGACGTCGACGCGCTTGCCCTTGGGGTTGAGGACGCGCAGCGAGTCGTTGTTCGTCGAGACCTTCTCGGAGAAGGTGAGCGAGATCTGCGTCGGAGCCTTGTCGACCACCACCCCCGAACTGGGGTCGCTGCCGGTCAGCGCGGCGTGCGCGGAGGCCGTGCCCGCCCCGGCGAAGAGCATGCCGATGACAGCCAGGAGCAGCAGCACCAGGTTGCGGACGCGGGGGGTGATGGTCGTCTTCAAGGTGGGGGTCCCTCCCTCAGTGCCCGGTCGTGGGGTTGTACGTGGCCGACTTCACCGGCATCTCAACCGTGAGGGGGCCGGACTTGGCAAAGTGCAGCTTCACGGTCACGCTGTCGCCCTGCTTGAGCGTGTGCTTCAGCTTGTCGAACATCAGGTGGTTGCCCCCGCTCCTGAACACGAGTTGACCGTGTGCGGGCACATCGAGGGACTTCACCTCCTCCATCGACTGGCCGACCGTCTCGTGCACGCTGACGGGGCCGAGGTCGCTGGTGACGGAGGTCAACTCGTCCTTCGCGCCGCCCTTGTTGGCGATGTCCAGGAAGCCCGCCGCCATGTCCGAGACCGGCTGGGGCATATAGGCGGAGCTGACGGAGAGCTGGGCCTTCGCGTCGTCCGAGCCGCCGCAGCCGGTGAGGACCAGCGCGCCGGTCAGTACCGCGACGGGTGCGGCGAACTGCCTCACGGCGTCTCCCCCTTGACGATCTTGGGGAGGTCCTTGGTGTAGTCGTCGACGGTGGTGTCCTGGCCGTAGAGCAGGTATCCGCCGTTGGTCTTCGGGGAGAAGGCGACGACCTGGGTGCCGTGGACGGAGACCAGCTTGCCGTTCTTGTCCTTCGAGGTCGGCTCGATGGAGATGCCGATCGAGCGGGCGCCGGCCTGGATGGTCGCGAAGTCGCCGGTCAGGCCGACGAACTGGGTGTCGATGCCCTTGAGCCACTTGCCGAGCTCGGAGGGGGTGTCCCGGGACGGGTCGGTGGTGACGAACACGACCAGCAGCTTGTCCTGTTCGGCCTTGGGCAGCGCCTTCTTGGCGACGGCGATGTTGTTCATCGTCAGCGGGCAGATGTCGGGGCAGTGGGTGTAGCCGAAGTAGATCAGCGTCGGCCGGCCCTTGGTCTCCGCCCGGAAGTCGTACTTCTTGCCGTGCGTGTCCGTGAGGACCAGGTCCGGCTTCTCGAACGGGGTGTCGAGCACGGTGGCGGCCTGTGTCGCGGTGTCCTCGGAGACCACGGAGACGGGGCTCTTGCCGTCGTCGCCGCTGCCGCAGGCGGAGAGCGTCAGGGTGGCGGCGGTGAGCAGAACAGCCGCCGCGAACGTCTTCTTGCGCATAGAGAAATGTCCCAGTTGTGAGAGCTCCGGCGCGCACCGGGGTCGTACGAAAGAGTCGCACGGACCCCTGTGCGCACCATGAGCGGACGGGCCTCAGACGGTCGTACGCCGTCGGCCGGCGAGAACGCCGTACGCCACGCCCGCGGCGCCGACGGCGATGCCGACCACGCCGAGGACGCGGGCGGTGGTGTCGGAGGAGCCGGCGGACGACGACGTGGAGTCGGCGGCGGTGGTCTCGGTCTTCGCGGCCTTGTCGGAGGCGTCCTCGGCGGTCGCGCCGGAGGCCGAGGCGGAGGCGGAGGTCAGCGTGAGCGTCGGCGCCGGGTTCTCGGGCTCCTCTTCGCCGTCCTTCTGCACCTCGATCCAGCGCACGACGTCCTTGTCGGAGTACGTCTGGAGGGCCTTGAAGACGAGCTGGTCGGCGTCCGTGGGCAGCATGCCGACGGAGACCGGGAACTTCTGGAAGTAGCCGGGCTCGACGCCCTTGCCGGTCGCGGTCCAGGTGACCTTGGTGACGGCCTCGGTGATCGTCTCGCCGTGCATCTCGGCCGGCTTGGCCAGCTTCGACTTGGTGACCTTGACGGTCCAGCCGCTGATCGGCTCCGGCATCACGGAGGCCAGCGGGTGCTCGGTCGGGAAGGCGACTTCCAGCTTGGTGGTCGAGGCGTCGTCACGCTCGTTCGGGACCTTGAAGTCGACGACCGCGTAGCCGCCCTTGACGGCCGCCCCCTCCGGCTGCACGGAGACGTGCGCGAAGGCGGGGGAGGACAGGACGAGCACGGCCGAGCCGGCGACGGCAGCGGCGGCGGCGATACGAGAGGTCTTCATGGAAAGGAGCACTCCACTTCGAGTTCGAGTGAGTTCCGGTGGTGAAGAGGGGCGCGTGGTTCCCCGGCTGAAAAAGACGGGCACGCGCGCGTGCCGCACGACGGCGGCCTCTTCACGCACAGGAGGGAGTGCGGGGTCGGTGGTCGCGTCGCGTCAGGCGGCGAGGGCGTGTGCGGCGGCGGCCGGCGGGCCGCGGCGGATCACCGAGTGCTGGAGTGCGGTGGTGTGCGGCGCGGGCGGTGCGGAGAAGGCGGTACGGCGCAGCCTCGGGCCCGCCTCGGGCGCCCCCGGCAGCCCGGCCCGCAGGGCGCGCACCAGGACGAGCGCTCCGCGCAGGGACCGTACGAGCGCCCCTTCCGCGACTCCGTGCGCCGACAGTTCCATCAGGCGCAGCAGCGCCAGGTCACCGCGCCGCAGCAGCCAGCCCGCGGCGAGCGCCGCGAGGACGTGCCCGAGCAGCATGGACAGGGACGGGAACAGCGACATCGAGGAGCCGCCGGAGGCGGACATGGCGTCCGCCGGGTGGTGCATCGACCCCATGCCGCTCATCGCGCTCATCGAACTCGTCGAGCCCGAAGTCGGCAGGAGCCGCGCGTTGGTGAGGATCTGGTGGGCCTGCGCCGGGCTGATCGCCGCCGCGGTGGTCCCGCACAGCAGATGCGCGGCCCGCGCGACCAGCGAGTGGTCGGACGCCGACAAGGTGCTGTCGGCCGACGTGCCGGCGGTCTGACCGAGCCCGAACAGCGTGTGCAGCGCGGTCTGTCCGACCGCGAGCAGCGCCGCGATGCCCGGCAGCGAGCGCTCGCGCCCGGCGAGCGGTGCCACGACCAGGAACGTCGCGAGGAAGCCCGCGCCCACCGTCCACAGCGGAACGGTCGCGCAGGAGGCGAGCGCATGACCGGCCGCGGCCAGCACGACACAGACCGCGGCGAACACCGCGGCCCGCAGGACCCGGAGTTCACCTCGGGAGCGCGTCGTACGTGGGTGGGGGGCAGTCATGGCGGGCTCATCATCGCACCGGCCTTATCGCCGCTATACGGCAGGTCCGCAACATCGGGGCCATAGTGTGTCGTAGGTCACAAGGATCACTCTCCGACGTGAGCTACCTCCGGATACACCAATTACGTTTGGGACACATCCCCCATATGGGCGGCATCACGTCAACTCCGTGCTTACACAGGGGCACTGGCGGCAATAGGTATCACTATGTCGAGCCGCGGCCGGGAGGCTGGAGCATGAGCATCTGGTGGTCACTCCATCTGAGGCGCGAGGCCGCGAGCGTTCCGCTCGCCCGGCGGCTTCTCCTCGGCACGATGGAGACCGCGGGCGTCGACCCGGACATCTCCTACGACCTCTCCGTCGCCCTCAGCGAGGCCTGCGCCAACGCCGTGGAGCACGGCGGCGACACGGCGCACGGCATGCCCTCGGGGGCGTACCGGGTCACCGCGTACCTCGACGGCGAGAAGTGCCGTATCGAGGTCGCCGACTCGGGCCCCGGCTTCGCCCGCACCCACTCCGTCCGCCCGGCCCCGAGCGAGGCCGAGAACGGCCGTGGCCTGTGTCTCATCCAGGAGCTCGCCGACCACGTCCACATCGGCAACAAGCCGGGCGTGGGCGGCGCGGTGGTGAGCTTCGACAAGATCCTGAAGTGGCGGAAGGACGCGCCGCTGATGGCGGTGTGAGGGTGCGGGCGAGGCGGGTGAGCTCTGCCCGCCGGCCCGGCGGCAGAATCGGCGGATGGACATCCGACCCGAACAACTGGCCGACGGCGTGACCCTGCGGATCGCCGAGCGGGACGACGCCCCGGCCCTCGCCGCCGCCTTTGTCGAGAACCGCGGCCCCTGGGAGCCGTACCGTCCGGAGTCCTTCTTCACTGCCGAGGGGCAGCGGGCGCGCCTGGAGGCGCAGGCCCGGGAGTACGCGGAGGGCCGTCTTGTGCCCTGGCTCCTCGTGTCCGGCGGACGGATCGCCGGGGCCGTCACGCTGTCCGGGGTCGTGCTCGGCCCTTTCCGCAGCGCCTGGCTCGGCTACTGGATCGCAGCCGACCGGCAGGGGCGCGGCCTGGCCACCGCCGCTGTCGAGCGGGTGTGCCGGATCGCGCGGGAGACGGTCGGGCTGCACCGGCTGGAGGCGAGCACGCGGCCCGACAACCTGGCCTCCCAACGCGTCCTGGAAAAGAGCGGGTTCGAGCCGATCGGCATGGCTCCGCGCTATCTGCACATCGGCGGGGAGTGGCGGGACCATCGGTTGTTCCAGCGGATCCTGCACGACGACGACCCGACTTCAGCTTTCTGAGGATTCTTACCTCGCGCACAGCCCAGGCCCATGCCCCTGACGGCTGCCGTCCCTAGCTTCGCGATCATGACGGGAAACCACAGAGAAAAAACGATCAGTCGGCGCCGCGCCATCGCGGTGACCGGCGGGACGGTCGCGGCGGGCGGGCTGGTGGCGGCCGGGTTCCAGTCGGCGTTCGCCGACACCTCCGACACGACGACCGACGCGGACGCGACGGCCTCGGCCAGTTCGACCAGTAGCGAGTGCATGACGCTGATGACGAGCGTCACGGAGGGCCCCTACTACCTCGACGGTGCCTTGGTGCGCAAGGACATCACCGAGGGCAAGGCGGGCGTCCCGCTCACCCTGCGCCTGACCGTGGTCGACGCCACGGACGGCTGCACCCCGGTCTCCGGCGCGGCCGTGGAGATCTGGCACTGCGACGCCTGGGGCTACTACTCCGGCTACACCACCGCCAACCCCGGCGGCTCGGCCCCCGCGGAGAGCGAGGAGGGCGACTCCGCCAACGACCTGACGTACCTGCGGGGTTACCAGGTCGCCAACGCCAACGGGGTCGTCAAGTTCGAGACGATCTTCCCGGGCTGGTACACGCCCCGCACCTGCCACATCCACGTCAAGGTGCACACCGGCGGCGAGAAGGCGGACGGCACCTACGAGGGCGGCAAGGTCAACTACACCGGCCAGCTGTTCTTCGCCGACGACATCGCCGAGGAGATCTTCACCCTCGACCCGTACGCCAAGCACACGGGCTCGTACACCGTCCTCGCCGACGACATGGTCTACGACGGCGGCGGCGCGACCAGCGGCCTGCTCACCCTCAAGGCCGTGCACAAGAAGGACCCGTCCAAGGGCTACAAGGGGTCCCTGACGCTCGGCGTCGACCCGGACGCCGAGAGCACGGGCGCGGGCAGCGGCGGAGGCGGTACGCCCCCGAGCGACGCCCCGACGGGCACGCCGCCCAGCGACAGCCCCTCCCCTTCGGCCTCCGCCTCCTCGTAAGGTACGACGATGCAGAGCCGCGAGGACGAGGCACTGGCGCGGGCGGCCGTGGACGCGCTCACCGGGCAACTGGCGCTGGCTCCCAAGCCGGGCCTGCCCGATCCGCGTGACCTCGATGCCCGCACGACCCGGGTGGACCACCGCGCCCTGCGCTGGTCGGCCAAGGCGCTGATCCCCGGCCTCGCGGCGATGGCGGCGGCAGCCCGCCGCACAGGTGAGGCAACTCCCGTGCTCCGCGCGGAACTCGGCGCGATCGGCCGCTGCACCGAGCACTCGGTGGCGCTCGCCGGCGGCGGCCACCGCGGCGCCCTGTGGGCGCTCGGCCTGTTGGTCGCGGCGGCGGCCCTGGACCCCGATGCCGGGGCGAAGGACGTCGCGGCGACCGCGAAGCGCATCGCCGCCCACCCCGACCGCCGCGCCCCGCGCAGGCCCTCGCGCGGCTCGTCGATCTCGGCGAAGTACGGGGCGGCCGGCGCCCGGGGCGAGGCGAAGGCCGGATTCCCGCACGTACGGCGGGCGTTGGACACCCTCGCCACGACCCGCGCGGTCGGCGCCACCGAGACCCAGGCCCGCCTCGACGCCCTGCTCACCGTGATGTCCACCCTCCAGGACACCGAACTCCTGCACACCGCGGGCCCGTTCGGCCTCCGGCACGTCCAGGCGGGCGCCCGCGGCGTCCTGGAGGCGGGCGGTGCGTCGACGGAGCCCGGTGCGGAGGCGCTGGCCGCCCTGGACGCCGACCTGCACGCACGCGCGTGGAGCCCGCGCGGAAGTGCGGGGCTCCTGGCGGGCGCGCTGTTCCTGGATTCGTTGCCGGCCCGCTCGCCGGCGTCGGCCACCTGATCCCTCGCCGGGCGGGCGGCGTGCTGCCGGCGGCTGCGCTGTCCGGCTCGCTGCCGGTCAACTCACCAGCGCCGGCGGCCTGATCGCCTCGTCCGCCTCCGCGGCGCGGCCCGCGGCCCGCCGCGCCGCCGGGCCCATCGCGTACGACGCCACCAGGGTCGCCCCGCCCAGCAGCAGCCAGCCCGGCGTCCCCCACTCCAGCAACAGGGACGTCAGCACCAGGGGACCCATCGTCCTCGCCACGGTTACCCCCGTCCCGAAGAAGCCCTGGTACTCGCCCACCCGGTCGGCCGGAGCCAGGTCGAAGGACAGCTGCCAGGAACCCGCCGACTGGCCCATCTCGGCGGCGACCTGGAGCACCGCGCCCACCACCAGCGCCCCCACGGCCACCCATGGGGACGCGCCCGCCGACAGCGCGAACACCGCGCAGGCCGCCAGCATCACCCAGCCCGACCGTCGCACCGCGCGCGTGGCCGACGCGAGCCCCGTGACCCCGCGGGCCGTCCGCACCTGGAAGACCATCACCGCACCGGTGTTGAGGACGAACAGCGCGGAGACCAGCCAGGTCGGCGCGTCGGTCCGCTCGGCGATCCACAGCGGCAGCCCGAGGCTGAGCAACGGCATCCGCAGCAGCAGCACGGTGTTGAGCAGCGTGACGACGACGTACGGCCGGTCCCGCAGGACACCGAGCGCATCGGCCTTCCGCGCCTGGGCGCGCCGTACCGACGGCAGCCGCGCCAGCAACCCCGCGCACACCAGGAAGCTCACCGCGTCCAGCGCGAACACCCCGAGGTACGCCGACCGCGTCCCCGCGCGCAGCGCGAGCCCGCCGAGGCCCGCGCCCACCGCGAGCCCGGCGTTCAGCGTCGACTGCAGATGAGCCAGCAGCCCGGTCCGCTCCCCGGCCGACACCAGCCCCGCCAGCAGCGCCTGCCGGGCCGCCGCGAGCCCCGACTGCGCGGACGCGTAGGCGCACGCGGCGATCACGAACGGCACGAATCCCCGTACGACGAGGAAGGACGCCACCGCGAGCCCCGTCGCCAGCGCCAGCAGCACCGCCGTACCGCGCGGCCCCCGCCGGTCGGCCAGCCGCCCCAGCGGCACCCCCACCAGCGAACCGACGGCCCACGCGAGGGTGAGCCCTAGGCCCACGCGCGCGGGGGCGAGACCGACGACGTGGGTGAAGTACAGCGCCGAGGTCACGTAGTAGGCGCCGTCGCCCACGGCGTTGGTCAACTGGGCCAGCGCGAGGGTGCGTTGCGGGCCCGCGGGCGGGACGAGCGAGTTCGTCATGGGTACGACGTTAGAAGCTCGGTGGGCCTGTGGTGAGGCCCAATAGTCGCTCCTTTCGTTGGTCCAATCACGGCCCCTTCAGGACCTGTCTCACCGGTCGCCTTCAGGACCCGTCCAGCACCCGGCCCAACGCTTCCAACACCTCCGGGTAGACCCGTTCCCTGGGCGTCCCGTACCCCACGACCAGCCCCTGCGGGCGCCCCTCGCCCGCCGTATGCCAGTGCTCCCCGAGCCGCCCCACCGCGAGCCCCTCCTTCTCGGCCCGCGCCAGCACGGCCTCCTCGTCCGCGACCTCGACCAGCGCGTGCAGCCCCGCCGCGATGCCGTAAACGTTTGCGTGCGCTCCCAGCCGGTCGAGGAGCTGGTCGCGGCGGCGCCGGTAGCGCAGTCGGCACGCGCGCACGTGACGGTCGTAGGCGTGGCTGTCGATCAGTTCGGCGAGCGCCAACTGGCCGATGGTCTCGGTGTGGTGGTCGCTGTGCAGCTTGGCGTCGGCGACCGCGTCGACCAGGTGGGGCGGCAGCACCATCCAGCCGAGCCGCAGCGCCGGCCCGAGCGTCTTGGAGGCGGTGCCCAGGTACACGACCTGGCCCGGTGCCATCCCCTGGAGGGCGCCCACGGGCTGCCGGTCGTAGCGGAACTCCCCGTCGTAGTCGTCCTCGATGATCAGCCCCCCACGCGCGCGTGCCCAGTCGGTCAGCGCCCGTCTGCGCTCGGGGTGCAGGGTCACACCGGTCGGGTACTGGTGGGCCGGTGTGACCACCACGGCCGCCGCGGCCCCCAAGTCCTCGGCGCAGACGCCCCGTTCGTCCACCCGTACCGGCACCACGTGCCCGCCGTTGTGCCGCACCACCTCCCGGTGGAAAGGCAGTCCGGGGTCCTCCATGGCCACCTTGGAACCGTCGAGCACGCGCGTGAGGAGCGCGAGTCCCTGCACGTACCCGGAGGTGATCACGATCCGCTCCGGCGGCGCGATCACCCCGCGGGCCCGCCCCAGGTACCCCGACAGCGCGGTGCGCAGTTCGATCCGGCCGCGTGGATCGCCGTAGTCGTACGCCAGGGAGGGCGCCGTCGCGATGGCCCGGCGCAGCGCCCGCAGCCAGGCCGCCGCCGGGAACGCGCCGACGTCGGGGCTGCCCGGCCGCAGGTCGAAACGGGGTATACGCGCGCGTGCCGCCGCGCCCGGTGCCTCCGCGTCGACGGAGGGCAGCAGCGCGACCTGCGTGCCGGAGCCCTGGCGTGCGGTCAGATACCCCTCGGCGACGAGCTGGTCGTAGGCCGCCTTCGCGGTGCCCCGGGAGACGCCCAGCTCGGTCGCGAGGCGCCGGGTCGCCGGGAGCCGCGTCCCGGGCGACAGCCGTCCGTCGCGTACGGCGTCCCGCAGCGCGCGTTCGAGACCGACCCGGCGGCCTCCCTCCGGGTCGGGCTCCAGATGCAGGTCGACCCCGACGCCGGACCAGAAGTCGTTCACGAGAAAAGCCCTCCCCCTAGGCATACGACTGGCCGGGCACCGTACGTGTGCCCGGCCATCAGTCTTCTATCAGCAGTCAGCCCTTGAGGGACGCCATCCACAGCTCGACCTCGGACGAGGTCCGGGGCAGCGCGTCGGACAGGTTCCGGTTGCCGTCCTCGGTGACGAGGATGTCGTCCTCGATGCGGACGCCGATGCCGCGGTACTCCTCGGGGACGGTCAGGTCGTCCGCCTGGAAGTACAGGCCCGGCTCCACCGTGAGGACCATGCCCGACTCCAGGGTGCCCTCCACATACGTCTCGGTCCGCGCGGCGGCGCAGTCGTGGACGTCCATGCCGAGCATGTGGCCCGTGCCGTGCAGCGTCCACCGGCGCTGGAGGCCCAGCTCCAGGACACGCTCCACGGGGCCCTCGACGAGCCCCCACTCGACGACCTTCTCGGCCAGCACGCGCTGCGCCGCGTCGTGGAAGTCGCGGTACTTGCCGCCCGGCTGCACCGCCGCGATACCGGCCTCCTGGGCCTCGTACACGGCGTCGTAGACCTGCTTCTGGATCTCGCTGAAGCGGCCGTTGATCGGCAGGGTGCGGGTGACGTCGGCGGTGTACAGGGTGTGCGTCTCGACGCCGGCGTCCAGGAGGAGCAGGTCGCCGGAGCGGACCGGGCCGTCGTTGCGCACCCAGTGCAGGGTGGTGGCGTGCGGGCCCGCGGCGCAGATGGAGCCGTAGCCGATGTCGTTGCCCTCCACGCGCGCGCGGAGGAAGAACGTGCCCTCGATGTAGCGCTCGCTCGTGGCCTCGGCCTTGTCGAGGACCTTCACCACGTCCTCGAAGCCGCGGACCGTGGAGTCGACGGCCTTCTGCAGCTCGGCGACCTCGAACTCGTCCTTGACCAGGCGTGCTTCGGAGAGGAAGACCCGCAGTTCCTCGTCGCGCTCGGCGGTGACCTTGTCGGTCAGCGCGGCCTCGATGCCGGCGTCGTAGCCACGCACGACGCGGACGGGGCCGGTGGCCTCGCGCAGGGCGGCGGGCAGTTCGCGGACGTCGGAGGCGGGGATGCCGTAGAGCTTCTCGGCCTCGGTGAGGGAGTGGCGGCGGCCGACCCACAGCTCGCCCTGGCCGGAGAGCCAGAACTCGCCGTTCTCGCGGTCGGAGCGCGGCAGGAGGTAGATCGTCGCCTTGTGGCCGTCGGCGGTGGGCTCCAGGACGAGGACGCCGTCCTCGGTGAGGTTGCCCGTCAGGTACGCGTACTCGACCGACGCCCGGAAGGGGTACTCGGTGTCGTTCGAGCGGGTCTTGAGGTTGCCGGCGGGGATCACCAGGCGCTCGCCCGGGAAGCGCGCGGAGAGCGCGGTACGGCGGCGGGCGGTGTGCTCAGCCTGCTCGACAGGCCGCAGGTCGTGCAGCTCGGTGTCGGCCCAGCCGGACTTCATGCTGTCTGCGAGTTCGTCGGACACGCCCGGGTACAGACCGTTCTTCCGCTTCTTGATGGGCTCTTCAGGCTGCTCAGGCTCCGCTTCCGGGGTCTCCGGATTGAGCTCGTCGGCCACGGTCATCCTCCTAGATACGGCACTGGACCCCGTCCATCGTACGGTCGTACGGAAGGGGGTCCAGGGCCGTATGGCCTGTTACACATGGCTTCGCGGCGACTACTCGAAGCGAGCCGCCAGCAGGACGACGTCCTCGTCGCTGTCGGCCGTGTCTAGGCCGTCCGGCAGCACGGTCCGCAGCACGTGGTCGGCGAGGGCGACGGGGTCGCCGCGCAGTGCCCTGGGGACGCTCGCCGCCGCCGCGTGGAGCCGGGCGAAGGCGCGGTCCATGGGCTCGCCGGTGCGGTGCAGCAGCCCGTCCGTGTAGAGCAGCACCGTCTCGCCGGGCTCCGCCTCCAGCTCCACGCTCGGTGCCTCCCAGCAGGCGAGCATGCCCAGCGGCGCGGACACGGAGGTCTCCACGAACTCCGTGCGCCGCTCGCCGACCAGGAGCGGCGGGCTGTGCCCGGCACCGGCCAGGGTGATCTTGCGCAGCGCGGGCTCGCAGTACGCGAACAGGGCGGTGGCCGAGCGGGCGGGTTCGGTGAGCCTGAGGAGCAGTTCGAGGTCGGACAGGACCGCGACCGGGTCCTCGCCCTCCATCACCGCGTACGCCCGCAGGGACGCGCGCAGTCGGCCCATCGCGGCGATGGCGCTCGGCCCGGAGCCGGTCACCGAGCCGACGGCGAGGCCGAGCGCGGCGTCCGGCAGCGGCAGCGCGTCGTACCAGTCGCCGCCGCCGCGCGGACCCGTGCGGTGCAGTGCGGCGAGCTGCACACCGGCCACGCGGGGGAGCCGGGACGGCAGCAGCTCCTCGGAGATGGTCGCCATGCACGCGCGCGTGCGCTCGACTTCGAGGACCCGGGCGAGGTGCTCGGTGGCGTAGCGGGCGTACAGGCCGACGAGATGGCGCTGCCGCTCGACCGGTTCGGCGGGCTCGTCGTACAGCCACACGGCGGCGCCCAGCCGCCCGGCCGCGTCGGTCGCCAGGGGCAGCGCGTAACTGGCCGCGTAGCCCAGGCGTACGGCGACCTCGCGGTGGCGTGGGTCGAGGCCGTCCTCCGCGAACAGGTCGGGGTGGACGATCTCGCCGCCCTCGCCGCCGGGAACTCCGTCGAGAATCTGGCCGTAGGACATCGCTCCGCGCGGGACGGTCTCGATGTGGCCGAGGTCGGAGCGGGCCAGGCCCAGGCCGATGGTGGTGTCGGGGCCGAGGCCGTCGCCGGGTTCCAGGACGACGAGTCCGCGCCGGGCGCCCACCAGGGCGGCTCCGGCGCGCAGCAGCTCCTGGAGCGCTTCGTCGAGTGCGTCCGTGCGTGCCAGCCGCTCCGTGAGTTCATGGAGGGTCGTGAGATCGGACACCCAGCCGGCGAGCCGGTCCTGGAGCAGGGCACCTGGCGCGTTCAGAGCGGTATCTGGCGTGTTCTGGGTGTTCGAAGAGGGGGCCGGAGGGGTACCGGTGGCGGCAGGCGCGGGCGCGACAGTGTGTGCGGGCGAGGGAACCGTTGAATCGATTCCAGCCACTTTCGGAGGGTGAGGGGCGTTCATGGCGTCCGGCTTTCCGACCGGTGCGTATTGCTCAAAAGCATCGCAAACCCCCATGTCATTCTGCGCCGCTAGCAGTGTCTCCACATGTACACGCACTCGTTAGGGGATGTCCAGCATTGTCCTGCTGGGATTCCTGGTGTCCATGGGTTGCACGGGGGCATTTCGCTCTCCCCTTGCGGATTGGCAAAGTTGGCTTGAAACTGCATCAGGGGACGGTCCATTGCGGTCGACTGGGCTTGCTCGACGGAGCGTCACAGCGGTCGTGATGGGTACGTACTCGGAGAAGGCCAGGGGTGGCTGGGGGCCACCCGGAACCTGGTGCGGGACCCGGGCGTCTTAACCACCGACGATCGTGACCCATCCTCCCGTGGCGGAGGCGGAGAGAAATACGCGGGACGGCAAAACGCCAGACTTCGCCACCCCCACGCCACGCCCATGCTTTTCATGCACGCACGGGTTCCCCCTGCCAGAGGCAGGGGTGTGATGCGCCAACAGGTACGCACAGTGAAGTGATCGACACATGGTGTGATGTGGTCCTCGGTGTTGCCAGCGGTGCAACGGAAAGGAACGAGCGCTCATGCGCGAGATCCTCGGAAAGCGACGCAGGCTCCTGTCCAGGCGAGACAACAGGAGGTCTGAGATGCTCAGCGCGGCCCTGACCTTCGCGACAGAATGGCAATGGCCCGTACTCCCGGGCGTGGCACCGGATCCCGAGGGGCGTGCTCTCTGCGGCTGCCCGGATCCGGACTGCTCCGTGCCCGGTGCACACCCCTTCGACCCCGGCCTCCTCGCGGCCACCACCGACGCCCGCATGGTGCGCTGGTGGTGGGGCAACCGGCCCGCCGCGCCGATCGTCCTGGCCACCGGCGGCAAGGCTCCCTGCGCGGTCAGCCTGCCCGCCCTCGCGGCCTCCCGGGCCCTCGCCGCGCTCGACCTCCAGGGCATGCGCCTGGGCCCGGTCGTCGCCGCGCCGACCCGCTGGTCGCTGCTCGTCAAGCCGTACTCCCTGGAGCAGTTGGGCGAACTGCTCTACGCCAAGGACCACGTTCCCGGCTCCCTCCGCTTCCACGGCGAGGGCGGCTACCTCGCCCTGCCGCCCACCGAGACCGGCCAGGGCCAGATCCGCTGGGAGCGCGCCCCGCTGCCCGGCTCGTCCTCGCCCTGGGTCCCCGATGTCGAGGCCGTGGTGGACGCCGTGGTCGAGGCCCTCACTCGTACGGGTGTGAGCGCCCCCGAGTTGTAGGGGTGTCGGGCGCGCGCGGAACGTGGCGCCCGTGGTTGGTCGTTATCTTCCGCTGTATGAACCTTCGTCTGCTCGCCCTCGCGGGCGTCGCGGTGTGCGCGGTCGCGCTGCCGCTGGCCGTGGCGTCCGCGGGACCCGTACGCGACGAGGGTCACGCGGTCGTACGGTCCCTGTCCCGCGGCTCCTTCGACGACGACCCGAAGGCACCGTCGGCCGCGCCTTCTCCGGCCCGCTCCCCGCGGACGCTCGGCCTGGGGCTGGCGACGGCGGCCCGTTGCGGACCCGAACTCTCCTCACCCGACGGCATCGAGGCGCAGACCTGTGTCATGACGCAGGGTGAGGACACCTGGGCGCGCACGTACTACCGCAACGCGACCGGCGACGACCTGGATTCGGTGCTGAGCCTCATGGGTCCGGCGGACCGCACGGTGCAGATGCACTGCGCCGTGAGCGCCGAGGACGAGCCCTCGCTGTGCGAGACACCCCGGGAGCGCACACAGGGCGGACTGGCGGCCTACACGGCCGTCGCGGAGTTCGCCGGGCGGAGCGGGAACGGGCCGCTGTTGCTGCGCTCGGGGAGCAACTCCTCGGCGCCTACGGCGAGTTGACGGACGGCATCGTTCCGTACACGCGGGCCGGGCATGAAAAGACCCGGTTGCTGGCGACGGGGGATGCACCAGCAACCGGGCTACTCGAACGGTAACAAGAGATCGGCGGTTCGCAAATTCGATCTCGGCTATTCGGACACCGACTTCCCTTTCACAACGGGGAGTTGTGACAGGAGTCACCGGAGTGAACAGGCCTGTTGCGACTGAACGGTCGGTCAGTCGAACCCCTGCCCCCTTCCGTCCGTCAGCTGAGCGTGACCTGGCGGTTGGTGAGGCCGCCCCGCGCGCGGCGCTCGTCCGCGGTGAGCGGCGCGTCCGCGGCCAGTGCGGCGGTGAGGCGCTCGGCGAACTCGGCGGCGGGCTTCTCGATGTCGTCCGCGCCGACCCCGCTCGGCAGGTCCCAGACCGGCACGGTCAGCCCGTGAGCACGGAAGGATCCCACGAGGCGGGTGCCCTCACCGAGACCGGAGCGGCCCGCGGCGTGCAGCCGTGCCAGAGCGTCCAGAAGCTGCTCCTCCGGGTACGGCATGACCCAGCGCAGATGGTTCTTGTCCGGCGTCTCGCACCAGTACGCGGCGTCCACGCCCTGGAGCTTCACGGTCGGGATGGCGGCGGCGTTGGCACGCTCCAGGGAGGCGGTCACCTCGGGCGCCGCGTTCTCCGCCTCGGGGACCCAGAATTCGAAGCCCGGGTGCACAACTGGCTCGAACGCGCCTTCCGGGTCGAGCAGTTCCTGCAGTCGCGGACCGTCGGCCGGGGCCCGGCGGGCCTGCACCGGAGTGCCCGGATCGGCGACCAGCGCGCGCTGGAGGGTATCGGCGAGGTCGCGGCTGATGTCGCCGGACGCCGTGTCGTTCTGCAGGCCGAGCAGCACCGAGCCGTCGTCGCGGCGCAGGGCCGGCCAGGCCATCGGCAGCACCGTGGCGAGCATGACCGACGGGACGCCCTCGGGGAGGCCGCCCTTCAGGGGCAGTGCGACCGTGGCGGCGGGCACCAGCTCGCGCAGCGCCACCCAGTCGCCCTCGCCGGGCAGTCCCTCGAAGGGGCGCTGCACCAGCTCGGTGGCCGCGTGCGCGGCGGCCCGGCCGTGGCAGGCCTTGTAGCGTCGGCCGCTGCCGCAGGGGCAGGGCTCGCGGGCACCGACGACCGCGACCTCTCCGTCGCTGAGCTGCGGCCGCTTGGCCGTGGTCTGGGGGCGCTTCTTGGCCATCGTGGGTGTCTCCCGGTTACGGCTCGTCTCGTACGGGCGGGAGCCTAGCCGTTCACGCCATGACCGACGGGAGCCTGTGGACAACCCGGCAGGTGTGGACGGCGGCCTGTGGACATCGCCGCCGGCGCCGGACAGGTGCCGACCGGTGTGTCAGTCCAGGTCGTCGAACGCGTCCGCGAACTCCAGCCGGGAGACCGCGGAGACCGTGGGGGCGGTGACGCGCGTAGCGAAGTCGTCGCGCCGGTGCGCCGCTTCCGGATCATCGACGACGTCGTGCACGACGACCCACACCGTGACCTCGCCCCGGGTGTCGTCCCGCACGCCCCAGTCGTCGGCCAGCGCCGTGATGATGTTCAGCCCGCGCCCGCCGTGCGCCGTCACCGACGGGGTGGCCGGAGCCGGGCGCGTCGGGCCGCCGCCGTCCGTCACCTCGACCGTGAGCCGTCCGCCCGTGTCCACGCGCCAGGCGCACCGGACGTCACCGTCACCGGCCAGGGCGTCGCCCAAGGGCCGGCCGTGTTTGCACGCATTGCTCAGAAGTTCGGAAAGGATCAGTACGGCATCGTCGATGACCGCTTCCGACACACCGCCCGTGCGCAACTGATCGCGCATGCAGTGTCTTGCTTCCCCCACGCCCGCAGGGCCATGGGTTACGGCCATGCTCGACGACGTGGGCACCTCCTGTGCCACCACCAACGCCACCCCCGAGACCTCCTTCGCCCCACGCCACGGTGTGGATGCCCCATGGGCCTGTACCGGAAACCGGCCAATCCACGTTCAGTGACGCATTCGCAACGATCGAACACGGACCGAACGCGCCGGAGCACTCCCTGTAATCGGGTGGCTTGTTTTCGATGGTGTGGCCGAGTTCGGAGGATGGTGCAGGTGAGGTGCCCGGGTCAAGGGGTGTTTGGTGGTCTTTATGAGGTTCTTTACTGTCCGCGGCCGAGCTGGCTCAGAACGGCCCGCGGCCGGTTGGTGATGATGGCGTCAATGCCCAGGTCAACGCAGAGATCGACGTCCTCGGGCTCGTTGACGGTCCACACGTGCACCTGATGACCGGCGTTTTTCAGCCGCTCGATGTACGCAGGGTGATTGCGCACGATCCGGATCGAGGGGCCCGCGATCCGGACACCGGCCGGAAGTCGCCCGTCCCTCAGTCGGGGCGAGAGGAACTGCAGCAGGTAGACCGTCGGCAAGGTCGGGGATGCGGCCCGCACCCGGTGCAGCGAGCGTGCCGAGAAACTCATGACCCGTACCGGGGAGTCGGCGGCGGAGGCCGGGGCGTCCAGCCCGAACCGCTTCAGGAGCACCAGCAGCCGTTCCTCGACCTGCCCGGCCCAGCGCGTCGGATGCTTCGTCTCGATGGCCAGCTCCACCCGGCGGCCCGCGTCCGCGACGAGTTCGAGCAGCCGCTCCAGGGTGAGCACGGAGGTGTCCTCGTGGTCCTCCGGAAGGTGCTCCCAGTCCGGCTCCTCGTCCCGCGTCTTCCAGGAGTCGCGGGACAGGTCGCGGCCCTTCCAGGAGCCGAAGTCGAGGGCGGCCAGATCGGCCAACTCCAGTGCGGAGACCGCGCCGCGCCCGTTCGACGTACGGTTGACGCGGCGGTCGTGGACACAGACGAGATGGCCGTCGGCGGTCAGCCGTACATCGCACTCAAGGGCGTCCGCGCCGTCCTCGATCGCCTTCTTGTACGCGGCGAGGGTGTGCTCGGGGGCCTCCTCGGAGGCTCCGCGGTGGGCGACGACTTGGATCCGGTGCTGCCGTGCGTGGGTCACCGCGTCATGGTGCCACCGCAAAGGGGTGCACGTGGAACCGGGAAGGTGTAGGTATATGCCTTTTTGGTGTTAATGACCACTTATAAAGGATCGCCATGAACCCACAGGCACCGCTTATGGTGCCCTGACGTCCGGTGGGAAAAGCTGACGGCATACAAAAGCACCTGCACAGCTGTTTCGCGCCGGACCGTCGACAAGCGTGAACGAGTGTGACCGCATGCTTCCGAGAACAACAGCCGTGGACCGAGGAGAAGAGCTGTGAGCACCGAGAACGAGGGCACTGAGGTACCCCCGGCCCCGTCTGCACCTCCTGTGCCGGTGGAATCTCCAGCAGCTTCCCCGCAGGCAGCCGCGCCCGAAGGGGGCGCGCACACGACGCCGCTCCCCCCGGTGCCTCCGAGCGCCCCGCAGGACACGCTGCACGCCGGCCCCGCACCGGCCTACGCCGCCGCGTCCCAGGCGCCCGGACCGGAGGGCACGGGCTCTGCTCCCGACGCCGCCTGGCCGCCCCCGCCGCCCGCCACACCGTCGTACGCCGACGGCGGCGCGGGCGCGGGCGCGTACGGCGGCGAGGGCGTGGGTGGATACGGCGGTGGCTACGGAGGTGACGGCGCCGCCGGTGCGGGTGGCTGGGGCACCCCGTACCAGCAGCCCGAGCCCAAGAAGCCCGGCAGCGGACGCGGCGGGCTGATCGCCGCGGTCCTGATCGCCGCGCTGGTCGCCGGCGGCCTGGGCGGTGGCCTCGGCTACACCCTGGCCAAGAACCACGACGACAACACCAACTCCACCACCGTCTCCGCCGACACCGGCAGCGCCTCCGTGAAGCGCTCCCCGGGCACGATCGCCGCGGTCGCCGCCAAGTCCCTGCCCAGCACGGTCACCATCGAGGCCGAGAGCACCAGCGGCGAGGGCGGCACCGGCACCGGGTTCGTGTTCGACACCCAGGGCCACATCGTCACCAACAACCACGTCGTCGCCGACGCGGTCGACGGCGGCAAGCTCACGGCGACCTTCCCGGACGGCAAGAAGTACGACGCCGAGATCGTCGGCCACGCCCAGGGCTACGACGTCGCGGTGATCAAGCTCAAGGACGCCCCCAGCAACCTGAAGCCGCTCGCCCTCGGCGACTCGGACAAGATCGCCGTCGGCGACGAGACGATCGCCATCGGCGCCCCCTTCGGCCTGTCCAACACGGTGACCACGGGCATCATCAGCGCCAAGAACCGCCCGGTCGCCTCCAGCGACGGCAGCTCCACCAGCAAGGCGTCCTACATGAGCGCCCTGCAGACCGACGCCTCGATCAACCCCGGCAACTCGGGCGGCCCGCTGCTCGACGCCCAGGGCTCGGTCATCGGCATCAACTCCGCGATCCAGTCGACCAGCAGCGGCGGCCTCAGCGGCAGCAGCCAGTCCGGCTCGATCGGCCTGGGCTTCGCCATCCCGATCAACCAGGCGAAGTACGTCGCCCAGCAGCTGATCAAGACCGGCAAGCCGGTCTACGCCAAGATCGGCGCCTCCGTCTCGCTGGAGGACAGCACCGCGGGCGCGACGATCACCGCCGAGGGCGCCAGCGGCACCTCCTCGGTCGAGGCCGGCGGCCCCGCGGCCAAGGCGGGCCTCAAGGCCGGCGACGTCATCACCAAGCTCGACGACTCGGTGATCGACAGCGGCCCGACCCTCATCGGCGAGATCTGGACCCACAAGCCGGGCGACAAGGTCAAGATCACCTACAAGCGCGGCGGCACGGAGCACACGACCGACCTGACCCTCGGGTCGAGGGTCGGCGACAGCTGACGTAGCACCAGGCGACAGCTGACGTAGCACCAAGCGATCGAGCGAGCGAACGAACGACCAACAGGCGGGCCGGGCAAGGGTTTCCTTGCCCGGCCCGCCTGTTTTCCCCTCGGCACGCGTGCGTGGACAGCGCGGGAACCGGATTCCTCCCTGCGGCGAAGTACGGGTGAAAGCCCAATCTTCAGCAGTGTGTTCGCATGGACGAGAGGAGCCCCGATGACCGTCGAACCAGGCGTCAGGGTGGGGCAGGACAGTGACGCCTCGGTGAGCGATGCCTCGGTGATCGAACGGTCTTGGGACGAGCCCGAGGCATTCGCCGTGCTCTTCGACCGCCATGCCGACTCGGTGCACCGTTACGCGGCGCGCCGGCTCGGCACGGAGGTCGCCGAGGACCTGATGGCAGAGACGTTCACCATCGCGTTCCAGCAGCGCTTCCGGTACAACACCGAACTGGCCGACGCCCGCCCGTGGTTGTTCGGCATCGCGACCAACCTCATGGGCCGTCACCGGCGTGCTGAGGCCCGACGGTTCAAGGCGATCGGACGGCTGCCGTCGACCGCCCCCGCCGACAGGTCCGAGGACACGGTCGCCGACCGGGTGGCCGCGCGGGTCAGCGCACAGGCCGTACGCGGCGAACTGGCCCTGGCCATGGCCCGGTTGCCCGCCCGGCACCGGGACGTGCTGCTGCTGGTCGCCTGGGCCGACCTCGGCTACGAGGAGGTCGCACGCGCCCTGGAGGTACCGGTGGGGACGGTCCGGTCACGGCTGCACAGGGCTCGCAGAAAACTTCGCGACGCGTTGGGCGGATCCGATCCGACAGCCTTCCGAGAGGAATCCGGCGATGAATGAAATGAATGAGCTGAATGAACTGATGCGTGAACTCGATCTCCTGAGGGAGTGGGACGCGGACACGCCCCCGCTCACCGATCAGGCACGCGCGCGTGCCCGCTTCCGCCTCCACCAGGCGATGCTCTCTCCTACCACCCTCGCCCCCGCGACCGTACGACGCCGTCCGGTCCTGCGGATGGCGATGGCGGGCGTCGCGGCGGCGGCCGTAGCGACGAGTGTGGTGGTCGCCGAGAACAACGAGTCCTCGCCCCGCACCCAGCCGGTGAGCGCGACCACCGTCCTGCACGGCGCGGCGATCGAGGAACGCAGGACCGAGAGGCCGATCGCTCCGCGCGACGACCAGTTCCTCTACACCAAGGAGATCATCAAGGAGATCCCGGCCGGGGGCGGCGGCCCGACCCGGACGTACGTCGACGAGAGCTGGAACTCGGTCGACGGCTCCAAGAAGTCCTACGTCAGTGAACTGGGCCGTAAGCAGTGGGTTCCGGTGTACGGGCCGGGCCAGGGCACCTGGCCGCCCAGCAAGTGGACCGAGCTGAAGCTGCTGCCGACCGACCCGCGCAAGCTGGCGATCGTCCTGCGGGACATGGGCGGAAAGCCGGACTACAGCAAGCCGATGAAGGCCGGCGACTGGCCGATGACCCAGTACTTCCTCTCCGGCCTGCTCCGCAGGCCCGTCCTGCCCAACGGGCTGCGCTCCGCCGCCTACGAGGCGCTCGCCACCGTCCCCGGCATCGAGGTCGTGCCCAACCAGAAGGACGCCGACGGCCGCGCGGGCATCGGCATCCGCTTCGTGCCGATCGGCTCCGGAACAGTCCGGTCCCACCCCCGCCCACCGCTCCTGGTCTTCGATGCGAAGACGTACCGGTACCTCGGCATGCGCGATCAGCGGACGGCGGGCGGGAAGACGTACGAACAGTGGTCGTACGTCGCGGCGAGTGCTGTGGTGGATCGGGTGATGCAGCGCCCGTAGTGAGGTGAGGTGACGTGAAGGTCGGAAGGGGGGCGCTCACCGGGCGGCGCCCCTGTTCCGTCTTCCGCGGACGTGGGCCCGAGGCATGGGAAATCATGAAGCATGCGACCGGACGACTGGACCCTCACCGAAGACCTGGACGACTTCCTCGCCCGAGGCGGCGACTTCCTGAGCTCGCGCCCCGCTCCGCACACCATGCACCTGACGGTGATCGAGAAACTGCGCACGCGCGGGTCGGCCGAATACGGCACCCAGGCCCCCGTGTTCGGCCGACTGGAAGAGGCGGGCAAGGTCCACGCCACCTTCTACCGCCTTCCCTCCCGCGGCCTGGTCCCCACCCCCCTCACCCCCGAACAGGCCGACACCCTCGCCGCCCACCTGGCGGGCCTCGGGCACTCGCTTCCCTACGTCAGCGCGGACGAGAGCACCGCCGCCGCTTTCGCCGAGGCATGGCAACGGCACACCGGCGCGACGTCGACCTTCCGTACCCGGCTTCACCTGTACCGACTCGGCACACTCACCCCACCACAGCCGTTCCCGGAGGGCCGGGGCCGAGTCGCGGGCGAGGAGGATCATGAGCAAGTCGTCCACTGGTGCAAGGAGTTCGCCACCGCCGTCGACGAAGTCCTCCCCGACTCCTGGGCGGACACCCGCTTCGCCGACAAGCACTTCACGTTCTGGGAGACCCCGGACGGCACTCCGGTCTCCATCGCGGGCACGACATCGAACATCGGCGGCATGGTCCGCGTGGACCCCGTCTACACCCCGGCCCACCTCCGGGGTCGCGGCTACGCCGCCGCGGTGACGACCGAGGTGAGCAGAGCGGCGCTGGCCACGGGCGCGAAGGAAGTCGTCCTGTTCACGGACCCGGCCAACCTCACGAGTAACGCCCTGTACCGGCGCCTGGGGTATGTCCGGCTCGCGGACTGGGCTGTGTACGACTTCTCCGCACCGCACGGCACCGGAAGGCCTCTGTAATGCCGGCCCGATGAGCCACGTCAGCGATGAGCCGTGTCAGCAGTGACAGTGGACCCGGACGAGGATCGTGTCGCCGGGAAGGTTCGCGAGATACGCCTCGCTGCCCGGCCATTTCGCGGGCAGTGGAGAGTCGTGCGGACACAACTCAGGCTCGCAGAAGGCGTGGACGGCCGCCATGCTGTGCTCGTACCCCTCCAGCCACCAGCCGTCCATTGTGAGTACGTCCGTATTCGGTGTTCTTGTCGACGGCGGGGTGAGATATCGGATGTACTCGGCACGGGTTCCCTCGTAGCCGATGACGGGATGCTCCCGAAGCTCGGTGTCGCCCAGGAAGCCCTCGTACCAGAGGCCAAGGCTGAAAGGGTGGTCGAGGTAGGCCTCGATCAGCGGCTGGGCCCGGTAGGCGGAGAACATGGCGTCTCCGTACCGGTCACCGGGAAACGCGTCGGGATCGTTGTGCCAGCGCTCCACGAAGTCCGAGAGGGGAGCTGCCGCAGGGTGCACGGCGGACAGGCTCTGCCACAGATCCCACGACGCGCCAGCGGCACGCTCGGAAGCAAGATGCGGCTCGGAGAAATCGAGCAGGGCACGCGGCCCTCCGGCACAGACGCCCGGGACACTGGGGCGGGGCGTGCCGTCGAACGCAGGGTCATCATGGATGAGCCGGGGATCCTCTTCATGTCCGCCGACGACGGCGAACCCCCGGCCGTTGCTGCCGCCGTGAATGCGACGGGAGTCCCACATGCCACGATCGACAGGGTTGTCTCCGGAGTCGGAGTCGAAGGGAGCGAGAGCCTTCGTAAGAGCCCCTTCGACATCGCCCGCGGCCTCGGCCGGCAGACAGACCGTCACTGTTACGCCAGCCATCACCCCTCCTTGTCGTTGTTGTTGAACTTGTTGTCCTTGTCGTTTCGGCGAACAGGATGATTGCACGAAGGGACTACCGGTCTATTCGACGTGAATGCTGGGCGACCTCATTTCGCTGTCCGATAGGCGCTCAGCAGTCGCAGTTCAGGGTTTTGCCCGCCTCGTAGATGGTGGGTCGGTCTTCTGGTGCGTGGCTGAGCATCGCGTCGATCAGTTCGCCCAGTTCACCGCGTACCTTCACCGGCCGACGCCGGCCATTCGCCACTGCCTCTCTCTGCACCGAGCGGGGAGCGTCGTCCGGGTACTCCATCGCCCGCCAGCCGGTGGCGGAGATGAGCAGGGAGGCGCCGAGGGCGTAGATGTCGGCTTCCTCGGTCGGCTCGGCTTCTCCGGTGGCGAGTACGCTCTGGGCGATCTCCGGTGCCTCGTAGTGGACGAGGCAGCCGCGGAACGGGAAGTCGTAGCCCTCGGGCACGTTGCCGCCTCGGGCAAGGGCGAGGTCGATGAGGCGGGTTCGCTCCGGCCCGACGATGAAGTGGGCGGGCTGCACATCACCGTGCACCCAGCCCTTGGCGTGGAGTTCGGCCAACGCCTGGACGCAACTCGCCGCCACAGTGGTACGCGGTGCGATGGACGAGCCGGGTCGACGGTACGGCTCCCACAGTTGGTACAGGTCCGGTCCTTCGTGCCACGGCTGGAAGTTCCAAGTCCCTTGCTCCCACTCGCCGTACGCGAAGTCGACGAAGCCGAGGCGATGCAGCACGGCGCCCTCGCGGGCGGGTGCGAGGGCGGTCCAGGGCTGGGCGGACCAGTCGGCAGTGGCCTCGATCGGATAGCCGACCTTCACGGCGTAGTGGCCCCGATGGCTCTGCACCTCCCAGACCATGGAGCCCCGGCGGTTGAGCACCAGGCGCTGGGTCGTGGGCATCAGCGCGTCGAGCACCACGATCGGCAGTTCAGGGGGTGACGCGGACAACGTCTGTTCTCCTTCCCGGTTCCCGGCGAACGCGGCCGACCACGAGTGAGGCCGGCCGTGTCGCTGATGTGGTGGGTGCTATGCCTGACCGTACGGTCGGCCGCAGTCTGAGTCGCACTGCGCGAGGTTCCTTCCGCCTACGGTCCACAGGTCGTCGAAGACCATGAACCCGGCCGCCTTCATCGCGCGTGCCGAGGTGACCACTTTCTCCGGGTCACGGCCCCCGCCGCCCGGCTTCGGGTTGTGGTGCAGGAAGCGGCCTGCGTACCGGTCGCACAGCTTCGCGTACTCCTTCGTGTGCAAGATCAGCGCATGCAGGCCGAGGTCGACGTCGTCCGACGGGACCATGGGGACGGTGGCTGTGGCTGCGGTGACCAGGAAGGCGACCGCCTGGTCCGCGATCCGCTCGGCACGCTGGGGCGGCTGGCCGTTGTGGACGACCACGAAGTGGGCGAGGCTCTTGAACAGCTCCTCACCAGCTACTGCGCGACCGGTCTTCCGATCGTTCGCCGTTGCCGTTGCCGCTGTCGTCATGCGAGTACTCCTTGTGTGTGGCGGTGCGTGGGTTGGATGGCCCACCCCGAACGGGCAGGGGGTAACAGGGAGTTGGCGCCCGTTCGGGGCGGCCGGTCTACTGGCCCATGGCGAGAGTCACACCGATCACCAGGCCGCACGAGCCGCTGATCAAGATGACGAACAGGACTCCTGCGTATCGGCTGAGCGCGCGCATCACAGCCCGTCCCGACTGTTGCCGTTCTTGATAGCCAGACGTGCGCTGAGTTCCTCTCGTGGACTCGGCGCCACCACGTTGTCCGGCATGGCATCCCATTCCGTGCCGCCGCCGATCGGCCTTATCTGCACCCGACCGCCGACTTCACCCATGACGACGCCGATCCGGTCTCGGGCGCTGTCCTTCGCCAGTTCACCGATGCCTGGTCTGGTCTGATGGTTGCTCGCCATGTGAAGGAGCATCGCGATCAGAGGGCCCGCGCCAAAAGGTCAGGCTGATTACCCAACTTGGGTAATATTGCGGGCAGTAGAGAAGTAGCGACGTTGCGTAGCCCTCGCAGTGTGGGAGCTTGCCAATGCCCGATGCAGACCGGCCGCAGGAACTGCCCGCCAGGCTGCTCACCGATCCCGAGATGATCAATGCCTGCCGGGTGCGGGACTTCGCCAGGGTCTTCCGGCTGGTGAAGACCAAGGCGGGCATCTACCCGTCGATGATCGCGAGGCGCTGTGACCTGACACCCAGTCGTGTCGGCGAAGTGATCGCGGGGCAACGCCAGTTGCAGCACATGGACGTCATCGAGCGCATCGCGGACGGTTTGCGCATCCCGGGGCACATGCTGGGGCTTGCGCGTCGCGAGTGGGAGACGCCTCAAGCTCTCGTGGTCACGGAGCGAGAACCTCCCCAAGCACCGGAGCCCGAGCAGCAGACCCCCGCGTCTCTACCCGGCCCTGATGTGGACAGCATCTTGGCGCTGGCCACGCGAACGAGCTTGAGCGCGGCCACACTTGAAGCTTTTCGCTCGTCCATCGAGGACTACTGGCGACGGGACGACCAGCACGGAGGCGAGGCGCTAAGGCCGGCCATTGTCGGCCAACTCCGCCATGTGGTCGGGCTCTTGAAGGAGGACCGCCCGCCGTCCATCCAGCAGGGCCTGTACGGAATCGCGGCCGAGTTGGCCCGCCTCACCGGATGGACCTACTTCGACGCCCGCCAGTACAACCAGGCCCGCGCGTACTTCACCGAGGCACTGCAACTGGCCAAGGAGATCGACGACCGCCAGTTCATGGCCAACGTGCTTGCCTGCATGAGCTTGCAAGGCACCTACCAGGACAAACCTGCGGACTCTCTGGCCCTCGTGACCGCCGCCCAGGACCAGGCCCGCTCAGCGCTCGACACCACCCCACGGGTCCAGTCCATGCTGTCGATGCGCGAGGCCTTCGCTCACGCCATGCTCGGCAACCGGGACTCCACACACCGGGCGATCGGGGAAGCGCACCACCATTTCGAGCAGATCCAGGCCAGCAACCCGGACCCGTCATGGGTGACGTACTTCGACGAGACGAAGCTGATCGTGGACACGGGGATCGCTCACGGCCGACTGGGCGAAGCCGCGACTGCGGAACCGTTGATCGCGGACGCGTTGCGGCGCGAGGCCCACACCAACCAACGCGGCCGGGCATTTCACTCGTTCTGGCTGGCTCGCACGCAGTTGGACCAGGGCAAGCTTGAACAGGCGTGCCACACCGCCACACAAGCGCTGGAACCTGCTTCGGCAGTGGGCTCCGAGCGAGTCTCGGGCCATCTCAGGGAGTTCTACGACCAGTTGGCCCCACACAGGCAGGAGCCCGTAGCCCTGGCCTTCGAGGCACGGCTACGGGAACTCCTCCCGCCGGTCAGCGGATCGCTTCGTCCATGAGTAGGTAGAGCAGGCCGACGAGAGAACCACTGCTTACGACTTCGCGGCGATCGATCATGCCCCGCACCTCCGAGAGAGGAATCCACTCGATGCGGTCGGACTCGTTCTTCTCCGTGGGCGGTCCGGCGTAAGTCGCGCCGTCCGCACGGAAGACGTGATGCTGCGAGTCGGTGATGCCGTTGGCCGGCTCCGCGTAGATCAGAGGCTTGATGGGACCAGGCCGCCAGCCGGTTTCCTCCAGGACTTCGCGGGCCGCGGCCTGCTCCGGAGTCTCGTTCTCCTCGACCAGGCCCATAGGCAACTCCCAGGCCCACGAGTCCGTGATGAAGCGGTGCCGCCACATCATCAGGACCTCTTGGCGGTCGTTCACCACGGCGGCCACGGCCAAGTGGCGGAGGCGAACGACGTGGTACTCCCACCGGCGCCCGTCAGGTTGCTGGACGTCGACCAGACACAGATTCACCCACTTGTTGGTGTAGATCTGTCGCTCGCCATGGGTCTTCCACTGCATGAACGCCGCCCCTCTCACACGATGCACCCAGCATCTCAGACCAAGCCGGAGCCGGGCACAATGTTAGCGTCAAGGCGACGAAATGTTCAGGCGGAGCGTCCAGGTCGCAACTGGTTGTCTATAACGCAGGGAGAGTGGCTCCGGGGTCGGGCTGTGGTCTAACGCATCGTCGGCTCGGACGAGGAAGATCCCGAACTCCAGTACTTCAGACCAGACTTGGATGCTTTCGTAGACGCAAGCAGGCCCGTTGGCGCTCGTGTACGAGCTGCGGCGAACTCGATGGGCAGCGCGGCGACATCGACAAGGAACATCACCACGTCGATACGCCTGCGTGCCGCCTCGATGCGAACAACTCCCTTGGAGCTGTGCTGGGCGAGATTCACACGGGTCGCCGCGGCGATGCGTTACCTCACTCGCGGACGGCTGGCTTGCCCACGGGACAGTCTCGCTATTCTTCTCAGATTCGTCACCGCGCGTCCCACCTCTCCGATGTAAGTACCGTACGACTACGCGCGCCAGCCGCTAATGTTCCTATTGTCGACGCATGCGAGGGGGAGATGTGAGGGACGCTGCAGTATTAGACCTCCGTCAGATGGTCTGCTCTCTCCACCACCTGGATGCAACGCGAACTGAATGGGTTTCTAGCCTCATTTGGGGTGGGCTCCGAGTTCGAGCTGAGAGGAAAACAGAAGCCCGTAAGCAATGCCTTCCTGAATTTATAATTCACCAAACATTACTCTCGCCAGGCAGATTCTGGCCAGCGTGGATCCATGAGTCTTGGCTAGTAAGGCACCATCCGCTCCCAATTAGATTCTCGCAGGAAACTCGCATGCACCCCGAGGATATCCTGCCGGGATCAAATTTGATTGAAGTTATCCCTGGAAGCGTGCGTGGCGGCCAGACGGGCACAGTCAGCTTCAGGGTCTTCCACCCAATGGTCACCGCTTGGTTTGTCGACTACTCGCGCCTTGGCGGTAGAGGGCAGGCGCTCTTGGCCTCGCAGGCGGGCAAGGTAAAGGTATTTTTCCTTCATGAACATATAGGGGTTCAGCGTCCAAATTTGATGCCTGGACTCTGTGCAGAGAAATGCAGCCGGGCTCTCGTTGCGGACAAGATGGCAGAGATCCTAGCCGTCGGCGGGAATGAGGTTTCTAGGTCCACATACAAAAACCTGGCGTCCAGCACGTCTCGCCAAGACAGATTGCTAACGGAGGCTGTGAGGGCAGGTCATACGTGGAGTCTATTTTCGGTTGAGCCTCAGGGCACGATCCTGACAGTGGGGGGTCACGTATACCGTGACGCCCTCAGGCGCCTGCAAGGGCAAAAAATCCCGGGCAAGGATCGAGAAGTAGCCATGTCATACGACTTCCGCAACGCAAAGATCAACAATCTTCAACAGGGTGGGGTTAATCTCGGATCTCAAACCTTTAACGACAATGGATCGGCTCGGCCAACACTTGAGCAGGCCGCGGAACTCGTTCGGCTGGTACTCGATGAAGCTCCGTCCTTGCTCGCCCAGGCCACCGTGGTGCATGGCGAACTGAGGCGAGCGCAGGAAGTAGGGGACAGAGCCGACCGCGCACGCATCGGAGCCGCTCTTGCCAATATCACGGCGGGGCTAAGTGCAGGTAGTTCAGCACTCGCGTTGGCCGAGGGGATTAGAGGTGCTCTGGGCTTCTGACGGAAGACGTTCCTTTCCAGATGCGTCCGGCAGCATCCTCTCTACGTCTGCCCGTGGGCGTCAGCGAGGCAGGGCAAGCGGGCTCCTGCACTGCTCGCTGACGCCAACAACGACCAAAGATGCCGATGGTCACGACCGTCAGCGATCAGTTTGAAGAGTAGTTGGGCCGCGACAGGAGAGGTTGCCTGATCCTAGGGATCAGAAGGTCGCAGGTCTTCGAGCGGAAAACAGAGCCCGTGGACCCCGTGTGGACCACGAACCCCGCACGAGCCCCGAGCCCGGTACGCTGTACCCGCTCCGTCCCTGGTGGGCGTGTGCGCAGGTGGGTTGCCCGAGCGGCCTAAGGGAACGGTCTTGAAAACCGTCGTCGCAGCGATGTGACCGTGGGTTCAAATCCCACACCCACCGCAGACGGACGAGCGGCCCTTGACCGGGTACATCGGTCAGGGGCCGCTCGTTGTCGGTCCTACAGTTCTTCGTCGCGCTCCAGGATCAGGCTGACCGAGCCGTCCTTGAGGTTGATACCGGGCTCAAGGTGTACGTGGTAGCCGTCCCGGTGTTCGGGATCGGCGAGGCCGATGAGCGTTTCGCCGAGATTCCGCAGGCCGGCGGCGTTGCCTGTCACGGTGATCTCGGTGTCTGAGCCGTGCACCTTGATGCGAGGTTCTTCCATGCGGTCACGCTATAGCCGGAGTTCGCGCGTCCCACCGGAGCCCCGACCGACAACAACCGGCAACTGGCAGCCGACATCCGGCGACCCACAACTGGCAACTGACGGGGCCGCCCTCACCCCCGCCGCCCCGTCATCCGAGCCGCCGAAGCGATAGTCGCCCGCGCTTCCCTCTCGGAGAGACCCGTGCCAAGGGCCGCCTCCACCAGGGGCTCGACAAGTGCCGGCCCGATGTCGTTCTCGTAGGCGCGGCAAGCCGCCCAGAAGAGGCGGGTGTTGCGTTGGCCTTCGTGGGCCGCGAGGACGAACTGGACCAGGCCCTGGCCGTGTTGGCCGGTTGAGGTGGGGGTGGGGTGGTTGGTGCGGGGCGGCGGGAGGAGTAGGCGCAGGAGGGACGGTGGGCAGGGTGCCGGTGCGAGGTGGGCGGTGGCGGGGGCGGCGCCGTACAGGCCGTGTTCCGTGCGGGAGCCGGGGCCGACGAGGTAGCCGCCGGCGCCTCGGATGTCGATGCCGGGGGCGAGGCGGCTCGCGGAGTTGGGGATGACGACGTCCGGCGGGCCGGTGAGCCAGAGGTGGCGGCCGCCGCTGGGGGTCAGGACGACCACGGTCTCGGGGATCGTGAACAGGTGGCGGAGGGCCAGTTCGCGTAGGGCGGCGGACGAGTCCGTACCGGATTTGGTGTCTAGATCGATGCCGATCAGGTGGTGCGGGGGCAGTCCGCACGCGATGCCGTAGCCGGTGGCCCAGGGTGCGGCGGCGAACAGTTCGCGGATGCGCGCCGGGTCGGCGGAGGCGTCGTACACCCCGTGGCCCAGGAGTCCGCACTCGCCATGGCAGGGCGCGCCCACCGGGCCCGCTGGGGCTGTCGAGCCCGTCTCGCTCGACGGGTCGGCGTGGTGCGGGGAGCGCAGGGCAGGGAGCTTCGTCCGGGACAGGGGGATCACGGCCAGTCCGCGTTCGGCGGCTGACAGGGCGTGTGCGAGGGCCAGCGTCGTGGCCTGCCGGTCGGTGGTGGCCATGTTTCTATGTTCGTACGGGTGTTCGAAAAAGGGAAGAGGGGGTGGCTCCGACTCGCCCGGGTCGGGGGGATTGGCTGGGAATGTGACGTAACGCTTCGCCCCTTGGGGCGCCTGGGACGAGCTGTCCGTACTGCCCTGAACTGCGGCTTCCAGGCGGCCAAAGGGGTTTATCGACTTGTCATCACGCTTCAGGGGGAATAACCGCTTCCGGTCTGGTTCGCCGGGGATTCGGTGGGCAACTCTGGTTCCGCGACGTCGTGCACAACACCGAGGCGGTCGGCCAACTGCCCTGGTAGCAGCAGTACTTGAAGCCGTACTTCATATGCGTCCGGTTACCAAGCCGGTACGTACCTTGTTCTGGAGGAACAACATGGCAAGCATCCGTACCGCCCGCGTCATCGCCGCCGTCTCCGCCCTCCCGCTGGCAGCCGCCCTCTTCACCGGCGTCGCGGCGGCGGACAACGGCGCCATCGCGGGCAACGGATCGAACGCGGGTGTGGCGACCGTCAGCGGCAGCGGGGTGGGGCACGACAACAAGGGCAACTCGTCCACCACACAGCAGCAGGCGGTCGGTTCCGGGGCCTCGAACCAGAGCAACACCGCCCAGGTCAACGGATCCGCGTTCACCGCCATCAACCAGGGGAACTCGAACGTCGCCGTCAACTTCGCCAACTTCTGGTAGCCGCGCCCGACTCCCGCGCGGGGATGCGTGGGGGTGCCTGAGGGCGTGTGAGGTGTGCTCTGTGGGGTCGTAACGCGTCTGCGCGGTGGTGCTTCGGTGCCGCCGCGCAGGCGTTTTTCGTGCGCCACGCGTGCGTGCCCGGGCGGCAGGGCTCCTGTGCGGTGACGACCTTGACAGTGCACGGCATCTGACGGACAGTCAGAAATCCTCGTCCGTACGACTGAGACGACTACGACGCCCCCGGAGGTCCGCCGTCGTGCACCTCGCCCCCACCGAACGCCAGCGGCGGTTGCGCGCCGAGCTCCGTGCGTACTTCGCCGCTCTGATGCCGGACGGGCCACCTGGTGCGGACGACCCCCGCGGCCAACGGGCCCTGCTGCGCCGGATCGGCGCCGACGGTTGGCTCGGGCTCGGCTGGCCGGTCGAGTACGGCGGTCAAGGGCGGGGCGCCGACGAGCAGTTCGTGTTCTTCGACGAGGCCTACCGGGCGAACGCGCCCGTCTCGATGGTCACTCTGAACACCGTGGGGCCGACGCTGATGAAGTACGGCAGCGAGGAGCAGAAGGCCGCTCTTCTGCCGGGCATCCTGCGCGGCGAACTCGTCTTCGCGATCGGCTACAGCGAACCGTCGGCGGGCACGGATCTGGCGTCGCTGCGGACGCGGGCGGTGCGGCAACGAACAGGGGCGGAAGCGGAAGGAGATGAGGGCGGCTGGCTGATCGACGGGCAGAAGATCTTCACCTCCAACGCCCACAACGCCGACTGGATCTGGCTCGCCTGCCGCACCGACCCCGAGGCCCCCAAGCACCGCGGCATCTCCATCCTCCTCGTCCCGACCGACGCGCCCGGCTTCTCGTGGACCCCGATCGAGACGGTGGGCGGGCAGCGGACGACGGCCACGTACTACGACGGGGTCCGCGTCCCGGCGGGCAACCTCGTCGGCGCGGAGAACGAGGGCTGGTCCCTCATCACCAACCAGCTCAACCACGAGCGGGTCGCGCTCGCCGCGATCGGAATGCAGGCCGAGGACTTCTACGCCGCGGCGCTCACCGCCGCCCGCACGCCCGATCCGGTGACGGGGCGGCGCAGGGTTGACGAGCCGTGGGTGCGGGCGCGGCTGGCCGAGGCGCATGCCCGGCTGGCGGCAACACGCCTGCTCAACTGGCGTTTGGTGGGCGATGTGGGGGCGGGCCGGCTGGCGCCCGGCGACGCGAGCGGCGTGAAAGTCGTGGGAACCGAATCGACGGTGGCGGTGTACCGAATATGTCAGCACGTCGCCGGGACGGACGGGTCGACGGGGCTGGCAGGGCTGGTGCGTTCGGGATCGCCGGGTGTTGTCGGGGACGGCGAGCTGGAGCGGTTGAACAGGGCGGCGCAGATCAACACGTTCGGGGGCGGGGTGAGCGAGGTGCAGCGGGAGATCGTCGCGACGATGCGGCTCGGGATGACGAGGGGGCGGAGGTGACAGGCGAGTTGATGGTGAGCGATGAGCTGGGGGCGCGGCTCAAGGCGTACGAGGGGCGGGCGGCCGCCGTCGCGGGCGTGGGGAAGGATCCCGTCAACGAGCCGATGATCCGGCACTGGTGCGAGGCGATGGGCGACACCGATCCGGCGTACGCGGGCCCGGACGCGGTCGCCCCGCCCACCATGCTCCAGGCATGGACCATGGGAGGCCTCTCCGGGCACACGGGGCACACGGGACGCACGGGGGCCTACGACGAGCTGTTCGACCTCCTCGACGAGGCGGGCTGCACCTCGGTGGTCGCCACCGACTGTGAGCAGGAGTACCTACGGCCCCTGCGGCCGGGGGACGAGGTCACCTTCGACGCGGTGATCGAGTCGGTGTCGGACCGCAAGACGACGAAGCTGGGCACGGGGTACTTCGTCACGACGCGCATGGACGTGCGGGTGGGCCAGGACCTCGTCGGCACCCACCGCTTCCGCATCCTCAAGTACGCCCCCGCACGCCAGAAGGGGAAGAGCCCGCGCGCCAGGCGTCCCCGCCCCGTGGTCAACCGGGACAACGCCGGCTTCTGGGAGGGCGTGGAGCGGCACCGACTCCTCATCCAGCGCTGCACGAGCTGCGGGACGCTGCGCCACCCCTGGCTGCCGGGCTGCAACGCCTGCGGCGGCCTGGACTGGGACACGGTCGAGGCGAGCGGCGAGGGGACGGTCTACTCGTACGTGGTGATGCACCACCCGCCCTTCCCGGCCTTCACGCAGTCCGATCAAGCCACTGACGCGGCGGGTCCCTATGCCGTCGGGCTGATCGAACTGGCCGAGGGCGTGCGGATCGTGAGCAATGTGGTGGGGGTGCCGTACGACAAGGTCCGCATCGGGCTGCCGGTACGGCTCGAATTCCGGCGGTACGACGACGAGGACGGCGCGTTGGTCCTCCCCGTGTTCCAGGTGCAGGAAGGCCGAGAGGGCGGGGTGGGCTGACATGGACTTCACGCCCACGGAGGAGCAGGCGGCGGCCCGTGACCTGGCCGCCCGGATCTTCGGCGACCTCGCGACACCCGAGCGGCTCACGGCGGCCGGGACGGACAGCGATCCCGAGCTGTGGAAGGCCCTGTGCGCCGCCGGACTGGTGGGCGCCGTCAAGGAGTTGGGCCTGCTCGGCCTGGTTCTCCTCCTGGAGGAGCAGGGGCGGACGACGGCCCAGGTGCCCTTCGCGTCGACCTGCGTGTACGGGCTGCTGGCGGTGGCGACCCACGGTTCGCCCGAGCAGCGGGAGCGGCTGCTGCCGGGCATCGGGGACGGCTCGGTGGTGGTGTGCGGGGCGATTCCCGCGCAGGGGGGTGTGCGGGCGAGAGGTGTACCGGATGAAGGTGCACGGGATGAAGGTGCACGGGGTGAAGGCGTACGCGGTGAAGGTGAACCGGCTTCCAGGCAGGGCGAGTTGACCGGGACGGTCCCCGTCGTCCCCTGGCTGCGCGACGCCACGCATGTCCTTGTCGCCGACGACCGGCGCAGGCTGTGGCTGACGCCGGTCACGGAGGCCACGCGCGTCGAGCCGGTCGAGCTGACGGCGCCCTGGCAGGCGGGGCGACTGACGCTCCACGGCACGGCAGCGGAGCGGATCGGTGCCGCAGAGGCCCATGCCGACGTCCTCGCCACCGCCCGCACCGCCTTCGCCGGGCTCCAGGCCGGGGTCTGCGCGGGTTCGCTGGCTCGGGCCGTGGCGCACGTCAACACGCGGGAGCAGTTCGGGCGTCCGCTGGCCACCCGGCAGGCGGTCCAACTCCGGGCCGCCGACGCGCACATGGACATCGAGGCGATACGCGTGACGGCGTACGAGGCGGCCTGGCGGCGCGATGCGGGGCTGCCGTTCGCCACCCACGCGCTGACCGCGGCCTGGTGGGCGTCCGAGGCCGGTCAGCGGGTCGTCCACACGGGGCAGCATCTGCACGGCGGCGCGGGAGCCGACCTGGACCATCCGGTCCACCGGCACTTCCTCTGGGGCCGTCAGTTGGACGCGTACCTGGGCTGCGGGGACGAAGTACTGCAAGAACTGGGGGAGTTGATCGTCAGTGAGGAGGAGGTGCAGCCATGAGGGCAGGTGAGGAGTTGCCCCCGCTCGAAATCGAGATCACCCGCACCCTGATCGTCGCCGGGGCCATCGCCTCCCGTGACTACCAGGACGTGCACCACGACGCGGAGGCGGCACGGCAGAAGGGCTCCCCCGACATCTTCATGAACATCCTGACGACGAACGGCCTGGTCGGCCGTTACGTCACGGACCACTTCGGCCCGGGAGCGACCCTCCGCAAGGTGGCCATACGGCTCGGCGCCCCCAACTACCCGGGCGACACGATGGTGTTGACCGGCAGGGTCGAGGAGACGGACGGCGACACGGCGACGGTGCGCGTGCTCGGCGCGAACGGCATCGGCAGACACGTGACAGGCACCGTGACGGTGACCGTACCGAGGGAGGCCGGATGAGTGTCCGTACCCGCGACACCCTCGGTGGGCAGGCGGCGATCGTCGGTATCGGGGCGACGGAGTTCTCCAAGGACTCCGGGCGCAGTGAGCTGCGGCTCGCCGTGGAGGCGGTGCGGGCCGCGCTGGACGACGCGGGGCTGACGCCGGCGGACGTGGACGGGATGGTCACGTTCACGATGGACACCAACCCGGAGATCACCGTGGCCCAGGCCTGCGGGATCGGCGAGCTGTCCTTCTTCTCCCGGGTCCACTACGGCGGCGGCGCGGCCTGCGCGACCGTCCAGCAGGCGGCGCTGGCGGTGGCGGCGGGAGTCGCGGAGGTGGTGGTCTGCTACCGCGCCTTCAACGAGCGGTCGGGGCGCAGATTCGGCTCGGGCGTGACGCACCGGGAGCCGTCGGCGGAGGGCGCGGCGCTCGGCTGGGCGCTGCCGTTCGGGCTGCTCACGCCGGCGTCGTGGGTGGCGATGGCGGCGCAGCGGTATCTGCACACGTACGGGCTGACTCCGGAGGCGTTCGGGCAGGTGGCCGTCGTGGACCGGAAGTACGCGGCGACGAACCCGGCGGCGTACTTCCACGGCAGACCGATCACGCTCGCCGAGCATGCGGCCTCGCGCTGGATCGTGGAGCCGCTCAGGCTGCTGGACTGCTGTCAGGAGACGGACGGCGCCCAGGCGATCGTCGTCACGTCGGTGGAGCGGGCCCGCGACCTGCCGCGTCCGCCCGTTGTCATAGCGGCGGCGGCGCAGGGGGCAGGTCGGGCGCAGGAGCAGATGACCAGCTTCTACCGCGACGACCTGACCGGCCTTCCGGAGATGGGGGTGGTCGCGCGGCAGTTGTGGCGGACGGCGGGGCTGGGGCCGGAGGAGATCGACGTGGCGATCCTGTACGACCACTTCACGCCGTTCGTACTGATGCAGCTGGAGGAGTTCGGCTTCTGCGGGAAGGGGGAGGCAGCGGACTTCGTGGCCGAGGGGCGGTTGCCGGTCAACACGCACGGGGGACAGCTCGGGGAGGCGTATCTGCACGGGATGAACGGGATCGCGGAGGGTGTTCGACAGGTTCGCGGCACGGCCGTGAACCAGATACCGGGGGCTGGGAGGGTGCTGGTGACGGCGGGGACGGGGGTGCCGACGTCCGGGCTGGTGCTCACCGTTCCGGGCGAACAGGGGTGAGCCCCCAGGGGTAAACCCGCAGTACATGTCAGCCGCTCGTCCACCTTCAGGAGGTGGAGCCAGCCCCACCCCTACAACCTGAGGCGGAGTCTGCTTCGGGACCTGCGGCCGATCCGCGGGAGTGGGGGTCGCTCATAGCGTGGAGCCATGACCACAGCAGTCTGCACCAGCGCTTCGAACGCCGTCGCTCGGGCCGCCGCGGGAGCTACCACCCGGCCTGCCGCCCGGCCCGCCTCCAGGCAGGCTGCACGGCCTGCCGCGCGACCCGCCGCACGGGCCACGCAGACCCAGACCCAGGTCCAGACCCAGGTCCAGGCTCAGGCTCAGGCTCAGACCCTCACGTACCCGTCGTTCTCGTCGTACATGAGGGCCAGGCAACCCGTGCTGCTGCGTACCGCCCGGTCGCTGACCGCGAACGCGTGCGACGCGGAGGATCTGCTGCAGACCGCGCTGACCAAGACGTATGTCGCCTGGGAGCGGATCGAGGACCACCGGGCGCTGGACGGTTATGTCCGCCGGGCGCTGCTGAACACGCGGACCTCGCAGTGGCGCAAGCGCAAGGTCGACGAGTTCGCGTGCGAGGAGCTGCCCGAGCCGGAGACGGGCGGCGGCGCGGAGGACCCGGCCGAGCAGCAGGCGCTGCACGACGCGATGTGGCGGGCTATCGCGAAGCTGCCGGAGCGGCAGCGGGCGATGGTCGTCCTCAGGTATTACGAGGACCTCAGCGAGGTTCAGACGGCGGAGGTGCTCGGGGTGTCCGTGGGCACGGTGAAGTCGGCGGTCTCGCGGGCGCTGGGCAAGCTGCGGGAGGACCCGGAGCTGGTCCTGGTCCGATAGCCCGCGGCCGTAAAACAGGTACACCGTCGGCGACGTGACGTGATCGATCACCCGCCCCTAGTGACATACCGTGCGGTATGTGCGCAGAATCAGCGCAACCTTTACTACCGCGTAGGCAATGTCGCCCCGGGAGGACGCCGTGCTGAGCACCATGCAGGACGTACCGCTGTTGATCTCCAGGATCCTGACCCACGGGTCGACGATCCACGGAACATCGCAGGTGATCAGCTGGACCGGTGAGGGAGAGCCGGAGCGCCGTTCCTTCGCGGAGATCGGTGCCCGCGCGGCCCAACTGGCGCACGCCCTGCGCGAGGACCTGGGCGTGGTGGACGGCGAGCGCACGGCGACCTTCATGTGGAACAACGCCGTCCACGTAGAGGCCTACTTCGCGATCCCCGCCATGGGCGCGGTGCTGCACACGCTCAACCTCCGTCTTCCGGCGGAGCAGTTGGCGTGGATCGTCAACCACGCGGCGGACCGGGTGGTGATCGTCAACGGTTCGCTGATCCCACTGCTCGCCCCGCTGCTGGCCAAGCTGCCCACGGTCGAGCACATCGTCGTCTCCGGCCCCGGCGACCGCACCCCCCTCGACGGCGCCCACGCGCGCGTGCACGAGTACGAGGACCTCATCGCCGGCAAGCCGACGACGTACGACTGGCCCGAGTTGGAGGAACGCCAGGCCGCCGCGATGTGTTACACCTCCGGCACGACGGGCGACCCCAAGGGCGTGGTGTTCAGCCACCGTTCGATCTACCTGCACTCCATGCAGGTCAACATGACCCAGTCGATGGGGCTCACGGACCAGGACACATCACTGGTGGTAGTGCCCCAATTTCACGTAAATGCATGGGGTTTGCCCCATGCCACCTTCATGACCGGCGTGAACATGCTGATGCCGGACCGCTTCCTCCAGCCCGCCCCGCTCGCCGAGATGATCGAGAGCCAGCGCCCGACGCACGCGGCGGCCGTCCCCACCATCTGGCAGGGCCTGCTCGCCGAGCTGACCGCCAAGCCGCGCGACGTCTCGTCGCTCACCCAGGTCACCATCGGCGGTGCGGCCTGCCCGCCCGCCCTCATGGCGGCCTTCGACAAGCTCGGCATGCGGGTCTTCCACGCCTGGGGCATGACGGAGACGTCCCCGCTGGGCACGGTCTCGCGGGCGCCGGCCGAGGCGGTCGGCACGGAGCGGGAGTGGGAGTACCGGCTGACGCAGGGCCGTTTCCCGGCGAGTGTCGAGGCCCGTCTCACCGGCCCCGGCGGCGAGCGGCTGCCCTGGGACGGCGAATCGGCGGGCGAGCTGGAGGTGCGCGGCCCATGGATCGCCGGCGCCTACTACAACGGCCAGGACGCCGAACTCCTGCGCCCCGCCGACAAGTTCAGCGAGGACGGCTGGCTCAAGACGGGTGACGTCGGCACCATCTCCCCCGACGGTTTCCTCACCCTCACCGACCGCGCCAAGGACGTCATCAAGTCCGGCGGCGAGTGGATCTCCTCCGTCGACCTGGAGAACGCCCTGATGTCCCACCCGGACGTCACCGAGGCCGCCGTGGTCGCCGTACCGGACGAGCGGTGGGGTGAGCGTCCGCTGGCGACCGTCGTCCTCCGGGAGGGTTCCACCGCCGACTTCGAGTCCCTGCGCGCCTTCCTCGCCGACGCGGGCAAGATCGCCAAGTGGCAGCTCCCCGAGCGCTGGACGATCGTCGAGTCGGTCCCGAAGACGAGCGTCGGCAAGTTCGACAAGAAGGTGCTGCGCAGGCGCTACGCCGCCGGCGACCTGGACGTCACCCAGCTCTGACCGCGCGTGCCGGTTCACGCCGATCCGCCGGGCGGGGAGCCCACAGCCCCTGCCCGGCGTACGGCCACGTCATCGCCGTAGGAGAAGAACCCACCGGCGGGCAGGCGAAGAACTCACCGCCGCCGCACGCCCGTAGCCGTCGACACCCACCCGATCACCAGCCACACCCCCGCCACCACGCACACCCCGCCCCAGCCCCAGTGGCTGAACGCCGGTCCCGCGAGGGCCGAGGCGAGGGCGCCGCCCGTGAAGCCGGCGACGACGTAGGCGGTGTTGGCGGTCGCCGGGGTGGAGGTGGTGGTCAGGGCGAGGGTCTGGTTGGCGACGTGGGAGGCGACCAGGGCCGCGTGCACGGCGATCGCGGCCACGAACAGCGCCCACAGCACATGCCCGCCCAGCCAGAACAGCGGCACGGACACGGCCGCGAGCACATACGCGGACCGTACGACCTTGCCCGCGCCGAACCGGTCGACGAAGCCGCCCGCGAGCGGAGCCACCGCGCTGGCCGCCAGCCCGAAGAGCCCGAACAGCCCGGCGGTCGCGGTCGAGAAGCCGTAGGAACCGCCGGTCGTGCCGGTAAGGAGCAAGGCCAGCGTCGTCCACAGGGCGCTCCACGCGCCGAACATCCCCGCCTGGCGCAGGCACGCGCGCCACAGGTCGGGTGAGCTGCGCACCAGGCCGGGCAGCGCGGCGATGCCCGAGAAGAGGGGCCCTGTCCGCTCCCGCTTCTCGGACGGGAGGACGTACGCCGTCGCGAGGCCGAGGACGAGGGTGAGGGTGGCCGAGCCGATGAACACGACCCGCCAGCCGTAGGCCTGGCCGACCAGGCTGCCCACGACGCGTGCGGCGACGATGCCGGTGAACAGGCCCGCTATGACGGCCGCGACATGGCGGGCGCGGTGGTGGGCGGGGGCGCGTTCGGCGACCAGCGGGACGAGGAGCTGCGGGACGACGGTCGCGGCGGCGGCGACGAAGACGGCGACCGCGAGGGTGGCGGTCCCGGTGGCCGCGGCACCGGCGAGCAGAGCCGCCGTGGTGGCCACGGAGAGCGCGGCGACCAGGGGGCGCCGGTTCACGCGGTCGCCGAGCGGGGCGAAGAAGAGGAGGCCGGTGGCGTAGCCGAACTGCGCGACCGAGGCGATCCAGGCCACGGCGGACGGGGTCGAGCCGAAGTCGTGGGCGATGAGGGGGAGCAGCGGGCCCGCGAGGTAGATGTTGGCGGCCGTCACGGCGGTGCAGACGGCGATGAGGACGAGGAAGAGGCGGCCGGAGGCGGCAGCCTGCGGCTTCTCGACCGACGTCCGGGGGATGGTGGTTGCGGAGGACATGAGCGGCGGCACTCCTTCAGACCTGCGGGACTTCGAGCCGACGCCAACCGCTGCCTAGCGAGCAACTAACTAGTTGGTTGGCTGGAGGCTGGAACAGCATGCATCGCCCCGGAATTCCCTGTCAACCAAACAGTTGGTTACTGTCGCTCGCCGAGTACGCTGGCCCCATGGGAGTCAGAGACCCCGAGGCCACCAAGGCCCGGATCTTCGAGGCGGCGGTCGCCGAGTTCGCCCGGCACGGCATCGCGGGTGCGCGCATCGACCGCATCGCCGCCGAGGCCAAGGCCAACAAGCAGCTGATCTACGCCTACTTCGGCAACAAGGCGGAGCTATTCACGCGGGTCCTCGGCAAGTCCATGCTCGACCTGGCCGTCCAGCTCCCCGTCGACCCCGACGACATCGAAGGCTGGATCGACCGCCTCATGGACTACCACGAGGCCCACCCCGAAGTGCTCCGCCTCCTCTTCTGGGAGGGCCTGGAGTACGGCACCGCGGAACTGCCCGACGAGACCGAGCGCCAGCAGCACTACGCGTTCAAGGTCGCCGCCCTCCAGGACGGCCAGGACCGGGGCGTCGTGAGCGACGCGATCCCGGCCCGCGACCTCCTCTTCCTGCTGGTCGCGATGGCCAACTGGGGCGTGGTCGTCCCCCAGATGCGCCGCGTCCTGGTCGGCGCGGACGACACGGACCGCGACCGCCTCCGCGAGTCGATCAAGGAGGCGGCACGGCGACTGGTCGCCAAGTAGCCGCCCCCGAAGGACAGTTGGCAATGGTCGCCAAGTGACCCGTGCCGCGGCTAGTTGGTGCCGATCCGGGCCAGCAGGTCGACGATCCGCGACTGGACCTCGGTGCTCGTCGACCGCTCGGCGAGGAAGAGGACGGTCTCACCGGAGGCGAGCCGCGGCAGGTCGGCCTGGTCCACCGCGGCCGTGTACACGACGAGCGGGGTGCGGTTGAGCTGCCCGTTCGCCCGCAGCCAGTCGACGATCCCGGCCCGCCGGTGATGCACCTGGAGCAGATCCATCACGACGAGGTTGGGCCGCAACTGCCCCGCCAGCGTCACCGCGTCCGCGTCACTCGCGGCCCGCGCCACCTGCATCCCGCGCCGCTCCAGCGTCGCGGTCAGCGCCAGCGCGATCTCCGCGTGCTCCTCGATCAGCAGCACCCGCGGCGGATGCTGCTCACTGTCCCGCGGCGCGAGCGCCTTCAGCAGTACGGCGGGATCGGCGCCGTAGGCCGCCTCGCGCGTGGCCTGTCCGAGCCCGGCGGTGACAAGCACGGGCACCTCGGCCGCGACGGCCGCCTGCCGCAACGACTGAAGTGCCGTCCGCGTGATCGGCCCGGTCAACGGGTCCACGAACAGCGCCGCAGGGAACGCGGCGATCTGCGCGTCGACCTCCTCGCGCGAGTGCACGATGACGGGCCGGTACCCGCGGTCGCTCAGCGCCTGCGTCGTCGTCACGTCCGGCGCGGGCCACACCAGCAGCCGGCGCGGGTTGTCGAGCGGCTCCGGGGGCAGCTCGTCGTCGAGCGGCTGCGGCCTGGGAGTGTCCGCGATCTCGACAGCTCCACCCGGCCCGTCCAACGGCTCGGGCCCCTCGGCCGCGTTCTCGTCCGGTGCCCCTATGGCGTACGACCGCCCGGCGCCCTCGGTCATCTGCGCGAGCCGTGACTGCCCGGCCATGGAGGGCTGCGCCTGCTCACCCTGCGGATGCGGACGGGCCGCCCCGGCGGCAGCGGTGTCGGGCCGCGTCCCCAGCTTCCGCCGCCGCCCGCCACCGGTCGGCTGATGCGGCGGAGGCGTGGCGGTCGGCTGCTGCACCTGAGCCGCCTGCCGCGTGAACGGCACCCCCTGCCCCAACGTCCGCACACTGATCGCCCGCCCCTGCGTGGAGTTGGGATCGACGGGAGCGGCGGCTTCGGCGGGAAGAGGCTGCGCGGCACGGGCCTGCGCGGCGACGGGAGCACCGGGTGCCGGGGTGTTCGGATTCGGCTGCGGATTCGGCGCCGCGTTCGGTCCTACGGCGCTGTCGGCGCCGTTCGCCGGTACGGGGATGCCGGGCGCCGGAGTCGTGGCGGGGGCGCCTGCGGCCGGGGTCGGCTGCGCTGCGGGGAGAGCCTGCGGCGGGACCGGCTCGCCGGGTTGCCCCTGAGCCGGGGCGCCCTGCCCGGGGATGCCGTGCGGGGAGACCGGCTGCCCCTGCGTGCCCTGGGCCGGGATGCCCTGGGGCGGAATCGGCCGGCCGGGGGCCGCAGCTGGCGGGAGCGGCAACGGCTGGGCCGCGGGGATCTGTGCCGGGGCGAGTTGCATGGCGGTGCCGGGTTGACCGGCGACCGGCTGTACTACGCCCTGCTGCTGTCCAGGTACAGGTACCGCCTGCGCCGGTACACCCACGGAAACACTCTGACCCTGCTGAACCGGCTGCCCCTGAACCGCCGTGCCCTGCGCCGGAACCACCGCGCCGGGCTGCGCCTGAACCGGCACCGACTCCGCGGACTGCGGCTGCGGCTGGCCAACGGCCCGGCGACGGCGGCCGGTCGGCGCGCTCGCGGGGTGCGCCTGAGGCGGAGTGTGGTCGTCGGACTGATCGTGCGGAACGGCGTCGTGCCGCCCCTCGTCACCGGCGACCTGCGGCTGCGCCTGCGCGGCAGCAGCCGGAACCGCGGACGCGTCCGGCGTCCGGTCCGCCTCGGCCGGCGGCAGGGCGAACACCGTGCGTGCGCCGGCCTCCTGCGCGGCGGCCCGCTCGGCCGCCGCCGCAAGGGCACGCCTGCGACGCCCGGTCGGCTGTCCGTCCTCGCCATCGGAGTCACCGGACTCGGAGGCGCCGCCCGCGGGCAGCGCGGCCGGCAACGCCTGTCGCTCGCCGGGCGCGGGCACACCCTGCGGCGGCACCGTCCCGCCCAGACCCGTACCGGAGGCCGCGGTCCCGGCGGCATGCTCCGCCGCCGTCATCACAGCGCCCTCGGACACGCTCTCCGAACCGTCGTCGGACACGTCACCGCCGGCCACCTCGGCCGACCGCCCACGCCGCCGCCCGGTACCGCTGGAAGCACCCTCGCCGCCCGCTTCGACAGCCGCCGCGGACTCCTCGCCCGCACGCCTTCTACGCCGCCCGGTGGGCACCGCGGCCTCGCCGCCGGAGTCGTCGGAGCCCGGCACCTCGCTCTCCAGGAACGCGTCCACGGAGGACCGCCGCGCCCGCCGCCGCCCGTTGCTGCCCGACGCGGGCTCGGCCAGGGCGAGTTCGGCGCCGCCGGTCGCGGCCGGAGCCGCGACGGCCCCCGCCCCGCCCCCGATCGGAACCTCCAGCACATACGAGCTGCCGCTCATCCCCGGCACGTCGTGCGTCTGCAGCACCCCGCCGTGCGCCCGCACGATCCCGCGCACGATCGGCTCGTGCACCGGGTCTCCCCCGGCATACGGCCCGCGCACCTCGATCCGTACGACCTCACCGCGCTGCGCAGCCGCCACGACGACCGTGTTGTCCATGTAACCGCCCGCCGACGCGGGCGAGTTGCCGGTCGCGTCGACACCGGCGACGTCCGCCACGAGGTGGGCGAGCGCGGTGGCGAGCAGTACGGGGTCGACCTCGGCCTCGATGGGCGGCGCGTGCACGGCGAACTGCACACGTCCCGGCCCGATCAGCTCTACGGCCCCGTCGACACCGGCGGCGACGACCGCGTCCAGCATCACCTTCGTACGAGAGATGTTCTCGGCGCCGGTCTCCAGCCGCTGGTAGCCGAGCACGTTGTCGATCAGCTGGGTGATGCGCGAGTAACCGGCCGACAGATGATGAAGGACCTGATTGGCCTCGGGCCACAGCTGTCCGGCGTCGTCCGCGGCCAACGCGGCCAGTTCGCGGCGCAGTTCGTCGAGGGGGCCGCGCAGGGAGCGCCCGAGCAGCGTGAGCAGTTGCTCGTGCCGTCCGGAGAGCGCCTCGTACCGGTCCTTCTCCCGCTCACCGAGCGAGGCGTACCGCTCCTCGTTCGCCGCGAGCTCCTCGTCGTGCTGCTCCTGGATCTCCTCCAGCTCGGTGATGTGCTTCTGGCGCAGGGAGGTCAGTTCGGAGGCGTGCTCCTCGTCGATCCGCTCCAGCTCGTCCCGGTGCAGCTTGTCGGCGGCGTCCTTCTCCTCGGCGAGCGAGTCGTACGGCCGCCGGTCGGTGAACGTCATCACGGCGCCGACGAGCTGGTCGCCGTCGCGCACGGGCGCGGTGGTGAGGTCGACGGAGACCCGGTCCCCGTTCTTGGCGAACAGCACCTGCCCGCGCACCCGGTGCTTCCGCCCGGACCGCAGGGTGTCGGCGAGCGGCGACTCCGCGTACGGGAAGGGGGAGCCGTCGGGGCGCGAGTGCAGGACGAGGGAGTGCAGTTCCTTGCCGCCGAGGTCGCTGGCGCGGTAGCCGAGGATCTGGGCGGCGGCAGGATTGACGAGCACGACCCGCCCGTCCGTGTCCGTCCCTACGACACCCTCGGCCGCGGCGCGCAGGATCATCTCGGTCTGCCGCTGCGAACGGGCGAGTTCGGCCTCGGTGTCCACGGTGCCGGAGAGGTCGCGGACGACGAGCATCAGCAGTTCGTCGGCGGTGTAGCCGTAGCCGTCGTAGGCCTGCTGGCCGTCTTCGAGGTTGGCGCTGGTGACCTCGACGGGGAACTCGGAGCCGTCGGTGCGGCGGGCGATCATCCGGGTCGGCTTGGTCCGGCCGCGCGGGTCCATCGAGTCGGGGCGCCGCATGGAACCCGGGATGAGCCGGGAGTCGAACTCCGGCAGCAGGTCCAGCAGTCCGCGCCCGACGAGCGCGGTGCCCGGCGCCTCGAAGGCTTCGAGCGCGATGGTGTTCGCGTTGACGACCGTCCCGTTGGCGTTGACCAGCACCAACGCGTCCGGGAGCGCGTCGAGTATGGCTGCGAGGCGAGCAGCGCCTCGGGATGGCCTGCTGCTCACGAGACGCTTCCTCCCTGTTACCGCACCTTGCCGACCGCGGAGGCCATCTTGCCAACCTGCCCGCGACGTGTCACGCGACGGAGTCTAAGGGCAGTCCTTGTGCTCGCGGAGTGAGATGAGAGGGAGGTCGCACGGTGAAGTGACGCAGAACGTGTGACCGACCCCTGACCGATCGCTGTTGGACACCTACCGACCGAGGTCGGGCAGCAGCGGGACCATCCGGTTCCAGCGGGAGATCTCGCATCCGTTGCTGAGGTCGTACGTGGTGTCGACGGGGCGTCCGGCCCAGGTGCCGGTGACGTGGGCGGTGGCGGGGCCGCCGTAGATCATCGTGCAGATGCTGTCCGGGGGCACCGGTGCGAAGGGGTCCTTTCCCCACCGGGTGTTGCGGCCCACGGCCTCGCAGGCGCCGCTCACGTCGGGGTGGGTGCCGCCTTCGGGGTGGCAGTACAGCTCGTGCGTGCCGTCGGCCGGGCCGCCCGCGTGCCGGACGGTGACGGTGAGGTGGTCGCCGCCGGACAGGTCCTCGTCGCGGACGGGTGGCGGCGCGAGGGTGTGGAGAGTTCCGGGGGACGCGGTGGCGGGTACCGCGGCCAGCGAGCCCAGGGTGGCGGCGGACGCGGCGGCGATCACGAGGAGACGGTTGACCTGCAACATGACCTGACTAACGCCCGTCGCCCCCGGACGTTGCGGACACGGCGGCCGGCATCAACGGCTTTGCCCTGCGGGCCGCCTGCCTAGTACCGTGGGAGGCGATTGGTGACACCCCGCTCGTCTGTGTCATCATCTGCACGCACCTTCCGCGCTCGCGCGGGTGGTTGTGCTGGAGGCGTCGCCTAGTCCGGTCTATGGCGCCGCACTGCTAATGCGGTTTGGGACGCAAATCCCATCGAGGGTTCAAATCCCTCCGCCTCCGCACTTGATCCCGAAGCCCCGGTCACACGTGACCGGGGCTTCGGCCATCTGAGGCCGTTTTCCCAGGTCACAAGGGGTATGGCTAACGGATTTCACATGGCGGCGGCAGTCATGTAATGTTCTTCCTGTCGCCGCGAGCGGGCCAGAAGGACCGGGAACAGCGAAGAAAAACAAGAGCACACAAGCACTCGTAGCTTAACGGATAGAGCATCTGACTACGGATCAGAAGGTTGCAGGTTCGAATCCTGCCGAGTGCACAGCAGATCAAAGAACCCTTGGGATCACCCCAAGGGTTTTTTGGCGTACGCGTTGCGGCAGTGTTTGACGGCAACGCCCTCACACAGCAGTGAGGGCTCCGGCCGGGCCGTCGGGGCCTCGCCTCGATCCGGTTGACGGGGTGCTGTACCCGTAGCGGGGAGTGGCACACTCCTGCTTCGTGGCAGAGCTGGCAACGCAGATAGTCCCAGTGGCCTCGGCGCTTGCGGGAGTCGCTGTGAGCCTTATTGGCAACATCTACCTGGAGCGCGGCAAGTGGCAACGGACCCGGAGTGCTGAGCAAGAGGCCCTTGCACTCCAGTCGTATGCCGATCTGCTGCAAGCCGTCACTGACATCGCACGCACCCTGCGGCAGACGGCTGAGCATCTGGACGAGGGCAATAGTGTCGACATGCTGGAAGTTGCCGCCGTGCTGGAAGACCTCATAGGCCAGCTGCGGCGGCAGAGCACGATGACTCGTCTGGTGGGGCCGCGTAACGCGTTCCACATGGTCCGCTCGTTGGAGGAACAGGTCGAACCCATTTACCGGCTGCTGAGTGAGGTGGCACGTTCAGGTGAGAGTTTTGCCCTTGTGGCGCCCGCACGGCGGCTGTTGCGGACTCGGGACGAGATCATTGATCACCTGCGAGAAGCCGGAGGTCTCTCGTGAAACCAGGAAGGAAGACGGGTGGAGCCGATCAGTCGGCTACGGGGGTGCCGGCCCGGCTGTCGTCATCGTCCGGATCGTTGCCTTCACCCCTCAGCACAGCGCCGACGCGATCGAAGGCCGACCGCTGGGAGTCCAACCGCACGAAGGTGTAGACGTCCATAGTGACGCGGATCGTGCTGTGGCCGAGTACTTCCATGATCGTGCGGGCGTCGGCGCCCTGCTCGTGCAGCAGTGAGGCGCAGGTGTGCCGAAGATCGTGGAACCGGACTTTGCGGATGCCGGCCCGGCGGCTCAGTGCCTCAAAGGACCGGTTCAGGTTGCGCGGCTCGGTGGGCGTTCCGTAGCGCGTCGTGAAGACCAGATCCGACGTGTGCCACTTCTTCGGGTCGGCTGCCAGCAGATCGGCCCGTTGCTGGGCGCGGCGGGCCCGTAACGCCGTCACGGACTCGCCCGGGAGCGCGACCCGGCGTGTGGAGCGTCGCGTCTTGGTGGCCGACACCGTGAGTTCGCCGCTGACGCGCTGGAGGCTCTGGCGCATGTGGATCACACCGTCGTGAAGGTCAACGTCCTTCCAGCGCAGCCCCAGGACCTCACCGTGACGGAGTCCGAGCCGTATGGCCAACTTGTACACGGCCCAGATTCCCTCTCCCCGTGCGGCAGCCAGGAGCTGGCGCCCTTCCTCCGCCGACAGCGGTTCGATCTCCCGTTGCGTCCCCATGCTCATCTCCACGTTCCGGGCCACGTTGCGCGGCAGGTCGTCTTCTCGTACGGCGTGCTGGAGTGCCGACCGCAGCAGCACCAGCAGGAACCGGACCGTGCGGTCGGAGGGGTACTTCTCGCAGCACTTGCCGATGGCGCAGCAGCGCCGCTTGCGCTCCGGCCGCTTCTTTTCCTTCTCCAAGGCGCAGCACTGGCAGGTGGCCTTGACCCGGAGGAGGAACGTGCGGATCTCGCGTGCGGTGAGCCGGGCTACCTGCTTCTTTCCGATGCCGGGGATGATGTAGTTCCGGATCAGGGATTCGTAGTTGACCCAGGTGACCCGGCGAACCTTCGGTTTGGAGACGTTCTCCAACCAGTACGCCAGGTATTCGGCGACGTTCTGTTTCATGACCGATATCGGAACGCCGTTCTGTGAATCGGACTTCAGTTTGGTCAGCTTTTCGTGCGCTTCCTCCCAGGTGGCCCTGTAGACACGGCGTCGCTTTTTCTTACCGTCTGGGACCAATATGTATGCAGACCCCTCCCACTGGCCGTCCTTCCTCAGGTAGATGGTTCCCTCTCCGTTGACGTTCTTCTTCGCCATTACGAACCTTCCCGTTCAGCCAGGCGTGCGATGTAGTCGTGCACTGCGCTCTCGCTGATCCGCCGACTCCGACCGATCGTCACGGAGGCCAGCTCCCGTGAGCGGATCAGGTTGTAGACCGTCCACCGGCTGAGCTGGAGGAGAGCGGCCACCTGGTCCACCGTCAGCAGGAGCGGGTATTCCTTGCGTTCGTTCAAGCCCACCAGCGCGCTTCCTCCTCCGCTCGAAGATCGGCGAGTGCCTCGCGGGTGAGGATTCGGTTTTCTGCGATTTCATCGCGGATTCCTCCGGCTATCTGTTCTTCGATCTCGTCCGCGTATCCGGTGTGCGAGAAACTCATTTCCGACTCGACGATCAGTTCCCCGGTGACGCCGAGGCTCGTTCGGGTCTTTTCGGCCCGGAAATCAGCACGCGCCTTTCTGAGTGCTGACATGGTGGTGCTGTAACTGCGGCTCTTGGTGGTGAAGTGGCCGCCGAATCCGAATTGGTGAGCCCAGCGCCTGAGATTCAGCCGCCGGTATTCCGGTAACGCTCCGAGGCGCCACGCCGTACTGATGAGTGCGCGCGCGTGCCGGGGCACCCTCAAGGAGTCGAGCGGCATGCGAAGCCCGGAGCCGTCGCAGCGGGAGCAGGCACCGGCGAGCCCCGTCCCCCGACATGTGGAGCAGTACAGGGGACGGTCGACGGTCCCTGTGATCTCCGCGTCCTTGGTGACGTACTTCGCGATGTACGCCGCGACCTTGTCCGCTGACACGCCGCCGTTGGGCGAAGCGTCAGGCAGCGAGCCCGGTATGGGCTGTACGTCGACCTGGGCACCCCAGGTCAGCCCCCACTCCCCGGCAGGGCTGTATGGGGTGAGCAGGTGAACCCGGCGTACCGACCAGTGCACGGCCGACGCGATCACGTCCGTGTCTGCCCAGAACGGGAGTTCCTCGACGTCCTTCGCCGGATCAAGCCGGACCACCGCATGGAAGTGGACCAGGCCGCGACGCTGGTACTCGGTCACCTTGACGAACGACACCCGTACGGTGCGGCCGAACTCGGCCCGCGTGACCCCCGCCGCACGCGGCAGCTCCTGACGCCGCATCACGTCGGCGAAGCGGTGCCACAGCTTGCCCGCGTGCGCGTCGTAGCAGCCGCCGCAGAGCGGCTGACCGATCAGTTCGTCCCCCGGGGCGTTGACGCTCCGGATGGAGTAGTCACCGCGATCGGACGCGACGACGCGGCAGCGCTGGGTGTCCGAGCCGGGACATGGGGGTTCTACCGCTACCGCAACTGGCGCCACCGCACCCTGCACCAGAACGTGGCCGTCGTGTCGGTCATCCCCGCGCACTTGCTCGGCCTGGGGCGCGAGCCCTCTCCCGAGGAGCCGCCGGACCTGCACGCGTGGGACCCGAACGACCCGGCGAACCCGTACCGGCCGTCGTCACGGCAATCTGACGGACTGGACGATCCGGAGGGCGTGGACCTTGAGTCCATCGAGGAGCCGGACGACGACACGGACGACGACAGCTCCGGCCGTTCCCGCGGCCATGGTCACCGCCTCGCTTTCGCGTCGGGTAGTACCGGACCAAAGCGCGATCTCGTTGCCCTGAGCCACACTTGATGTGCTGAACGCATACGCGCATGCGCCGTACGCATATGGATGTGGACCGGCTGATACCTGCGCCTACCGTCCGGATATCAGACAACAGTGCGGAGCCCGTTGCCGATGAACTGGTCCAGGCAGGCGATCCGAGACGCGTCACAAGACGGCGACTACGGCCGGGTCATCAGGCTTGCCCGGCGGGAACTCGGCCTGACGCAGCGCCAGTTGGGGGAGGCGTGCGGCGTCACGCAGTCAGCCGTCTCACGGCTCGAAAGCCGGGCAGCGGGACCGTACGACATGAACATCCTGGCGAGAGCCGCCACGTGCCTGGGGATGCCCCCGCACCTTGTCGGCCTGGCCGACACGACAGCGGCGCCCGTCGCCGCAGGTGCAGACGGAAGAGATCCAGTGCAACGCCGTGAATTCCTCGCGGGAGCCGCCGCTGTAGCCGCCGCGCCCGCTCTCGCCGCCCTACCGTCCCCCGCAGAACATGCCGATCACGGCCAGGCCGCCACCTTGCGCCTGGCTACGACGGCCTACCGCCGCCTCGATGGGTCGACGTCCTCACGCTCCCTGTCCGAGACCGTCTTGGCGCATCTCCGGCTGGTGCGGACCGTCGCAGCCGAAGCGGAGGACGGGGACCACCGCATGCGGTTGGCCGCCGTTGGCAGCGAGGCCGCCAGCCTTGCGGGATGGCTGAGTTGGGACATGGGCGACCATGGCTCAGCCCGGACCTGGTACGGATCGGCCATCAAGGCCGCTCGCCGCTCCGGAGACCGACTCCTTGCCGCCTACCAGGTCGGCAGCCTCGCCCAGATGGAAGCCCACACCGGCAACGCCGCACAGGGGCTGACCCTGATCCGCTCCGCTCGACGGCAACTCGGCACCACCGCCCCGCCGATAGCCGATGCCTGGCTCAGCTCAGTGGAAGCCCTGGCCTACGCGGCAGCAGGGGATGAACGGGCGACGGATCGCGCCCTCATCCGCTGCCGTACGGCCGCCGGACACATTGCATCGGAAGAACTGCCGCCCTGGCCCTGGGTGTTCACCTTCAACGTGGCGAAGATCGCAGCCTGCCGTCTGACATGTGGTGCCCGACTGGGCTTGCCGACCTGGGTGTTCGGGTCGTACGACGAGGCATCCGCGGCCATGTCCACCGCGCACGCCAAGCAACGTGCCCTTCTCCAGCTCGACACCGCCACCGGCCACCAGGCCGCCGGGCGGCTCGAAGCCGGATACACCCTGGCAACCCAGGCTGTGGAAGCCGGACTTCGTTACCGGTCGGGGCGCGTGATCGAACGGGCCCGGGTCTTTCGGCGGGCATACACCTCCGCGACTCCACCGAAGATCGTGCGGGACTTCGACGACCGATTGCACGGGGTCTACCTGTGACGACGAGAGAAGGACGAGGACACGGCATGCGCATCGGGATCACCGGCCACCGAGGACTGCCCATCGACACGGAACGATGGGTCATCGCAGCCATCCGGGAGGCCGTGAACGCCTACCCCGCGACCGACCTGGTGGGTGTTTCCTGCATCGCGGACGGCCCCGACGCATGGTTCGCCCAGGCGATCCTTGAGCACGGCGGCTCGCTCGAAATCGTCGTACCTGCCGAGAAGTACCGCGCGTCTCTGCCGGATTGGCATCACGCGGTCTATGACGACCTCGTGCGCCGGGCGTCCGAGGTGCACGAGACCGGGTTGACCGACTCCGACTCGAACGCCCACATGGTCGGTAGCGAGGTCCTGGTAGGTCTGGTCGACGAGTTGCTTGCCGTCTGGGACGGGCAGCCCGCGCGCGGTTACGGCGGCACTGCCGACGTGGTGACCTATGCGGAGCGCACGGGCGCACCGGTACGGGTCCTGTGGCCAGCCGGAGCCACCCGCGGCTGACGGCAACGCCCCCAACCGTCAGGCACCTGCCGCACACCCATACACCCAAGTGATGTTGATCACATGGCCCCGTGTGTGGGCGTGCCCGAACCTGCGGATCAGAAGGTTGCAGGTTCGAATCCTGCCGAGTGCACATGAGCGAGAGGCCCCGGAGCGATCCGGGGCCTCTCGCGTTTCCGCAGGGCAGGCCTGGTCGACGAGGTTGTGATGAACAAGCGATGCGGACGGCCTCAGCGAGAGGCGTGACTAGGCCCATACTGGAGGCAATGACAAAGCCAGCTGCACCGAAGCGCTATTTGCCCACCAGCCCCTTCAAAGCCCCGGCCGCGCCGTCCCCGAAGCACTTCGCGGTGGGCGACCAGGTCACACACGACATGTACGGCCTCGGCCGGGTCATCGGCATCGAGGACGGAATCGCGGTGCTCGTCGACTTCGGGTCGGTTCAGGAGCGCATCCTGAGTCCGTACGCCAAGATGAGCAAGCTGTAGGACCGCTGTGCCCGGTCACGGCACACCAGGTCACTAGCGGCCTGTAACGAACGGGAGACCTCTCATCGAACTGACCTCGTTGTTCTCCGCCCCGGAAGGGGCGTCCCGCCATGCCAACGCGGGATCGCCCCCTCCGGCGACGAACCCCTTCCAGGCCCCGGATTTCGGGGAGGACGAGACCCTGCTGCTCGATGATGCGCAAGCATCCTTCTCGGAGATGGATGAGGCTTACCGCAAGGCGGGCTAGGACCTGTCCGGCCGGTCGACCTCCGGCGGACCTTCAGCGATCCCTCGCCGGCCATCCGATGGCGCGGAAGACGGCGACGGGGTCCAGATAGTCGCGCCAGTACGTCACTTCGCGGTCCTTGACGGTGATCACGGAGACGAAGTGGTTGTCGTAGGGCTGCCCGGTGTGGACAGCCTGTCCGTGCACCGCGTATTCGAGGACGACCACGGACGTCTCGGGATCCCGGTGGACGCTCAGTTCGTCCGCGCTGTGCAGCAGCATGACGTCGCCGTAGCCGCGGTACAGGTCGGCCACCGCGCGGCGGCCCTGCACCCGGCGCGGATAGCCGGGCACGGAGATCACGTACTCGAAGACCACGTCCTCGGCCAGGAGGTCGAAGAAGTGCGCCCCGTCGACGAGGCCCGCCAGCCCCTGTCGGACGATGTCGAAGAACGGGCCCAGCGCCGCGAAGTCGTCGATGTCCTCGATGCCTGCGACGGACCTGGTCACCTCGCCACCGGAGCGGCTCAGGCGTGGGCGTTGCGGCGGGCGAAGTCGTGGAAGTCGGCCGGTGGCCGGCCGGTGACCTTCTCGATGTCGCCATTGGGTGTGGAGCCGTTGCCCGAGATGATGGCGCCGGTCAGCCAGCGGAGCATGACCGCGTAGTCGGCGGGGACGAGGCCGGCCGCGACCGCGCCGCCGATCCACGCCTCGGGGTCGATGTCCTGGTGCCGGACGGGCCGGCCGGTCACGGCGGCGATGGTGTCGGCGACCTCGCCGAACGTGAGGGACCGCGGGCCGGTGGGCGCGTACTCGGCACCCGCGTGGGCCTCGGGGGCGAGCAGTGTCTCGACCGCGACCGCGGCGATGTCGGCCGCGTCGACGAAGGCTTCCGTGCCGCCGCCGGTCGGCACCGTGATCACTCCGCCCATGACCGGCAGGTGCGCGTCGCTGAAGTTCTGCATCACCCATGCCGGGCGCAGGACGCTGTGGGTGAGGGCCTTCCGGGCGGCGAGGTCCGCCTCGACCGCCCTGATGTCGACCTCCGGCGGCGCGAGTCGACCGCCGTAGGTGCTGAGGTACGTGACGTGACGTACCCCCGCGGCTTCGGCACGGTCGAGGAAGGCGGCGACCTGGTCGGCGTAGCTGACGCGCAGGACGGGCGTGACGAGGTAGAGGCGGTCGACGCCGTCGAGGGCGTCGGGGTGGGTGGCCGGGTCGTCCCAGTCGAACAGCACGTCGGCGCCGTGGCGCGCCGCGGTGCGGGTGGCCAGTCCCCGCTCGGTGAGCTTCCGTGCGACGAGCGAGCCGGTCCGGCCGGTGCCGCCGAGGACGAGTGCGGTCTGCGGTGATCCATTCATGGATTCATCGTGTGGGTGTGGGGTGAGCTGATCAATGTGTGAATCGCTCATTCTGTTGCGTCAAACGCTCTGATCTGTGCTCGGTGCGGCTGTTTCGCTGATACTGATCGGGTGGACATACTGCACGATCGCCTTGCCCGGGCCCGCGCCTCCGGTGCCGTCTTCGCGCGGACGGTGGCCGAGCCGCCCTGGGGGCTGCGGCTGGCCGGTTCGATCCAGCTGGCCGTGCACACGGTGGTGCGGGGCAGGGGCTGGCTGTGGCTCGACGACCCCGCCGGCGCGGTGGAACTCGTGCCGGGCGAGGTGACACTGGTCCGCGGCGGACCCGATCACCACATCGGGCACGAGCCGGGCGCCGACTGCCTCGAACCGGAGGACTTCCGGGCCAGGCACGCGCGGGACGGCTCCGCCGACGATCCGGGGGCGACGGTCTTCCTCTGCGGCGCCTACCGGTTCTCGGGTGACATCGGCGGCGGGCTGCTGGAGGCGCTGCCGCAGGTGCTGACCCTGTCGGCGGCGGTCGGCGACCCGCTGCGCGACGTGATCGGGCTGCTCTCCCACGAGCTGGCCACCCCCGAACCCGGCGAGCCGGGCGGGCCCACCGTGCTGGACCGGCTCCTCGACGTCCTCCTGGTGCTCGCCATCCGCACCGACTTCCGCCGCAGCCCGACCGCACCCCGCTGGTACCGGGCCTGTGCGGACCCCCGGCTGAACGCCGTGCTGCAGGCCATGCACGAGAACGCCGGCCGTCCCTGGTCGATCCCCGAACTCGCCGCGATCAGCGGCCTGTCCCGCGCGGCCTTCGCCCGGACCTTCCGTGACGCCCTCGGCCAGACCCCCATGCAGTACCTCACCGACTGGCGGATGGCCCTCGCCCGCGACCACCTGCGCACCGGCCAACTCACCCTGACGGCCATCTCCCGCACGGTCGGCTACAGCTCGCCCTACGCCTTCGCCGCCGCCTTCCGCCGCCACCACGGCGAGCCGCCCGGGGCGTGGCGCGAACGGGAGTCGCACCCCGCGAACGCCCTTCACCCGCACGCCCATTGACACCCTCAGGGAGTCCCTCCCAGCCATGGCCACCCATCGCCGGCAGCACATCGCCGACTGGATCCGGTACTTCGCCGACCGCGGTCACGAGGACGTCCGGCCGCTCGCCGCGGGTGTCGAGGGTGCCGTGTACCTACTGGGTGACGGGAGGATCGCCAAGGTGTGGAGCGGGCGCCGGCCGGTCGGGCTGGGGCTCATGCGGCGGGTCTACGACGACATCGCGCGCGAGTCGGCGTCGTTGCCCTTCGCCACGCCGGAGATCCTCGCCGTCGAGGAGCACGAGGGCGTTCTGGTCACCTATGAACGGGAGTTGAGAGGTACGCCGTTGCGGGCGGACTCGGCCGTCGTGTCGCCGGGACGGGAGGTGCCCGCGCGGGACACCGACGCCCTGCTGACGGTTCTGCGCGCCCTGTCCGCCGTACCCGGCACCGAAGCCATGCGGTGTCTCACCGTGCAGGGCGACGATCGCCCCCTCTGGGAGGGCCACGCACGCTTCCCCGACGCGCTCGCCGCCCTCATCCAGCGTGCCGTCCGCCGTCACGGGGACCAACTCGCCACCCTGGTACCGGACTTCGCGGCCACCGTGCGACGCACGACGGAGTCCCTGCGGGCGCTCCCGGACGACGGCCCGGTCGTCACCGTCGTGCACGGCGACCTCGTGCCGCCCAACATCCACGTCGACGACACCGGCGCACCCACCGCCGTACTCGACTTCGGGTTCTTCACCACCGCCGGCGACCCTGCCTTCGAGGCCGCCGTGACCGCCGCCGTGTGGGACATGTACGGGCCGTACGCGGAGCGGCACACCGCCACCCTCACCCGCCTGTTCGCCGAGGAGCTCCACCACTCCCCGGACACGCTCGCCCTCTACCAGCGCGTCTACGCCCTGACGACCTACGACCTGTTCTCCCCGGACGGCAGCGACGGCCACTTCCGTTGGTGCGCCGCGCTGTTGAGGCGCGGGGCGGTCACGCCGCCGCGCTGAACGCGGGCGATGACACCGTCGGCCGTACCGCGATCGTGACCGGAGCCGTGGCGCCGCGGTCGGCGAAGACGAACAGGCGCAGGACCAGGAAGCGGCCGATGCCGGCGAGGCCGGAGGCGCTGAGGTAGACGATCTGTTCGGTGAGCATGCCCGGTGAGGGCTGGACGGCGTGGAGGACGAGGACCGCCGCCGACGTGGCCGCGTAGGCCGCCGTCGCCGAACCCGCCGACTGCCAGTGCTCGCGCAGGCCGGGGCGGCGCCCGGTGCCGAAGGTGAACAGGGCGTGCAGCTCCGTGCAGAGGATGGTCGAGGCGATCGTGATCAGCGCGTTCGCCGCCACCCAGGGCATCAGCGCGGCGAGCAGCGGTACCGCGAGACTGGACAGGACCCCGACACCGCCACCGCACACCACGAACCTGACGAAGGACGCGAACGGGCCGGGGCCGGGCTTCATGGGATTTCCCTCCGTACGGCGGCTGTTGGGCCTGCGCCGACCCTCTTGACCGGCTGAGGTCAACGATGCCGTCGTACGGTTCCGGGCACGATGAAGCGGTCTCCCGAACCGTTGGTGCAGCGGGCTCTACCAACGGGGTCGGGTTACCCCCCGTCCCGCAGGTCACCGCAGGCTGAGGCGGTTGTCAGTGGCGCCGTCTAGTCTCGTGAGCGATGGCACAGACATCACGGGCATCGCAGGCGTGGAAGTGCTCGGGACTGCGGTGGGCGGTGGACGGTCCCGAGCTGAAGTGGGACGGCGGGCGCGGCAGCCCGTTGCCCCGGGGGAAGCGGGTGGCCTTCGAGGTCGTGGAAGGGGGCGTGCGGACATGTGTGGGAGCGCGGGGGCATCCCTGTCCGGTGCGGACGGCGGTGCCGGAGCGGAGCACGGGGGCGCGGTGCGAGGAGTGCGCGCGGCTGGACCGGGCGCACTCGGTGGCCGCCGACACGATCGCGGACGACCCGCGGCCGTATCACGTATATCTGGCCTGGTTCGGGCCCGGCATGCTCAAGGTCGGCATCACCGCCGAAGAGCGCGGCTCCGCGCGGCTGCTTGAGCAGGGCGCCGTCTGCTTCAGCTGGCTGGGCCTCGGCCCCCTGATGGCCGCGCGCCGCACGGAAGAACTCCTGCGGGCCGCCCTCCGGGTCCCGGACCGGATTCCCTACGGCGACAAGCGCGCCGTCCGGTCCGTGTTGCCGGGCTCGGCGGCGGAGCGGGCGGCCGAGATCGCCGACCTGCACACACGGGCCCTGGCGCTGCGCGAATGGCCGGAATCGCTGCGCCGTGAGCCGTACGAACCCGTGGACCACGTCGAGGTGTTCGGCCTCGCGGGCCTGCCGGCCGCGGTCGGCGAGGTGAGCGGGCTGGTCGCGGGCGGGGTGGTGAGCGGGGAGCTGGTCGCGGCTGCGGGACCGGATCTCCACCTCGCGACCGGGCGGGGTGTCGTCGTGCTCGACACCCGGCTGATGACGGGGTGGGAGCTGGTTCCCGCGGGGGGTGGGGAGGGTGGATTCACCGTGCCGGTACGGGAGTTCAAGCGGGAGGCGCCGGGGGTGCAGGAGGGGTTGTTCTGACGCCTGTTCCGGCAGTGAGGGAGGGTCAAGACCTGGATCCCGTACGGATCCCTTTCGGCAAGCCGATGGACTCCGCTCGCCCTCGGGACCGATGGTGGGTGACATGAGCGATCATCATGTTGCCCCTGTCTCCGGTCCTGTTCCCGTCGCCGTCCGTCAACCTCCTTACTACGCCGTCGTCTTCACCTCTCTCCGGACCGAGGGCGACGAGGGGTACGGGGAGACGGCCGAGCGGATGGGGGAGCTGGTGAAGGGGATTCCCGGGTTTCTCGGGGAGGACTCGGCCCGGGAGCCGGGTGGGCTGGGGATCACCGTCGCCTACTTCCGGGACCTCGCCGGGATCGAGGCGTGGCGTGCGCACGCCGAGCACCGGGCCGCGAAGGCGTACGGGCGGGAGCACTGGTACGAGCGGTACTCGCTGCACATCGCCAGGGTCGAGCACAGCCACGGATTCGAGCGGGCGCATGGCTGAGGCGGCCGAGGTCCGGGCGTTCTGGCGGCGGCTCGGGCTGCCGGGGCTTGTCGACGTGCACACCCACTTCATGCCCGAGCGCGTGCTGCGCAAGGTCTGGGACTACTTCGACGCGCTCGGTCCTGCGACCGGCGGTGCCCTGGAGTGGCCGATCACGTACCGGAAGGAGGAAGAGGAACGGGTCGCGCTGATAAGGGAGTTCGGAGTACGCGCTTTCACCGCCATGCTCTACCCGCACAAGCCCGGCATGGCCGAGTGGCTCAACGGCTGGGCCGTCGACTTCGCCGCGCGCACCCCCGACTGTCTGCACACCTCGACTCTCTTCCCGGAGCCGGGAGTCGCGGACTACGTCCGGGAGGCGCTGGACTCCGGGGCGCGGGTGTTCAAGGCGCATGTGCAGGTCGGGGCGTACGACCCGGCCGACGAACTCCTCGACCCCGCCTGGGGGTTGCTCGCCGAGTCCGGGACACCGGTCGTGATCCACTGCGGTTCGGGACCCGCCCCCGGCAAGCACACCGGGCCCGAGCCGATCGCGCGGGTGCTGGCCAGGCACCCACGGCTGCGGCTGGTCGTCGCGCACATGGGGATGCCGGAGTACGAGGACTTCCTCGGCCTCGCCGAGCGGTACGGGGAGGTGCGGCTGGACACGACGATGGCGTTCACGGACTTCAGCGAACGCCTTGCGCCCTTCCCGCCGGGTGCGCTCCCCCGGCTCGCCGCGCTCGGAGACCGCGTGCTCCTCGGCAGCGACTTCCCGAACATCCCGTACCCCTACCTGCACCAACTGCACGCCCTGGAGCGGCTGGACCTCGGCGACGACTGGCTGCGCGCCGTCTGCCACGACAACGGGGCGCGGCTGTTCGCACGGTGAGGGGGAGCTGAGAGTACGGCCGGTACGGGTGATGCGGAGGAACGTGCGGATACAGGGGGAGGCCGGGGCGGGCACCAGGGGGGATGCACGGTTCCATGACCGGCGGATGAGTGCGGGGCAAGCGGTTCCAAGGCGTTCCCTGAGAGGCCCCTGTGAGTTTCTCAGGAAAATCACAGACTCCGGAAAGCGTGTTCTTAGGGGACCCCGACAAGGTGTCCACTATGACCACGACCTCGCCCCAGGGGCGCACCGAACTGCTGAGGCCGGACGGGAGCCCCGTCCGAGTGCTTGTGGTGGACGACGAGCTGTCGATCACCGAGCTGCTGTCCATGGCCCTTCGCTATGAGGGATGGCAGATCCGTAGTGCGGGTGACGGGACCGGCGCGATCCAGACCGCGCGCGAGTTCCGGCCCGACGCCGTCGTTCTCGACATGATGCTGCCCGACATGGACGGCCTGACCGTCCTGGGCCGGCTGCGCCGGGAGCTGCCGGACGTTCCGGTTCTGTTCCTGACCGCGAAGGACGCCGTCGAGGACCGTATCGCCGGGCTCACCGCCGGCGGCGACGACTACGTCACCAAGCCCTTCAGCCTCGAAGAGGTCGTGGCCCGGCTGCGCGGACTGATCCGCCGGTCAGGTGCGGCCGACCGCCGCTCGGACTCCGTGCTGGTCGTGGGTGACCTCACCCTCGACGAGGACAGCCACGAGGTGTCGCGGGCCGGGGACGGCATCCACCTCACCGCCACCGAGTTTGAGCTGTTGCGGTTCCTGATGCGTAATCCCCGTCGTGTACTCAGCAAGGCACAGATCCTCGACCGTGTGTGGTCGTACGACTTCGGTGGGCAGGCCAATGTGGTCGAGCTCTACATCTCGTACCTCCGCCGCAAGATCGACGCGGGACGTGAGCCGATGATCCACACCCGGCGCGGTGCCGGTTACCTGATCAAGCCCGCGGCCTCATGAGCGGGCGACGACGGCCGCGTGCGCAGAAGAAACGAGCGGGTAAGCCGCGCACCCTGCGGACCCGGCTCGTCGTCGCGTCCGTGACGCTGATCGCGGTGGTGTGTGCGGTGATCGGTACGGTGACGACTGTCGCGTTGCAGTCGCACCTGTACCAGCAGCTTGAGGGCAAGGTGACGGACGCGGCCATCCGTGCCGTGGGCCGCCCGCAGGGCAACCCGAACGAGGCACCTCCGGAGAACCAGAACGGCTCGTCCTCCACCACCTCCACTGCTTCCGGGAAGGATCCCCTTCCCGTCCAGACGCCGGCAGCGAAGGTCAACAGGGTCCTCACCAGCAGCGGTCCGACGCAGGAGAAGGCCGTCGCCGCCTATGTGAAGAAGGGCGCGATCGTCACCGCGTCCTACAGTCTGCCGAAGACCGACAGCTCCGGCGTGGGCAACGGGATGGCCACCCCGGCTCTCAACACGGCGCAGAAGCAGGCCCTCGCGTCCGTGGCGAAGGACGGCAAGGCACACACCGTGACCATCCCCGGTCTCGGTGACTATCTCGTCAAGTACGCCTCGATCCCGGACAACAGCAGCGAGGGTCTGTACGTCGCCCTGCCGACCACGGATGTCGCCAACACCGTCAACACCCTCATCCTGGTCGAGCTCAGCGTCACCGGTGCCGGCCTGGTGGCCGCCGCCATCGCCGGCTACGTCCTCGTCGGCGTAGCCACCCGCCCCCTCCGCCGCGTCGCCGCCACCGCCACCCGGGTCTCCGAACTCCCCCTGCACACCGGCGAAGTCACCCTCAACGAGCGTGTCCCCGAGTCCGAGACCGACCCGCACACCGAGGTCGGCCAGGTGGGCGCCGCGCTCAACCGGATGCTCGACCACGTGCACGGCGCCCTGCACGCACGCCAGCAGAGCGAGATGCGGGTACGGCAGTTCGTCGCGGACGCCAGTCACGAGCTGCGGACACCGCTCGCCTCGATCCGCGGTTACGCCGAGCTGACCCGTCGCGGGCGCGAACAGACCGGCCCCGACACCAAGCACGCCCTCGGCCGGATCGAGTCCGAGGCCGGCCGCATGACCCTCCTCGTGGAGGATCTGCTGCTCCTCGCCCGGCTCGACGCGGGCAGACCGCTCCAGTTCGACCAGACCGACCTCATCCCGCTCGTCGTGGACACCATCAGCGACTCGCGCGCGGCCGGCATGGGCCACAACTGGCGGCTCGACCTGCCCGACGAACCGGCCCTCGTGTCGGCGGACGCGGCCCGTATCCAGCAGGTGCTGGTCAATCTGCTCGGCAACGCCCGCAAGCACACACCACCCGGCACGACGATCACCGCCCGCGTGCAGAGACGCGGACCGTGGATGTGCGTGGACGTCGAGGACAACGGCCAGGGCATTCCGCCCGATTTGCTGCCGCATGTCTTCGAGCGGTTCGCGCGCGGCGACACGGCGCGTTCCCGGTCGACGGGTTCGACGGGTCTGGGCCTCGCCATCGTGCAGGCGGTCGCGACCGCACACGGCGGCGCGGTCACCGTGGACAGTGTTCCCGGACGCACGGTGTTCACCGTGCATCTGCCCGCGCTTGCACCGGCTGTGCCCACGCCCGCCCCCGAAACGAATTGGCAATCGCACTCACAGGCACAGCACAGTGCCACCACATGGGTGCAACAGGGCGCTTGAGGAGAGTCGGTGCATGCGAACCGACTCTTCTCCCGGCACCCTGCCGGCGCGGGAGCACCTCCCGGCCGGAGACGCCGGTACGCCTGTCCTGGACGTAGTGATCCCCGTCTACAACGAGGAGAAGGACCTCCAGCCATGTGTGCTCAGACTGCACGAGCACCTCAAGCGCACGTTCCCGTACGCGTTCCGCATCACCATCGCGGACAACGCGTCGATCGACACCACCCCTCAGGTGGCCGCGCGGCTGGAGTCGGACATCCCGGAGGTCAAGTCCTTCCGGCTGGAGCAGAAGGGGCGCGGTCGAGCACTGCGCACCGTCTGGTCCGCCTCGGACGCCCCGATCCTCGCCTACATGGACGTCGACCTCTCCACCGACCTCAACGCGCTGCTTCCCCTGGTGGCGCCGCTGATCTCGGGTCACTCCGACCTGGCGATCGGTTCCCGGCTGGCCCGCTCGTCGCGTGTCGTGCGTGGCGCCAAGCGCGAGTTCATCAGCCGGACCTACAACCTGATCCTGCGCGGCTCGCTCCAGGCCCGCTTCTCGGACGCCCAGTGCGGATTCAAGGCGATCCGGCGTGATGTGGCCCAGGCGCTGCTGCCGCTCGTCGAGGACACCGGCTGGTTCTTCGACACCGAGATGCTGGTGCTGGCCGAGCGTGCCGGACTCCGTATCCACGAGGTGCCGGTCGACTGGGTCGACGACCCGAACTCGACCGTCCACATCGTCAGGACGGCGACCGAGGACCTGAAGGGAGTGTGGCGCGTGGGCAAGGCCCTGGCCTCCGGTTCGCTGCCGCTCGACCGCGTCACGCGGCCCTTCGGCGACGACCCGCGCGACCGCGACATCCAGGACGTGCCCAAGGGGCTGGCCCGCCAGCTCGTCGGGTTCTGCGTGGTCGGCGGTCTCTCCACCCTCTTCTACCTCGTCCTCTACAGCCTCTTCCGGCAGTTCGGCGGCTCACAGGTCGCCAACGCGCTGGCCCTGCTGGTCTCGGCGGTCGCCAACACCGCCGCGAACCGCAGACTGACCTTCGGGGTCCGCGGCCGGGGCGGCGCCGTCCGCCACCAGGCCCAGGGCCTCGTCGTCTTCGCCATCGGCCTCGCGCTGACCAGTGGCTCCCTCGCCGCCCTGAACGCGGCCAGCAGTAACCCGGCGCACTCCACCGAACTCGCGGTCCTGGTGGCCGCCAACCTCGCGGCGACGGTCCTGCGCTTCCTGCTCTTCCGCGCCTGGGTGTTCCCGGACCGCGGCGACAGCGCCGACGACTCGACGGTCGCAGCCCTCAACTCCCCTTCGTCGCCGACCTATTCGACGGCGCCGCAGCACCCGCAGAACCCGCAGTACCCCGGTGCGTACGCCCCGCTGCCCCAGCGTCACCCGCAGCCGCAGCAGGGCGCGTACGACACCACCCCGAACACCACCCAGTTCCGCGCCGGTGAAGCCGCGGACGGCACCTGGAGGGACGCGACGATGCAGTTGCAGCCGGTGCGTCCCCACGACACCGATCCGAGGGATCCCCGATGACCACCGACACCGATCAGACGACCTACCCGGGAGGAGGCAGTCCCTCGTCCTGGGGGCCGCCTACCGGTGACAGCGACACCGGCAGAGACACGGCCGTACACGAGCCGGTGGCGCCTGCGGACACCCTGGCCCCCCAGGCTGGTGAGCCCAAGCAGCCGCTCGGGCGCCGTCTGTGGCGCGGCCGGCCCGAGGACCCGCGCTGGGTGCGCCCCGCGTTCTGGGGCATGCTGCTCGCGACGGGCCTGCTCTACCTCTACAACCTGAGCGCGTCCGGCTACTCCAACTCCTTCTACTCGGCGGCCGTTCAGGCCGGCAGCAAGAGCTGGAAGGCGTTCCTGTTCGGCTCGCTCGACGCGGGCAACGCGATCACCGTCGACAAGCCCTCGGCGTTCCTGTGGCCGATGGAGATCTCGGTCCGCATCTTCGGCCTCAACTCGTGGGCGATCCTGGTCCCCGAGGTCCTCATGGGCGTCGGCACGGTCGCGGTCGTCTACGCGGCGGTACGGCGTCGGCACAGCCCCCAGGCCGGTCTGATCGCGGGCGCCGTGCTGGCGCTCACCCCGGTCGCCGCGCTGATGTTCCGCTTCAACAACCCTGACGCGGCACTGGCGTTGCTGATGGCCGCCGCCTGCTACCTCGTCGTCCGGTCCCTGGAGGACGGCCGTACGAAGTGGCTGGTGTGGGCCGGAGTCGCGATCGGCTTCGCGTTCCTGTCGAAGACTTTGCAGGCCTTCCTGATCCTGCCGCCGCTGGCCATCGTGTACGCGGTGTGCGCGCCGGTGAGCGTGAAGAAGAGGTTCGCCCAACTGGGCCTGGCCACCGGCGCGTTGGTCGTCGCGGCCGGCTGGTGGGTCGCGCTCGTCGAGCTGTGGCCGGCGTCCTCGCGCCCCTACATCGGCGGCTCGCAGAACAACAGCTTCCTTGAACTGACCTTCGGCTACAACGGGTTCGGCCGCCTCAGCGGCGACGAGACCGGCAGCGTCGGCGGCGGAGGCGGCGGCACGGGCACCGGCATGTGGGGTGCCACCGGCTGGAACCGCATGTTCAACTCCGAGATCGGCAGCCAGATCTCCTGGCTGCTGCCCACCGCGCTGATCCTCCTCGTCGCGGGCCTGGTGGCCACGCGCAAGCTCAACCGCACGTCGGTCAGGCGCAGTTCGATGCTCGTGTGGGGCGGCTCGCTGGTGACGACCCTTGTCGTCTTCAGCTACATGGCCGGCATCTTCCACCAGTACTACACGATCGCGCTGGCCCCCTACATGGCCGCCGTCATCGGCATCGGCGCCGGTTCCCTGTGGGAGAAGCGCAGCGAGATCTGGGCGTCGATCACCCTCGCGGCGGCGGTAGTTGCCGCGGGCGTGTGGGGCTACGTCCTCCTCAACCGCACCCCCGACTACCTGCCCTGGCTGAAGTGGCTGGTCCTCATCGGCGCCCTGGCCGGCGCGCTCGGCCTGGTCTTCGTCGCGAAGATCGGCCGCCAACTCGCCCTCGCGGCAGTCGGCTTGAGCATCGTGGCGGGTATCGCCGGTCCTGCGGCGTACACCCTCTCCACGGTCAACTCCGCGCACACCGGCTCCATCCCGACGGCCGGTCCGGCCGGCGCGAGCATGATGGGTGGCGGCGGCGGTCCGGGCGGTGGCCGCGGCGGCTTCGGCGGCGGCAACCGCACCGGCGGCACGGGCACGGTGCCCGGTCAGCAGGGCGGCGGCACCACCCAGAACCAGGGCGGCGGCTTCCCGGGCGGCGGCACGATGCCCGGCGGCGGCACCGGCACCACACCCGGTGGCGGCGGTACGACCCAGAACCAGGGCGGCGGCTTCGGCGGCCGGACCGGCGACGGCGGCGGCATGGGCGGCGGCGGTGGCGTCGGCGGCCTGCTCAACGGCGCGACGGTCACCTCCGCGGCCAAGAAGCTGCTCCAGACGGACGCGAGCAGGTACACCTGGGTCGCCGCGTCCATCGGTTCCCAGAACGCCGCGAGCTACCAACTCGCCACCGGTGACCCGGTGATGGCGATCGGCGGCTTCAACGGCACCGACCCGTCGCCGACGCTGGCCCAGTTCCAGAAGTACGTGGCGGACGGCAAGATCCACTACTTCATCTCGGGCGGCACCGGCATGGGCGGCAGCAGCACGGGCAGCTCCTCGCAGATCACGTCGTGGGTCGAGAAGAACTACAAGAAGGTGACGGTCGGTTCGGCCACCTTCTACGACCTGACGCAGAAGACGAGCAGCTGACGGTTCTCCACTGAGCAGGGGCGGTGACCACACGGTCACCGCCCCTCTTCATGTCCGCGAGATCTCTGTTGTACGCCGTATAGGAACTGTTCTACGGTGTACAACATGCCGACTTCCCCAGGCCTCCAGGGCCACCCGAAGCGCTGGATCGTGCTCGGAGTCATCTGCCTGGCCCAGCTCACCGTGCTGCTCGACAACACGGTTCTGAACGTCGCGATCCCGTCGCTCACCCGCGAACTCGACGCGAGCACCGCGGACATCCAGTGGATGATCAACGCGTACTCGCTCGTACAGTCCGGACTCCTCCTCACCGCGGGCAGCGCGGCCGACCGCTACGGCCGCAAGAAGATGCTGATCACGGGTCTAGTGCTGTTCGGCGCGGGCTCGCTGATCGCCGGACTCGCCGACTCCACAGGGCAGTTGATCGCCGCGCGGGCCGGTATGGGGGTGGGCGGGGCGCTGCTCATCACGACCACCCTCGCTGTAGTGATGCAGATCTTCACCCCCGAGGAACAGCCGAAGGCGATCGGCATCTGGGCCGCCGTCAACGCCCTCGGCTTCGCGACCGGCCCGCTCCTCGGCGGCTTCATGCTCAACCACTTCTGGTGGGGCGCGATCTTCCTGATCAACCTCCCGGTCGCCGCGCTGGCCCTGGTCGCGGCGGTGGCCCTCGTCCCCGAGTCGAAGAACCCGCGCGGCGACCGCCCCGACCTCCTGGGCGCCCTGCTCTCCACCATCGGCATGGCCGCGCTGGTCTACGCGATCATCTCCGGCCCGGCGCACGGCTGGACGTCCGGGCGGGTCCTGCTCACGTTGGCGGTGGCGGTCGTAGTCCTCGCGGCCTTCGCGTACTGGGAGAACCGTGTCCCGTACCCCATGCTCGACCTGGACTTCTTCCGCGACCGCCGCTTCACGGGCGCGGTCACCGGGGTCGTCCTGATCACCTTCGGCATGGCCGGCTCACTCTTCCTGCTCACCCAGCACCTCCAATTCGTCCTCGGCTACGGCCCGTTGGAGGCGGGTGTCCGTACGGCGCCGCTCGCCCTGGTGATCGTCGCGCTCAACTTCTCGGGGATGGCGGCGAAGTGGACGGCGCGACTTGGCGCTCCGCGGGCCATCGCGCTGGGGATGATGTTGATGTCGGCGGGGCTGGTGTCGATCGCGTCGCTCGCCACCGGCAGCTATGCGGGGACTTTGGTGGGGCTGGTGTTGATCGGGGCGGGGGCGGCGATTGCCAACCCGGCGATGGCTCACGCGATCATGAGTGCGATTCCGCCGGAGAAGGCGGGGGTCGGAGCCGGGGTCAACGGCACGTTGGGGGAGTTCGGGAACGGGTTGGGGGTCGCCGTTCTCGGTGCGGTGCTGAGTTCTCGGTTCCCGGCGGTGTCCCTGCCGGTCGGCTTGGCGGCGGCGTCCTCGGCTGAGGAGAGGCAGAAGGTGACCGATTCCTTCTCTGCCGGGCTGGAGGTCAGTCAGTTGGTGGGGGCGGTCGCTGTCTTGACCGGGGGGTTGCTTGCGGCGGCGTTGTTGTGGCGGGCGGAGCGGGCAGACTCGGGGGTGGTGGTCGCCCAGTAGCTCGGGTGGCGGGGTGTGCGTTGGCGGCTGCGGGCGCGTTGTGGCTGGTCGCGCAGTTCCCCGCGCCCCTATGGGGGCGCCTAGAGTGGCCGGGATTTGGATGTTGAGGAAGGTTCGCCATGGCCAAGACAAGCTCGCCGTCAGGGCGTTCCGCGCGCACCAGTGTCTGGCTTGAGACGAAGACGCGCCGGGGCGGACGCGGCGGCGGAGGCCAACCCGGCCTCGACCGCACCCGCATCACCGAAGTCACCGTACGGCTGCTGGACGCCGAGGGTCTGACCAAGTTCTCCATGCGGAGGCTCGCGGCAGAGCTGAATGTGACGGCGATGTCCGTCTACTGGTACGTCGACACCAAGGACGATCTCCTCGAACTCGCCCTGGATGCCGTCTTCGGGGAGTTGCGGTTGCCCGATCCGGAGGCTGGCGGCGAGGACTGGCGGGACCAACTCCGCATGCTGGCGACGGAGTACAGGACCCTGCTCGTCCGGCACCCCTGGCTGTCGCCGCTCGCCGGGACGTTTCTCAACATCGGGCCGAACAACCTGTCCTTCTCCCGCGTCGTCCAGCGAGTGATCCGGCGCACGGGGCTGCCGGACCACGGGCTGACGGGGGCGATCTCGGCCGTCTTCCAGTTCGTGTACGGCTACGGCACGATCGAGGGCCACTTCTTCGCCCGCGTCGCCGACACCGGAATGACCCCCGACGACTACTTCCGGCACGCCATGACGACGTTCGACGGGGCCCCGACGACCGCCGAGGTCGTGGAGGAGTCCAAGAAACTCATGGCGGCCCGGGGCGGCGACACGGTCGCGGAGATGATGAACCGGGACTTCACTTTCGCCCTGGACCTGCTGGTGGCGGGCATCGAGGCGATGGTGAAAAGGGGTTGAACTCCCTTACGAGCTCTAGTCGCCGGTGGCCAGTCGCGCCGGGAAGCCCCCCGTCGCCACCGGACCCCACCGCTCCGGAGTGATGCGGATGATCGACTTGCCCTGCTTCACCATCGCCGCGCGGTACTCGTCCCAGTCCGGATGCTCCCCCGAGATGTTCCGGAAGTACTCGACGAGCGGTTCCACGGACTCCGGCGAGTCGATGACCTCGGCCGTGCCGTCGATCTGGACCCACGGCCCGTTCCACTCGTCGCTCAGGATGACCAGGCTGACCCGCGGATCCCGCTTCGCGTTGCGGGTCTTGGCGCGCTCGGGGTAGGTGGAGACGACGATCCGCCCGGAGTCGTCGACCCCGCAGGTCAACGGCGAGGCCTGCGGGCTGCCGTCGGCCCGGCGGGTCAGCAGGATCGCCCGGTGCCGGGGTCGTACGAAGTCCAGCAGTTCGTCCAGGGACACGGAGGTGTTGCTCGCGATGTTCGAAGCCATGCTGAGCAGCCTAGGCGCACCTCACCCGCTCACGCCTGCGGCAGCGCCTCCCCCTGCACCGCCTGGATGTCCAGCTCGACCCTGAGCGTCGTACCGATCGCCGCGATGCCCGCCTGGACGACCTGGTTGTAGTTCATCGCGAAGTCCTCGCGGTGCAGTTCCGTGGTCGCCCGGAACGCGGCCCGCGTGCCGCCCCAGGGGTCGGCGCCGGTGCCGAGGTAGGCGAGGTCGAGGGCGACGGGCCGTACGACACCGTGGAGGGTGAGTTCGCCGGAGACGGTCCAGCGGTCGGAGCCGGCCGGGGTCAGACCCGTCGAGGAGTAGGTGATCTCCGGGTAGCGGGCCACGTCCAGGAAGTCGGCCGAGCGCAGGTGGTCGTCGCGCATGCCGTTGCCGGTGTCGATGGACGCGGCCCGAATGACCGCCTCCACACGGGACTTGGCGATGTCGTCGGGCGCGATCTCGACCGTGGCGGTGAAGTCGGTGAAACGGCCGCGCACGCTGGAGATGCCCAGGTGCTGGGCGACGGCGCCGACCGTGGAGTGGGCGGGGTCGACGGTCCAGGGCCCGGGCGGTGGCAGTTCCGTACCCCCTTGCCGCGCCAGCGTCACCGTGCCGACCTCGGCCCGGCCGCTCGCGGTGACGATCGCGGTGGCGGCGGCGGGCGCGTACCCGACGGCCGTGACGATCACGGTGTACGGCCCGGGCGTCAGCGGGTTCACGTCCCGCACCGCCCCCTCCACGTCCGCCTCGGCCCGCAGCACCTGTGCCCCGGTCATGTCGGTCACCGTGACGACCGCGTGCGACACGGCCCATCCGTCGCGGGTACGGATCTTCGCGGTCAGTCCCATGTCCCTCTAACTCCTTGCCGTACAGCCGTACAAATGAGACCGGCCTGCGCAACACATCTCCGCTCGGGACGCGTTGCGCAGGCCGGGGTATCAACGCAGGACCTCCCCGGCGGACCTGGCCGGGGTCGCGGGGTCTGGCACGCACTCCCCCACTGCCTTAAAGGCGTGGGGGGACCCCCAGCGGCGTTGTCGTCGGTCGCCGACTCCCCCACGCTCGAACGACCTCGCGCGGGGGGACCCCCATCGCGTCGCCTCCCTCCTCCGCCTTGCAGCTGCACGCACCAGACCCCGCTCGGCCCTGCTGATAAGGCACCGTTGCCCCGAACCGGCCAGGCCCGCCGGGCAGGTCCTACTCGCCCGGGTGGGCGAGTTCGATGTCGTGGCCGTCGGCTCCGCGGCCGTTCACCGTGAGGGCGGTCGCGACCGGCGGGTAGCCCGTCGCGATCACCGTGTACTCGCCGCCGCTCAGGTCGGTGAAGGCGTACGCCCCGTCCGAACCGGTGGTGGCGGTGCCGACCACGTTGCCCGCCGCGTCCACGAGGGTGACGCGGGCGTCGGCCAGCGGGCCGTGCGGGGCGCGGACGACGCCCTGGACCTGGGCGCCGGAGTCGAGGTCTATCTCGACCCGGGTGACGCCGGTGCCGCCGACCTCGACGGGCAGCGCGCGCGGCCGGTACCCGGCGGCGTTCACCGCGAGGGTCACGGCACCCGGCACCAGCTCGGCGAACGCGAACTCGCCCTGCTCACCGGTGATTCCGGTGGACAGCAGGTCGCCGCGCACGTCCGTCACGATGACCATCGCGTCCTTGACGGGCAGCCCCGTCTCGGCCGCCCGGACGAGCCCGTTCAGACCGCTGGTACCGCTCAACAGCACGTCGTACGACACCGGTTCGGCGCCGTTGACCACGACCGTGGACGCCTGCGGCTGGAAGCCGTCGGCGGAGGCGATCAGCACGTACGAGCCGACGCTCGGCGCGTCCAGCGCGTAGGAGCCGTCCGCCTGGGTGACCGAGCGGCCCAACTGGCGTCCCCCGAGGGAGATCAGGGTGACGGCGGCCTGCGGGACGGGCGCGCTCTCGGCGCCGCGGACGAAGCCCCGGACGGGAATCCCACCCGAGACGGGTGTGGAGTCGGATGCGGTCACGGGTGCGGTCTCCTTCTCCACCACCGTTGCCACGGCGGCGAGTTGCTGCTCGGTACCTTCGGTCGCCCAGCTGGGGACCTTCTGCTCGGCCGGCGCGGGGACCTCGGCCGCGTCCAGCACGCCCACGGCTTCCTCGGCCGCCTGGGCCAGCCCGCCGGAGGTCCGCAGCGGGACCTCCTTGATGAACATGACGACGATGAAGGAGATGAGGGCGAAGGGGGCCGCGTACAGGAACACGTCGGCGATGCCGTGGCCGTAGGCGCTCTCCAGCCAGGTGCGGACCGTGCTCGGGAGGGCGTCCATGTCGGGCAGGGCGCTGCTGCCGACGGCCTTGGCGGCGGCGGCCTGCGACTGCGGGTCGAGGGAGGCGACGGTGTCCTTGGCGTAGTGCGTGATCCGGCCGGACATGACCGAGCCGAGCACGCCGACGCCGACCGCGCCGCCGAGCGAGCGGAAGAAGCTCACCGTGGAGGAGGCGGCGCCAAGGTCCTTCGGGGTGACCTGGTTCTGCGTGGAGAGGACCAGGTTCTGCATCATCGTGCCGACGCCGATGCCCAACAGGGCCATGTAGATGGACAGTTCCCAGTACGGGGTGTCGTAGCGCATCAGGCCGAGCAGGCCCAGACCGGCGGTGAGGAAGAGGCCGCCGGCGACCAGCCAGCCCTTCCAGCGGCCGGTCTTGGTGATGAAGCGGCCGGAGACCATCGACGCGACGAACAGGCCGCCGATCATCGGGATCGTCATGACGCCGGACATCGTCGGGGACTTGTCGCGGGCCAGCTGGAAGTACTGGGAGAAGAAGACCGTGCCCGAGTACATGCCGACGCCGACGAACAGCGAGGCCAGGGAAGCGAGCGAGACCGTGCGGTTGCGGAACAGGCGCAGCGGGATGATCGGCTCGCTCGCCCGCGTCTCGGTGAACACGAACAGCAGCGCGAGCACGAACGTGCCGCCCACCATCGTGTACGTCTGCCACGACAGCCAGTCGTACTTGTCGTCGGCGAAGGTCACCCAGACCAGCAGCAGCGAGGCGGCGGCGGTGATGAAGAAGGCGCCGGTCCAGTCGACCTTGACCTTCCGCTTGGTGACCGGGAGGTGCAGCGTCTTCTGGAGCACCACCAGCGCGATCAGCGCGAAGGGGATGCCGACGAACAGGCAGTAGCGCCAGCCGAGCCACGAGGTGTCGGTGATCACGCCGCCGAGCAGCGGGCCGCCGACGGTCGCGACGGCGAAGGTGGCGCCGGTGTAGCCGGAGTACCGGCCGCGCTCGCGCGGGGAGATCATCGCGGCCATCACGACCTGGACGAGGGCGGAGAGACCGCCGGCGCCGAGGCCCTGGATGACGCGGGCGCCGATCAGCATCGCCGGGTTCTGCGCGAGGCCGGCGACGACCGAGCCGATGATGTAGATGACCAGGGATATCTGGACCAGGGCCTTCTTGCTGACCAGGTCCGCCATCTTGCCCCACAGCGGCACCGAGGCCGTCATGGAGAGCAGGGCGGCGGTGACGACCCAGGTGTAGGCCTCCTGGCCGCCGCCCAGGCTGCCGATGATCGTCGGCAGGGCGTTGGTGACGATCGTCGACGAGATGATCGCGGCGAACAGTCCGAGCAGCAGCCCGGAGAGCGCCTCCATGATCTGCCGGTGCGTCATCGGAGCGCCGTCGGGGGCCGCGGGGGACGCCCCTCCGTGCTTGGCGTGAGCCCGCACACCGGCTGGTGTGGTCGTTGCCATGGGCTTCCTTTTCTTCCGTGCTTATGCGGGTGTACGGGTGGTGTGTTCGAGTTCGTGGTGGGGGGCGTGGGGGGCGTGGGGGGCGTGGGGGGTTTCGGAGGCGGCGGGCCGTAGCGGCGCCGCACGACAGTCGCCGAAGCTCGCCCGCAGCCGGGTCATCAGCTGGATGAGCAGAGCGACCTCCTCGTCGCTCCAGTCGCTCAGCCGGTCGGCGAGCAACTGGGCGGTCCGCCGGGAGAGTTCGCCCACCTGGACCCGGCCGCCGGGGGTGAGGCGCAGGATGCGGGAGCGCTTGTCCGCGGGGTCGGGGGAGCGTTCGATCCAGCCCCGGTCGACGACGTGCGCGACATGGCGACTGGTCACGGACATGTCGACGGCGAGCAGCTCCGCGAGTTTGCTCATGCGCATGTCGCCGTACCGGTCGAGCAGGGTCAGCACGGCCGCGGAGCCGCCAGGACAGTCGGACGGCATGATCCGCCCCAGCTCCCTGCGTACGGCGCCGAAGGCACTGAACTGACGCATCAGCTCCTCGTACTGCGTCCGCTCGGCCATCTCACCTCCATGCTCATTCCATGTTCGTTGCTTAGGGCAACCATAAGAGACTAAGAGAGGTTGGTTGCTACAGGCAAATAAAAAGACCGCGTGCGGCATAAAAAGTTGGCAAAGGCAAGCATTGCGGTATGTAAACCCGCAGGTGGGAATGGCCGCGTCCGGCCCCGCACTTGGGTGTCCCCCGGGGATTCGCTAGTGTCTCGGCCCATGGCAAACACCCAGGGCCCCGAGGGCAACTACGACCCCGCCGGCAGCACCCAGATGTTCCGTGCCTTCGTCGACGAGACTCCACAGGGCGGCCGACAGCAGGCCGCGCCCACGGCCTCGGCCGGACCCCGTATCGGCCTGATCATCGGCATCGTCGTCGCCGTGGCCGTCGTGGCGGCGGTGGTCTACCTGGCGGTCATGTAGGACGGACCGTTCCACCAGTACCGACCGCTCCACCCGAGCCGTGGTCTACCGGGCCGGTTCCACAGGGAACCGGTAGACCGTCGACTCCCGAACCCTGAAGCCGAGCCGCTCGTACGGCCGGTTCGCCGCGGTGCGGTCCGGCCGGGAGGTGAGATCGACGGTCCGCGCGCCGGCCTCCCGGGCGATCAGCAGCGCCTGCTCGATCAGGAGCGCGGCGATCCCCCGGCCCCGGGCCGCGCTGTCGACGACCACATCTTCGACGCGCCCCCGCAGCCCGGCCGGCGCCGGGAACAGCACCAGCGTCAGGGTGCCGACGACCGTGCCCTCCGCCCGCGCGACCAGCACCGTGTTCGTCGCGCACGAGACCAGCCGGCCGACCGCCGCCCGGTCCAGCGGCTCGGCCGTCGAGGACAACTGCGGCAGCAACCGGCCGAAAGCGTCCACGAGTTCCTGGGTCGCCTCGCGGGCGACCTCCACCTGAACGTCCATGCCGCGGAGCCTATCGACCGCGCTACTTCCACTGGACGGACACGTCCCGTGTCTCGATGTGCATGCCCAGCGGTACCCGCCATGCGTCGACGCAGACCGTCCAGGTCTTCTGCTCGCGCGCGCCGGGCGCGATCGGTACCGGGAGCTGTTCGGTGGAGTCGATGGTTGCCCAGTCGATTCCCAGGGCCCCGATGATGTGCGTCCCGAAGCTCACCGTGCCCGAACGCACCGCGGTACCACCGGAGTTGTGGAAGCTCAGGGTGACGTCCTCGCACCAGCGGTGGTCCGTGGCCGCGCGCACGGGGGCGCCCCAGCTGAGGGCGGCGGGGGTGACGGGAGCCTTCGTAGGAACGGCGGTCGGGGTCGGTGAGGGTGAATGTGTGCTGCTACGACCGGACTTGGCGCCCTCGGACGGGGAGGGCGACCGGGCGGGTGCTGAAGTCCCCGTCGGATGAGGTGACTTCGGGGTGTCCAGCGGTACCAGCGTCACGCTGCCGGTCGGCTGGACCGGCGTGGTGGATGGCCGGGGTGGGCCGACCGCCACGTAACCGCCGCCGGAGTCGCCGCCTCCGCACGCGGTCAGCGTCGCGCAGACGACGGCCGCCGACGCGCCCAACAGGGCGCCTCGGCGGCCAGTTGTCCATGTCGAACGAAGCATCGCGCCATGGTGGCTGACACTCCGTCAAATAGGAACCCTCGGGCTCCCGTTCGGACCCCTCAGTCCGAGATCAGGCCCTCGCGCAGGGTGGACAGGGTGCGCGTGAGGAGCCGGGAGACGTGCATCTGGGAGATGCCGACCTCCTCGCCGATCTGCGACTGGGTCATGTTGGCGAAGAAGCGCAGCATGATGATCCGGCGCTCACGGGGCGGGAGTTTGGCGAGGAGAGGCTTCAGCGACTCCCGGTACTCCACACCCTCCAGGGCCGTGTCCTCGTAGCCGAGGCGGTCCGCGAGGGAGCCCTCGCCGCCGTCGTCCTCGGGGGCCGGGGAGTCGAGCGAGGAGGCCGTGTAGGCGTTGCCGACCGCGAGGCCGTCGACGACGTCCTCCTCGGACACGCCCAGGACCACGGCGAGTTCGGGGACGGTCGGCGACCGGTCCAGTTTCTGGGAGAGCTCGTCGCTGGCCTTCGTCAGGGCCAGCCGCAGCTCCTGCAGGCGACGCGGGACGCGCACCGACCACGACGTGTCGCGGAAGAAGCGCTTGATCTCGCCCACGACGGTCGGCATCGCGAACGTCGGGAACTCCACCCCGCGTTCGCAGTCGAAGCGGTCGATCGCCTTGATCAGGCCGATCGTGCCGACCTGGACGATGTCCTCCATCGGCTCGTTGCGGGAGCGGAAACGCGCGGAGGCGTAACGCACCAGCGGGAGGTTGAGCTCGATGAGGGTGTCCCGTACGTAACCACGCTCGGGGCTGTTCTCGTCGAGTGCGGCGAGCCGCAGGAAGAGGGAGCGGGACAGGGTGCGGGTGTCGATGGCTCCCGTGGTCGGGAGGGCCGGGGCCGGTACGGCGGGTACGGCCTCAAGGACCGTAACGGCGTCGAGTGCGGGCTCAGCGTCGCTCTTGGTGAGCGTGAGCACCTTCGAGCTGCCCTGGTCTGCGGACATGCCACCCCCTTTGGGTCGCGGGACGGTCGCGGCGATCGCCCCCGTCTGGGGAGCGGTGCCTTCACCTGAATACCGGAGCCGGAGCCGCGGCAAACGCGCTTCCCGCAGAATGTCACATGTCGGCAACACGCTGTAGTGACATGTCGACATGTCTGTTACGAAACAGCCCTGGAAAAAGGGGGTCTGACGGCTTTTCAGCGCAGAACTGTCGGGAAAGGGTCCCATGAGCGATTCGTTCGTACCGGTGACAGGTCGCTCGGGCTTTCGGTTACCGGGACGGCGGGGTTCTACGCCTCGATACGGTTCGCGGAGCGCAGTCGCTGGAAGCTGCGGGCGAGCAGCCGCGAGACATGCATCTGGGAGACGCCGAGTTCCGCGCTGATCTGTGACTGGGTGAGATTGCTGTAGTAGCGCAGCAGGAGGATCCGCTGTTCCCGCTCGGGGAGTTGGACGAGGAGATGGCGGACGAGGTCGCGGTGTTCCACGCCGTCCAGGGCCGGGTCCTCGTAGCCGAGCCGGTCGAGCAGGCCGGGCAGTCCGTCGCCCTCCTGGGCGGCCTCCAGGGAGGTCGCGTGGTACGACCGGCCGGCCTCGATGCAGGACAGCACCTCGTCCTCGCCGATGCGCAGCCGCTCGGCGATCTCGGCGGTGGTGGGGGTACGGCCGAAGGCGGTCGTCAGATCCTCGGTCGCCGCGTTGACCTGCACCCACAACTCGTGCAGCCGGCGCGGGACATGGACCGTGCGGACGTTGTCACGGAAGTACCGCTTGATCTCGCCGATGACGGTCGGCATCGCGAACGTCGGGAACTGCACGCCCCGGTCCGGGTCGAAGCGGTCGATGGCGTTGATCAGACCGATGGTGCCGACCTGGACGACGTCCTCCATCGGCTCGTTGCGGGAGCGGAAGCGGGCGGCGGCGTAGCGCACGAGCGGGAGATTCGCCTCGATGAGCGCCCCGCGCACCCGGTTGTGCTCCGGCGTACCCGGCTGGAGCCCCTTGAGCTGGCCGAACAGCACCTGGGTGAGGGCCCGGGTGTCGGCACCGCGGCTGCGGGGCGCGGCCGGCGGGGCTTCCGTGACTTCCGTGACTTCCTGGGGCGGCGCAGTACTGGCCGACACGGTCAACGCCACCTCTTCATCGGTCAACTCATCCGTCAATAGCGGTCATAGCATCACAACACATGTGCACTGTGTGCAAGCACCGCATATCGCCGTGTTACGCCGTGTTGAATGGCAAATTGGTTCATAAGACGCATAACAGCCCCCCGCCGTTCCGGCGGAGGGCTGTTGAAGAGGGGGGTCTCAGACCTCGTAGTCGGCGATCACCCAGGTGGCGAACTCGCGCCACAGCGCGACGCCGGCCTGGTGCGCGGGGTGCTCGATGTACCGCTTCAGGGCATCGGTGTCGTCGACCGCCGAGTTGATCGCGAAGTCGTAGGCGATGGGACGGTCGCTGATGTTCCAGCCCAGCTCCCAGAAGCGCAGGTCCTCGATCAGGTCGCCGAGTGGGCGGAAGGCCTCGACGCCGGCCGTGACGCGCGGGTCGTCGCGCTCGACGCCCTCGTCGAGCTTGAAGAGGACGAGGTGGCGGATCATCTGCGCGCTCCTGGGTGGTCGGCTGTTCGCTAATGCGCCCCGTCGGCCAGCCAGGTCATGAAGTCGCCGATGGCCTTCGCGGCGTCCGATATGCCCTCGAAGCCTATCTGGACGTAGTCGGCCGCCTTGGCGGGCTTCGTGATGATCACGTACACCACGAAGACCACGAGCACATAGACGGCGACCTTCTTCGCGTTCACCGCCATCGCGGCCTCCCCTGTGACGTCCGTGCCCTGTGGGCCCCCTGTTGCCGGCGGTGAGTGTAACCTTCGCGGCCCTTTTTGTGATCAGCCGGGCATCAACGGGTCGCAGGTGGAGGGCTTTTGCCAGTGTCACGCACGAAGGGCCCCGTCTCTCGACGGGGCCCTTCAGAAGCGGTAGCGGAGGGATTTGAACCCTCGGTGACTTGCGCCACACTCGCTTTCGAGGCGAGCTCCTTCGGCCGCTCGGACACGCTACCGAGAGAGACCTTACAACAAGGTGGGGCGTGGTTTGAAATCGGTAATCGGCCGCCCGCCACGGGTGCTGCTACCGGTTCCGGAAGAACTCCGTGAGCAGGTGCGCGCACTCGTCCGCGAGCACGCCCTCGATGACCTCGGGGCGGTGGTTGAGCCGCCGGTCCCGTACGACGTCGAAGAGCGAGCCGGCCGCGCCGGCCTTCTCGTCGCGGGCGCCGTAGACGACCCGGTCGACCCGGGACTGCACGATTGCGCCCGCGCACATCGTGCAGGGTTCGAGGGTGACCACCAGGGTGCAGCCCGACAGCCGCCACTCACCCAGGTGAGCGGCGGCCCTGCGGATCGCGAGGACCTCGGCGTGCGCCGTCGGATCGCCGGTGGCCTCGCGTTCGTTGTGCCCGGTGGCGAGCACGGTCGTAGCGTCCGGGGACAGTACGACCGCGCCGACCGGGACGTCGCCGTCCCGGTCGGCCTGTCCGGCCTCGTCCAGGGCGAGCCGCATCGCGGCCCGCCAGCGGTCGCGTACCGGGTCCGGAGTCCCTTCTGTGCGTGCGGTGGTCAGCGGACGGTCTCCAGGACCTCCGAGGCCCCCAGGGCCTCGGCGATGGAGCTCAGCGCGTCGTCCGCGTCGAGGAGCAGCAGCTCCTTCTCGCCGACGCCCAGGTCGTCCAGGATCTGGCGGTCACCGACCGGGCTGTGCGGAACGGCCTCGGCCGAGGAGGCGCCGTCCTCGTCGTCGTCCTCCTCCTCGGCGTCACCGTCCTCGGTGCCGTCGAGGTCGAGGGAGTCCAGGTCGACGACATCGTCGTCGTCCGGATCCCGTCCGAGCAGCTCGTCGGTGAGCAGGATCTCGCCGTACGAGCTGCGGGCTGCGGCAGCGGCGTCCGAGACGTAGATCCGAGGGTCGTCCTCGCCGTCGATGCGGACGACGCCGAACCAGGCGTCCTCCTGCTCGATGAGCACCAGCACCGTGTCGTCCTCGGGCGAGGCTTCACGGGCCAGTTCGGCCAGATCCGACAGGCTCTCGACATCGTCGAGCTCTGTGTCGCTCGCTTCCCACCCGTCTTCGGTGCGCGCGAGCAGTGCGGCGAAGTACACCGTGACTCTCCCACTGGTCATAGGTGTGCCGGTTGGGGGTCCCCCCGGCGGAGGTTGCGGGCGGGGAGAGCTCGTGCTCCGAGCCCCACCCACTCGGAATCGTGGCAGAAACAAGGCGTTCAGGGGACGTCTTCGGCTCCCTGTGTCCGCCCGTTTTGATCGACCACCAGCGGGATCGTACGCGGCGATCGCCGTGCACACGCACCCGGTTGGGCTTACAAGGTGCTGTGAGACAGGCCTCAACTACCAGCGGAACGTGCGCATACGCATGGCGTGGCGCAGCCGGGCGGCCTTGGCGCGGCGGGGCTGGACCCGGTCGCGCAGCTCGCGCGCCTCGGTCAGCTCCCGCAGGAACTGCGCCCGGCGACGCCTGCGCTCGGCATCGCTCTCCCGGCTGTCCGGCTGCGACGGGTCCGCGTGGGACTCACGGTCAGGCATCGGTTCACCACCCCGTTCCGTCCCTCCCACTTTCCCCCGGACGGGCGGTTTGATGCCAGCGCGAGCAGGCAGGGAGTGGCGGCTACTGTTGTGGACATGCGTCTCCACGTCGTCGACCACCCCCTGGTCGCCCACAAGCTCACCACGCTGCGCGACCAGCGCACCGACTCCGCGACCTTCCGCCGCCTCGCCGACGAGCTGGTCACCCTGCTCGCCTACGAGGCCACGCGCGACGTGCGCACCGAACAGGTCGACATCACGACGCCGGTCGCCTCGACCACCGGCGTCAAGCTGTCCTACCCGCGCCCGCTGGTCGTGCCGATCCTGCGGGCCGGCCTCGGCATGCTGGACGGCATGGTCCGGCTGCTGCCCTCCGCCGAGGTGGGCTTCATGGGCATGGTGCGCAACGAGGAGACCCTCCAGGCCTCCACGTACGCCACGCGCATGCCGGAGGACCTCTCCGGCCGCCAGGTGTACGTCCTGGACCCGATGCTGGCCACCGGCGGCACCCTGGTCGCGGCGATCCGCGAGCTGATCAAGCGCGGCGCCGACGATGTGACGGCCGTAGTGCTGCTCGCCGCCCCGGAGGGCGTCGAGGTCATGGAGCGCGAGCTGGCGGGCACCCCGGTGACGGTCGTGACGGCCTCGGTCGACGAGCGCCTGAACGAGCACGGCTACATCGTCCCGGGCCTCGGCGACGCGGGCGACCGGCTCTACGGCGCGGCCGAGTAGGACGCCGAGTAAGACTCCGTCAACACCCGATTCCCGTACGGCTCTTACCTGCCGTACGGGAATCGGGTGTTGTCGTACGACCGCTCTTGTACGGCTGCTCTCCTACGGCTACGAGCACGCCTTCGGTGACGCACTGGCCGTCGGCTCGGGTCCGGCAAGCGCGGCCAGGGCCTTGTCGGCCGCCGCCTTCGCCGTGAGGTCCTTGAAGGCGGTGCCGATGATCAGGTCGACGGTGCTGCCCTTGCGGGTGGCCTCGGTGCGGCGCTCGGCGCCGGTGAGCTGGGTGGCGAGGACCGGCAGCGAGGTGTCGAGGGAGGCGGCGGGGCCGAGCAGGACGCCGGTGCCCTTGACCTTCTTGTCCCACTGCGCGGACGCGTTGCCCACGTCGCCGATCTTGAAGCCGCGCTTCTTGAGCTCGTCGGCGGTCGACTTGGCGAGGCCGCTGCGGGGCGTGGCGTTGTAGACGTTCACGGTGATCTGGGCGGGCTTCGGAACGGCGGAGTCCGTGGTCGTACCCGTGCTGGCCGAGGGGCTCGCCTTGGTCGCGCAGTCGGCCTTGGGACCGGCCGCCGCGGCCTGCTTGCCGCCACCGGTGAAGACGTCGATGAGCTGCAACGTGCCCCACCCGCCCACACCCAGTACGGCGACGGAGGCGACCACCATGAGGACGAGCCTCCCGCGGCGCCGCGGACGGCGCATGCGCGGGTACTTGTCCCCCGTGATCCGGTACTGGCCGCCCATGCCTGGGGGAGTCAGCATGCTCATGAGCGCAGCGTAGTGCGCCTGGGCGGTGATGCCTACTAGATGATCATTCGACAGCGCCCGGTCCAACCCGAAAGGGTCAACGCCGGACGGATCCGGGGCTCTGTCGGGCTCGGGCCGGGCCTCAGTCCAGTTCGAGGACGCGCGCGTGGAGCACCTGGCGCTGCTGCAGCGCGGCGCGGACCGCGCGGTGCAGGCCGTCCTCCAGATACAGGTCGCCCTGCCACTTCACGACGTGCGCGAAGAGGTCGCCGTAGAAGGTCGAGTCCTCGGCGAGGAGGGTCTCCAGGTCGAGCTGGCCCTTGGTCGTCACGAGCTGATCGAGGCGGACCGGGCGCGGCGCGACGTCCGCCCACTGCCGGGTGCTTTCCCGGCCGTGGTCGGGGTACGGCCGGCCGTTTCCGATGCGCTTGAAGATCACACGGAAAGCCTACCGGTCAAGACCTTCCGGGCGCAGCCATGGCGACGTAGTGCGACGCTGGAAAAGCCGTAGCAAAGCGGGCTAAACGGGAACAGGGGCCTGATATGAGTGACAGCGAGACGATCGCCGCGGGCTACGCCTTCACAGGACCTGCACTCACCGTCCGGCGCGAACCCGTCCCCGCCCCGAGACGCTCGGCATGGTCGCTCACCCGGCTCGCTCGCGCTACCGCTGAGTTGGTGTGACGCTGGATATACCACCGAACGGCGGGAGGCGGCATGTTCTCCAGAACGCGAGCCGGACTCGCCTCGCTCGCTGCGGCCGGCGCGATGTTCTTCGTACCCCTCGCGGCGGCAGCTCCAGCGGACGCGGCCACCGTGCCTGCCCTCACAAGCTGCGCACATCACACGGTTGGCTCCTGCAACGCCAACTCCCCACACCCACAAGGAGCTACGGCCCAGTGCCGGGACGGCACGTACTCGTACAGCAAGCACTTCTCCGGTACGTGCTCCCGCCACCACGGGGTGAAGTACTGGTACCGGTGAACGGAGTGAAGGAGACCGGGCCCCGTCGGCGGGGCCCGGTCTGTGTCCCACGGCTACGACGTCGGTTCCTTCTCGACCACCGGAGCGCCGGCGGCGTTCGCCTTCACGGACTCGATGCCGTGCATGCAGGAGGCCTTGTTCTCGTACGCCTCGCCGACCGCGATGATCTCGCCGTTGCCCGCCTTCAGCCGGAACCGGTACTTGTCCGCCTTGTCCTTGTAGACCTCGAACTTGCCAGTCATGAAGTGCCGCCTCTCGGATGTGCCCCCTGAAGCGACGCTAAGCCGGACTACGGGTCTGCGCAGCCCGGGGAGGTCTGGAGGAGGGGGCGGAGGCGGTGGCCGGGCCGGGCGACCGCCTCCGTCGGCCGGTCAGAGTTTCGGCTTCCGTAGCGGCCGTAGCGAGTCGCTGTTCTTCGGCTTCGGTGTCGGTGTCGGTTCCTGTGCAGGCTTGGGCGCGTTGCGTACGGCCTCCGCGCGCAGCAGGGCGCGCAGGACCGCGTACGGGTCGATGGGCATGGCTGTGTTCCTAGCGTCGCGGTGACGGGTTGACCTCGGGGGACGGTCGGTCCGTCAGCAGCGCAGGACCACGGTGCGCAGGGCGCGCAGGGTGTGCGGCGGCCGGGGCGGCGCGGGGAGGGCGCGGCTCTGGGGATCGGGGGACGCCGGGCTCGGAGCGGGCGCGGGTCGTAGCGGCGCGGTGGGTCGGTGGACCGCGAGGGAGGCGGGTCGTAGGGCAGCAGCCGCCGTGTCGAGGACGTCGTACTCGACGGTCGACTCGGCGGACGACGCGACGGGTGTCGCGCGCACCTCGGCGGCGTGGGTGCCCGGGACGAGCAGGGCGAGCAGCAGCACGAGCGCCCGCAGCCAGGTGCGGCTGCGGGGGAGGCTTCGTGTGCTGCTCACCCTCGTGCTCATGGAAGGTCATCTCCCAGCGGCCGTACGGCGTTCATCGCGGCGGGCGCGTAAACCGCCCGCACGGCCTACCAACGAGCGTCACAGGGCCTGGGGTACTCGGTCGGCGCGGCCCTTCATCCGGATCGCCGTGATGATCTCGACGACGCCGACCGCGACCAGCCAGATGCCGCAGACGAGGGTGAGGACGGCGACCGAGCGGAAGGGCGAGTCGATCAGCACGATGCCGGCGATGAACGTGACGATGCCCAGGAAGATCTGCCAGCCGCGTGCGGGCATCGTCTGGTCGTGGACGGCGGCCAGGGTCTGGGTGATGCCTCGGATCAGCCAGCCGATGCCGATCCACAGGGCGAGCAGCAGGATCGACTGCATCGGGCCGCGGAAGCAGAACAGGCCCAGCACGATCGACAGCGCGCCGCTGATGAACGCCAGCACGCGCAGTGAGGTCGCCCGGTGGGTGCCGAAGGCGGCGACCAGTTGGAAGACGCCGCTGATCAGGAGGTAGATGCCGAAGAGGATGCCGGCCGCGAAGAGGGACGCGCCGGGCCATACGAGGACCAGCACGCCGAGGATGAGAGAAGCGACGCCGGTGAGCAGGACGACCTGCCAGGCGGCTTTGGAGAGGGCGAAGAGGGGCCCTTCGAATTCCTGCTCGTCACGCGGGGCGCGCGGGACACGGGTGTCGTGGGCGCGGCGGTCGTCGAACTCCGGGCCCCAGGAGGGGCCGCTCGGTGCCTCGGTCATGGTCCATGTTTTGACCGGGGCCGGCGGACCCGCCACCGGGGCGGGCCACCTGGCTGACGGGGGGCTATTTGGTACCGGCCGCCTTCGCCGCCTTGGCCGCGGCCTTCATCTCCTGCTTGTGGGCGCGGACCTTGGTCAGCGACTCGGGCCCGGTGATGTCGGCGATGGACCGGAAGGACTTCGCTTCGCCGTACGCTCCGGCGGCCTCCCGCCATCCCTTCGGCGTGACCCCGAGCTGCTTGCCGAGCAGGGCGAGGAAGATCTGCGCCTTCTGCTTCCCGAACCCGGGCAGCTCCTCAAGCCGCTTGAGCAGGTCGGCGCCGGTGCCGACGCCTTCCCATACGCGGCTCGCGTCCCCGTCGTAGTGCTCGACGAGGTACTGGCACAGCTGCTGGATGCGCTTCGCCATGGAACCCGGGTAGCGGTGCACGGCCGGCTTCTCGGAGAGGAGCGCGGCGAAGGCCTCGGGGTCGCGGGCGGCGATCTCGTGCGCGTCCAGGTCGGCGGCGCCGAGCCGGTCGGCGATCGTGCGCGGCCCCTTGAACGCCCACTCCATCGGCACCTGCTGGTCGAGCAGCATCCCGACCAGCGCGGCGAGCGGGGAGCGGCCGAGGAGTTCGTCGGCGTCGGGGTCTTGGGCTAGGTGAAGGGTGACGTCCATGACTCCGATGATGGCGCGTACAGGCGGGGGGTGCCTGCCGGTGGGCGGGTTCGTCGCCGGGGCGTCACCTTCGCCTCCGCTCCAACGTCGTCACCAGCAGGTGGTCGAGCAGTGCTTGACGTGCCTGGAGTTCGACGGGGCCCCAGGGTGCGCGGATGCCGTCGGGGAGGCGGAGTGGTGTGTGCGGGGGATCGAAGAGGGGCGGTTCCACGGACACATCAAGGGGCAACTCGGCCCAGACGACTTTCCCGCCGACGGGCGTGCCGTAGACGTCCCACTGCTTGGCGAGCGACTCGACGAGAAGCAGACCTCGACCGCTCGTGGCAGTGAAGCCCGGATGCTGGAGTACGGGCAGCTGTGGTGTCCGGTCCCACGCCTCGACGAACAAGCTCCTGTCGAGAACGCGGAGTTGTACGGCGATCACGTGCTCGGCCTTGATCTGCCAGGGCTTCGGGTCGGGTTCGGTGAGGCCGCCGGTCTTGATGGCGTTGGTGACCAGTTCGCTCATGATGAGCGTGGCGTTCTCCTCCTGGTCCTGGAGATTCCAGCGGCCCAGGGTGTGCCGTACGAACATCCGGGAGCAGGCGACGGCTGTGGGTACGGCCACCAGGCGGAGGGATGCGGCGAGCAGGGGGATGGGGTGCACGTTGTCGGCGTCCCTCGTGTCACCAGTCATGCCGACCCCTCTTCGAGGAAACGCCGATCTCGGCCCACACGCTCTTCCCGATGACTCTCGGGGTGACGCCCCAGTCGTCGGCGAGCGCGGCGACGATCTGTAGACCCCGGCCGCGGCCGACGCACGGCATGCCGCCGGCTGCGTCGCGGACTTCGACGCGGAGGAGATCGTCAGCAAAGTGGTAGGCCACCAGGACGCGGCTTCCTCGCATTGTTTGGCCATGGATTACCGCGTTGGTCACTAGTTCGGTGACTACCCACTCTAGGAAGTCTGCTACGTATCGCGGTAAGTCCCACTCTTCGGCCAGGGTCTTTGCCCTGGCGCGGGCGACTGGCACGGATGGGCGGTATCTCCTGTACCGCGCCTGCAACGACCTGGGTTCAGCCACAATTGATCCCCTCGGACGGGTTCGTGGGCAGCGATGAGCGAGGCCAGCGTTGCGCGAGCAGCCGGACCTTCATAGTAGATACTCTGCATGGTGAAGTACCCAAAGTGTCAAGTACCTACTTTGAGCGACTCTGAATGATTGTTGCCCTCACCGTGACGCGAGCGGCACACTTGACCTGCAAGAAGGCGTAGGAGAGGCGGCCGATCGGTGCCCATCAACAACAACCCGACGTTCCGTCAGCGACGGTTGGCGCGGACACTGCGCGAGCTGCGGAACGCTGCCGGGCTGACGCACGCCGACGCCGCGAAGGTGCTTGGTTCAGCGGAATCAAAGGTCGGCCGGATCGAGAACTCTCAGTCGGGCGTCCGCCTGCCCGACCTTCGCGCCCTGATGGACGCCTATAACGTCACCGATCCCACCGAGCGGGCCGCGATCGAGAAGCTGTCACGCGAGGCCAGGCAGAAGGGCTGGTGGAATCGGTACGTCAACGTGGTCGACCCGGCATACGCGGCCTACGCTGCTGTCGAGTGGGACGCCTCGGAGCTGTACAACGTCGAGACCAACTTGGTGCCCGGGCTGCTGCAAGTGCCGGAGTACACCAAGGCGTTGATCCAGTTGCAAGTGTCGGACGCCACAGGGGATCACGTGGAGGCCCAGGTCGACGTGCGGCGGGAGCGCAAGGCCATCCTGACCAGGGAAAACCCGCTGCAACTGTGGGTCATCATCGCGGAGAACGTGCTCTACCATCAGGTTGGCGGCCGTGACGTGATGAAGGCTCAGCTTGAGTCACTGCTCACGGACAGCCGGAAGCAGAACATCGAGCTGCAGATTCTGCCGCGCGAAGACCCCATGAATGTCTGCCTTTTCGGGCCTTTCGTGATCATGAGCTTCCCGACCTCGGCAGAAACTGACGTCGTTTACACGGAGTCGCCCACCAGCACCCTCTACTACGAGGACGCGGCGGACGTGGAGACCTACACGGCGCTGTTCCGTCGCCTCAACATGGCCGCATCCAACGTCAGCAAGTCGCGGGCGCTCATTCAAAACGCCCTTCACGAAATGGACCAGCACCGATGAAGTCAAACAGTCAGCCCGCTTCGGTCCCACTGGAGTGGGTGAAGTCGTCGTACTCCGGAAACAACGGCAACTGCGTTGAGGCTGCCGCTCTGCCTGGTGGTGGCCGGGCGTTCCGTGACAGCAAGGACCTGGCGGGACCGATAGTGACGCTCTCGGACTCGGAGTTCGCCGCGTTCATAGCGGGCGCCGGCGCTGGTGAGTTCGGCCAGGCGTAACAACTGGAACGGGCCGCGCGTGACGGATGTCTACCAGGCGACGGCGGAACAACTCGCCGGCCTCGACGAGTGGCGGCAGGCGTCGACCACCAAGGCCAACCCCGACTGGACCCAACTTCCGGTGCGCGGCGAGCAGGTAACGGGGAACGGTCGGAGCGCTAGATGCCAGTACTGCCGTCGATGCTCTCGCGGATGATGTCCGCGTGACCGGCGTGCCGGGCGGTTTCCTCGATCATGTGGAGGAGGACCCAGCGCAGATTCCGGTCCGCGAGCTCGGCTCGGCTGCACGGAGCATCCAGCTCCAGGCCTGCGACGATTTCCCGTGAGACGGCGACCTGCTCCTCGAAGAAGGTCGTCCAGTGCTTCACCGTGTCCCGCTCGTCGACACGGAAGTCCTCGTCCCTCCAGTCCTGGATCCCCGTCTCGGGCCAGTCGCCGGGAAGGGTTCGCCCCGCGACGACGACCTGGAACCACCGGCGCTCCCAGAGCGCGGAGTGCTTGAGCAGGCCCGTCAAGGACAGCGAACTCACTGTCGGTGTCCTACGGGCGTCCGCGTCGGAGACACCCTCGACCTTCCGCAGCAGATCAGCGCGCTGCTTGTCGAGAAAGCCGCAGAGGGCTTCCCGTTCGGTGGAGGTCGAGAACTGGTTGGGTGCCATGTCCACGGACGCTATCGAGTCATGGCGACACCTGCCTGGAAACCGAACAGCTCAGGTCGCCCGCCAGTACCCCAGCGCTGCACCCGCTCCCGTCGCACACCCAACTCCCGGCGGACGTACGACGACAGGGTCCGAGTCGTAGCCGTGTCGCACGTGATCCAGACGTACGGGTCGGCGCTGTCCTTCAGCAGGTCGGGGAGTTCCGCGCGTACCCGGTCGGCGAGTTGGCCCCTGGAGAGGCGGCGGACCTCGTGCAGGGGCGGTCGAGGAGGCCGCGGGCGAGCCGGTCGGCGCGTGGGGTGACAGCCATCGCCTCGTTCCCTGGCGGGCGTTGACCGAGACGACGTACACCGAACGACCGACATACACCGAACAACCGGGGCTCTCCGGCGACCACGACTGCGTGCTGTGCACCTCCTCCGTGCCCGGCCTCACCGATCTGAGCGCGCGGGGTCCGGCGGCCCGGTTCGTGTGGGACCTGGCCCGGCGGGAGGACAGCCTGTGGGTGGTGCCATTGGGGGCGTCAGGGGTGGCCGGTTCACCGCATCGCCGCGATCAACTGCCCTTGTGGCTCAAGGGAGATCTGGTTCCGGTGATCACCGACTTCAGCCGCCTCGAACCCGACGTCCCCACCCGCGAACCGGTCCACACGCAACACGTCGACGGCTTCGGAACCGTCCACATCCTCCCCCTGGACGCGGAGACCGACGCCGAGGTGATCCACCGCTGGGTCGGCGAGGAACGGGCCGCCTTCTGGGGCATGAACGGCCTCACGCAGGCCCAAGTCACCGAGATCTACGCCCACATGGACACCCTCGACACCCACCACGCCTACCTGGTGGTCCGGAACGGCGAACCGGTCGCGCTCCTGCAGACCTACGAGCCCGCCGCCGACCGCGTCGGCGACTGCTACGACGTACGACCCGGCGACATCGGCATCCACCTCCTCCTCGCACCCGCCGGACCGGACGGCGGGCGGCCCGGCTGGTCGGCGGCGGTGATGGGCGTTCTCGCCTTCTACGTCCTGCTCGGCCTGGACCGGCGCCGGATCGTGGTCGATCCGGACGTGCGCAACGAGAAGGCCGTCGCGCGCTTCCTGCGGCAGGGGTTCGTGGCGGGCCCGCGGGTCGTCCTGCCGGAGATCGACATCCCTGACGTGTTCCTGCCGGAAAAGCACGCCCAACTGGCGTTTCTCCCTCGCGAGGTGGCCTTCCCGTAGCCTGCCGGAGTGACCCCAGAAGACCTCGTCGCCCACTACGACCTGGAGCCGATCCCGCGCGAGGGCGGCCTGTTCCGCCAGACCTGGGCGGGCCCGGAGCGGTCCGACGGCCGCCCGGAGGGCACCGCGATCGTCGCCCTGCTCACGGCGGAGGACTTCTCCGCGCTCCACCGCCTCCCCGCCGACGAGGTCTGGCACTTCTACCTCGGCGACCCGCTGAACCTCCTGCTCCTCGCCCCCGACGGCACCGCTCGCACGCTGGTCCTCGGCCCGGACATACGGCACGGCCAGCACCTTCAGTTCACTGTTCCCGGCGGCACCTGGATGGGGGCGCGGGTGGCGGCGGGCGGCGCGTGGACGTTCTTCGGCTGCACGATGGCCCCCGGCTTCACCTACGACGGCTACGAGCACGGCGACGCGGGCGAGTTGACCGCCCGCTACCCGTCCGAGGCCGCGCGCATCACCGGGCTGTGCCGCCCATGAGCCGCCTGTTGGAGGGCCAGTTCGCCCTGGTCACGGGCGCGAGTGGCGGCATCGGCCGGGGGATCGCGCTGCGGTTCGCGGAGGAGGGGGCGGCGGGGGTCGTCGTCCACTGTCGTACGGCGATGGCGGCGGCCGGTGAAGTTGCCTCCCGCGTACGGGAGTTGGGTGCCCGAGCTGTCGTACTGCAAGCCGATCTGACCGACGAGGACGCCTGCCGCGGACTGGTCCGCGAGGCGGCCGAGTGGAGCGGCGGACGGCTGACGGCGCTGGTCAACAGCGCGGGCGTACAGCCGACGCAGCCCCTTCCCGGGATGACCGCCGCGGACTGGCGGGCGGTCGTCGACACCAACCTGACGAGCGTGTTCGCGTGCACGCAGGCGGCGGCCGAGGTGATGCGCGAAGGGGACGGTACCGGTGGCACGGTGACGCATATCGCGTCGATCGAGGCGAGCGCCCCCGCCGCGCTCCACGCGCACTACTCCGCGTCCAAGGCCGCCGTCGTCATGCACGCGCGGTCGGCGGCCCTGGAGTACGGCCCGTACGGCATCCGCGTCAACACGGTCTCGCCCGGTCTGATCGACCGGGAGGGGCTGGCGGAGGGCTGGCCGGACGGAGTGCGGAGGTGGCGGGCGGCGGCGCCGACGGGGCGGCTGGGGCGGCCGGAGGACGTGGGCGACGCGTGCGTGTTCCTGGCGTCCTCCCTCGCGTCCTGGGTCACCGGGCACGACCTGGTCGTGGACGGTGGAGTGTCCGCGCGGCCCACATGGTGAGTCACGGGCGCCGTACGTCCGTACATAACCCGAGGCCTGCAAGTCCGAAGACGGAGATATGACGTGCGCCGACGACGGAATGAGGGACAGGGTTTTGGACACGACGGAGGCGGTGGACGGGGCGCCCGGCGGGGAATTCAAGGGCTGGTGCTGCTGGGCTCCCTGCTGGTCCTGCTCCTCCTCGGCACCGCGGGCACCGCGTCCGCGCACGCCGCCCTCGAATCCACCGACCCCGCCGACGGAAGCGTCCTCAAGTCCGCCCCCCGCTCCGTCACCCTCACCTTCTCCGAGTCCGTAGCCCTGCTCGACGACTCCTTCCGCGTCTACGACCCCGACAACCGGCGGGTCAAGACGAGCGCGGCGCACCACGCGAAGGACGCGGGCGACACGGCGAGCGTCACGCTCCCCACCGAACTCGGCACCGGCACCTTCACGGTCGCCTGGCGTGTGGTCTCGGCCGACAGCCACCCGGTCTCGGGCGCCTTCACCTTCTCCATCGGCAAACCCTCCGCCACGACCACCCCGATCAACACGGCCCCGACCGAGGACCCGCTGACCGGCAGCCTCTACGACATAGCCCGCTACTTCGCCTACATCGCCGCGGCCCTCCTCATCGGCACGGCCACCTTCGTCACCCTGTGCCGCCCGCCGGACCCGTCGATCCTCAACAAGCCGATCCTGATGGGTTGGTGGACCCTGCTGACGGCAACCGTCGCCCTCCTGATCCTCCGCGCCCCCTACGAGGCGGGCACCGGCCTGGCCACGGCCTTCGACCCCTCCGCCCTCCCCAGAACCCTGACGAACCGCCCGGGCCTCGCACTCGCGGCCCGACTGCTCCTGCTCGCCGCGACAGCGGTCTTCCTCCTACGACTCCGGGGGCGGGAGCGGCCCGGGCGGGTGGCCCTGGGGACGGGTGCCGCCCTCGCGGTCGGACTGGCGCTGACCTGGGCGTCGGCGGAGCACGCGTCCGCCGGGATCCAGGTGCCGGTGGCGATGACGTCGGCGGTCCTGCACCTGCTCGCGATGGCTGTGTGGCTGGGCGGACTGACGGCCCTGCTCACCGTCCTCTACCGCTCGTCGAGCCTGGACGCGGCTCCCGTGGCCCGCTTCTCCCGGCTCGCGTTCGTCTCGGTGACCGTGCTGGTCGTCACCGGCGTCTACCAGTCCTGGCGCGGCCTCGGCTCCTGGAACGCGCTGACCGGGACGTCCTACGGCCGCATCCTGCTCGTGAAGCTCGGCGCGGTGGTGCTGCTGCTCGCGGCGGCGGGGTGGTCACGACGGTGGACCGGCCGACTGGTGGGCGCGGAAGTGCCGCTTCACGTACCGGAGTTGGTGCGCACGGGAGCGGACGGAACAGCACCTTCGGAGCCTGAGCCCGACTCCGAGCCGGACGGCACTGGTGGCGACGGCGCCCCGGAGCCCGGTGACGGTTCCCAGGACCGGTACCGGCGCGGCCTGCGCCGTTCGGTGCTGTGCGAAGTCGCTGTCGGCGTCACGGTGTTGGTCATCACGACGCTCCTGACCACCACCCTCCCGGGCCGGGCGGCGGCGGACGCACAACGGACGGCGACACCGGCCGGCATACCGGCGGCCTCCGTCACCACCGTCCCCTTCCGCGTCGGCAACGCCGGCGGCAAGGTGCAGATCACCCTCGACCCCGGACGCGTGGGCCAGAACTCGGTCGAGGCGGTCGTCTACGGCCCCGACGGCGGCTTCGCCACGGTCCCCGAACTCCGCCTCTCCTTCACCCTCGCCGCCCAGAAGATCGGCCCGCTCGACGCCGACGTCAAGGACGAGGGCGGCTACTGGGGGACCAACACCCTCAACCTGCCGATCGCCGGGACCTGGACGATGAAGGTGACGGTCAGGACGTCGGACGTGGACCAGGTGAGCGTGACGCGGGACGTGCGGATCTCGCGGTAGGCGGAGTGCGCGGGCCGTGGCTGCTCAGCGGTGGAGGCCGTGCCGCTCCACCCAGGCCGATATCGCGGCGGCCATCAACTCGGGCTGGTCCTCCGGTGTGTGGTGGCCGGCGACCGCGTCCGTGTGCTCGATCTCCAGGGCGGCGATGTTCGCCGCGCACCAGGCGACGATGTCCGCGGTCATCATCGTCCCCGCTCCGGGGGTGAACGTGAGCAGCAGCTTGGGTACGTCCGGGCTGGACCGCAGCCACTGGTCGTACTCCTCGATCCTGGCCACGACGTCCGCGGGTTCACCGTCCAGCGGCATCGAGCGCGCCCAGCGCAGCAGGGGCCGTCGGCTCTCCCGGGTCGGGTACGGCTTCCGGTAGACGGCGAGGTCGGCCGGGGCGAGCGGGGTGGCGGAGGAGGCGGGCAGTGCCTGTTCGACGAAGGCGTTCTGGTCGAGGATCATGGCCTCGCCGACGCCGTCCGTCTTGATCGCCCGGAACAGCTCCCGGCCCCCTTCGGGGAACTCCTCCCAGGTCATCGGCTTGACGATGGTCTCGGTGAACGCGATGCCCCGCACCCGGTGCGGATGGCGTGCGGCGAGGTCGAAGACCAGGGCGCCGCCCCAGTCGTGCCCGACCAGCACCACGTCCCGCAGCCCGAGCGCGTCGAACCAGGCGTCCAGATACCTGGCTTGGTCGGCGAAGTCGTAGTCGATGTCCGGCTTGCCCGACTCGCCCATGCCGATGAGGTCGGGGGCCAGCAGCCGTCCGGACGTCATGGCCGGCAGGACGTTCCGCCACAGGTGCGACGACGTCGGGTTGCCGTGCAGGAAGACGATCGGCACTCCGGTGCCCGACTCCCGGTGCGTCATGGTCGAGTCGAGGACGTGAGTCACCCGCGAGGCCGTCACCGGAAGGCCGCCGCGTTGCGCGCCGCCCATGCCGCGAAGGTCCCCGGCGCCCGCCCCGACACTCGCTCCACATCGGGGCTCACCCGCCGCTCCTCCTCGGTCGGTGTGCCCAGGATGCTCAACGTGCCCTCGACCAGGGGCAGCGGCATGAACCGTGCCATCAGCTCATGCGCCTCCTCGCGGGACTGCTCCGTGAAGGTCACCGGCTCGCCCAGTGCCGCCGCTATCGCCGCCGCCCGCGCGCGGGGTGTCGTCGGCGCCGGACCGGTCAGGGTGTAGGTCGCGCCCGCGTGCGTCTCGTCGCGCAGCACAGCGGCGGCGACCGCCGCCACGTCGTCGGGGTCCACGAACGGCAGGCCCACGTCACCGAAGGGTGCCGCCGCCGTGCGCCGCGCGCGGATCGACTCGGCCCAGGCGAACGCGTTGCTGTCCAGCCCGCCCGGCCGCAGGATCGTCCAGTCGAGCCCCGACTCCTTCACGGCCGCCTCGAACCGACGCGGTTCCGTATACACCTCGGGCCGGGTCCCCGCCCCCTGCGAGGACACCAGCACCACCTTGCGGACACCGGCCGCCTTGGCCGTGTCCAGGACGTCGTACGGCCGCTCGCCCGCCATCAGCAGGAACAGTGCCTCGGCGCCCTCGAACGCGCCCCGCAGAGTCTCCGGTTCGGCCAGGTCGGCGGCCACCGTCCCCGGCCCGCTGATGTGCCGGGCCACCGCCGTCACCGGCACCTGGTCCTCCGTGAGGATCCGCACCAGCGCCCGCCCCACGTTCCCGGTCGCACCCGTCACCACGATCATGTCGCTACCCCCGTCATGTGTGAGTTAGTTGGCTGACTAACTCCGTGGGGAAGACGCTAGCACGATCAACCCGCCCGTTGTCTATAGTCAGTGAGGTGACTGACTCAAAAGGTTCCCGGCCCGCCCGGCCCACCGCCGTCGGCAAACGGCAGCGTCTGACCACCGCCACCGCCCGGGTCCTGCACGAGCATGGCGTGGAGCGCACGACCATCGCCGACATCGCCCGCGCCGCCGACGTCCCGACGGGCAACGTGTACTACTACTTCAAGACCAAGGACGAGCTGATCGAGGCGGCCCTCTCCGAGCACACCACCGGCCTGGAGACCCTGACCGCCCGGCTCGACCAGCTCCCCGACCCGCGCGAGCGCCTCAGGGCCCTCATCGGCGGCTGGGTCGAGCAGAAGGACATGGCTGCCCGCCACGGCTGCCCCATGGGCACCCTCGCCGTAGAGCTGGACAAGCGCTACGAGGGCGGCCTCGATCTCGCCGCGGGCCAGGTCATACGGCGGTTGGTGGACTGGGTGGAGCAGCAGTACCGGCAGCTCGGCGCGGCTGATCCCGAGGGGCTCGCCCTCACCCTCGTCGCCGCCTATCAGGGCATGTCGTTGCTCTCGAACGCCCTGCGCGACCCGGAGATCATGACGCGTGAAGGGGCCCGGCTCATAAGGGAGTTGGACGAACTGACCGTGGTGTGAGGAGCGGTGTGAGGAGTGCCTACCGCTGTCCCCGGATGCGCTGTGCGACCTCGCTGTTCTCGGTCTCCCACCAGGGGCGTACGAGGTCCGGCCCCTCGGCCGATGCCGTCGCCTCCGCGGGCTCCGCCCGGACCAGTTCCGCGTCCAGGCGCCGGTCCAGCGCGACGGTCTCGGCGCGTTCGGTGCGGGCCCACTGGACCAGGATCGCGAGGAGGAAGGGGAGGGCGACCAGCTCGGCGATGCCGACCATCGCGCCGCCGCCGAGCTGTTGGTCGTGCTGGACGTCCGGCGCCCAGGACGGGGAGTGCTTCAGGTACCAGGCCCCGGCGATGAGCGTGCCGTGGGTCATCACCACGATGCCCGGCACCGCGTCGATGATCCCGTCGACGAACACCAGCGCCGCCCGCACCGGATGCGTGCACCAGGCGGGCAGCGCCTCCTCACGGGTGAGCACCGGCAGGACGAACAGGCTCCCGGCGAGCAGCAGTTGGAGATACATCAGCTGGTGCAGCCAGTTGTTCGCCAGGGCCGTCTCGAAGTACGGCGTGAAGTAGATCGTCAGCTCTGTCGTGAGGACCAGGGCCGTGCTGACCAGCGGGAAGGTGAACAGCCGTACCAGTCGGCCGGTCAACGCGCCCTGCGCGCGTGCGGCGGCGCGTTCGGGCAGGGCGCGCAGGGCCAGCCGCAGCGGATCGCCCAGAGCCAGGCCGAGCGGGGCGATCAGGTCCAGGAGGACGTTCTGGACGGCGGCCGGCCAGAACAGCACCCGGTCGTACACGGCCAGCGCGGACATCGTGGCGACCACGAGCGTGCCGAGCCCGAACAGCGCGAACGCGACGGTCCGCGCCACCGGCCAGGCCTCGCCGCGACGCCTCAGCCGCAGCACGCCCCAGCCGTACAGGCCGCCGAGGAGCACGACGAGCAGCAGCGCGGGGACGTCCGCCTGCCAGGAGGAGAACAGCCGTCCCACGGTGAGCTGTGGCAAGTTCTCCATCGCCATTTACCTCCACGGCCGGTCGGCCGGTTCCGCCGGTTCTGCCGCAGCACTCTATGCCTCGGAGTGCCGCGGCGGAGACCCGCCCCCGTGACCCGGACCCGCGCCCGGGTGCCTACAGCGACTGCCGCATGATCCAGTCCCGGATGCCGGGGATCGTGTACGCGATCTGCCAGGTACCCATGTGCGCGCTGGTGGTCGAGCCGGACGGTACGGTCGTGCCGGTCTCGAACGCGGCGAAGTTCACCGGCGTCCGCTGGGCCTTCATGCCGCGGACGTCCGCCGCGAACTCGGCGGCGGTGGACTGCCCGTCCCACAGCGTGGTGCTGACCTGCGTGCCCTGTTCCTGGATGACCGCGGTGATGGCCTGCTCGCCCGGATAGGCCTTGGTGTCGTCGGCCGAGACGAGGATCCAGAGGTTCTTCTTCGCGAGCGGTACCGCCTGGGCCTCCGGCCACTGCCCGGCCACGATGAACGCCGCCGCGAACAGGTCGGGGTACCTGATGTTCAGGCCGAGGGACATCATCGCGCCCATCGACTGGCCGGTCGTGTAGCGGCGGTTCGGGTCGATGCTGTACTGCCCCGTGACGGACTCGACGAGGTTGGCGGTGGCGTCGAAGAGGGTCGACGGCAGATAGGTGTCGTCGATCACGACGGAGCCGTACTCGGGCGCGAGCACGAAGGCCTCGTGCCGGGCCTGGTCCTCCGGGCTCGCCCAGCACACCGCGCCCAGGCCTTGCACCAGCGGGCCCTCGGTGGCGACGTTGACCACGCTCGCGTCGTGCATGAACAGGACCAGCGGGTAGCTCTTGCGCGGGTTGTAGTGCTTGGGGACGAACAGGTTGTACTTCAGGGTCTGGCCGGTCGCGGGGTCGTCGAAGGTGAACTGCTGGAAGTCGTCGACGATCAGGTTCTTCACCGCGTCGGTGGTCAGCGCCGTAGTACTCGCGGCGTACTGCCTGCCGCGCGTGGTGGTGACCGTGCCGGCCTGGGTGAGCGTGGCCTTCGCGGCGACGATCGTTCCGCCGGGGGTGGTGTCGCCGACCTTCGGGCCGCCCGCACCGACCCCGCCGCCGGAATCACCGGTTCCGCCGGTCCCGCCGCCGGTGCCGGAGCCCTGCCCCGTCACCCACAGGGCCGCCGCCGTGTCGTCCGGCGACAGCTCGACGATGACGTAGCGGCCGTCCCGAGGCCGTTGCGCGAGGTCGGCGGTGCGGTTCGTGTAGACCTTGGTCACCGTGCGGTCGGTGACGGTGAACGTCGAGGTCGACAGCGTCCGGCCGTCGATGTCCCGGTCGTACTCGACCGCCACCGCGACGAGCTTCTGCCCGGCGCCGAAGACCTGGGTGATGGCGGTGAGGCCCTTCACATGGTCCCCGGCGGAATCCGTCGAACCCGTCCCGCTCGCCTGGCTCGCCTCGCTCGCCGAGCTGGGGGTCGCACTGCCGAACACCGCCAGGGCCCCGGCCGTCGCGGTCGCGGTACCGGCCATGAACCTACGCCTGTCCATGAAGGTGAGCTCCTTCGATCGAGGTTTGTCAGGGCTGCCGTGCGCCACTGTGCTGCCTCAATCTGTGAAGCGATACGAGAAAGGAGACCCCTTTTCACAGGGTACGCAGAAGTTTCCTGGTGGTGTGGGTTATTCGCGTCGTGCAATCTTAGATAACGCGACGCATTGGGTCGGAATTGTTGACCTTTATTCTCTCGTTTTATCGCGGCGGAAATTCGACGGCGAGAACAGGCCGAATTCAGAGCGAACTCAGAGGGACTGGTTCATGACCCAGTCCCGGATGCCGGGGATCGTGTAGGCGACCTGCCAGGTCGCCATGTGCGCACTGGTCGTCGAGCCGGCCGGTACGACTGTGCCGGTCCTGAAGGCCGCATAGTTGACCGGCGCCTTCTGGGCTTTGAGGCTCCGCACGTCGGCGGCGAACTGGGCGGCCGTCGACCGGCCGTTCCAGACCGCCGTGCCTACGGCCGTCCCCTGCTCCTTGACGACCTTGGTGATGGCGTTCTCGCCGGAGTAGGACTTTTCGTCGTCCTGGGAGACGACGATCCAGAGTTTCTTTTTCGCCAACGGCTTCGCCTGGTCCGCCGGCCACTGCCCGGCGACGACGAACGACGCCGCGAACAGTTCCGGATACTTGATGTTCAGGCCCAGCGTCATCATCGCGCCCATCGACTGCCCGGTGGCGTAGAGCCGTTTTCCGTCGAGGTTGTACTTCTTCGTGAGCGCCTGCACGAGATGGGCGGTGGCGTCGAAGAGGGGTGACGGTTTGTAGGTGTCGTCGATCACCACGGAGTCGTACTCGGGGGCCAGTACGAAGGCCTCGTGCCGGGCCTGGTCCTCCGGGCTCGCCCAGCACACCGCGCCCAGGCCCTGCACCAGCGGGCCCTCGGTGGCGACGTTGACCACGCTCGCGTCATGCATGAAGAGGACCAGCGGGTAGCTCTTGTGGTGGTCGCGGTCGTAGCCCTTGGGGATGAACAGGTTGTACTTGAGGGTCTGCTTGGTCGCCGGGTCGGTGAACGTGAACTGCCGGAAGTCGTCCACGATCAGGTTCTTCACCGCGTCGGTCGTCAGCCCCGTAGTACTCGCGGGGTAGCGGGTGCCGCCGGTGGTGGTGACGGTGCCGGTCTGGGTGAGGGTGGCTTTCGCGGCGACGATGGTTCCGCCGGGGGTGCTGTCGCCGACCTTCGGGCCGCCGCCACCGGGCGCCTGACCGGCGCCGGACGACGAAGAAGCCGTAGGGGACGAAGAGGTCGTAGGGGATCCGCTGGATGAGGCGGAGCCGGAGGCGGTGCCGGAACCCTGCTGGGTCACCCATAGTGCCGCCGCCTTGTCGTCCGGGGACAGCTCGACGATGACGTAGCGGCCGTTCCTGCCGTGCGCGGCGAGGTCGGCGGAACGGTTCGGGTAGACCTTCGTGACCGTGCGGCCGGTGACCTTGAAGGTCGACGTCGACAGGGCCGAATCGGTGATGTCGGTGTCGTACTCGACCGCCACGGCGATGAGTTTCTGGCCTGCGCCGTAGACCTTGGTGATGGCGGTGGCGCTCCGGACATGGCCGGTGGCCGACGTCGTCTCGCTCACGGCGTCGCCCGCGGCCTCCCGCGCCGTGCACGCGGCCGTCGCGCCGAGCGCGGCCAGGGTGCCGACGGCACCGGACCCCACGATGAACCTGCGGCGGTCGACCACGACGGACTCCTTCCGTATTGCCTGTATGGCCTGTATTGCCCCCTTATCTCGCCCACCTCACCCCGGCTCCGGGTGACTCGCAACGGCAGCCGTCGACAGCAATCGATATATCGTGATAGGGCTTTAACGTATCGGCGATACAACAACTGGAGTGACGATGCCCGCGCAGAATTCCCCCAGCCCGCTACAGGACCCCACGGTCACGGCCGTGCTGGACCGGCTTCAGGCCGAACGCCGGCGCCCCACCAACGGAGGCCCGCGTGGCGGTGCCGACACCCGTGATCCGTACGCGTACGCCGACATCGGTTTCTCGATCCACGCCGACCAGGGCGACCTCATCTATCTGCTCTGCCGGGCGATCGCCGCGACCCGGGTCGTCGAGTTCGCCACCTCCGTCGGTGTCTCCACGATCTACTTCGCCGCCGCCGTGCGCGACAACGGCGGCGGGACGGTGATCGGTTCCGAGATCGTGCCGGAGAAGGCGGCCACCGCCCAACGGAACCTCGCCGAGGCCGAGTTGGACAAGTACGTCGACCTGCGCGTGGGCGACGCCCGGGAGACGCTGCGCGATCTCGGGGGCCCCGTCGACTTCGCGCTCATCGACGGCTGGCCGATCAGCGACGGCGGCCCGACGCTGGCCCGCCAGGTCATGGAGCTCATCGCGCCCCAACTCCGCACCGGAGCCTTCGTGATGAACGACAACGCCGAACCCGACTACCTCGACTACATCCGCGACCCGGCCAACGGCTTCCGCTCCGTGACCCTGCCGCTGAAGGGATCGACAGAGCTGTCCGTGAAGGTGAGTTGAGCACCGGGCACGCCTCAGCCGGTCAGGAACTCGGCGCACCGCTCGCCGATCATCACGGTCGGCGCATGCGTGTTGCCCGAGGGGACGGCCGGCATGACCGACGCGTCCGCGACCCGGAGCCCGGGCACCCCGTGGACCCGTAGCTGCGGATCCACGACCGCGTCCGGGCCGGTGCCCATGCGGCAGGTGCCGACCTGGTGGTGGTAGCTCGTCAGGTTGCGCTTGACGTACGCGGCGATCTCGTCGTCCGTGACCACCCCCGGCCCGGGCGCGACCTCCCGGGCCCGCCACTCGCCGAGCGCCTTCTGCTCCCCGATCTCCCGCGCCTGCTTGACCGCCGTCACCATCGCCCGCAGGTCGTACGGGTCGGAGTAGTACCGGGGGTCGAGCGCGGGCGCCTCGGCCGGGTCTGCGGACCGCAGCCACAGCCGGCCCCGGCTGAGCGTGCGGATCGTGCCCGGCGCGAGACTGTAGCCGTGCCCTTCCGCCGGCACCTCCTGGCCTACGACGGGCAGCGGCACGTGGGACATCACGGGCTGGAGGTCGGGGGCGGCGAGTGCGGGATCGGTCTTCGCGAAGTACTGCGCCTCGATCTTGTTGGACGTCCCCGGCGGCACCGGCCGTGCCGACTCGTACACCACCGGCGCGAGCGCGTGATCGTGCAGGTTGGCCCCGACCCCCCGCAGATCGGCGACCAAGTCGACGCCCAGCGCCCGCAGTTCGTCGGCCGGTCCGATCCCGCTGAGCAGCAGGAGCTGGGCGGAGCCGATGGTCCCGCAGGACAGGACGACGTCGCCCGTGCACCGTACGGCGGTGCGGTGACCGTCCTCGATGATCTCGACCCCCCGTGCACGTCCGCCCTCGACTAGCACCCGCGCGACCGGCGCCCCCGTGAGCACGGTCAACAACGGGTTGCCCAGCACCGGTTGGACGAAAGCCGTCCAGGCGCTGACCCGCCTGCCGTCGCGGATGTTGAGGTGGAGGAGGTTCACGCCGAGGATCTCCTCGCCGTTGCAGTCGTCGTTGTACGGGATGCCGTACTGCTCGCACGCCTCCACGAACGCGACGGAGACCGGGTTGGGGGAGTGGTTCCGGGTGACCGGCAGCGGCCCGCCCGAACCGTGGTGACGGGAGGGGCCGTCCTCGAAGTCCTCCGAGCGCCTGAAGTACGGCAGGACCTCGTCGTACGACCAGCCGGTCGCCCCGTACCGGCCGGCCCAGTCGTCGTAATCCGAGCGGTGGCCGCGGACGTAGATCATGGCGTTGATGGCGCTGGTCCCGCCGACGACCTTGCCCCGCGGCCAGAACACCCTTGTGCCGTCGGCGTGTTGCTGGGGTTCGGTGAGGTAGGCGTAGTCCTCGGGGGAGGTCCACAGCTCCCACATGCGGCCCGGGTCGTGGATGGCCGGGTTGGTGTCCGGGCCGCCGGCCTCGATCAGCAGGACGCTGCGGCCCGCGTCCACGAGCCGGCGCGCGATGACACAGCCGGCGGAACCGGCGCCCACCACGATGTGGTCGTACGTGTTCTTCTGCGTGGCTTCCATGGCGGAAGAGTGCCGCTCACCGACCGGCCCGGCTTTCGTCGCGGTGCACGGGGAGTTGCCGTACTGAGCACGGTCACCGGGTCACAGCGCCGCGCGGGCCTCGCTCGGGCTCATGCCGTACGCCGTCCTGAAGGCGTGGCTGAAGTGGGCCGGGCCGGGGAAGCCCCAGCGGCTGCCGATCGCGCCGACCGGGAGGTGGGACAGGGCCGGGTCGGCGAGGTCGCGTCGGCAGCGGGCGAGCCGTTGTTCGCGTATCCAGCCGGAGACGGTGTACCCGTGCTCGGCGAGCAGTTTGTAGAGGTAGCGGCGGGAGACGTGGTGGACGGCCGCGATCCGGTCCGGGGCCAACTCCGGGTCGTGGAGCCGCTGTTCCATGTACGTGAGGATGCGCAGGGTGAGCGCTTCACGGCCCTCTTCGTGGCCGGATGTCCGGTCGGCGCCGGTCCGTTCCGCGAGGAGCGTGCCGAGCAGATCCGCCACGTTGTCGGCGAGCCGGGGTGTGCCGAGCGACTCCAACTCGTCGACCTGGCGCGCCAGTCCGTACAGGAAGGGGCGCACCACCGTGCCGAGACCGTCCCGGCACGACACCGAGGTCGCGGTCACGCGCGCCAACTCCCGTTCCGGCAGCCGCAGCATGGCCCGGGGGAACATCAGGGCCAGGCTGCGGCCGGGGCGGTCGGTGTCGAGGGTGTAGGGCCGACGGGTGTCGTAGACCGCCAACTCCCCCGGTTTCAGCTCGGCTTGATGGTCGCCCTGGGTGAGGACGCAGTGCCCGGTCAGCTGGAGGCTGACCTTGACGTGGTCGGAGGCGTCGGCCCCGGCCGACCGCCGGGTGCGGGCCGTGTGCGCGGGCGTCGTCACGACCGACACCCGTACCTCACCGATCCGCGCGATGCTCAACTGCGCGTGGAAATCGGGGAGATCGGGCCCTTCACGCGGCACGATCTCCAGGGGCACGAAGTTCCGGCTCACGATGTCGCGCCAGAACTCCAGCCGCGTCGCGGAGTTCTCCGCACTCGGCGTCGTGATCGAGGACATGGGCCTCTCCCTCCCGGAACTCTCCGAACGCCCCGAGGTCCCCGAACTCCCCGATATCGGGCCCGAGGAGTGTAAGTCAGGCGGCCGACCCTGTCCCCGTGTCTCCCTGTCTCCGTCGTACAGCTATGACGGTGCGCGGAGGGCATCCACCGGCTCCATGCGGGCGGCCCGCAGCGACGGATAGAGCCCCGCGAGCAGTCCGACGAGGGCACCGGCGAGCGGGGCGCCGAGCGCGAGCCTCAGATCCAGCACCGGCGTCCACTCCTTGACCACGGCGACGCACACCACGACCGCGATGCCCAGGGCCGCGCCCACAACTCCGCCCAGCAGCCCGATGGTTGTCGACTCCAGCAGGAACTGTCCGGCCACCTGCCGCCGGGACGCGCCCAGCGAGCGCCGCAGCCCGATCTCCCCGACCCGTTCCATCACCGTCACCAGGGTCACGTTGGCGATGCCGATCGCACCGACGACCAGCGAGACCAGGCCGAGGACGAGAAAGAGGCTGTTGGTGTCGTTCTGGACGCCGGCGCGGGCCTTGGACAGGTCGGGCGGTGCCGCCACGGCGAGCGAGTCCTGATGCCCGGGCGCGAGCGCGATCGGCGCCTGCCGGGCCACCTGCTTGGCAGCCCCCAGCGCGGTGTTGACCAGCACGCGGGTGACGTCCCGCAGCCCGAGCCGGTCCGCGGCGGTGGTGGACGGCACCATCACGGCGGTCGACAGCCGCTCCTCGCGCCGGATCCCGCCGAGGACGCCGATCACGGTGTACGACTGCCCCCTGAAGAAGACCGCCGGCGCGTCCTCCACCCGCTTGATGCCGAGCAGCCGTGCCGCCTGGTCGCCGAGCACCACCACGTGGTCGCGCCGGGCGATGTCCCCGGCGTCGTAGAACCGTCCCGCGGTCATCGCGCCGTGCACGGCGGCGGGCAGGCCCGCCGAGGTGGCGATCACGGCGAGGGTCTGGCCGGACAGGTCGCCGGGCGCGGTCACGTCGTTGGACCGCACCAGGACGCTGTCGGTCGCGTTCGAGTCGGCGAGCGCCGCCACCGACGTCACCCCGGCCAGCCGTCCTACGGCGTCGGTCCCCGACCACGGCACCAGCGGTCCGGCGTCCTCCTCACCTGGCAGCCGCTCCGGCACGGTCACGGTCACCGAGGTCGCGGTGAGCGCGTCGAAGCGGCCGACGATCTGGTTGCCCGCGGTGGACGCCACCCCGATGGTGATGACGAGCGTGGTGATGCCGAGGACCGTGCCGAGCGTGGTCAGCGCGGACCGCACCGGCCGGGCGAGGACTCCCGCGAGGGCCTCTGTCCACAGGTCCCGGGGATCCATCCAGGGCCGTTCGACCCGCCTCTTCCCCTCCGCGCGCATCACCCGGCCTCCTCGGCCAGGTGCCCGTCGGTGATACGGACCCGGCGCCCCGCCCTACGGCTGACCGCCTCGTCGTGGGTGATCACGACCAGGGTCATGCCCTGGGCGCGGAGGTCGTCGAAGAGTTCCAGTACGGAGAGGGTGTTCTCGGTGTCCAGGTTGCCGGTCGGCTCGTCGCACAGCAGCAGTGCCGGGTTGCTGAGCAACGCCCTTGCGATGGCGACCCGTTGACGCTCACCGCCGGACAGCCGGTCGGGCCGGAAACCCACCCGGTGCCCCAACCCCACCTGCTCCAGGGCTCGGTGGGCACGGGCGAGCCGGCCGCCCCGCCCACGGTCGGGACGCGGCCTGCGGTACGCCTCGGCCAGCATGACGTTCTCGTCGACCGTCCGGTACGGCAACAGGTGGAAGGACTGGAACACGAACCCGATCCGGCTCCCGCGCAACGAGGTTCGCTCCAGATCGCCGAGCCCGGTGGTCTCCACCCCGTCCAGCAGATACGAGCCCGCCGTCGGCCGGTCCAGCAGCCCGAGCGTGTTGAGCAGCGTCGACTTCCCGGAACCGGACGGCCCTACGACGGCCAGGTGTTCGCCGCGCCGCACGGTCAAGTGCACGTCGCGCAGGGCGTGCACGGGCGGGTCGGAGGGGAACGTCCTTTCCACACCGGTGAGTTGGATGACGGTGTCGATCGCGGCATCGATCCCCGTATCGACCGAGGTGTCGATCACTCGCCCACCACCACCCTCTCGCCCGCCTTCAACGCGCCCCCGTCCGGCTTGACTTCGACGACCCCGGCGGACGCGAGCCCGACGGTGACATGGACGTCGGTGACGGTGGTGCCGCGCGCGACCTCGACCCGGGCGCGTCCGTCGGACGAGGTGTGGATCGCGGCCATCGGCACGGTCAGCACCTTGCCGTCCGAGGCGCCGACCTTGATGGTCACCTTCACGGCGGCCTCGGCCTGACCGGCCAGCGGCCCGGGTTCCGGGACGGTGATCCGCACCTGGACCGCGACCGTGGAGTCCGAGGTGGAGGCGGTCCCGGCTCCTACGACGTCCACCGTGCCCTCGGCCGATTTGCCGTCCGCCGTGGTCAGTTGGGCGGTCATGCCGTGGCGCAGGAGTTGGGCGTCCGTACCGGGGACGGCCGCCTGCACCACCAGGTCCGAGCTGGTCACCGTACCGATCTGGGCGGACGGGGTGTCGCCCGTCTTCACGCTCACCTTGTCCAGCCGCGCGGGCAGCTTCGGCAGGAAGACGACCTCGCCGGCCGGGACCTTCGTACCGTAGGAGGCCTTGAAGCTGCTGAGCGCGTCGTTCGCCAGGTCCAACGCCTTCTGGGCGGACTTGACCTGGATCTTGTGGACCTGTTGGTCGGTGCTGGACTGGGGGGCGGGGCTGCCGGACGAACCACCGTCGCCCGAACCGGCCTCGCTGGTACCGCTGTTGGTCGTGAGAAGTGCCTCCTGTGCGGCGGAGACGGCCTGTTCGAGCGAGCCGAGCTGCTGCTGATCGGCCGGGCTCGGCTCCTGGGCGTCGTACCCCTTGCTCTTGTACCAGTCGGCGACGGCGGTGGCGGTCCCCTGCCCGTACGTCCCGCTGATGGCACCCGGGTCGAACCCGAGCCGCTTCAGGGCTTTCTGAAGCTGCGTCACATCGTCGCCCGAAGCGCCGGGCCCCAGCGCGCGGTACATCGGTACGGAACCGCCGAGCGCGAACACCGGACGGCCGTTGACCGTCATCAGTACGGTGCCCTCCTTGATCTTCGTGCCCGCGACCGGCGCCTTGGTGACCCGCTGCTCGGCCCCCTCGCCGTCCGTGCCCGAGGACGTCCCGCTGCCGACCGGACCGGCCAGCGACAACGGTCGCGGCGAGGCGAACTCGACGGACCCGGTCGCCACCACGCTCGCGGTCAGCGACTGCCGTACGACCGACACCGTCACCGGACCGGCCTTCGGCGCCTGGTGCGCGGCGGCGGCGTCCGCGGGCGACTGCACCTGCGTACCGGCGAACCAGCCCCCCGCCCCGACCAGCACGACCGCCCCGACGACGGCACCAAGTCGCCTACGGCCGCTGCCGATTCGCGTGCTGCCGATACTCGTGCCGCCGGTTCGCGTGCTGTCGCCGCGGCTCATCCGTCCTCCCCGTAGTAGGGCTTGGCCTTCTCCTTGGTGAAGTAGGCGGCGCGGAACTTCTTGCCGCAGTCCAGGTCCTTCAGGGCGATGCCGATGTCCTTGTTGAGGAGCGGCAGTGCGGCGTCCTTGCTCAACGACATGAAGTTCTCCGGCAGTTGCTTGGAGATGTCGAGGCGGACCATGTCGACCATGCCGGTCGGCTGGGTGGTGGAGACCTGGATGCCCTGCCCGGTCAGACAGGTCGCGAACTGCTGGGCGAGCTGGACGAGTTCGGGGTCACCGTTGAGCGCGAGACCGTTGGCGTGGTTCGCCTCGTCGCGGGCCTTCTCCGCGTTCTTCTCGGCCGCCGCGCTGAGCGCGGGACCGTGCGCCGCGACCCGACCCACCTCCGTGCACCCGCCGACCTTCTCCTCGGCCTTGGTCTTGGCCGGGGGACCGGTGAGTGCGGCGTCGTACGCCTTCTTCTGGGCGTCGGTCAGCCCGTCCTCGTCATGGTCCAGCGGGGCGGACCTCTTGGCCATCGCGGCTTTGCTGAACGGCACGTTCGCGTCGTTGGGATAGACGGCGCCGGCGTAGTACCCGAAGCCGTACTTCTGCCGGAACTTCTTCGCCCGCGCGTAGTCCTCCCCGTCGACCCCCGCGAGCGGATCGGCCGCGGCCGAGGTCTGCACGTGCGGGGTGTAGGTGAAGCCCTGCTTCTTCATGCAGACCGCGACGGCGTTCTCCTCGATGTACTGCTTCTTCGTCGCGTCGTCCACGCCGTCGGGGACGGTGAGTTGGGTGGCTCCGTCGACGGTCGTCGTGGCCGCGCTCGAACTCGAACCACCGCTGCCGGCAGCCGACTTGGTGTCCGTGCCACCGCAGGCGGCGAGCAGGGGGAGCAGACTGACGGCCAGGGCGGTGACCAGGGGGCGTCGCGTTTCGGGCATACGGCGGCGGCCTCCAGGCGGGCCGATTTTGGACATGCTCATGCCAGACTCTCTTTCAGGGTTGATCAAGGTGTGTGTCGGGGTGTGTCACTTCAGGCGCCGGTGCCCCGGATCAGCCGCGAGTGCTCCGGATCAGTCGTCGTTCTCCTTGACGGCGTCGAAGATGCGGGGATCGGTGGCCAGTTGGATGAGCGGCCCCGTGCGCGGAGCGCTCCCGCTCCGGCCGGTGGCGGCCCGGTCCAGCGAGCCGGCGACGACCTGCACGGTCCATCCGCCCGGGGTCAGATAGGTGACACCGCTGGCCCAGGCGTTCGCGCCGCGGTCGCCCGTCGGGGGCTGTACCGACCCGGCGCTGGGCACCAGGTAGAACAACAGACTGCCCGCCCCGCGCCCGGTCAGGGAGCACTTGGTGATCAGGCCGTTCCACGGGGAGTCGAGCACGCGTCCGTTGCTGTCATGGCAGGCCAGGGCCGGGCGGTTGTACAGCGGGTCCAAGGCGGTCCGACTGACGCTCACGTAAAGGTCGTTCACACTGCCGTCGGCGGTGGTCATCCTGAAGTACCGCCCGGGCCGCAGGGGTTGGCGCGGTTGCCCGGCGGAGATGCTTGTGCCCTTGCCGATGTCGGCAGTGACGATCGACCGCAACAGCTCCAGCGACGGATACCAGACCGACGACTGCCCGGCGGGAAGCGTCGGCCTGCTCTCCGGCCGCGGCGCGAGCAGCGCGTGCCCGCCGACCGCGAGAACGCCCGCCATGACCGCGGCACTCACCGTCGCCCCGATCCGCCGCCGGCGACGCATCCGCGTGCCGCGCACGACGGCGCCCGGCACCAGGTCCGGCATGGGCGGTTCGGCTCCGGAAGCCAGCCCTCCCAGGGCATCCGCCAGCGCGGACTCGTACACGTACTGGTCCGTGAACTCGTCACCGGCCTTCCCGCTCATGCTCACCCCTCCGCCTGCAGACAGCCGGGTCCTGTTCCCGCTTCTGTTCCTGTTCCCGTTCCGGTTCCCGTGCTTCTAGACCCGAGGCCGTGGCCGAAATCCTGGCCGGAGTCGGCGAGGATGTGCCGCAGCGTGCCCAGACCCCGGGAGGTCTGGCTCTTCACCGTGCCGACGCTGCACCCCAGCGCCGTCGCCGTGGCCTCCACGCTCTGGTCCTCCCAGAACCGCAGCACCAGCACCGCACGCCCGCGCGGCGGCAACTGCCGTAGCGCGTCCAGCAGCGTCAGCCGCAGATCCGGGTCCGAGGCCGGAGCCACCACGTCCTCCTGATGCGCCGCCGGCCGCTCCCACCAGCGCCGACGCCGGGTCTCGTCGAGGAACGTCCGGTACAGCACCCGCCGGGCGTACCCGTCGGGAGACTCCAACTGCCGCACCCGACGCCACACCGCGTACAGCTTCGCCAGCGCCGTCTGCGTCAGGTCCTCGGCCAAGTGCCAGTCCCCGCACAGCAGATGGGCCGTACGCCGCAGATGCGCCTGCCGACTGCGAGCGAAGTCGTCGAAGTCCAGCCCGACTTCGCCGACACCGCCGGCGTTGCCGGATCCGGAGACGTCCTGCCCGACCGGCGTCCGGATCACAGGCCACCTCCACCCGGCACCGGCGCCGTGCGCGGTGAGAAGTACTTCATGCCTGAGGAACGGGCCGACGGAGTCAGGAGGTTGTCACCTCCCGAGAAGTTTTTTTCGACGACAATCACGGCAACAATGAATGACCGCGTCGTACGAGCGGGACGACGGGACGACGCAGCAACGGGACAACAGGACAACGGGGTGGCAGTGGTGGATCGTTCGCCCGAGGGGACCCGGCCGCCGGACAAGGTGCGCTACTGCGCGACTGTGTGGCAACGAATAACACCGGTTCTGCCGTTGGCCGTTCTGAACATGGCCCTCATCATCACGTCCTCGAACGGCACATGGCCCCCGGACACGGTATCGACCCTGCTGATGATCTGGATCGGCGTGCTGATCCTGGGGGGCCTGCTCCCCGCCTACTTCGGCGTCACACTCACCCCGTCCGCGGCCGTGGTCCGCAACATGCGCCGCCGCACCATCCCCTGGGCCGACATCCAGGGCATCCAGATCGAGTCCGTCATGGGCACCAGGATGATCGTCCTCTACGAGGCGAACGGCCGCCGCACCCGCCTACGGGCGCCCAGCACCGGATTCCTCGCCTGGGACCGCCGCTTCGAGGAGAAGTTCCACGTCATGGGCCAGTGGTGGCTGACCCACCGAGGCCCCGACTGGACCCCCGCCCCACCTCCACAGGCCTGGTGGAACACCTCACCGACCCCGGACCGGGATCCGTTCGCGCCTCCGCAGTAGCGCGGTCGCGGAACGGGAGTACCGGTGGCGGCTGCGACGCAGGCCGACCTACTTCCAGGGCGTTCGAAGGTTCACGCCCGGTGGAAGACATCGAGGGGGCCGTAAGCAGTCGGCTTGCTGTCGGCCAGCTCAGGGTGGTTGCCGACGCGGTCCCGGAGGATGCCGAGGGTGTCGGGCCAGACGGTGAAGTGCGCTCCGGCGCCCGTGAGGATGCGGTCCCAGTCCTGGGAAGCCGAAACGCCGGTTCGGTCGATGACGAAACCGCGGCATTCGGTCGCGCCCTGGTCGAGCGTGCGCACCAGTGCTGCCACGGCCTCCTCGCGGTCGGGTGCCGGGACGTCGGTGAGGCGCAGTGTGATGCTCTGCGTCGCCTCGTCCGTGCGTCGCACAATGCCGGTGAGGGACTGGTCGTAGCCCTTCCAGCAGGTGAACTCGGCTTTCGAGTAACGGTCGTCGGCCAGCGCGGCGGCGAGGGCTGTGCCGTCACCCATCAGCGGTTCGTGGTTTCCGGTCGGCGTCTCGCGGAACCCGAAGAGGGCGTTTGTCAGGGGGTGTACGGCGGACAGTCCCGCGTTCTCCAGATGGGCGAGGAGCTGATGGGCGCTCGTGCTGTTCAGCTTCGGCACGTACCAGGTGAAGAAGCCCGCTGCCTTGGACGGGGTCGTGGCGGGGGCGCTGTCCGGGAACTCTTCCTGGAAGATGTGCCTGGCCCGCTCGTCGGGTACGGCGGGGGCGGTGTAGCTGTTGGCCCGGATGTGTTCCAGGAACTCCTGCGGCAGGGCGACGTGGTGACGGCGCACGTAGTGCACGAGGTCGATCGGCCAGATCCAGGTGCCGTCGGTCAACAGGGACTCGGAGCCCGCGATCCACTCGTCGCCGGTGAGGGCGTCGCGCCGAGCGCCCATCGTGCTGTAGATCTCCCGAGCCGATTCCAGGTAGGCGAGGATGCGGTCCTCGTCCCGGGGCCCGCTGCTTCGCACGTTGTCGCGCAGGGACGGCGCATCGCCCGCTGTGGCATCCGGGCCGCTGATCTCCTGGTAGAAGCCCGCTCGCTTAGTCATCTTCACTCCCGTGGGCCTGCCGTCAGTGGGCCATGGGCAGGTAGGTGCGCCAGTAGCCATTGTTGCCGATGGTGGGGGTCTGGTTGAGGCCGAGGTCGGGGGACGTGCCCACCTTGCTCGTGGGCGCGGTCACGGGCACGCCGAGCTCGTTGGCGACGGACTGGGCGAGGGGCAGCTCGGGAGGTCTCGCGTCGGCACCGGAGTAGCAGGAGATGAGGCGTACCGGTTCGCCGTGGTAGTTGGGATTGCCGCGGATGGCATCCGCGATGTGGTTGGGATGCACTTCGAAGTCCGTCAGGGTCTTTCCCGCGGCATTGATGCGACCGGGTACGAACACTCCCTGGTCCGTGCCGTGGATGACCACGTCGTGCACGCCGGGGATCCGGGCGACCCGCTGCAGGTTGTTGAGGTGCGCTCGTCGTAGCCCACCGTGGTGGTGGTCCTGCCGAAGTAGACCGGGTCGCCCGAGACGAGTTCGTAGTCGCCCGCCTTCACCGGCGCTACGGGGATCTTCGAGTCCGGAGCCTGGATCAGTTTCCAGGTACGGGACTTGCCCATCTCGTCGAGGGCCGCGCTGTTCAGCCGGAAGCCGTTGAACAGGCCCTCCATCCCGCCGTTCTCGGCGACGATCCGGGCTGTGCTTCCGCCTGCTCCGAACACGCCGCCGAACTCCATGCCGTAGCGGGCGGAGTCATTCACCTCGTCGAGGCTCAGGCCCTTGCTCTCCCCGGTGGCCATCGCGACGGGCTGGGTGACGGCCAGATCGACGGTGACCGATTCGATTCCGCCGATGGCGGCGGTGGCGAGTGTGGTGCCGGCGATGGTGGCGATCTCGGTGGAGACGGTCACGCCGAGGGTGGCGGACAGTTCCAGGATCGACGCGGTGGCGGCGGCTGCGGCGCCTTCGGAGATGCCGAAAGTGAAGACCGCGAGGGCGGTGCCGGCGACGATGGTGGCGCCGACGATCTCCAGCTCGTGTTCCAGATGCTTGACGGCCTCGTGGACGACATCGGCGTACTGGTCGAGGGCCTTGGCCATGTCGCGGGCGCCGTCGATCATGTCCTGGAGCCAGCCGTGGCCGTCGTAGTAGTAGCGGCGCCAGAACGGGTCGTCGAAGGCGGATATCGCCTCGCCCTTGTTGTGCTCGATGATGCCCCGGGCCGACTTGTTCGCGGCGGCCGTGACCTCTTCGAGGTCGTCGGCGAAGTCCCGCCACGCCTTGGCCGCGTCCCGCAGACCGCCCTCGTCGGCATCCGGCCACCACATGCCGGTCATGTCCTGGACGATCTTCTTGACCTTGTCGGCTGCGCTCACCGCGCGGTTCCGTCGCCGTCGTGCGGAGCGGGCTGGATCTTGCCGAACATCGAGCGGACGAGCAGGTCGTTGTCGATATGGCCGTCCACCATGTCGGTCATGGCCGCCTCGATGCTGGCCAGGCCGAGCGCCAGGATCCCGGCGGCTTCTTCCATCTTCGTCACGTGCGGGCCGTACTGCTCGTGAAACTTCTGCCCCTGCTCGTCATCGCCCCACGGCGAACCGGCTGCCGCCAGCCCGGTCTTGAGCTTGGTCAGCGCCTTGGCCAGATCGGAGCTGTGCGTGTGGAAATCCGGGGCTGTCGCCTTCAGATCGGCGATCTTGATGTCGAGTATCTTGCCGTCACTTTTGTCGCCCATGGCGTCGTCTACTCCCCCTGAGTCGGCTGACCGGCCCGAAGACGGTAGTCCAGCGGGCGGGTTCGCTGCCGCGATCTTGACCAAGGGGCGGCAAAGTTCCGATCGAGGTGGGCAGAAGGTCGCAGAAGGCGAGGGCTGTGCGGCCAGTGCCGTCAGGGGTCGGCCGGCGAAGGTGCCCTTTTTGCCGTTCCGTGAAAGCCAACGGCTGACTGACTGCTCTGCCTAACTGAGACCAACACCGAGACCACACACGACGAAGGGCCCCACCGCGAACGGTGGGACCCTTCGACATCGTGCCCGGTGAGGCACTGGCGGAGGATACGAGATTCGAACTCGTGAGGGGTTGCCCCCAACACGCTTTCCAACTGTGGGGGTGGGGTTGTGGGTTGGGTGCAGGTGCGTTCACCTGGGTTCATGGGCGGTCGGTCGTCGGCGCCAGGAGGGTTGTGGGTCTCGCCTGAACGGTCGTGAACGGGGCTGAATGAGACGGAAATTGAGACGGACCGCCCCTGCCCACGCTGGTCGGGTGGCTAGCGCTCCTGGCTGACTGACGTGGCCCATTCGCGGAAGAGGCGGAGTGCTTCGCTGAGGTTGTTGGGGCCACAGGACGCGTGAAAGACGTCGTCCGACACCTTCGCCGTCACCCAGTCGGAGTGGCTGCGCTGGATGTCCGTTGTGACATAGGGCCGGCCGGAGAGCGTCGTCTCCTCAAGGTCGATGCGCACTGTCCAGCCCGGGTTGTCGAGCGTCGCGATGCGAACGCCCCATTCGTGCTCCCAGTCGCCGTCGCACTGGGCTTGATACCACTGCTCCAGCCAACCGAGTTCTCCGCCGGTGTCTGCCATGACGGCTGATCGTACGAGGTCGTGATCTGGCCGTACGGTGCACTCGTTGCCAACCTTCAGCTTGGGAAGCTGTAGGCATTTGGGGCTACTTGGAGCGTTGACCTGTGTGAACGGGTGTGTGTCGGCCTCTTCGGTCCGGTGCTCTTTCCCTGTGATTCCCCGCTGTTCCCAGCCCGATCTGGTGCGGTTGCTGCGCGGCCGTGACGTAGAAGAAGGCCGCAGCAGCGACGGTAGAGTCCGCGGTCACGGGATCAGGGAAGCCGTCCGGCCTCGTGCAGCGCGTCGAAGGCCATCTCGTCGACGGCGGAGACGCGGTTCCGGTCGGCGTAGCGGAACCACGCCTTCTCGGCGATCTCGCTCGACGGGGTCAGCTCACCGTGGTGGTCGGCGGTGTAGCAGATCATCCGGAAGGGGTCGTGATCCGGATGGCCCTCGCCGATCTCGAACGTGCCGAAGTGCACCATGGAACCGGGGTCGATCGCCGCCCGCAGTTCCTCGTCGATCTCCCGCACCAGGGTCTCGCTGTCGGACTCGCCCGGCTCACGATGACCGCCCGGAAGGTAGAAGCGATCTCTGCCGTGACTGCGCGTCACCAACACCCGGTCGTCCAGGACCAGGATCCACGCCACCTTCTCCGGCACGCTCTTGCCATCCGCCATGGCTCGGGACCGTATCGGAAGGCATGGTCTGCGTCAGCGCCGTCCGCACACTGAGCTTGGGAAGCTCGGGTTTTCTGGAGGCGGTAGCTGCTCTGAGCTGCGGTGTACCTGGGACGCCGCACGGGCGGTCGCAGACTTGTTCCCTGCTGTTCCCCGTGGCTCCCCGCACGATCTGGCACGCGTCTGGCACGGACTAGGCATCGTTACCCTTCTCGGCTGCGATTTTCTACCCACTTGCCTATCAGCAAGACCAAGGTGGTGACGACGGCCAGACCTACGAAGATCACTGCTGCCCGAAGCTCGATCAGGGCCAACGTGATCGTGATTCCCAACGCGAATACCCCACCGAGCGCGGCTCTGGGCCGGGCTCGATGGGTTCGGTGCGTCTCGTGCCAGGGGCGTTCCTCGTGATACGCCATCGGAGCCTCCTCACAGCTATCCCCACCACCAGGTTGCTCCGCGACGATGCCTCGCGCACTTCCGCCTTCCGCCCGTAGGGCTTGACCTCTTGTATCCGGGCCTCGGCTGCTGTCGATGTGGTGCGGCTTGAACCCACGACCTCTTCGTCCCGAAGCAACTTGGGCGGGGGGCGCTGCCTTGGGCTGATGCGGTTCTCACCTGCTGCAACGGTCCGCAGGCGTCCGCGCTTGTCCGCCGCTGTTCGCCTGCGTTGTCACGCAGTTAGACACTCATGGACCCAGCGATCTGCCGATAGCCCCGGGCTGGGGCATGCCACAAGGATGCCTGAGCCGAGAAGGCTCGAAGAGCTGGGGCACTGTGCTTGCACCTCAGCCGACGACAGTCAACCACGGTGGCGGGCTCGTCGACCGACCACGCACGCGTATGCCTCGCTGCACCCCCATCAGCCTCAACCACGTTGCCTGTGTCGTCGACCAGAGCAAGCTGCAGCGGCCGACCCGTGACGCCAGCACCGGTCCGTCGCCGGTCGACCGGCGGAAAACGGGCAGCAAGCACCACCTGGTCTGCGACGGACGCGGCACCTCGCTTAAGGTCATCACCACCGCGGCCAACGTCAACGACGTCACCCAGACCCTCGCCCTCGTCGAGGGCATCCCGCCCGTCGCTGGAAGGCCCGGCCGCTCGCGCAGACGCCCCGACTCGCTCCTCGGCGACAGTCGATACGACTCGAAGGCCGTGCGCGATGAGCTGCGAAACCGCCGGATCCTGCCGGCCATCTCCCGCAAGGGCGCCCCGAACATCAACGGTCTGGCAAACCCCGCTACGTCGTGGAGCAGATCTTCGCACTGCTTCATCAGTTCAAGCGCCTCGCCGTCCGCTGGGAACGCCGAACCGAACTCCACAACGCCTTCGTCTCATTCGATGCGAACCTGACCTGCGGCGGAGCAGTATTGGGCCTGGGGGCGATTGGCCGGTTCCCCGGCCTTCTCTGCGGTCCCCGTACGGTCTGGCATAGGTCCGGCATGCCTGATTCTGAGGGACGGCAGAGCTGAAATCGGTAGCGCCGAAGTCGAGGGCCCCGTACTTCCGGAGATATGGGCCCTCGACCTAGTAGCCAGGAGGATTCGAACCTGCGACACCTTCTTCTGGGATTTGCATGTGGGGCGCTACTGGGTATCTTTGCTTGTCGATGTCAAATTTAGATATCAACTGGAGCTGTATTCCTTCGGACACCTGCGCTTTGAGGTCCTTGACGGATCAAAGTGATCATCCGCCGAGTAGCTATTTACTCTGTTCGCTTCGAGATTCCATGATCGCCAGTTTCTCCTGCCAGTGCTTCATTTCTGAATCCTCAGCCCTATCAGAGTCCGGCAGCTTCTCGCGATACGGAATTTTGTATTTGGAGTAGAAACCGATCACCTTAGCTGCGCGACCAAAGTCCCGGACCCGATTTCGTCCTCTCTCGTTACTATTCTGGCGACTTGCAGCGTGCAGGAAACTGCGCAGGATAGCTTCTCGGGGAATAGAGAAGGTTGAATCTTCAGTAACAAGAGGTAGTCGCCAGAGAGCCCATGCGAAAATGCGGGCTACGTCATCTGATGGCGCCTCCCTCCAGGCCTTAAGGAATGTACGGATGGCCAGTTCTAGCTCCTCGTCTGGCCAAGGACATTGTTCCCCTATCCATGCGATCGCCCATGCCGACATGAAAACATTTGGCATGGCGCCATCGATCTCTGAGGATAGTGATTCAACAATCAGGGTTTTAATTTTTGCGGCATCAGCCGTCGCAGGAATCCGTTCATGCGGAACATATGGAGAATATAGGTCGTCGATGTCGGCGCCGTTTTCTGTATCCGTATCGCGAACCTTGCTGAAGGCTTTTCCGTGCTGCATTGAGAAGAACGTCACCATAGTGATGGAAAACCCGACCACGCGCTCGAATGGGTCAGACGACTGCAATAGCTCGCGAATTGCTACCGTCAGATTCTTCGAATCGCGAGTATGCCACAGTGAATAGTAGGCCAACACATTTGCGTAACGGGGCAAGTAGGCGTCTGATTTTTGATAGCCAGCCCAGGCTACTTCGGGGAGTTCTGCCGAGAACTTGGAGAGCGAGAGGTCAAAAACCATGCGTGGGTACGACTCACCGAATTGGATTGCGCAATCAATCGCATTTCGAACCTGCTCCGGGGAAATCTGTACCTCGTCCACTAGGCATTGGACTAGATTTCGGCAAAGAACCAAGACATCGCCCCTCGGGCGATCTGGGCTGAGCTCGTCCCCCGGACCGAATTCCTGAAGTCGAGCAATTAGACGATCAACGATTCTTTTAGCACCTTTGCCGCCTGCCAGGACGCCGGCCAGAGGAATCACCTCTGTCCAGGACTCGTTAGTCAAGTATTCATTCAGAACCTCGGAATAGTCTTCGGTTCTTTCGCGCTCCGAATTCCAGGCCTCTACGCAAGCCCTAGCAGTCAAGTATTCTTGAAACGTCAGATGCTTGAATTCGTATAGTGGTCTAATTTGCCCATCCTCAATCACATGCCCGCTCTGCACGAGAAGACTGCTGCGGTCTTCTACGCGCTCGATCAATTCAGTGGAAGACATGCGAGCGTAGCCAAGTACCTCCGGCATGCTATTGCGAGCTTCGTCAAATAGATCTTTGAGGACCTTAGCGCTTACGCTTTGCTTTTTTGTTTTCATCATTGCGAATGCTGCATATGCTAGCTGTGGCATCGCCTCCTCTTGGTCGATAGGAGTATGCCCTTCCGTATTCCAGGTCATGAGGAGTACTTCGATGGCTTTGTCGTACAAGACACTTCGTTTTGGAGGCAACTCACCGAACCAGCGCTGTACAAGAAGAAGGGTTGTGAGCAGTAGGGGATTGATGGCAAGATCTCGAACGCGAGGCTTACTTACAATGCTTTGAGCGATTTTATTCGCAGCAGTCGTCGACCCACCCACTACCTCATGCTGCCAAGCGCGGCATAGTGTATAAATGTCTGGGATTGACAGGTCTGCGATTTTGTAAAGAGAGCAGGCGGAAGACATAGCTCCAGAAACCGCTCGGAAGCCAGCTTCGCGTGATGTTACAACCACATGCGCGGTTGGATAGGTCCCGATGAAAGTTCTCAACTGAGCAGCGAACGCTGAACGATCGCCGGGATCACTGATCTCGTCGAGGCCGTCGACAAGAAGGAGAACCTTTCCAGCCTTAAGCGCCTCCAGAGCAGCATCAGAAAATGGATCGATTAGATCTGACCGTTCTGCATATTTCGGCAGCGATTTGATCAGGTCTGTAATGGGGTGTCTAACGTGGTCGCCAAGTTGGCGACATCTGATGAACAGTGGGAACCATTCTTCTGGCGGGAGCTCGTCTGCTACCTCGCCGCGACGGTCGGCAGAAGCGTATGCCACTGCGAGGCGCTTTAGGAGAGTGGTTTTCCCTCCGCCTGGGGCCGCCAAGATAGCCAGATTACGATGCTCTGACAGCACCTCCGCAACTGTTTTGCGTGACAATCTTGAAGGTTTTTCGTTCTTTCCTTGATCTTTGTCCGACGAGATTTGCAAACCTTCTTTTGGGACAGGGGTTAGGTGTAGTGGAACGTAGATCGACTCTAGGCGGATGGTTTTGCTGCCAACTTCTTGGTCTGCGGGAAGACCTTCTAGAGTTAGGCCTCCAAATTCTCGTTCAAGGTAAGCGAAATACTCCGCCTTCGCCTCTTCTTTGAGCCCTCGTCCTTCGCTTTCTGTCTCTGGAATGAAAGCGTGGGTTAGATTGCAGAGCAGCTTCGTTGAGTCTGCATCCGATGCGATCACTTCTGCCGTCAAATCAGGATGGAGAGCGTATCCATCGGCATGAACCAATGCGAAATGCGTATACTTGCCGGAAGTTTTAAAGAAGAAGGCCCAGATCCATCCGATTTCATGAATGAGTAGGGCGCATTTCTGACCTTGAGTAATACCTGTAGCGAGAACGGGGCTCTTAGCTGCAACGATGGCTGCTTTCTCGCGCGTTGCGATAACTCTGCCACGAACTAGCTCTTCAACAATTTTACTGGAATCCAATAGGATGACTCGGTTCCCTGCCTCCTCTTCTTGTTCGATAGCGGATGCTGTAAATCCACCGAGTGAGACGAAGTATGCCGACGCTTGCACTCCCTTCATGCGGGTTCGCTCTACCTCGACAGCACCCGCAAATTTATTAATGTCGGAGCCGCCAATTGGTGCCTTTGTTGCTTTGCATTCTGCCAGCAGTGTGCGCTTCTCCGTCCTATGTTTCCCCTTGATGTCGATTTCGCGCCCTGCCTTGGCGATGTTTAGCACGAAGTCCTGATATCCTAGAGCGTGAAAGAGATCCTTTATCGCCCTGCCGAAAAGGTCCCCCTTTTTATTGTTGTCGGATTCAAGAACTGCTACTGTGATTTTTTCGCCATAATTTGCCATTGATACTGACCTCCGACCATGGGCTTGGTCACATACTGCCCCATCTGGGTGTCTCTGCGCCGTAACTTGGGGCTTGACGGCTGTGTGGCCTCACGCGCTCGGTGGACAGTAAGCGACCGCCCCAGCCGCGATGTGACCCCTTCTCTGACATCTGGCGGCTGAGCGCGTAGTGCGCGGCACGGGTGTCGGCCGGGCTGGAGCGGGGCGGAGACAGGAGCGCAGGCCCGGCCGGGGGCCGGGCCGCGCGCGGGGAGCGGAGCGAGCCGCCTTGAACCAGTAGAGAAAGTTGTAACTCAGTCGGTCGCGTGGGGCTGTCCGATCCCGGGTGATGCTTGATGGTTCGGTCCCAGCTGATAGTTGACGGTGGCCGTGATCGGCTTGTCTGTGTCCGTCTCATTCGGAGCTGTCTGGGGCCAGTTGGCGATGCGGGTCCGGGCTGCTTCGGCGATCACGGCCCAGGGGTCGTCCGTCAGGCGGAGCACCGTACTGCGCGAGGAGTGCTGATGGGTGGCGACAGTGTTGCGGACGGCATCGTGGGGATCGTTAGCTAGCTTCTCCAGCAGTTCGGCCGGGCAGTTGCGGCGGCTCGCCACCCTGCCGCGAACGCGCCAGTCGTCGTCCTTGATCAGTTCGGCGAGGACTTCCGGCGGGCAACTGCGGTTGTGGGCGGCCCAGAACCGCATGTCCGGGTGCTCACGCACCAACTCATCCCAGGCCGGCATCGGCATAGCCGCCCACGCCGAGCGGTCCCTCTCCGCTGGATCCTCGCTCAGGCGCAGACGAATGAACTCCTCGACGGAGGTGATCTCAGGAAACCGGTCCGACATGGCAGGACCGTAACGCACCAGGTCTAGGGCAAGCGTCACGCCTCACCTGACGTCGAACCGTCAAGCATCGACTGAGACTCGATATCGGTCGCGTGGGTCCCGTGAGGCTTGAAGTCGTGCGAGCACGCTGGGAGTTCGGCACCTTGACGGTGTGCCATCGGCAGGAAGAGTGCGGGCCGGACTGTCCATGTGATCCGTGTGTTGATGTGGGTGACGGACACCGCCCACGGTTCCCTGCGCAAGAGGGCTCGTCTCGTGTCGATGCGGTGGTCGTAGAGCCGCTCCCACGCTTCTTGAGAAGCGTCTGTGTCGAGGGCCGGTGAGATGGTGCGGAGGATCGTCGATACCCAACTGTCCGCCTCGCGCTCCGAGTACGCGTCGCAGGAGCCGAACAGGGTCGGCGGCAACTGCTCGTCCACTCCTTCCGTCCAGCACTCGCACCAGAACCCGCTCCTGGTCGTGATCCTCAGCACGGGTGCCCTCCTCGTCGTGCGTCCGTGAAGAGTTCCGCGGTGACCGTGTGGCCGCCGTCGCTGTCGTGGACCACGACCCGGTGTGCGATCGCGCTGACCATGCCCAGCCCCCGGCCGTGCTCCGCGTCCTGGTCCTGGTGCTCGGCCTTCGGAGCCGTACCGGCACCCCCGCCATCCGTCACCGACAGAGCGACCACCTGCGACGACACCGCAAGCGCCAGATGGAAACTGCCGGCCTCCCGCCCACTCGCCGTGTGCAGGATCGCGTTCGCGCTCAGCTCGCTCACGATCAGTTCGGCGTCCTCGGCCAGGGGGGAGCCGCGCAGGATGTCGCGAGTCCAGCGCCGCGCCCTGCTGACCTCTTCCGGGAAACCTGGGCAAGTGAGTCCCCAGACCCGCGCAGTGCTCGTATACTCGTGCATACAAGTTCCTTCGTGCTGGTAGGCCGCCATGTGCAGCGGGTTCGGGCTAGACGAGTTTCACGCCGTCGTGGGCGCGGATGGCCGGCGGAGACGCCGCGTCGAGTGCGTCCAGGACGCGGATCGCGTATGCCTCGTCGGCGAGTTCGGATACTTCTTCGCGGGTGGCCCAGCGCAGTGCGCGGGTCTCGTCCCCGGTGGTGGGTGTGCCGTCGGCGGACTGGCAGCGGAAGACCAGGGAGACGATCAAGCCCGTCATGTTCTTGTAGACGCCGGTAAGGGTCGCGGGGAGTGCGATCTTGATGCCGGTTTCTTCGAGGACTTCGCGCTGGAGGGCCTCGGGGAGGGTTTCGTCTCGCTCGACGATGCCACCCGGGGGTTCCCACTTGCCGTTGTCGCGGCGCTTGATCAGGAGGGCGCGGCCGTGGTCGTCGACGATGACTCCGGCGACGCTCACGGAGTGCGGACGGTCAGTGCTCACGTTCCTCGGCCCTCCCGGCTGGCTAGGCTCTCCACCGTAGCAACAACACTCGCCCACTCGTCTAGATACCTAAAGGAGTACTCACTGTGAGCCCTCTCCGTTCCGGCCTGCTCGGCGATCTCGACCCCACGAGTGATCGTGCGGTCTTCCGGCAGATCGCCGACCAGCTGCGCGAGGCCATCGACCGTGGGCGATTCAAAGAGGGCGAGAAGCTGCCCTCCGAAGCTGACCTCGTCGAGCACTACGGGGTTTCCCGGATGACCGTCCGCAACTCCTTCTCCGTCCTCCAGGGCGAAGGCCTGGTGCACGCCGAGCACGGCAAGGGCGTCTTCGTCCGGCCCCGCCCGCCCGTACGGCGCCTCGCCTCCGACCGCTTCGCCCGCCGCCACCGCGAGCAGGGCAAATCCGCGTTCATCGTCGAGGCCGACGCCGCCGGCAGTCATCCCCAGGTCGACAGTCTGGAGGTCAAGGAGGAGAAGGCCAGCCAGGACATCTCCACCCGGCTCGGTTCCGTACGGCGTGTGCTCGCCCGCCGGCGCCGGTATCTGCTGGACGGGAAGCCGGTCGAGTTCGCCACCTCCTACCTCCCCCTCGACATCGCCCGCGGTACGCAGATCGCCGAACCCAACCCGGGCCCCGGCGGCATCTACGCCCGCCTCGAAGAACTCGGCCACCACCTCGACCACTTCGAGGAGGAGATCCGCGCCCGGATGCCCTCGCCCACCGAGGTCAAGACGCTCCGGCTGGCCTCCGGCGTGCCCGTGATCCACCTCATCCGCACCGCGTACGACACCGAAGGGCGGGCCGTGGAGGTCTGCGACACCGTCATGGCGGCGGACGCGTACGTGCTGTCGTACCAGCTCCCGGCGACCTGATCGCATGACGGGCGGTGGTGCGCGGGGGACGCTTCCCGAACTCGTACACCCCAACGTGCATACTCGTATAGACGAGTGGGCAAGTTGTGTGGCAGAGTGGTCCGCGCGAACCCGGAGACCGGGTTCGAGGATCGCTACATGTATAGACGAGTAGATAGGGAAACTTCCTTGCGTACCATCCGTGTTGAGACCGCCGCCGCGACGATCCTGCTGACCGAGGCCCCGGAGCCGAAGGTCCGCGACCGTCAGACCGGCGAGATCGCCAAGGACGCCGTCAGCGGCGAGGCGCTGATGACGCTCGGCGTCGTCTACATCGAGGAGGGCGAGTCGTCCCTCATCAAGGTCACCGTCCCCGAGGGCGGTGTCTCCGAGGGGCTCGCGCTCGGAGCTCCGGTCTCGCTCCCGGGGCTGGTCGCCCGGCCGTGGGAGAGCGTGTTCAACGGGCAGCAGCGTCACGGCATCGCCTTCCGTGCCGCCGCCGTCACTCCGGCCGCGTTCCCGGCCGTCGCCGAGGCTGCCGCCTGATGACCGACCTGACGACGCTCCTGGAGGTGGGTGGTCCCCTCGCCGCACTCGGCGGCGGGGCCGCCTACACCCGGGCCAAGCACCCGGCCGCGTACTGGTCCACGATCGGCCTGCCGATATCCACCACCCGCCTGCTCAGCTCGTACGGCTCGGTCATGGAGGCCTGCGGCCTGACCGTCGCCCCGTCCCGACTGCGCATACTCGCCGTCAAAGCCACCACCCGCCGCGAGGTCCGGCCCGTACCGCCCAGGCGGGGCATCATCCGACCCACCACGACCGGCCTGCGGATTCGGCTGCGGCTCGCCCCGGGCCAGGAACCCGCCGACGTCGCTGCCTCCGCCGAACGGCTGCGGCACGCCTGGGGAGTTCACGCCGTCTACGTCACCACCCTCAAGCCCGGCGTCGTCGAACTCCGCCTCGTCGGCTACGACGTACTGCGCCGGGTCCGCATGCCCCGCACCCGCAAGCTCCCGTCCGGCCTCCTCAAAGTGCCGGTCGCCCTGCGGGAGGACGCCACCCCGTTCGTACGGGACTACCGCACCGTCCCGCACCAACTCACCCTCGGTGCAACCCTGTCGGGCAAGTCCATGTACCTGCGCCACCTGGTCGCCGGACTCGCCCGCCAGCCGGTCGCCCTGGTCGGCATCGACTGCAAGCGGGGCGTGGAACTGTCCCCGTTCGCTGCCCGCCTCTCGGCTCTGGCGACTGACCCGGACCAGGCCGCGGACCTGCTGCCCGCGCTCATCGACGAGATGGAGGATCGCTACGACCTGATCAAGTCCCGGCAGGGCATCGCCTCCAACACCCCCGACGAGGAGATCACTTCAGACATCTGGGGCCTGCCCGAGAGCGAACGCCCCGTCCCGATCGTGCTGTTCGTCGACGAGGTGGCCGAACTCTTCCTCGTCGCCACCCGCAAGGACGAGGAACGCCGCGACGAGATGGTCACCCAGCTCATCCGGCTCGCCCAACTCGGCCGCGCCGCCGGCATCTACCTCGAAGTCTGCGGACAGCGCTTCGGCGCCGAACTCGGCAAGGGCGCCACCATGCTCCGCGCCCAGCTCACCGGCCGTGTCTGCCACCGCGTCAACGACGAAGCCTCCGCCAAGATGGCACTCGGCGACATCGCCCCCGAAGCCGTAGGCGCCGCCTGCGCCATCGCTCCCGAACGTCCCGGCCTCGCCGTGGCGGGCGACACCTCCGGCGGCTGGTCCCGCATCCGCACCCCGTACCTGTCCCTCGGCGCTGCCGCCGAGACCTGCCGCGACTCCGCGCACCTGGTGCCCGACCTGCCCGCCCTCAAGCGCTTCCAGCCGTACGCACCCGCGCAACCGGTCAAGGCCTCGGGCCCCAACGTCCAGCCGCGCCCGGCAACCAACTGACCTTCTCCCACTCCGGTTTGGCGTGACCGCCTCGCGCCACGTCCCTACCCCTCCATGCCCGATTCCGGAAGGAGCCGCATCATGCGCGCCCAACTGGCCCGCGTCGACGCGGTACTCGTCCAAGCCCTCATCGCCGCCGCCCTCTCCTTCGCCCACCTGCACGACATCGCCTCGGCGGCCGGACAGGACGGGTGGAAAGCGTGGGCCTACCCCATCAGCGTCGATCTCCTGCTCGTCGCCGCCTGGCGCCGACTGCGGACCGGCGACGCAAAGGCTTCCGGCTGGTGCTGGTTCGTCATCGCGCTGACCGCGTCTCTTGGCGCGAACGTCGCCACAGCCGGCCTGCTCGACCTCGGCGACGTCCCCGCCTGGCTGCGCATCCTCGTCGCGGGCTGGCCCGCCGTCGCCTTCCTCGGCGGAACCCTCCTCGCCCACACCACAACGCCCCCAAACACCAACGACGTTGAGACCGTTGACGTCCAGGAGGACGCGCCCGAATCCGCGCCTGAGACCCCCGCGCAACCGGCTGCCATCGAGGCACCACCCGAGCGCCCCGCCGTGCCGGTCCCGGCCGCCCTCATCGACCACGCCCGCAAGGTCGCCGCCGAGCACCGCACCCGTACCGGAACCCCCATCGACACCCCGACCCTCCGCGCCCGCCTCGGCGTCCCCGCGGCCATGGCCGAAGCCATCGCCGCCCACCTCACACCGACAGGAAGTTGACCCGTGCCCCTAACCTTCAACACCGCCGTCGACTACCTCGACGCGGCCCGAGAGATGGCCCGCAGCAACCGGTGGGCACTGGCCCGCCTCCTCGCCGAGGAAGCTGCCGACCGGACCTCGGACCCTGCTCAAGCTGCCCGCATCCTCGCCGAGTTCCCCGCCCCGAACCCGCGAAAGGAGGACTGACGATGCCCGCCAACCGCCGCTTCCGCAACGTCATCCGCATCGGCCCCGTCCAGGTCGCCACGTCCTACGACGACCGGGGCCAGGAGAAGCACACCGCCGCCTGCACCGCCCCGCGCTGCGGCGCCTCGCACGACTACGACAGCCGCGCCGCCGCCGAGCTGGCTGCCCACACCCACCGCTGCCCCGTCCGCTGAAAGGGATTTCCACTCCGTGACCGTCAGCCTGCCGCTCGTCGTCGTTCTCGGCTTCTTCGCCTGGGGAGCGGTCAAGTTCCTCGGCGTCCGAATCTGGATCGTCGTGCTGATCGCCCTGTTCGGCTTCTGGCTCTCGCACACCTTCCTCGCCCCCGCCATCGAGTCCGGCACGCGCTCCGGCGTGGGCGTCGTAAACAGCTCACATGACTAGACGAGTAGATGAGAAGGGGTTCGCCGTGTTCCTGCCCAAGTACCCCGACAACCCGACCCCGCCGCCCGCACACACCCACACCCCGGCCGACCCGATGCCCGTACGGCGCTCGCTCCCGCCGGTCTCCGTCGACCGCAACACGGTCGTCGCCCTGGTCGTCGGGGGAGTCGTCCTCACCGCGCTCCTGGCCGCTGTCGCCGTAACGGCCATCTCCGTGGCCATCGCCGCCGTGGTCCTGCGCTCGATGCTCCGCGACCACCACCGCTGAACGACCCCCGGACTACCCCTGGCCTCCGGGGCGGCGGCACACGACCAAGCATTTCGCCGCCCCGGGGCCCGTCTCTCCTGACCGAGCCAGCCAGAAGGAGCAAGCCATCTTCACCCGCCCCACCCCGGCCCCACTCCCCGAACTAGCGAACCTGGCCGCGCAAGGCACCCTCCCGGGTATCCTCCGCCAACTCTCCAGCCTCGGCGGCTGCACCAACCCCATCCGCCTCGACGGCCACCGCACCGAATACGACGTCGACACCACAACCGGCGAGATCGGCGGCATCCTCCACCACCTCAACTCCTCCACCCTCCCGGCCGGCCAACTCCTCGTCCGCTGCAACAACCGCCGCACCACCCGCTGCGCGGCCTGCTCCGAGGTCTACCGCCGCGACACCTTCCACCTGATCACCGCAGGATTGCGCGGCGGCAAGGGCACCCCCGAACACGTCGCCACCCACCCCCGCGTCTTCGCCACCTTCACCGCCCCCGGCTTCGGCCCGGTCCACAACCGCCGCACCGACGGCCGTCCCTGCCGCTGCGGCACCCATCACACCCAGGACGACGAGCGACTCGGCACCCCACTGAACCCGGACACCTACGACTACGAAGCGGCCGTCCTCTGGAACGCACACGCCAGTCCCCTCTGGCGCCGCTTCTCCACCTACCTGCGCCGAGAGGTCGCCAAGCGGGCAGGCCTCTCCCAGCGCCGGTTCCGCGACCACGCGCGCGTGTCCTTCGCCAAGGTCGCCGAGTACCAGAAACGCGGAGCCGTCCACTTCCACGCGGTCATCCGCATCGACGGACCCACAGGCGGCGACGCCTCGCCTCCGCCCTGGGCCACCGCCGAGCTGCTCACCGACGCCATCCGCACCGCGACCGCCAAGGTCCGCGTCGACGGCCCGACCATCGACGGCCGCACCCACACCTTCACCTTCGGCCGCCAACTCGACGTCCGCACCATCCGATCCGCCGACTTCAACGACGGCCAGGAACTCACCGAACGAGCCGTAGCCGCCTACATCGCCAAGTACGCCACCAAGGGCGCCGAAACAGCGACAGGCGCTCTCGACCGCCCGCTCAAGTTCGCCGCCGAACTCGCCCACCTCGACATCAGCGACCACGCCCGCCGCCTCATCCGCACCGCATGGACCCTCGGCGCCCGCAAGAGCCTGGAACACCTCCGCCTGCGCGCCTGGGCCCACATGCTCGGCTTCCGCGGCCACTTCTCCACCAAATCCCGCCGCTACTCCACCACCCTCGGCGCACTCCGCAACGCCCGAACCGAATGGCGCCGAGCACAAGCCACACCCGCCAACGGCCCCACCACCAACACCACGTACGTACTCGCGCACTGGGTCTTCGCCGGAACCGGCCTCTCCTCTACCGAAGCCTGGCTCGCCGAATCCCTCGAACCCGCCCCCGGCACGGAAGGAGAGCCCACCCGTGGCTGAGCCGCGAGCCCTGACCGCTGTCCCGGAACTGGCCGATCCGTCCTTGGTCCTGCTGACCGTCGAAGAGGCGGCACGGCGACTCCGTATCGGCCGTACAACCTGCTTCAAGCTCGTGCTCGCGGGCGAGATCGAATCGGTCACGGTCGGCCGACTCCGCCGAGTTCCGGCTGAGGCGCTGCCCGCCTACGTCACCCAACTCCGCCGCCGTCCCGCCGTAGCGGCCTGAAGGGGGGAGACATGGCAGAGACGAAACGCACCCGCCAGCCCAACGGCGCCTCGTCCATCTACCTCGGCAAGGACGGCAAATGGCACGGCCGCGTGACGGTCGGCGTCCGCGATGACGGCAAGCCTGACCGCCGTCACGTCGAGCGGAAGACGAAAGCCGAAGTGACCAAGGCCGTACGCGAGTTGGAACGGGCCCGCGACGACAAGAAGCTTCGGAAGCCGGGCAAGGGCTGGACCGTCCAGGGCTGGCTTGAGCACTGGGTCGAGAACATCGCCAAGCCGTACGTCTCCGAGAACACGTACGCCGGATACGAGGTGGACGTCCGTGTGCACCTGGTCCCGGGCCTCGGCGCACACCGCCTCGATCGGCTGGAGCCCGAGCACCTGGAGCGCTTCTACCAAAAGATGCAGAGCAACGGCAGCGCGGCCGGCACCGCTCACCATGTGCACCGCACCGTCCGTACCGCCCTCAGCGAGGCAGTACGGCGCGGACACGTGCCCACCAACGCGGCCGAGATCGCCAAGGCGCCTCGACTCGAAGAGGAGGACATCGAGCCGTACACGATCGAAGAGGTACAGAGCTTGCTCGTCGAAGCGGCCAAGCTCCGCAACAGCGCGCGTTGGGTGGTCGCCCTGGCCCTTGGTCTCCGTCAAGGCGAGGCACTCGGCCTGCACTGGGAAGACGTCGACCTCGCCTCGGGATACGTCCGCATTCGCAAGAACCGACTCCGCCCCAAGTACGCGCACGGCTGCGGTGCCAACCCGTGTGGCCGGAAGGCTGGTTACTGCCCCAAGCGGGAGCAGACCCGGCGCGAGCACAAGTCCACCAAGTCACGCGCGGGCCGACGCACCATCGGCCTGCCCGACCCGCTGATCAAGATTCTCCGCCAGCACCAGGAAGCCCAGGAGCGGGAGCGCATCGCGGCCGGCACCGACTGGGAGGGCAAGGGGTACGTCTTCGCCTCGCCGATCGGCGGCCCTCTCAGTCCCAACACCGACTTCCACACCTGGAAGCGGCTTCTCCGGGACGCGGGCGTACGGAACGGCCGTCTTCACGACGCTCGTCACACCGCCGCGACCGTGCTCCTTATCCTCGGCGTCCCCGACGTCGTGATCGACTCGATCATGGGTTGGGAGCCCGGGGGAGCGGCCCGGATGCGCGCTCGGTACATGCACGTGACGGGGACCATGCTTCGCAAAGTCGCCCAGCAAGTCGGCGACGCCCTTTGGGAGCTCCCGAAAACGGACTCAGAGACAAACTGAGACGGAAACTGAGACGGACAACGACGAAGGGCCCCGCTGCGAACAGCGGGGCCCTTCGACATCGTGCCCGGTGAGGCACTGGCGGAGGATACGAGATTCGAACTCGTGAGGGGTTGCCCCCAACACGCTTTCCAAGCGTGCGCCCTAGGCCACTAGGCGAATCCTCCGCGGCAAACAATACAAGACGTTGAGGAGTGCTCGCGAACTCGTTCCCCCCGCTCAGATCCTGTAGCCTGTGCGGAGCCCCTCACGCGGCGCTATCTGACTGAACTCCCCCAGGGCCGGAAGGCAGCAAGGGTAGGTTGGCTCTGGCGGGTGCGTGGGGGGCGCTTGCGTTCCCGGCGCGAAGACCGGGCTCATCGGCGGACCCGGTTGTCAGTGGGCGCCTATAACCTCGTACGCGTGTCGTCTCTCGCGCTGTACCGCCGTTATCGCCCGGAGTCGTTCGCCGAGGTCATCGGGCAGGAGCATGTCACCGACCCGTTGCAGCAGGCGCTGCGGAACAACCGGGTCAATCACGCGTACCTGTTCAGCGGGCCGCGAGGCTGCGGAAAGACCACGAGCGCGCGCATCCTGGCCCGCTGTCTGAACTGCGAGAAAGGGCCCACGCCCACGCCCTGCGGCGAGTGCCAGTCCTGCCAGGACCTCGCGCGCAACGGACCCGGTTCCATCGACGTCATCGAGATCGACGCCGCGTCCCACGGTGGTGTGGACGACGCCCGTGACCTGCGGGAGAAGGCCTTCTTCGGGCCTGCGGGCAGTCGCTACAAGATCTACATCATCGACGAGGCCCACATGGTCACGTCGGCCGGCTTCAACGCGCTGCTCAAGGTCGTCGAGGAGCCGCCGGAGCACCTCAAGTTCATCTTCGCGACCACCGAGCCCGAGAAGGTCATCGGGACGATCCGGTCGCGGACCCATCACTATCCCTTCCGGCTCGTGCCGCCGGGCACGCTTCGCGACTACCTCGGCGAGGTGTGCGGGCGGGAGGACATTCCCGTCGAGGACGGCGTGCTGCCGCTCGTCGTGCGCGCCGGCGCCGGTTCCGTGCGTGACTCCATGTCCGTCATGGACCAGTTGCTCGCGGGGGCGAGTACCGATGGTGTGACGTACGCCATGGCCACCTCGCTGCTCGGCTACACCGACGCCTCGCTTCTCGACTCCGTGGTCGAGGCCTTCGCCACCGGTGACGGCGCCGCCGCCTTCGAGGTCGTCGACCACGTCATGGAGGGGGGCAACGACCCCCGCCGCTTCGTCGCCGACCTGCTGGAGCGCCTCCGCGACCTGGTGATCCTCGCCGCCGTGCCCGATGCGCTCGACAAGGGCCTCATCGACGCCCCCGCCGACGTACTGGAACGCATGCAGGCGCAGGCCGGCACCTTCGGCGCGGCCGAGCTCAGCCGCGCCGCCGACCTCGTCAACACCGGCCTCACCGAGATGCGCGGCGCCACCTCCCCCCGCCTCCAACTGGAACTCATCTGCGCCCGCGTGATGCTCCCCGCCGCGTACGGCGACGAGCAGTCGGTCATGGCCCGCCTCGACCGACTGGAGCGGGGCGTCAACTTCGCGGGCGGCGGGGGCGCGCCTGCCATGGGGTACGTCCCCGGACCCGACGCCCACGCCCGTCCCCCCGCCCATTCCCACGCCCAGCCTCCGGCTCAGGCTCCGGCTCAGGTCCACGGGGGAGGCGTCGCTGCCGCCGCACCCGTTCCGCCCGGCGGTGGTGCAGCAGCTGCCCGCGCGGCCGTACGAGGTCCAGGGGCCCCCGGCACCGCCCCGGCCCCCGGCCCCGGTGCCCCCTTCGCCGGTACGACACCGGCCCCCGCCGCCCCCGCGATGCCGGCGGAGCAGGCACCCACCCCCGCACCCGCCGCCTACTCTCAGCCCGCCCCCCCGCCCCAGGCCCCCCAACAGCCGCAAGCACAACCGCCCGCCGCCGCTCCCACCCCCGGCGCCTGGCCCACCGCCACAGCCGCAGGCAGTGGTCGCCGTCCCGGCGGCTGGCCCACGGCAGCACCGGCGGGCGGTGGACAGCCCCCGTCCGCCCACAGCGCACCCGCCCCTGTCGCCGCACCCGCGGCCGTACCGACCTCCGCACCCCAGGCCGTGGCCCCCACTCACGCCACCCCACCCCCGGCCGGCGGTCTCGACCCCCGCATGCTCTGGCCGAACATCCTGGAAGTGGTGAAGAACCGCCGCCGTTTCACCTGGATCCTGCTCAGCCAGAACGCGCAGGTCACCGGCTTCGACGGCACGACCCTCCAGATCGGCTTCGTCAACGCGGGCGCGCGGGACAACTTCAACAGCAGCGGCAGCGAGGACGTACTGAAGCAGGCGCTGGCCGAGCAGTTCAACGTCCAGTGGAAGATCGAGGCGGTCGTCGACCCGTCGGGCGGCGGCACCCCGCCCCCGCAGCCGGGCGGTTCCTACGGCGGCGGTGGCGCAGCCGGTGGCTACGGCGGCCCCGCCCCCGCTGCGCCCGCCCCCCGCCCGGCATCCCCCCAGCCCACCCCCACGAACACGACCAACTCACCCTCGGCACAGGCCCCCACCCAACCCCAACCCCCTGCCGCTCCCTCCCCGGCTCCCGCCCCCCGCATCGTCTCCGCCGAGGACGACACCGCCGAGGAAGACGACCCCGACCTCGACGAGTCAGCCCTCTCCGGCCACGAACTGATCGTCCGGGAGCTGGGAGCAACGGTGATGGAAGAGTTCACCAACGAGTAGGGCGCCTCTTTTCACCCCGCCCTGCCTCGATCGCCTTTAGGGGCGCGGGGAACTGCGCGCCCAGCCCCCACTCACCCGCACCCCGCAAACAACCCAAGCCCCACCCCGACCCCACCGTGACCTAGGCTGACCCCCGTGAAGGTCCTCGTCATCGGTACCGGTGCCCGCGAACACGCCCTCTGCCGTTCCCTGTCCCTAGACCCCGACGTCACCGCCCTGCACTGCGCCCCCGGCAACGCCGGCATCGCCGAGGTGGCCGAGCTGCACCAGGTCGACGCCCTCGACGGCGCAGCCGTAGCCACGTTGGCCACCGAACTCGGTGCCGAGCTGGTCGTGGTCGGTCCGGAGGCACCCCTCGTCGCCGGGGTCGCCGACGCCGTCCGCGAGGCGGGCATCCCGGTTTTCGGCCCCTCCGGGGAGGCCGCGCAGCTGGAGGGCTCCAAGGCCTTCGCCAAGGAAGTGATGGCGGCGGCCGGTGTGCCGACCGCCCGTTCCTATGTCTGTACGACGCCGGAGGAGGTCGAGGAGGCTCTCGATGCCTTCGGTGCGCCGTACGTCGTGAAGGACGACGGACTGGCCGCCGGCAAGGGTGTCGTGGTGACCGACGACCTCGACGCGGCGAAGGCGCACGCCAACGCCTGTGAGCGGGTCGTCATCGAGGAGTTCCTCGACGGCCCCGAGGTGTCCCTGTTCGCGATCACCGACGGCGTGACCGTCGTCCCGCTGCAGCCCGCCCAGGACTTCAAGCGCGCGCTGGACGGCGACGAGGGCCCGAACACCGGCGGCATGGGCGCGTACTCCCCGCTGCCGTGGGCCGACCCGAAGCTGGTGGAGGAAGTACTCCAGACCGTCCTCCAGCCGACCGTCGACGAGATGCGCCGCCGCGGCACACCGTTCTCCGGCCTCCTCTACGCCGGTCTCGCGATCACGTCACGCGGCGTGCGGGTCATCGAGTTCAACGCCCGCTTCGGCGACCCCGAGACCCAGGTGGTCCTGGCCCGCTTGAAGACCCCGCTCGCCGGCGTCCTGCTCGCATCGGCGAACGGCACCCTCGACGACCTGGCCCCCCTGCGCTGGAGCGAGGACGCGGCGGTCACCGTAGTCATCGCCTCGCACAACTACCCGGACACCCCGCGCACCGGTGACCCGATCACGGGCCTCGACGAGGTGGCGGCGCAGGACGCCCCGTACGCGTACGTCTTGCACGCCGGTACCAAGTACGACGGCGACGACGTCGTCAGCGCGGGCGGCCGGGTCCTCTCCGTCACGGCGACCGGCACGGACCTCACCCAGGCCCGCGAGCGCGCGTACGCGGCCGTGGCCCGCGTCCGTCTCGACGGCTCCCAGCACCGTACGGACATCGCGGCGAAGGCGGCGGCGGGCGAGTAACCCCAAGCGCTCCCGCGCACCGATAAACCCGACAGGCCCCGAATCCGTCTCTCGATTCGGGGCCTGATCCTTGCCCTCCGTCATCCACCTTTCCCCTGAGCCATTCCATCGAGTGACCGATGCCCCATCCGGCTGACGGGGGCCGGGGCCCCAACTATGGTGCGGCGCAAGCGTTCCGGCACTTGGCCCACCGGCATTGCGATGTCAGTGGCGGGTGCCACAGTGGGGGAGTGAGCAACGCCAGCAGAGCGGGACAGCACGGAGGGGGTGAGGTCCGGTCGTGACCGGTATGGGTGTGGAGGCGGGCGCGCAGGCGGCGCGTTCCCGGGCCTTGGCCGTGCTGCGGATCCGCAGCCGGGCGCTGGCCGTCGCCCTGTTGCCCGCCGCCGTCGCGGTGATCCTGCTCGCCGGGGGTTCCACCGGCCATCTCGTGGGCCGGGGCTGGGACCTCTCCCGCTGGATCATGGGCGTGGCCGCGGTCGTCGTGCTGCTCGCGGCCGGCGCCATCGCGCTGGTCGTCGCGCGCTCCCGCCCGGCCGTGAGCCCCACGGTCGCGATCGCCGAGGAGTCGGCCCCCGACCTGTACCGCATGGTGCGTGACCTGGCCGACCGTCTCGACGTCCCCGCACCGTCCGCGATAGCGCTCACCCCGGACTGCGACAGCTGGCTGGAGGACCGCACCCACCCGGCCCACGGCCAGCCCCCGCAGGAGGACCGCGACGAGATCACGGGCGTACGGGGCCTCACCCCGGCGCGTTCCCGTCGTACGGCCGCCTCGCCCGTCCTCGTCATCGGCTCCCCGTTCCTGTGGTGGATGCGGGTCGGCGAGCTGCGCGCGGTGCTCGCCCCCGTCGTCGCGGGTACGGGACCCTCGGCGCACCCGGACATAGCCGCGGCCCGCCGTTTCGTACGGGGACTGGACGCGGCGGTGGCCGTGACCTCGGCACCCCGTGGCCCCCTGTTCCGCTCGGTGCTCGCCGGTGTCGGCTGGGTCGCCCGGCTGCTGCTGCGCAGTTGCCGGGTGCACGCGGCCGAGATGGAGCGGGGCGTGGCCGCCGCTGCCGCCGAGCGTGCACAGGCTGTGGACTACGGCCTGCGGATCGTCGCCCAGGAACAGGTGGGTCTGGCGTACGCGGGCTGGGACCGGCTGCTCACCCGGGTCGCGCTGCCCGCGTGGAGGATGGGCCGCTGGCCGTCCCGGCTGGACGCGGGCGTCGTGGCGGCGCTCACCGAGCTGTCCCGCCGTGACCGCCTGGCCGAGGGCTTCGCCTCCCGTCTGGGCGAGCGCCCCGCCTGCGACCTGCTCGAAGAGCCCGGCACGATCGACGAGGCGACCTCGCTCCTCGCCGCCCGCCTCTTCCACGGCGGTCCGGCCGAGGCAGGTCCCGACTGGGCGCCGGTCGACTGGCAGGAGTACCCGGAGGAGGTCGTCGACCGCACCTGGCGCACCGACGCTGCCCGCCTCCACCGCGTCCTGGACACCCTCGGCGTCCGCCGTTCCCCCGACCCCGTCACCCCCCACCACGACGCCCCGACCCTGGCCCGAGTGGTGGACCACCTGACAGACCCGACGACGGCGGACCGGTACAGCGAGGCCGACGAGACCGGCCACTCCCTGGGGACCATCGGCGTCGACGCCCCCGACCTCCACGGCTCTCACCCTCCCTCTCACCCCCACCCGGACCCCGAGCCGGAGCCGTACAAAGCAATGGCCGCCGACGACGAGCTCGGCGAGAGCGGTTCGCCGCACAGCGCGGCGCTGGCCGCCGGGCTCACCGCCGAGTTGGCGCGGGAGGAGGCGGCCACCCCGTCGACCGGTTCGGCACCGGCCGGGCAGGGCCCCGACACCGCGCTCTGGGACGACGGCTCGCTGCCGCTCTTCCCGCTGCAACCGCCGCGCACCGGACGGGAGTTGCTCGCCGATCACGTCACGGCGATGGTGTGCTGCGCCGCGATGGACACGGCAGGCGCGGTCCCCGGCCTCGACTGGCTCGACGGCCCGACACTTCTGGTCAACGGCGAAAGAGCGGCCGACCTCGCCCCGAGGGTTCTCAGCCTCGTGGAGGACGGCGACCCGGCCCCGCTGCGGGCGTGGCTGATCGACCTGGGCATACGCCCGGAGAAGCCGGTACGGCTCGTCTGACGTCCGATGACGTCCGATGACGCCCGAGCCGTACCACCGCGTGAGCCGCCCCTCGGGCGCCCCGCCCCACCGGAACATCACATTCCACTTTCGGTCAATTGGCAACGACCAGTGACAGAGTGCGTGCTTAATGTGATGTGCTGGGGCCGATCCCGTACACGGCATGGGCGCGCGCCGTACGACAGCTGAACGAAGGACCACCACGGGGGCACGAGGGAGGGGAGTGGCATGGGGCCGCAGCAGATCCGCCGCTGGGAGTCGGGAGCGCTGGCGCACGCCGTGACGGACCCCTTCGGGCAGGGCCCGGTCCCCTGGCTCCGCGGCAGCGAGACCTACTTCGACGACACCGGCCATGTCGTCCCCTGGTACCTGGACCCGGCCCCGATCCACGCCACCGACCGCGGCACCCCCCGGATCCCGGGCCCGCGCGGCACCGGAGGCCCCCGTTCCGCCGACGACGTCCACCGGCAGATCAAGGGGTTCACCTCGGCCAGTGCGGTAGCGCCCGGCGAGGCCCTCGACTTCCACGTCACGGTCGACCCGCCCCAGGAGTTCGCCGTCGACGTCTACCGCATCGGCCACTACGGCGGTGACGGCGCCGCCAAGATCACCACCAGCCCCCGCCTCTCGGGCATCGTCCAGCCGCCGCCGCTCACCGCCGACCGCACGGTCTCCTGCCACCACTGGTGGCTGTCCTGGCGACTGCAGATCCCCAGCCACTGGAGCATCGGCGCCTACGTCGCCGTCCTCACCACCGCCGACGGCTACCGCTCCCACATCCCCTTCACGGTCCGCGACAACCACCCCGCCGACCTGCTCCTCCTCCTGCCGGACATCACCTGGCAGGCCTACAACCTCTACCCGGAGGACGGCCACACCGGCGCGAGCCTCTACCACGCCTGGGACGTCGACGGCCGCCTCCTCGGCGAGTCCGAGGCCGCGACGACGGTCTCCTTCGACCGCCCGTACGCCGGCGCGGGCCTGCCCCTCCACGTGGGCCACGCCTACGACTTCATCCGCTGGGCCGAGCGCTACGGCTACGACCTCGCGTACGCCGACGCCCGCGACCTGCACGCGGGCCGCGTAGACCCCACCCGTTACCGGGGGTTGGTCTTCCCGGGCCACGACGAGTACTGGTCGACACATATGCGCCGTACCGTCGAACTCGCCCGCGAGCACGGCACGTCCCTCGTCTTCCTCTCCGCCAACACCATGTACTGGCAAGTGGAGTTGGCCCCCTCCCCGTCCGGCGTCCCCGACCGGCTGCTCACCTGCCGCAAGCGCCGGGGCCCGGGCAAGCCGGTGCTGTGGCGCGAAGTCGACCGCCCCGAGCAGCAGTTGGTCGGCATCCAGTACGCGGGCCGGGTACCCGAGCCGCACCCCCTGATCGTCCGCAACGCCGACCACTGGCTGTGGGAGGCGACCGGTGCCGGCGAGGGCGACGCGATCGAGGGCCTTGTCGCGGGCGAGGCCGACCGCTACTTCCCGCGCACCCAGCTCCCGCAGCACGAGGAGCGCATCCTGCTCGCCCACTCCCCGTACGCGGACGGCGAGGGCGCCCTCCGCCACCAGGAGACGTCCCTGTACCGCGCGCCGTCCGGCTCCCTGGTCTTCGCCTCCGGCACCTTCGCCTGGTCACCGGCCCTGGACCGCCCCGGCCATGTGGACGCCCGCATCCAGCGCGCCACGGCCAACCTCCTGGACCGCATCTGCAAGCACGACTGACCCCGCGACCAGATGTCAGCCCCGCATACGGGACAATCGAGCCAGTTGGAGAGACCCACTGGAGGAACCGTGTCCGGATTCGTAGAAAAGCCCGAGCCGCTCCAGGTTCCGGGCCTGACGCACCTCCACACCGGCAAGGTGCGCGAGCTCTACCAGAACGAGGCGGGCGACCTCGTGATGGTCGCCAGCGACCGCATCTCCGCGTACGACTGGGTACTGCCCACGGAGATCCCCGACAAGGGCAGGGTCCTCACCCAACTTTCCCTCTGGTGGTTCGACCAGCTCGCCGACCTGATCCCCAACCACGTCCTCGGCACCGAACTCCCGCCCGGCGCCCCCGCCGACTGGGCGGGCCGCACCCTCATCTGCAAGTCGCTCCGGATGGTCCCGGTGGAGTGCGTGGCCCGCGGCTACCTCACCGGCTCCGGCCTGCTGGAGTACAACGCGTCCCGTACGGTCTGTGGCCTCGCCCTCCCCGAGGGCCTGGTCGACGGCAGCGAACTCCCCGCCCCGATCTTCACCCCGGCGACGAAGGCCGCCGTAGGCGAGCACGACGAGAACGTGTCGTACGAGGAGGTCGCGCGTCAGGTCGGCGCCGACACCGCCGCGCAGCTGCGCCAGGCGACCCTCGCGGTCTACGGCCGGGCCCGGGACATCGCCCGCGACCGGGGCATCATCCTCGCGGACACCAAGTTCGAGTTCGGCTACGACGGCGAGACGCTGATCGCCGCCGACGAGGTCCTCACCCCGGACTCGTCCCGCTTCTGGCCGGCCGAGACCTGGGAGCCGGGCCACGCGCAGCCGTCGTACGACAAGCAGTTCGTGCGCGACTGGCTGACCGGCCCGGAGTCGGGCTGGGACCGCAAGAGCGAGCAGCCGCCGCCGGCACTCCCGCAGCAGGTGGTGGAGGCCACGCGCGCGAAGTACATCGAGGCGTACGAGCGCCTCACGGGCCTGAACTGGGCCTAGAGGGAATGAAAAAACCCCGGTCCACCCGGACCGGGGTTTTTGTTCTGAGCGGACGACCAGGTTCGAACTGGCGACCTCAACCTTGGCAAGGTTGCGCTCTACCAACTGAGCTACGTCCGCGCTGCGCCGTGGCGCGAGAGCAACTATACCCAACCTCGCTCGCGTGCGAGACGCACTGCCGTATGACGGTTCTCGGCCCCGAGTTTCGAGACGGCGGAGGAGAGATAGTTCCGTACGGTGCCCTGTGACAGCGCGGCCCGTTCGGCGATCTCCGCGACGGGCGCCCCGTCGGCGGCCAGCTCCAGCACCTCGGCCTCGCGGGCGGTCAGCGGTGAGTCCCCGGCGGAGATCGCGTCGGCGGCCAACTCGGGGTCGACATAACGATTTCCGGCATGCACGGTACGAATGATCTCGGCAAGCCGCTGCGCACTGACGGTCTTGGGCACAAACCCCCGCACCCCAGCTGCAAGTGCCCTCTTGAGATGCCCAGGCCGCCCATGCCCGGTCACGATCAGCACCCGACACCCGGGCAGCTCGGCCCGCAACGATGTGGCGACCTTCACACCGTCCGCCCCCGGCATCTGCAGATCCAGTACGGCGACGTCGGGCCGGTGCGCCCGCGCCATGGCCAGCGCCTCGGGCCCGGTCGCCGCCTCCGCGACCACCAGCAGATCGTCCTCCAGCCCGAGCAGCGCGGCGAGCGCACCCCGGATCAGATGCTCGTCATCGGCGAGCAGCAGCCGTACGACAGGGGCGGTCATGCGCCGGCCCCGGTCACGTCCGGCAACGGCACCGTCGCCACCACCCTGAACCGATCCTCGCCCACGATCCCCGCCTCCAGTTCCCCACCCACAGCACTGAGCCGCTCCCGCAGCCCGACCAGCCCAGACCCACCACTTCCACCCGGGGCCGGTGCCCGGTCCTGCGGTCCCGACCCACCGCTCCTCCCTGGCAGCGCCGGCGCCCAGCCCTTCGACCTCGGCCCGTCACTTCCGCGCAGGCCTGGTGCCCGGTCCTTCGGCCGCGCCCCTCCGCTCTGTGACAGCGCCGGTGTGCCGTCACCCGGTCCCGATCCTCCGCTCCCCGGCGGGCCCGGTGTCCCGTCGCCTGGCCTCGGCCCGCCACTCCCCGGCAAGGTCGGTGTGCCGTCGCCCGGCCCTGACCCACCGCTCCCCGGCGGGCTCGGTGTGCCGTCGACCGTCCTCGGCCCGCCACTCTGCGGCAAGGCCGGTGTGCCGTCGCCCAGCTCCGATCCTCCGCTCCCCGGCAGGCCTGGTGCCTCGCCCTGCGGCCGCGCCCCTCCGCTCCCCGCCAAGGCCGGTGTGTCGTTGCCCGGTCCCGACCCGCCACTCCCCGGCAAGGCCGGTGCGCCCTCGCCTGGTTGTGATGCTCCGCTCCCCGGCAGGCCTGGTGCCCCGCTCTTCGGCCACGCCCCTCCGCTCCCTGACAGCACCGGTGTCCTGTCGCCCGCCCCCGACCCACCACTCCCCAGCAGCCCCGGCGCCCAGTCCTTCGACCCCGACCCCGTCCCACCACTCCCCGGCAAAGCCGTTATCCCGTCGCCCAGTCCCGCCCCTCCGCTCCCCCGCAGCCCGCCCGCCGCCTCGCCGTCCCCTCCCGCCCCCGCACCGCCCGGCAAGCCCGCCGCCACCCCGTCGTTCTCGATGGTGAGTACGACCCGGCCCTCGGCCACCCGTACCCCGACCACGCACCGCCCGGCATCCCCGTGCCGCAGTACGTTCGTCGTGGCCTCACGGACCACCCAGCCGAGTGCCGACTGCACCTCGATCGGCAGCCCGGTCGCCTCTCCGGTCACCTCGCACTCGATGCCCGCGGCGCTCAACACGCCCTGCGCGCCGGCGAGTTCGACCCCGAGGTCGGCCTCGCGGTAGCCCCGTACGACGTCCCGTACCTCGCGCTGCGACTCCCGTGCGATCCGCTGTACCTCGATCATCTGCTCCACGGCCTCCGGCCGCCCGCGCCGGACCAGTTGTACGGCCAGTTCGCTCTTCAGGGCGATCACCGACAGGTTGCGGCCCATGACGTCGTGCAGGTCGCGCCCGAACCGCAGCCGTTCCTCGGCGACGGCGAGCCGGGTGCGGGTCTCGCGGGCCTCGTCGAGTTCGTAGACGGCGTCGAGGAGCCAGACGGAGAAGGCGGCGGTGAAGGCGAGACCTCCGCCGCCGAAGAGGACGGCGATCCCGGTGCCGAGCGCCGCGGGGGCGGCCACGCCCAGCGGGAGCTGTGCGACCAGCGTTCCGCCCACGGCGACCGCCACCACCGTGAGGACCTGCCGCCGGCCGCGGACCCCGAGCGTCAGCGTGCCCGCGCCGAAGCTCAGCACGCCCACGAAGAGCGTGCTCGCGGCGGCCCTCACCTGGTGGTCGCCGGGGCCCCGCTCCCGTAGAACGAGCGCGACGACGGCGATCAGCGCGGTCACCGACCCGAGGAGCCACAGCAGCCGTACGGGCTGGGCGCGCCGTCCGCGCGTCCAGTCGAGCGCCCGGGAGGCGGTGGCGGAGCACAGCAGCGCGTGCACGGTCACGACCGCCGCCATCCAGCCCGCGGTGTCCGCCCCGACCTGCGAGAACAGCGGCAGCCCGATCACCGCGACCTCGATCACGGCGAAGAAGTGGTAGGACCACCGGGTGTACGTCTCGACCTTCCCGGGCGTGCTCTTCCGCCCCCACCAGTCAACCGACGTCCGTATCACCTGGTGCTCCCCGTGCTGCCCGTACCTCAGCGCCGCGGTTCCCAACGGAACCACCGCCGTACAGCAAACACCGCGAGGACGGTCCAGGCCAGCGCGGTCAGGACGGCGCCCAGCGCGTCGTAGCCGGACAGGTCGCCGTTCCAGCCGCCGCTGATCAACCGGATCGCGGGGGAGAGGGGGAGGAACCGGCAGACGTCGGCGACCCGGTCGGACAGGAGCTGGAGCGGGACGATGATCCCGGAGCCCATCATGGACACCAGCACCACCGGCAACGCGGTCACCTGCGCGCTCTCCGCCGTCCTGGTGACACTCGCCGTGAGGGCCGCCAGCGCGGCGCACAGGAAGAGGCCGAACAGCAGCCCCAGGACGACGAGTTGGGGCATCGCGGGCGCCCCCGCGTCGAGGAGCAGCGCGCAGGCGGCGGCCAGCAGCACGGACTGGACGAACCCGAGGCACACCGCCGGGAGCGCGGTGCCGGCGAGGATCTCGGAGTCGCCCAACTCCCCGGTGCGCAGCCGCTTGAGGACCAGTTCCTCCCGCCGCGAGACGAAGGCACTCACCAACGACGAGTACACGGCGAAGAGCAGCGAGAAGCCGATCGCGGCCGTGAGCATCACCGAACCGACCGTCAGCCCTTCCCCCTTGAGGTTCATCTGGTCGACCGCGGGCCGCACGCTGAACGGCAGTGCCAACGGCACGAGCAACGCCGTGACCACCGCACTCCGGTTCCGCCCCAGCAACGCCAACTCGGCCCGCCCCAGCGCCCGCAACCGCCCGACCGGAGTGGTCACAAGGGCACTCATGCCGTCACCTCCTGCTGCTCCCGAGCGATCCCCAAAAACGCCTCTTCCAACGAGGCCGACCGCACCTCAAGCCGCCGCAATTCGATCCGCGCCCGCTCGGCCCACACCAACAACCCGGTGGCCGCCCGCTGCAACTCCTGCGTCTCCAGCCGTACGACCCTCCCCGCCACCTCATGCCGGACGACCCCCAGCTCACCGAGCGGCGGCAGGTCCCCCACGAAATAGCCCGCGGGCAGTTCGAAGGAAATCCGCGACGGCCGCCCCGCCGTCACCTCGGCCGGTGTCCCGGTGACCGCGATCCGTCCCTCGCTCAGGATCGCAAGCCGGTCGGCGAGGCCCTCCGCCTCCTCCAGGTAGTGCGTGGTCAGCAGCACGGTCGTCCCGCCGTCGCGCAGCGCCCGCACCAACTCCCAGGTGTCCCGGCGCCCTTCGGCGTCAAGACCGGTCGTCGGCTCGTCGAGGAACAGCACCTCGGGCTCCCCGAGCAGCGCGAGCGCGAGATCGAGCCGCCGCCGTTCACCCCCGGACAACTGCTTCACCCGTACGGCGGACCGCTTCTCCAGCCCGACCAGCGCGAGCGCCTCCGGCACCGGCCGCGCCCCGCTCGTGCAGCCGGCCCACATCCGCGCGGTCTCGGCGACGGTCAGCTCGGACGGGAACCCGCCCTCCTGCAACATCACCCCGGTACGCGGCCGTACGGCGGCCCGCTCGGCGTAGGGATCGTGGCCGAGGACGCGCACCTGCCCGCCGGACGGCGCCGCGAGCCCCTCAAGGAGTTCGACCGTGGACGTCTTGCCCGCGCCATTGGTGCCCAGGAGCGCGAAGACCTCGCCTCGCCGCACGGAGAAGGTGATCCCCCGCACAGCCTCGAACCCGCCCCCGTACACACGGCGTAGGTCAGTGACCTCAATCACGTGTTCGTGTTCGTTGGTGTCCATGACTTCAGCGTCCCGGCGGCCGGGGCGCGGCAGCAGTGCGCGGTGTCATCACTCGGCATGACAAATGTCAGACGGGCACCGGACATACGACGGGCAGTGGGCATACAGAAAACCCCGGTCCACCGGGACCGGGGTTTTCGCTGGAGCGGACGACCAGGTTCGAACTGGCGACCTCAACCTTGGCAAGGTTGCGCTCTACCAACTGAGCTACGTCCGCATTGCCTCCGACCAGCTCTCACTGATCGGCGCGAGCACCAGCCTACCCGATCCACCAGAGTGGTTCGGACGGCGATGCAGAGCGGGTGACAGGAATTGCACACTGCGCCTTCCCCCTGGAAGGGGGATGTTCTGCTACTGAACTACACCCGCATGTACTCCGTGAGCTGGGCCTTTCGGCCTCGCCCCTCGGCGTGCTCCGAACTCTAGCTGACCAGGAGGGGTGCAGCGCAAGTCGGTTGTGCCGAGGGGCGGCTGACCGGCCGTGGCCTGCCGGCTCACTGCGCGGCGGCGAACGCCTCGTAGACCTTCTTGGGGATGCGTCCGCGCGCCGGCACGTCCATCTTGTTGGCCTGCGCCCAGGCCCGGACGGCCGCCGGGTCGGGGGCAATCTCGGTCTGGCGGTAGGCCTTGCCGGACCTCGACCGTTTGCGACCTGCGTCCACGTAGGGCGCGAGCGCCTTACGCAGTTTCTTGGCATTGGCTTGATTCAGGTCGATCTCGTACGACTTGCCGTCGAGCCCGAAGGCGATCGTTTCCGCCGCTTCCGAGCCGTCGATGTCGTCAAAGAGAGTGACCACGACCTTCTGCGCCACGAATATCGGTCCCTTCGTGCGACACCTGAAACCGCACTATCCGCAGGGGCGCACGGAGACGCCACGGAGGTGCGGAGATGTCGACTGTCCGCCTGTTATTGGGCAAAGTATCGGCTATTGCCAATTCATTTGTACAGTGCCCGGCAATGCAATGTGAAGCCCGACTAAATCTTCCCGCGTGTCTCCGCGCAATAGGGAACCGGGATCGATCCGGGATCTTTCCCTGAACTTTTCGTGAAGACCCCCGCCCGACACCGGATCGTGATGGTCCTCACGTAGATTCCTACAACTCTACTCGCGTAGAAATTTTGTGCGGGTAGTCTGAAGACACCTGTCGAAGACCCGCAGGAACACGCTCAGCACCACAACACCGGGAGTGCCAGTGGCACGCGTCGTAGTCGACGTCATGCTCAAGCCGGAGATCCTCGACCCCCAGGGCCAGGCGGTCCAGCGTGCGCTGCCACGCCTGGGTTTCGAAGGTATCTCCGACGTACGTCAGGGAAAGCGATTCGAACTGGAAGTTGACGGACCGGTCGACGAGGCCGCGCTCGCCCGCATCCACGATCTTGCGGAATCCTTCCTCGCCAACACCGTGATCGAGGACTTCACCGTCAAGGTGGAGGAAGTCGCGGAGGCCGCGAAGTGACCGCTCGTATTGGCGTCGTCACTTTCCCGGGCAGCCTCGACGACCGCGACACCCAGCGCGCGATCCGCCTCGCCGGCGCCGAACCGGTCGCCCTCTGGCACAAGGACAAGAACCTCCACCAGGTCGACGCGGTAGTCCTCCCGGGCGGTTTTTCCTACGGCGACTATCTGCGCGCGGGTGCCATCTCCCGCTTCTCGCCGGTGATGGAGACGGTCATCGAGCAGGCGAAGTCGGGCCTCCCCGTCCTCGGTATCTGCAACGGTTTCCAGGTCCTCACCGAGGCGCACCTCCTCCCCGGTGCGATGCTCGGAAACAACCACCTCCACTTCATCTGCCGTGACCAGAAACTGCGGGTGGAGAACGCGGACACCGCCTGGACGGGCGACTACAGCGCCGGCCAGGAGATCCACATCCCGCTGAAGAACATGGACGGCCGGTACGTCGCCGACGAGCACACGCTCGACGAGCTGGAGGCGGAGGGCCGGGTGGTCTTCCGCTACCTGGACGTGAACCCGAACGGTTCGCTGCGCGACATCGCCGGCATCACGAACGCCGCCGGGAACGTCGTAGGCCTCATGCCGCACCCCGAGCACGCCGTCGAGCCGCTCATCGGGTCCGGTCGCACCGACGGCCTCCCCTTCTTCACCTCGATCCTCAAGAAGCTGGTCAACGCATGAGCCGGACGCCTCTGGACACGGTCGAGCACGCGGCCGAGACCCCCGACGTCGAGCTGCCCTGGGCCGAACTCGGCCTGAAGAAGGACGAGTACGAGCGGGTCGTGGAGATCCTCGGCCGCCGGCCCACCGGCGCCGAGCTCGCCATGTACTCCGTCATGTGGTCCGAGCACTGCAGCTACAAGTCCTCCAAGGTCCACCTCCGCCAGTTCGGCGAGAAGGCCCCCCAGTCCGATGCGCTGCTCGTGGGCATCGGCGAGAACGCGGGCGTGGTGGACGTCGGCCAGGGCTACGCGGTCACCTTCAAGGTGGAGTCGCACAATCACCCGTCGTACGTGGAGCCGTATCAGGGCGCGGCCACGGGAGTCGGCGGCATCGTGCGCGACATCATCGCGATGGGTGCCCGCCCGGTAGCGGTCGTAGACCCCCTGCGCTTCGGTGCGGCCGACCATCCCGACACCAAGCGCGTCCTCCCGGGCGTCGTCGCGGGCATCGGCGGCTACGGCAACTGCCTCGGCCTGCCCAACATCGGCGGCGAGGTCGTCTTCGACGCCTGCTACCAGGGAAACCCGCTGGTCAACGCCGGCGCCATCGGCGTCATGCGGCACGAGGACATCCACCTCGCGAAGGCCTCCGGCGCGGGCAACAAGGTCATCCTCTACGGCGCCCGCACGGGCGGCGACGGCATCGGCGGCGCGTCGATCCTGGCGAGCGAGACCTTCGACGACGCGAAGCCGAGCAAGCGCCCGGCCGTCCAGGTGGGTGACCCCTTCCAGGAGAAGCTCCTCATCGAGTGCACGCTTGAGGCCTTCGCCGAGAAGCTGGTCGTCGGCATCCAGGACCTCGGTGCGGCCGGACTCTCCTGCGCCACAAGCGAGTTGGCGTCCAACGGCTCCGGCGGCATGACGGTCACCCTGGACGACGTCCCGCTCCGCGACTCGACCCTCTCGCCCGAGGAAATCCTCATGAGCGAGTCGCAGGAACGGATGTGCGCGGTCGTCGAACCGTCGAAGGTCGACCGCTTCCTGGAGATCTGCGAGAAGTGGGACGTCATCGCCACGGTCATCGGTGAGGTGACCGACGGCGACCGCCTGGAGATCTTCTGGCACGGCGGCAAGATCGTGGACGTCGACCCGCGCACGGTCGCGCACGACGGCCCGGTCTACGAGCGCCCGTACGCCCGCCCGTCCTGGCAGGACGCGCTCCAGGCGGACGATGCCAACAAGCTTGCGCGGCCCGGGACTTCGGAGGAACTGAAGTCGCAGGTCCTGGCGCTGGTGTCGTCGCCGAACCAGGCGTCCAAGAAGTGGATCACGTCGCAGTACGACCACTTCGTGCAGGGCAACACGGTGCTGGCGCAGCCCGAGGACTCGGGCATGATCCGCATCGACGAGGAGACCGGCCTCGGGGTCGCCATCGCGACGGACGGCAACGGCCGGTACGCGAAGCTGGACCCGTACGCGGGCGCGCAGTTGGCGCTCTCGGAGGCCTACCGCAACGTGGCCACGACGGGCGCGAAGCCCCTCGCGGTCTCCGACTGCCTGAACTTCGGTTCGCCCGAAGACCCGGCGGTGATGTGGCAGTTCGCGGAGGCGATCCGTGGACTGGCCGACGCCTGCCAGCAGTTGGGCACGCCGGTCACGGGCGGCAACGTCTCCCTCTACAACCAGACGGGCGACGTCGCCATTCACCCGACCCCGGTGGTCGCGGTGTTGGGCGTCATCGACGATGTCGCGCGCCGGACGCCGGTCGCCTTCCAGGAGGAAGGGCAGCTGCTCTACCTTCTCGGCGACACGCGTGAGGAGTTCGGGGGTTCGGCCTGGTCGCAGGTCGTCCACGACCACCTCGGCGGCCTGCCCCCGAAGGTCGACCTGGAGCGGGAGCGGCTGCTGGCCGAGATCCTGATCTCCGCCTCGCGGGACGGCATGATCGACTCGGCGCACGACCTGTCCGACGGCGGTCTGATCCAAGCGGTAGTGGAATCGGCCCTGTTGGGCGAGAAGGGCGCGCGTCTGATCGTCCCGGACGGTCTGGACGCGTTCACGTTCCTGTTCTCGGAGTCGGCGGGCCGTGCGGTCGTGGCGATCCCGCGCTCGGAGGAACTGCGCTTCAACGACATGTGCGGGGCGCGGGGTCTGCCCGTCACCCGTATCGGTGTCGTCGACGGCGATGGGGTGGACGTGCAGGGCGAGTTCGCGCTGTCCCTGGAGGAGCTGCGCGAGGCGCACGAGGGGACGATCCCGGCGCTGCTGGCGTAGGTCGTCGTAGGACGCCGTAGTCCGTCGTAGGAACGCATGCATGTGAAGGCCCTGTCCGGGATCCGGGCAGGGCCTTCGCTTGTGTTAACTTCGACGGTTCGTGGGCGTGGAGCGGGGGAGCGGGAACGTGGAAGTACCGGTGGGGATACGTGAGTTCGGCGGCGACGGCCGGAGGTGCGCGTGAGTTTCGACAGTGAAAACACGCCTGAATTCTCATCCTCCGAGCGTGCCCGGGTGCCCTTTCCGCGCTCGCGCTGGCTGACTCCGGACCGAGGGAGCCGTCGGCGCAATGCCTTCAACCAACTCGTGGCTGTGGCAGCGGTGTTCGGGGTCGGGGCGGGTGGCTGGGGGCTGTGGCTGGAGGCGAGGGACCAGTTCGACCGGTCCGCCAGCCGGGACCGGATCGCGAAGGCCTGCGCCGGGCTCGTCGACCCCGACCAGGTGCTGGACCTCAACGGCGGTACGACGAGGGCGCGGGCGGGCAGCGAAGCCAACGACTCGATCGGCGACTTCGGTCCGGCCTTCATGCCCGCGCGGTGTGAGATCTACCGGGTCGGGAAGCCGGGCACCACGTACAACCACTTCCTGCTCTCGGTCTGGTCGAACCCGAGCGACGACTTCGCGCAGTTGGTGAGCGGGTGGGACGACCCGTTCGGGATGGTGGGCAGGAAGGCGAACGCCGACGTCACACGGGAGGCCGGGCAGACGGGGGCGTACCCGATCGGTGACGGGCGGCTCGGTGTGTACTACGGCAACGCCGCCGTCGTGAAGGCCAAGTGCACCGACAAGTCCGGCGGGACGACCTCCATCAACACCATGACCGTGGCCAGGTACTTCGAGGACGACCCGGTCACGGACGCCGACCGCGGAACGCTTGCCGAACTGGCTCGCACCGCGGCCGTACGGGCGGCGAAGAAGCTGGGCTGCAAGGCCGCGCTGCCCGCACTTCCGGCCGAACTGCCCACGCCCAGCGCGAAGTTGGTGAACGCGAAGTCGGCCGGCGGAACGTGCGGCTGGTACGCCGGATACATCGCGGCGAAGGGCCGCTGGCGTCTCCCCGACCGCGCCCTGGGCACCCCTGCCGCCGCCCACGCGCAGGAGGAGAGCTGCCTGCTCGGCGTGAGCAGCAAGGAGGTGCGCAGGATGTGGCCCGACCTCGGCAAGGACGAAGTCGGCGGCGACAGCCTCGACGACGTGATCCGGCTCGCGCCCTTCTGGCTGCGGACCGAGTCCTACTTCGGCGACGAGGCACGCGAGGTCGCGACGGACCACTTCGGCAGGGAACACAGGTCGTTGGACCCCGGCACCGCGGGCCACGACGGCGAGGAAAACGTGTGGTGGGCCTCCTCCACCTGCGCCGGACAGCCGGCCGTCCACACGCTGAGCAGCGACTATCCGTACGACAAGGTCGTCCAGAAGCGGCTCCAGGCCCTCTTCAAGGCGTACGTCACGGATGTCGCCGCCCGCCGCGACTGCACCGGTCTGAAGTTCCCGGCGGCGGCCACGTTCCAACTGTCCAAGAGCTAGCCGGGTCCGTCATGCGCTCCGCTCGTCGCGGTCGAGGCCGTCGATCAGCATCTGCCCCATCGCTTCGTTGGTGGCCACGGCCGCGGTCGCCGCTGCGGCGCTACGGGGGAACAGTGCTTCCTCGTACGAGGTGAGCGCGGCCTCGATGTCGTCGGGGTGCGCGGCGATGGCCAGGCCGAGTTCGGCACCATCCTGCATGGCCAGGTTGGCGCCCTCGCCGTCCGGCGGTGCGAGGTGGGCGGCGTCGCCCAGGAGAGTCACTCCCGGCACGCGGTCCCAACGGTGGCCGATCGGGAGCCAGTTGAGGGGCCGCAGGACGGGAGCGGTGTCGGTGTCGGTGATCAGGGCGGTGATCTCGGGGGCCCATCCGTCGAACTCGGCGGCGATGCGTGCGGTGGCCGCGGCGGAATCGGTGAAGTCGATCTCGGCGAACCACTCCTCCGGCTTGGCCAGGATCACGTAGGCGTGCAGCGTCTCGCCGCGCTCCCGGTGCGCACCTATCCACTTCCCGTCCGCTCCCTTGCCCGGGGCGAGCACGAACAGCGAACCGCCGCCGACCGTCCTGGCGGCGACGGGATGCCGGGTCTCACTGTCGTACAGATAGGTCTCGACGAACGACCGCCCGAAATACTCGGGAATGGCGTCGGACAGCAACGGCCGTACGCGCGACCAGGCGCCGTCGGCGCCGACGAGCAGGTCCGTGACGACGACGCTCCCGTCGGCGAAGGCGACTTCGTGCCGTCCGTCGTCGAGGGTGCGGGTGCCGCTGACCTTGTGCCCCCACCGCACGGTCCCGTCCGGGAGCGAGTCGAGCAGGATCTGCCGCAACTCCCCGCGCTGCACCTCGGGTCGGCCACCGGCGCCGTCGTCGGGCTCGTCGAGCTGGACGGTGCCGTTCCAGTCGATGACACGGGTCGCCTGGCGGCCCTCCTGGATGATGGCGCGGAACTCGTCCATCAAGTCGGCGGCTTTCAGGGCGAGTTGGCCGTTGTAGTCGTGGATGTCGAGCATCCCGCCCTGGAGGCGGGCCATCGGTGAGGCCTCCGCTTCGTAGACCGTGGCCGGGATGCCGTTCACGTGCAGGACGCGGGCGAGGGTCAGTCCGCCGAGTCCGGCGCCGATGATCGTGACGTGTGTGGTCATGACGACTCCTTGCGTGCGTTGCGTGTCGCGGGCCCACCGGACGGTCGCCCGGCGGCTACTCCGGAACGGTTCCAGCGAGCACCGACAATCCACCGACGCGAGACCGACACGGCCGACAGCTGACCGACATGGCTGTTGCATGGCAGGTGCGGCGCTTGCATCATCCGTGGATGGATGACGACACCCCGATGATCACCCCAACTGCCCTCCCCTCCCTGCGCGTTGCGGCCCAGGAGGCAGGCTTCACCAGGTCGTGCGAGGAACGGACCGGCAGCCTGTTGTCCGTGCTCGCGGCAACCCGTCCAGGTGGCCGCATCCTCGAACTCGGCACCGGCGTAGGCGAAGGCACCGCCTGGCTCCTGAGCGGCATGGACGAAACCGCTCGCCTGATCACCGTCGAACGTGACGCCACCGTCCAGGCCATCGCCCGCGAGGAGTTGGGGTCGGATGGGCGGGTGACTTTCGTGACGGCGGACGCGGGTCCATGGCTGGAGGAGTACGACGGGGAGCCCTTCGACCTGGTCTTCGCGGACACATGGCCCGGCAAATTCACCCACCTCGAACGGGCGTTGGACCTCGTGGCTCCCGGCGGCACCTACCTGATCGACGACCTGCTCCCACAACCGGACTGGCCGACGTCCCACAAGTCCGCGGTGAATCGCCTGTTGGCCGAACTGGAGGGACGCTCGGATTTCCGCTCCGTGCGCTTGGCGTGGTCGAGCGGTTTGGTCATGGCGGTACGGGCCGCCGGTTGAGGGGCGGCGGGGTGGCAACGTCCGCCGCAGTAGGTGGTGGGGGGCCAGGGGCCGCCGAGGCCGGTGGTGATGAACGGGATTACGGGCGTGAGGAGTTCGGGGGCGGGGGGTTGTTCGGCCGGGGGTGGCAGCGGCGGTTGTGGTGGCGGTTCGGCATCCGGCTTGACCAGTAAGAAGAGGGCGAGCAGGGCTAGCAGGCCGGCGAGGGTACTGAGGACGAGGTTCACTCCTCGACCAACTCGGTGTCGGCGACCAGTGCTTGCCGCTCGGTGTGATCCTTCAACTTCACCCACAGAAAGGCGTGCTCAGCGTCGACACCGGCATACCCGGAACCGACCTGCACGACGACGCCCTCGAAGGTCTCCGGTGCTTCCCGGCGGTGGGGTCCCGGGGGCACGTAGCTGGTGCCTTTGACTCGGTCGCCGACGAGGAAGGGGGTGTCGCTGCGGGGGTTGTTGCGTGGAGTGGTCATGGGACCACTTTCCGCAGGTGGGGTCCTGTGCGGCAATCGAACAAGGGAATCCCGCATTAACTGGTATATGCCGGGTGGTGGGCATTCGCCTGCGGGCACAGGGCACGGTATGTCAGACTCCGGGCACTGGCTGCGATCTGCTGGGCACCGTGCGTGATTCGGTGGGCATGCGGGTCGAGTTGGCGGGCACGGTACGAAAAGAGGTGGACACGGTGGCAGCGAAAACGGGGCCCACCATTCGTCGTATGCAGCTGGGTCAGGAGCTGCGACGCCTTCGAGAACAGGCGGACGGGGGAGGTGAGTTGGGCCGGGGCATCACGAGGGGCCAGGCGGTGAAGGGGACGAGCGTCTCCGAGTCGACCTTGCATCGCGTGGAGCGGGGGCTGACGAGCCTGCCGAGGGTGCAGGACCTCAAGTCGCTACTGAAGCGGTACGGAGTGACTGACACGGGTGACATCGAGTTCCTGCTGGACATCCACAAGGGCTCTCTGAACCGGGGCTGGTGGTCGCAATATCGACTCTTCATGCCCTCGGGTTTCAACATCGGCGTGGGCCTTGAGGGCGACGCCAAGATTCTCCGGGTCTATCAGCCGGACGTCGTCTTCGGTCTGTTGCAGACAGAGGCGTACGCACGAGCGATGTTCGAGAGTGCCAAGCCGGTTGACGAGCGCAACACCGAGTTCGTCGAGCGGAACATTGAGATCAGGATGCGGCGCACGGAAGTCATCACCCGAAGCGACCGCCCCGTGGAGATCCACGCGATCCTTGACGAGGCTGTCTTGCGGCGCATGTACGGCGGCCCGGAGGTGATGCGGGACCAGTACGAACACCTGGCGGAACTGGCCTCGCTGGAAAATGTCACCGTGCAGATCCTGCCGATGGGCCAGCCCGTCTACCGTTGCCACCAGAACTTCATCCTCATGGAGTTCGAGCCACCGCTGCCCACCGTGGTGAGTGTCGATGGCTTCACCTCGGTGAACATCACGGACAAGGACACGGAGATCTGGGCTTACCGGCGTCGCTTTGACGCCATGATCGCCGAAGCCGGGGCGCCGAGGCAGACAGCCGATTTTCTGAAGCGAGCAGCACGAGAGTTGGAGCAGTCATGAGTACCCACCGCAGTGCCTTCGAACTGGCCCACCGCGCAGCATGGTTCAAGTCGTCGTACAGCGACCAGACGGGCGCTCACTGCGTCGAGGTAGCCAACCTCCTGCCCGCCCGAGTTGCCGTCCGCGACTCGAAGCTCCCGCACGGCCCCGCCCTCACTCTCCCGCCGGAGGCATTCGTAAGCTTCGTGGCTCACATGAAGTCGGCCTGACCTTGAAGCCAACCTGGTTCAAGTCGTCCTACAGCAACGACTCGGGCGGCAACTGCGTCGAGATAGCCAACCTCGCTCCCACCCAAACCCTGGTCGCCGTCCGCGACTCCAAGAACCCCCACGGCCCCGCCCTCACCCTCCCCCGAAGGCATTCACCGCGTTCGTCGACCACATAAGGGCGGTCTGATCAGGCGCCCTGCGTCCGGTCGGCGTCCAAGATGCTGATGGCAGAATGCCGGGGTGGAGTCGATCTTGCGTGCCGCCGGCAAACTGCTGGATGTCGAGTTGTCCAGCCCCGTCGACCTGGGCGGCAGCTCGCGTAGCACCGTGTTGCGTTGCGAGACGGCCGGTGGCGGCACCGTGATCGTCAAGGCGTTCGGCAACGAGCCGGAGTCCTTGCGCGGCTTCACGGCTGAGGCCGCTGGGCTGTCTCTCGGGATCGCCGGTCCTGAGGTGCTGGGTGTGGACCCCGAGGTTCCCCTGCTGGTCATGGCGGATCTCGGCAACGCGCCTACCCTGGCGGACGTTCTGCTCGGGAGCGATCCGACGGCCGCGGAGAGCGGGTTGCTGGCCTGGGCCCGCGGGCTCGGGCGGCTGGCCGCCGCGTCGGTGCACCGGCGTGCCGATCTCGCGCGGCTGTGGTCCCGGTACGACAAGGGCATGCCGTCCTGGGGGGACGAGCCCTGGATCGCGCGGAGGGCCACCGACCTGCTCGCGCTGCTTGACGGCGCCGGAATCGCGGTTCCGCCGGGCCTTGCCGAGGAGTTGGCCCGGATCGGGACGGCAGGTGGGGAGGAGTATCCGGCCTTCACCCCGGGTGACACCTGTCCCGACAACAACCTGCTCACCTCACAGGGGCTGCGGCTGATCGACTTCGAAGCGGCCGGCTACCAGTCGGTGTTCCTGACGGCCGCGTACTGCCGGATGCCGTTCTCCACCTGCTGGTGCGTCTTCACCCTGCCGGCCGGGATCGCCGCGGAGATAGAGCAGGCGTATCGCGCGGAGGTCGTCGGTGTGTACCCGGCGCTGGCCGAGGACGAGGTGTGGCAGGCCGGCATGCGGCAGGCCATAGCGGTCTGGACGGTGGACGCGACGGTGAGGATGCTGCCCCGCACCGCGGAGGACGAGCCGCTGCACCGGACTCGACCGGCCCCGACGAGGCGCCAAGTACTGCGGCACCGCTGGGAGACGGCGAGCACGCTGGCGGAGTTCCCGGCACTCGCGGAGACCATGCGGTTGTTGTTGCGTGAGGTCGCCGGAGGCTGGGAGGTGGCCCCGCTGCCGGGGTATCCGGCTTTCGGGAACCGAGGCGCGAGTGGGCCGTTTCGGACACCGGCCGATGTGACGACTTCCGGCTGACGGCACGTCGGGGCGGCATCGCCAGGATTAGGCTCACCGCCATGCCTCCGGCCAAGAAGCGCACCCGCACCTACGACCCGGCCAAGACCCGCACCGCGGTCCTCGCCCAGTTCGGGAACGTACGAGAGGCGGTGGCGACACTCACGCCTGAGCAACTCGCCCTGCCCACGCGCCTGGGCGACTGGACCGTCCGGGACCTCGTCGCGCACACCGGGATGGCGATCGGTGCCGTCAGCCGCTTCATCGACCGGCCGGCACCGCCGACCCAGGAGGTCACCGCCCTCGACTGGCCGTTCGCGACCGCCGCCAACGCGGCCGGGATCGACGACATGAGCCGCCGGCTCGCCCAGGAGAACCCCGATCCGGACACCTACCTCGCCGACATCGACCGCCGCTTCACCGCGGACCTGGCCGAACACCCCGGCACCCGTCTCCTCGCCACCGGCACCGGCCCGATGCTGTTCTCCGACTACCTCGTCACCCGTACCGTCGAACTCGTCGTCCACACCGACGACTTGAACGCCGCCGTGCCGGGACTCGACATCCCCTACGACCGTCAGGCCCTCGCCGCCTGCACCCGGCTGCTGGCCGACGCCCTCGCCGTGAAGGCCCCCGGCGGCTCGACCGAGGTCCGCATCCCGCCGTACGCCGTCGTGCAGTGCGTCGAAGGACCCCGGCACACCCGAGGCACCCCGCCCAACGTCGTCGAGACCGACCCCCTGACCTGGCTCCGGCTCGCGACCGGGCGGACGCGGTGGAAGGACGCCGTAGAGGAGGCGAAGGTCAGTGCGAGCGGGGAGCGGGCGGATCTGAGCGGGCTGCTGCCGATCATGGGGTGAAGCGACCCGGGAATCCTGAAGGGAAGGCCGGGGAGTCCTGAAGGGAAGGCCTGGGGAGTCCCGAAGGGAACCTGTCCTCCACCCCTCCCGTCCCATCCCCATGGACAAACAGCGATTCACCCTCGCCGTCCTGACCATCGTCCCGCTCGTGGTGGCGTGCGGCAGCGAGAAGGCGAACAGCGGCAGCAGCTCCGGCTCGGTAGCAGCGCAGCGGCCCGTCACCGGTGTCGACTGGCGGGTGCAGGGCATCACCGTGGACGGCGCCGCCCAGCAGGTGCACGGCAAGCCGTGGCTCACCTTCGACGCCAAGACCGGCAAGGTCGGCGGCCTGCTCGGCTGCAACTCCGTCGGCGCGACCGCCACCGTACGCACCGGACAGATCACGCTCGGACGCCCGTCCACCACCCGAATGATGTGCGACGCCTCACTCATGGGCACCGAACGCGCCCTGCTGGGCCTCTTCGGAGGGCAGGTCAGTTACCGAGTCGATCACGACACCATCACGCTGACCAGCGGAAACGGCACGATCGTGCGCGCCGTCGCCGACGAGTGATCCACTACTGACCAGTAACCCCAATTCGGACCAGTGGTCGATCTCGCCTACACTCGGTGCCGTGCCACGTGGTGACGGTCGACTCAGTCATGATCTGCTCCCCGGCGAGAAAGGACCCCAGGACGCTTGCGGCGTCTTCGGAGTCTGGGCTCCCGGTGAAGAGGTCGCCAAGCTCACTTACTTCGGGCTCTACGCCCTCCAGCATCGAGGCCAGGAATCCGCGGGAATCGCGGTCAGCAACGGCTCGCAGATCCTCGTCTTCAAGGACATGGGCCTGGTCTCCCAGGTCTTCGACGAGACCTCGCTCGGTTCACTCCAGGGTCATATCGCGGTCGGTCACGCCCGCTACTCGACCACGGGTGCCTCGACCTGGGAGAACGCCCAGCCGACGTTCCGCGCCACCGCGCACGGTTCGATCGCGCTCGGCCACAACGGCAACCTGGTCAACACCGCGCAGCTCGCGGAGATGGTCGCCGACCTCCCCAAGCAGGAAGGCCGTACGCCGCGCGTCGCGGCCACCAACGACACCGACCTGCTCACCGCGCTCCTCGCGGCCCAGGTCGACACCGACGGCAAGCCGCTGACCATCGAGGAGGCCGCCCACGCGGTCCTCCCGCAGGTCCAGGGCGCCTTCTCGCTCGTCTTCATGGACGAGCACACCCTCTACGCGGCCCGCGACCCGCAGGGCATCCGCCCGATGGTCCTCGGCCGCCTGGAGCGCGGCTGGGTCATCGCCTCCGAGTCCGCCGCCCTCGACATCTGCGGTGCGGCGTACGTCCGCGAGATCGAGCCGGGCGAGTTCGTCGCCATCGACGAGAACGGCCTGCGCACCTCCCGATTCGCGGAAGCGAAGCCCAAGGGCTGTGTCTTCGAGTACGTCTATCTCGCCCGCCCCGACACCGACATCGCCGGGCGGAACGTGTACCTCTCCCGCGTGGAGATGGGCCGAAAGCTCGCCAAAGAAGCTCCGGTCGACGCCGATCTGGTCATAGCGACTCCGGAGTCCGGCACCCCGGCCGCCATCGGCTACGCGGAGGCCTCGGGCATCCCGTTCGGTGCCGGTCTGGTGAAGAACGCCTATGTCGGCCGTACGTTCATCCAGCCTTCGCAGACCATCCGGCAGCTCGGCATCCGGCTGAAGCTGAATCCGCTGAAGGAAGTCATCAAGGGCAAGCGCCTGGTCGTCGTCGACGACTCGATCGTGCGCGGCAACACCCAGCGGGCGCTGGTGCGCATGCTCCGCGAGGCCGGGGCCGCCGAGGTCCACATCCGGATCTCCTCGCCGCCCGTGAAGTGGCCCTGCTTCTTCGGCATCGACTTCGCCACCCGCGCGGAACTCATCGCCAACGGCATGACCATCGACGAGATCGGCACCTCGCTCGGCGCCGACTCCCTGTCGTACATCTCCCTCGACGGCATGATCGAGGCGACCACCATCGCCAAGCCGAACCTCTGCCGCGCCTGCTTCGACGGCGAGTACCCGATGGACCTCCCGGACCCCGAGCTGCTCGGCAAGCAGCTCCTGGAGACCGAGCTGGCGGCCGGTCCGGCCGCCACGGCCGCGGCCGACGCGATCCGTCGCCCGTAGAAGCCCCGTTTCACCAACCCGAAAGATCCCAGGCAATGTCTGAGACCACTGGTGCCAGCTATGCGTCCGCCGGCGTCGACATCGACGCGGGCGACCGCGCCGTAGAACTCATGAAGGAGTGGGTGAAGAAGACCCAGCGCCCCGAGGTCCTCGGTGGCCTCGGCGGCTTCGCCGGGCTCTTCGACGCCTCCGCCCTCAAGCGGTTCGAGCGCCCCCTGCTCGCCTCCGCCACGGACGGCGTCGGCACGAAGGTCGACATCGCGCGCCAACTCGGCGTCTACGACACGATCGGCCACGACCTGGTCGCGATGGTCATGGACGACATCGTGGTGTGCGGTGCCGAGCCGCTCTTCATGACCGACTACATCTGTGTCGGCAAGGTGCACCCCGAGCGTGTCGCGGCGATCGTGAAGGGCATCGCGGAAGGCTGTGTGCTGGCCGGCTGCGCCCTGGTCGGCGGCGAGACCGCCGAACACCCCGGTCTGCTGGGCCCGGACGACTTCGACGTCGCCGGCGCCGGTACGGGCGTCGTGGAGGCCGACCGGCTGCTCGGCGCGGATCGCATCCGGACGGGTGACGCGGTCATCGCCATGGCCGCCTCCGGACTTCACTCGAACGGGTACTCGCTCGTCCGGCATGTGCTCCTGAACCAGGCCGGTCTCAGCCTGGAGGCGCGCATCGAGGAGCTCGGCCGCACGCTCGGCGAGGAACTCCTGGTGCCCACCAAGATCTACTCGCTGGACTGCCTGGCGCTGACCCGCACGACCGACGTGCACGCCTTCTCGCACGTCACGGGTGGCGGACTCGCCGCCAACCTCGCACGGGTCATCCCGGACGGCCTGCACGCGATCGTGGACCGCTCCACCTGGACCCCGGCCCCGATCTTCGACCTCGTCGGCAGGACGGGCCAGGTCGAGCGCCTGGAGCTGGAGAAGACCCTGAACATGGGCGTCGGCATGATCGCGATCGTGCCGGAGGAATCGGCGGACGTGGCCCTGGAGACCCTGGCCGACCGCGGGGTCGAGGCGTGGGTCGCGGGCGAGATCACGGAGCGGGGCGAGTACGCGACGGGCGCGGAGATGGTCGGGGACTACTCAGCCTGATCCAAGCGGCTGCCTGAGGAACGGCAGCACAAAACCCGGTCCGGCGGTGTTGCCCCGGACCGGGTGAGGTGCAGTTGTTCCGGATATGCGGAAACTGCGAGGGACGCTGTTGCGTCAAGCGCCGCGACGTTGCGACTGAGGACCGGACTCGTCGTCCTCGTCCTCGTCGTCGTCGTTATAGAGATCCGCGTACTGAGCGTACGGGTCGTCTTCTTCCTCGTCGTCGTCCTCGAACGGCTCGCCATTCGGCGGCTGGCTCGAAGTCGAAGCGCCCAGCTCATTGGCCAGACGCGAGAGGTCAGTCCCGCCGCTGCTGTACTTCAGCTGGCGGGCGACCTTCGTCTGCTTGGCCTTTGCCCGGCCGCGCCCCATGGCTCGACCCCCTCGGATACGAGGCTCGGTGGCCTCAGAGTCTTGACACGCGTTCATGATCTGGAACGGACTCTCCGTGGAGAGACCGGTCCGTAGGGCTTCCACGGTACCTGAGCCCGCGCCCATACGGTACGTCGCCCGCAGCACGTGCCGGGCTCCAGGACCCGCGGGGTGCCCTGTCCTCGCTGGTCAACCGCGATTTTAACCACTTCTTGGCAGGCGACCCGCCGACGAACGTGAGAGTTCTCTCTAAGTCGTCGCCGACGGGTACCGGAGACGCATGCCGAGCGGCCGAGCGGAACCTCAGCGTCCGCGCGCTGCGGCGGCCTCGTGCATCCGCTGCTCGGCGATCCGGTCGGCCGCGGCGGCCGGCGGAATACCGTCTTCCTTCGCACGTGCGAATATGGCCAGCGTCGTATCGAAGATCTTCGCGGCCTTCGCCTTGCACCGCTCGAAGTCGAACCCGTGCAGCTCGTCGGCGACCTGGATCACCCCGCCGGCGTTCACCACGTAGTCCGGCGCGTAGAGGATCCCGCGGTCGGCGAGGTCCTTCTCGACGCCCGGGTGCTCCAGCTGGTTGTTGGCCGCGCCGCACACCACCTTGGCGGTCAGCACCGGCACGGTCTCGTCGTTCAGGGCACCGCCGAGCGCGCAGGGGGCGTAGACGTCGAGCCCGTCGACCCGGATCAGCGCCTCCGTGTCCGCGACGGCCGTGACGCCCGTCGGGTGCTTGTCGAGGATCCGCCGTACGGACTCCTCGCGCACGTCCGTGATCACGACCTCGGCGCCCTCGTCCCGCAGGTGCTCCACCAGGTGGTGCCCGACCTTGCCGACGCCCGCGATGCCGACCGTACGGCCGCGCAGCGACGGGTCGCCCCAGAGGTGCTGCGCGCTGGCCCGCATGCCCTGGAAGACGCCGAAGGCGGTCAGCACGGAGGAGTCGCCCGCGCCGCCGTTCTCCGGGGAACGTCCGGTCGTCCAGCGGCACTCGCGCGCCACGACGTCCATGTCGGCGACATACGTGCCGACGTCGCACGCGGTGACGTACCGCCCGCCGAGCGAGGCCACGAACCGGCCGTAGGCGAGCAGCAGTTCCTCGGTCTTGTCGCGCTCCGGGTCACCGATGATCACGGCCTTGCCGCCGCCGTGGTCCAGTCCGGCCATGGCGTTCTTGTACGACATCCCGCGGGCGAGGTTGAGCGCGTCGGCGACGGCCTCCTCCTCGCTGGCGTACGGGTAGAAGCGCGTACCGCCCAGGGCGGGGCCCAGGGCGGTGTTGTGGATGGCGATGACGGCCTTGAGGCCGCTGGCCCGGTCCTGACAGAGCACGACTTGCTCATGACCGCCCTGGTCCGTGTGGAACAGGGTGTGCAGGACGCCGTTGTCTACGTCGGTCACTGTGGTGACTCCTGGGTGAGTGGCGGCGGTTGGAGACAGGCTCCCGTAGGGGTGGCGGGTGCCGTGGCACGAGCGTAGAGCTTGAGTCCGACCGCCATCGGTGCAGTGTTCAGGATCACCTACCGAAGGAGGGTGGCCGTGCGACGATTTGCATAGTTTTCCCGCGCGTTTGTGAGCGGGTTCCGGAGGTTTTCCCGACGGTCGGCGGGGGAGGGAGCAGGCGTGCCCAAGAAGGTGTCCTCGGTGGTCGTCCCGTACGCGACCTATCTGCGCGTCTACGAGCCGCTGGCCGCCTTCCCCGAGCCCGAGCGCGGCCACTGGGCGCGCTACGCCCGCCGCCCGGACCGTCCGTCGTACCAGGACGAACTGCGCCGCGCGCTGGCCGACTTGCTGCCCACCCCGCCGATCCCGGTGCCGGTGCAGGAGAGCGCCGACGCCTTCGTGGTGGAGGTCGACGGTGTGGTGTGCGTCTGCCCCTGGCGCACCCGGCTGCGCGGCTGGCAGGCCCTGGGAGACCTCGCGGAGGAACTTCCGCCGCCGGTCCTGGACGCCGTACTCCCGCCGCTCGTACGGCATCAGGCCACCCAGGACTACGAGCGCTGGCTGGCCCGGAACCCGGATGCCCGGCCGTGGATCCGCACGGCGACCTGGCAGGTGCCGCTGAACTGGTTCGTGCTCGTCGGGGACGAGGAGCGGCGCTACGACAAGGCCTCCGGGGACGATCCGCCGATGCTGCGCTACCGGACGCCCATGGTGCAGGCGCGGCGGCGCACGGCGCGGGCGCTGCGGACGCTGAAGGACGCGATGGACGACGGGCCGCTGATCGACGGTCTGGTGGACGTGGGGCGCTGGCTGGAGGAGTTCCATCCACGGTCCCTGGTCGAGCTGGACTACGGCGGGCTCGTGCACGTCGTGCCGGCCGGCGAGCTGGAGGGCGACCACTCGGCGGCGGACGTGGCCGCGGGGATCGAGGCGCTGCGGACCGGGGACGGGGCGGCGGCGGGCGAGGCGTACGGGCGGCTCGTGGAGCGCTGGCGGTCGGTCAGGGACCGGCGCTCGGCGAACTGACGCGACGACCGGCACGGCTGACATTTTCGAACAGGTGCGCATAGGATTCTTACGGTCCGTCAACACGGGACGTAGGTCCTGATCCGGACGATTGATGTCAAGCGTGACGGAACGCACGTACAGATCCCTTGCGCCCCTTGCCCACCCTCATGCCAAAATAGGACAAGGAGTCCGGGGAGGACTCTATCCGTCATGCTTTGGGCGGAAACTTAGCTTTGCGTGCTTTGGGGGGTCTGGATGACTCCTGATCGCCCTGTGACTGATCGTCACAGTGGTGTGACTGTCCGCTATGGCATGGTCCATCGGCTTCCGTCGCTGATGGACACCTGGGAGGGCAATTCCATCGGTTTGGCCTACGCGGTTGGACAGATGGTGTAGTTGTAGTGCCGAGGACAAGCCGTTCGTCCTATAACCGACTCGACCCGCACACGCCATTTCGGGCAACGCGGGTCAAGGTGCAGAATTTAGAGGAAAGAACCGAGAAGGTTCGGTTCTCCCGAGGAGGCCGCTCATGACCGCTCGCACCCCTGATGCCGAGCCGCTGCTGACCCCGGCTGAGGTCGCCACGATGTTCCGTGTGGACCCCAAGACGGTCACGCGGTGGGCGAAGGCCGGCAAGCTCACTTCGATTCGCACGCTCGGCGGACATCGCCGTTACCGCGAGGCGGAGGTCCGTGCCCTGCTCGCGGGCATCCCGCAGCAGCGCAGCGAAGCCTGACCAACTGAATAAGGGCGAGACGGCTGGTCCCCCAACCGGTCAAGCGCCCGACACCACAGCTCCAAGCGACGCGGGTTCTGCCCCAACAGGGCCCACGCCCAACGCTTTTGAAGTAACTGAACAGGGTGCGTCGTAGATCGCGCTGGACTCCGCCGGGTCCAGCGCGATCTTTTTTGTGCCTGGTCGTGGGTCCGTGCGCGCCGAGCGCGGGGTCCTGTGAGGGACCTTGTCGGAGTCTGGGGAGGGCTGTCGGATCTCCTGTGGACCATCCCTCGCGGGGGTGCAATTGCACATATTAAATTGACCAGTTGTAGGTGAGGTGTAAGTTCCGACGTTTCAAAAACTTATGCGGTGACACCCGTCACATGCCGGATGGCTTGTTGCCTCTGGCGTATGTGCGCTAGGAGGTTCCGCTCTCCGGATCGTCCTGTGGTTCCCGCGACGGAGGGGCGTCCATCGCCAGCCGCAGCAGTCGGTGGCAGATCGGGCAGTGCCGGGTCACGTGGCGGTAGGAGGTGGCGGCCGACAGATGTGCACGGAGCAGCGCCCGCGTCTCGTGCCTGACCGAAGCCGCCATGTGCCACCCCCAGTGGCCCTGCGCGGAACGGGGCCTGGTTTCTGGGTACCTGGCGGGTGGGCGGGCGTCAAGGGTGCCGTCCCTGGGGGCTGCGCCCCCAGACCCCCATCGGCCCTGAAGGGGCCTCGTCCTCAAGCTCCCCCAGAGGGGGGACCCCCAACGGGCTGAGTGTGCGGGCCTGCGCCAACAAGCTGGCGCCCTCCCCGGAGGGAGCGGGCACGAAGAAGGCCCGCATCTCCGAAGAGAGCGGGCCCGTCTCGATCACATGCGGTCCTGACGGGATTTGAACCCGCGGCCTCCACCTTGACAGGGTGGCGAGCACTCCAAGCTGCTCCACAGGACCTTGATTCGCGGCGCTTGATGGTGCGCTGTGCCGCGAGATGAGACTGTACAGGAGGGTGGCCCGCCTGGTCGAACTCACCCAGTGTGCAGGCGTTGTTACGGCGCGGCGGCGTCGATCGCCTTCACGATCCGCTTGTCGGAGACCGGGTACGCCGTGCCGAGCGCGTGGGCGAAATAGCTGACCCGGAGCTCCTCGATCATCCAGCGGATGTCCCGGACGGAGGAGGGCACCGGGCGGCCCTGCGGGAGTTGTTCCAGCAGCCACGCGTACTCGTCCTGCATCTCGTGGACCTTCTCCATGCGGGTTGTGTCCCGCTGGACCCCCGTCGGCATCTGCTGGAGGCGGCGGTCGGCGGCCACCAAGTAGCGCATCAGGTCGGGCAGGCGACGTATCCCCGCCGCCGTGACGAAGCCCGGCTTCACGAGGGCGTCCAGCTGGGCGCGTACGTCCGCGAGGTTCGGGAGGAGGGCCGGGCTGTGTGCCGCCTTCAGACGGCGCTCACAGGCCTGCCAGGCGGCCAGCACCTGTTGGACCTGGCCCACCGCCCGGACCGTCGTGTCGACGATCTCGGCGCGCACCTTCTCGTAGAGCTTCCGGTACGACTCCTCGTCCCACGCCGGGCCGCCGAAGTCACCGATCAGCTTGTCCGCCGCGGCCAGCGCGCAGTCGTCGAACAGCGCCTGGATGGAACCGTGCGGATTCGCGGACAGGGCGAGCTTCTGCGGGTTCGTGAGCTTTTCGGACGCGAACTTCGCCGGGTTGACCGGGATGTTGCGGACGATGAGCCGGCGCGTGCCCTTCCACATCGCCTCCGCCTGCTCGGCCTCCGTGTCGAAGAGCCGTACGGAGACGGTGTCGCCGTCGTCCACGAGTGCTGGGTACGCCTTTACCGGCTGGCCGGCCCTTCGGGTCTCGAAGACGTGCGTGAGCGTGCCGATCGTCCAGTCGGTCAGGCCCTTGCGTTCGAGGGACTCGCCGCCCTCACGCTCGGCCGTCGCCGCTGCCGCCTGGGAGATGGCCTGGCGCGCCTTCGGCTTCAGGCGGACCTTCAGCGCCTCCAGGTCCTTGTCCTCGGCGATCTTGCGGCGCCGCTCGTCGACGATCCGGAAGGTGATGAGGAGATGGTCCGGGACCTTCGACCAGTCGAAGTCGTCGGCCGTGAAGGGGACTCCGACCATGCGCTTCAACTCGCGGGCCATGGTGGTGGGCAGGGGTTCCTGAAGGGGGGCTGCCACGGCCAGGAAGCGTTGGGCGAAGTTCGGGGCCGGGACGTAGTTGCGGCGGATCGGCTTCGGGAGGGAGCGGATCAGTTCCGTCACGACCTCCTCCCGCAGGCCCGGGATCTGCCAGTCGAAGCCCTCGTCCGTGACCTGGTTGAGGACGTGCAGCGGGATGTGGACCGTGACACCGTCCGCGTCCGCGCCCGGCTCGAACTGGTACGTCACCCGGAACTTCAGCGGCCCCTGATGCCACGAGTCCGGATAGTCGTCCTTGCTGATGTCCCCCGCGCGCTCGTTGATGAGCATCGAGCGCTCGAAGTCCAGGAGTTCGGGCTCCTCATGCCGCTTGTGCTTCCACCAGGAGTCGAAGTGGGCGCCGGACACGACGTGTTCGGGCACCCGCTGGTCGTAGAAGTCGTAGAGCGTCTCGTCGTCGACCAGGATGTCCCGGCGTCTGGCGCGATGCTCCAACTCCTCGACCTCGGTGAGGAGTTTGCGGTTGTCGGCGAAGAACTTGTGGTGCGTGCGCCAGTCGCCCTCGACCAGCGCGTTGCGGATGAACAGCTCGCGGGACGCCTCCGGGTCGATCCGGCCGTAGTTCACCTTGCGCTGGGCGATGATCGGGACGCCGTAGAGCGTGACCTTCTCGAAGGCCATCACCGCCGCCTGGTCCTTCTCCCAGTGCGGTTCGCTGTACGTCCGCTTCAGGAGGTGGCCGGCGAGGGGCTCGACCCACTCGGGCTCGATCTTGGCGTTGACGCGCGCCCAGAGGCGTGACGTCTCCACCAGCTCCGCCGACATGACGAAACGCGGGGTCTTCTTGAAGAGCGCCGAACCCGGGAAGATCGCGAACTTGGCGCTGCGGGCGCCCAGATACTCGTTCTTCGCGCCGTCCTTCACGTCCTTCATGCCGATGTGGGACAGCAGGCCCGCGAGCAGCGAGACGTGGACGCTCTGCTCGGCCGCGTCCTCCTCGTTGAACTGGATGCCCATCTGCTTTGCCACCGTGCGGAGTTGGCTGTAGATGTCCTGCCACTCACGGATGCGGAGGAAGTTCAGGTACTCCTGCTTGCACATGCGACGGAACGCGGACGAGCCGCGCTCCTTCTGCTGCTCGCGGATGTACCGCCACATGTTCAGGAACGCGAGGAAGTCGCTCGTCTCGTCCCGGAAGCGGGCGTGCTGCTGGTCGGCCTGGGTCTGCTTCTCGGCGGGGCGTTCGCGCGGGTCCTGGATGGAGAGCGCGGCGGCGATCACCATGACCTCGCGGACACAGCCGTTCTTGTCGGCCTCAAGGACCATGCGGGCCAGGCGCGGGTCCACGGGGAGTTGGGCGAGCTTACGGCCCGTCTGCGTGAGGCGGTTGCGCGGGTCCTTCTCGCTCGGGTCCAACGCGCCCAGTTCCTGGAGGAGTTGGACGCCGTCGCGGATGTTGCGGTGGTCCGGCGGATCGATGAACGGGAACTTCTCGATCTCCCCGAGACCGGCCGCGGTCATCTGCAGGATGACGGAGGCGAGGTTCGTCCGCAGGATCTCCGCGTCCGTGAACTCCGGGCGGGCGAGGAAGTCGTCCTCGGAGTACAGGCGGATGCAGATGCCGTCCGACGTACGACCACAACGACCCTTGCGCTGGTTGGCACTTGCCTGGCTGACCGCCTCGATGGGCAGCCGCTGCACCTTCGTACGGTGGCTGTAGCGGCTGATACGGGCGAAGCCGGGGTCGATGACGTACTTGATGCCCGGGACCGTGAGGGAGGTCTCGGCGACGTTCGTCGCCAGAACGATCCTTCGCCCCGTGTGCTGCTGGAACACGCGATGCTGCTCGGCGTGCGAGAGGCGGGCGTAGAGGGGGAGGACCTCGGTGAAGCGATAGTTCTTCTTCGTCAGCGCGTCGGCGGTGTCGCGGATCTCCCGCTCCCCGGAGAGGAAGACGAGGATGTCGCCCTTGCCCTCGCCCTGAAGCTCTTCCACGGCGTCGCAGATCGCGGTGATCTGGTCGCGGTCGGAGTCCTCGGACTCGTCCTCCAGGAGCGGGCGGTAACGCACCTCCACCGGATACGTCCGGCCGCTGACCTCGATGATCGGGGCGTCGCCGAAGTGCCGGGAGAAGCGCTCCGGGTCGATGGTCGCCGAGGTGATGACGACCTTCAAGTCCGGGCGCTTGGGCAGCAGTTGGGCGAGATAACCGAGCAGGAAGTCGATGTTGAGGGACCGCTCGTGGGCCTCGTCGATGATGATCGTGTCGTAGGCGCGCAGCTCGCGGTCGGTCTGGATCTCGGCGAGCAGGATGCCGTCCGTCATCAGCTTGATGAACGTCGACTCCTGGTTCACCTGGTCCGTGAAACGGACCTTCCAGCCGACGGCCTCGCCGAGCGGGGTGTCCATCTCCTCCGCGATGCGCTCGGCGACGGTGCGCGCGGCGATCCGGCGGGGCTGAGTGTGCCCGATCATGCCGCGGACACCGCGGCCGAGTTCGAGACAGATCTTCGGGATCTGGGTGGTCTTCCCGGACCCGGTCTCACCGGCGACGATCACGACCTGGTGATCGCGGATCGCGGCCGCGATGTCGGCCTTCTTCTGGCTGACCGGCAGCTGCTCCGGATACGAGACCGCCGGGACGCGGGTGCGGCGCTCGGCCATCCGCTCCTCGCCACGGGCCACCTCGGCCTCGATCTCGGCGAGGACGGCGGCGCGGGCCTCCGGCTTGCGGATCCTGCGCGCGCCTTCGAGCCTGCGCCCGAGCCGGTGCGCGTCGCGCAGGGTCAGCTCGGTCAGGCGGGGGGCGAGATCGCCGAGGGCGGGGGCGGAAGGGCCGGGCGCGGAGGCGGGGTGCGTAGACATACGCCGTCCAGGATCTCACCTCGCCGAAATTCCTGGCGAACGAATTGTCCGCGACGGCTCGGCAGGGGTGGTACGGGTGAGTCAGGGTGCCGTTGTCGGAGTGGTGGGCGAGGGGACGGTGGCCGTTCCCAGGGGCTCCGCCCCCGGACCCCCGTCGGCCTGAACGGCCTCGTCCTCAAGCGCCGGACGGGCTGGTTGGTGCTGACCGGAATCCCGCGACATCGACTGTGCCGTGTTCGACACGGCCTTGATGCCCAGGTACGCCGTGGTCAGGCCCGCCATCGCGGTGAACGCCGAGGTCAGGACGCCCACGATCACCGCTCGGTCGCCGTTGAGCTGCCACACCCCGAAGACCGCCACCGCCGTGATCGCGACATTGCTGCCGACCACCGCGAGCAGTCCGTACCGCGCCCGTATCTTCTCCAGGTCGATGTCCTGGCCCATCGCGCCCCACCCTGTGTCGTCCGGGTTACGACGAAAGCCCCGTCCCGGTGGGACAGGGCTTTCGATCCGGTGGCTGGGGCCGGGGTCGAACCGGCGACCTATCGCTTTTCAGGCGATCGCTCGTACCAACTGAGCTACCCAGCCACGAGATTCCTTGCGGAATCTCAGCGGTCCTGACGGGATTTGAACCCGCGGCCTCCACCTTGACAGGGTGGCGAGCACTCCAAGCTGCTCCACAGGACCTTGCTGTTGCGTGCGAACTGGCGGAGCCAGTGTCGCACACGGTGTTACGTGCCCCCAACGGGATTCGAACCCGTGCTACCGCCTTGAAAGGGCGGCGTCCTAGGCCGCTAGACGATGAGGGCTATCGGCCCGCCTGGGCGCTTCTCAGCGCGTCGGGGACGTCAGAAGCATATGGGATGGCGGGAGGTATCGCCAAAACGGTTTACGAGACCGAAGGAGAGGGGCTTGGGGAGGGGGTCGGGGACGGACTGGGGGACTGGTGTGCGCCGGGGAGGTTCTCCTTCGGCAAGTGGCGGCTCACCTCGGCCGTCGTCAGGCCCAGGCCGCCGAGCTTGATCTCGTCCCAGGCCTGGAGGCGGCGGGTGTCGCGGTCGATGTAGAGGATCGACGCCTCGATCGGGTCGGGGTACTTGCCCTCCACCGCGCGCAGGCCGCTGCCGCCCGTCGAGCCCTCGATACGGAGGCGGGTGCCGTGCTTCATGACCTCGGTGCCCTCGTGGTGGAGGTGGCCGGCCAGGATCAGCGGGACCTCGCCGTCGGTCTGGCGTGCCGCCGACGGTTCGTGGACCAGGGCGATGTCGACCGGGGTGCCTGCGGCCTGCTGGTCGCGGAGGGCGGAGGCGAGTTGGTCGCCGGCGAGTTCCTCCGCGTTGTTGCCGCCCGGGGCGGTCGAGCGGTCGGGGGTGAACTGGGGGTCGCCGATGCCCGCGAAGCGCACGCCGGCGACCGTTTCCGCCCGGCCCTCGTCCAGGACGTGCACGTTCTTCATGCGTTCCAGGTAGCGCTGGGTCACGAGGGAGTCGTGGTTGCCCCTGACCCAGACGTACGGGACGCCCATGTCGGCGATCGGGTCCAGGAAGCCGTTCTCCGCCGACGTGCCGTGGTCCATGGTGTCGCCGGTGTCGACGATCACGTTGACCTTGTACTGCTCCACCAGCGACGCGATGATCTTCCAGCTCGCGGGGTTCAGATGGATGTCCGAGACGTGCAGGACGCGGATCGTGGCGGGGTCCGGTTGGTACGCGGGGAGTGTGGAGGTGACGTCGTAGAGCTTCGTCACGTTCGTCACCAGGCGGGCCAACTCCTTCTGGTAGACGTCGAATTCGGTGACGATGTTGCGCGCGTTGCCGACCAGGGACGGGGCGGAGGAGAGCAGGCCGGAGAACTTCGGTTCCAGGATCGACTTGGGGTTCCAGGTCGCGTAGGCCGTCGCTCCGGACGCGGCGAGGAGGGTGAGGGCCAGGCCGCCGGCCGCGAGGGCCCGGCGGGGGCGGCGGTAGACCGCCAGGCCCAGGGTCGTGGCGCCGAGGACCACGGCCGCGCACGACCGTACGGCCAGGTTGAGGGTGCCGTGTTCGACGTCGCGGGCGACTTCGTCCTGGAGGCCGGAGATGCGTTCGGGGTGGTCGACGAGGGCCTGGGAGCGTTCCGGGTCGAGTTGGTCGACGTTGACGTCCAGGCGGACGGGGGCGTGGTGGCTGTCCAGGGTCAGGGCGCCGAGCGGTGAGACGTTGATCTTCGTGCCGCCGGTGAGGGACGGGCGCAGGGTCATGGTCGTGTTCATGGGACCGACCTGGGTCCGTACGTTGCCCACGATCAGCAGGCCGAGCCAGGCCCCGACGATGACGACCAGGACGAGGCCGAGGGCGCGGGGCCAGGGGTGCGGCTGGGGGACGAGTTCGACGGTCGGGCGGGGACGGCTTGCGCGGTAGTGGCGGGTCAGGGCGCGCTGGGCTCGGCGGAGGCGGTTCAGGGCTGCGACGGGGACGCTGGCCATTGGTCCCGTATGCCCAAGGGTGGGGGGAGGTATGCGGGTGGGTCAGCCCCAGCCGAGTTCGTGCAGGCGTTCGTCCTCGATGCCGAAGTGGTGGGCCACTTCGTGTACGACGGTGACGGCGACCTCGTGTACGACGTCCTCCGTGGTCCTGCAGTAGCGCAGGGTCGGGCCCATGTAGATCGAGATGCGGTCGGGGAGGACGCCCGCGTACCACTCGCCCCGTTCCGTGAGGGGTGTCCCCTCGTAGAGGCCGAGGAGTTCGGGGTCGGACGGGTCGGGTTCGTCCTCGACGAACACGGCCACGTTGTCCATGACCCGCGTCAGCTCCGGCGGGATCCGGTCCAGGGCCTCACTCACCAGCTCTTCGAACGCCTCGCGTGTCATTTCCAGCACATACCTATTGTCCGGGACGAACGCGGGTTCGGGGTCGCGGTCGGGCCCGGAGTTCGGGGAGCAGGGCGGCCGTGCGCTCCAGTTGCTCGCGCTGGCCGCGCAGGTCCAGGGCGGCCAGACGGGTGACGAGGTGCCGGGCGCCGGCGGTGACGTACTGCTTCAGGCGGGCGGTGACCTGCTCGGCGGTGCCTGCGACGACGGTTTGGATCTTCCGCAGTTCCGGGAGGGGCATGCCGTAGGCGGCGTGCGCGTAGTCGTCGAGCGCTCGGTGGGCGTGCTTCGGGTCCTCGTCGATTCGTACGGTGACGAAGAGCGCCGGGGTGATGGCCTCGGGGGTGCGGCCCGCCGCGGCTGCCGCTTCGTGGATGTGGTGCAGGCCGGTCGTGTAGTCGGCGGGGTCGGGCGGGTAGGGGAGCCAGCCGTCGTAGAGGCGGCCGGTGCGGGTGAGGGCTGCCGGGGTCGCGCCGCCGAGCCAGATGGGCGGGCCGGTGGGGCGGGACGGGCGTAGGGCGGGCGGGAGGTCGGTGAAGTGGTGGAACTCGCCGTGGAAGGAGTCGGCGCCGTTCCAGAGGGCTCGCCACAGTGCGACCGTCTCGTCGAGGCGGGCGAAGCGGCGGGCCCAGGGGACCTCGGAGAGGTCGTAGAAGGGGCGTCCGAAGCGGCCGGGGTAGCCGGCGCCGACCGCCAGTGTGAGGCGGCCGTCGGAGAGGAGGTCGATCGAGGCGAGGGACTGGGCGGCCTGGACCGGGCGGCGGAGGAAGGGGAGCAGGGCGGCGGTGCCGAGGGTCGCCGTCCCGGTCGCCGGGGCGAGGGCGGCGAGCATCGTGAGGGCTTCGATGCGGGGGCTGATCAGGGAGTCGTTGACGAAGAGGGAGGTGAAGCCGAGGTGTTCGGCGGTGCGGCCGAGGGCGATCAGTTCGCGAGGGTCGTCGGCCGTGGCCCATTGGGCGGTTCCGGTCGGGAGCAGTACGCCGATGTCCATGACGGTGATGTTCGTGAGGAGCGGGCATGGCCTCAATTCCCTGGGGGGAATGGCCGGTTGGCGCGGGTCGTCGTAGAACTGGGCCGTGGACTTCTCCCGGGTGCTGCGTGAACGTCGTACGAGTCGTCGGCTCAGTCAGCTGGAGCTGGCGTTGCGGGCCGGTACCACTCAGCGGCATCTGAGTTTCATCGAGTCCGGGCGGTCCGCGCCGGGGCGGAACATGGTCGTACGGCTCGCCGAGTCGCTCGAACTGCCGTTGCGGGAGCGGAACGAGCTGTTGCTGGCCGCCGGGTTCGCGCCGGTGTATCCGGAGAGCTCGCTGGACGATCCGGTGCTGGCGCCGGTGCGGGCGGCGCTCGGGCACGTCCTGCGCGGGCATCTGCCGTATCCGGCGCTGGTGGTGGACCGGGGCGGGAATCTGGTCGCCGCGAACAGCGCACTCGGTGTGATCACGGAGGGGGCGGCGGCGGAGCTGCTCGGGCCGGGGACGAACGTGTACCGGCTGGCGCTGCACCCGGACGGACTGGCGCCGCGGATCCTCAACTTCGCCGAGTGGGCGCGGCACATCCTGGCCCGGCTCGGTCGATTGCCGCAGCTGCGGGCCGAGTTGGCCGGGTATGTGCCCGAACTGGAGCCGTCCGGTGGGCAGTTGGGGTTCGCGGTGCCGTTGCGGCTGCGGTCGGCGTACGGGGAGCTGCAGTTGACGACGACCGTGACGACGTTCGCGACCGCTGTGGACGTGACCCTCGCCGAACTGAAACTGGAGGCGTTCCTGCCGGCGGACGCGGCGACGGCGGAGGCGTTGGCACTGGCGGCCGCCGATCAGGCTCCGGGGAACATGTAGTCGGTGCGGATGCGGCCGTCGGTGTCGAGGACCAGTACCTCCAGGCCGCCGCCGACCACTTCTCCGCTGCCGACGGCCACCGTGTCCCATCGGAACTGGATCAGGCCGTCCAGGCGTACGGCGTCGGTGCGCGGCCGGAAGGTCAACTCGCCCTTCTCGACGAACCGTTCGTAGCTGCGCGTGACGCGGGTCTCGATCGCGTCGTACCCCTGGGCCCGGAGGGTCGGGTGGTCGAAGCCGAGGTTCGCGGCGAGTTCGCGGATCTCGGCTGGCGGTTGGAGGACGTGGGTGCCGTCCTCGGTCCAGAGGCTCTCGATCGCCGCCCGGCGGCGGGTGGCGTCCGGTTCGGTCCACTGGGCGATGTAACGCTCGGCCAGGTGCTGGGGGTCGGTCTCGGTCTTGGTCTCGGTCATCCGTGGCTCCTTCGGGACTCGCTGCGGGGGCGGTCGGTTCGCGGTCGATCGTGCGGCGGGCGCCGGGAAGGGACAATTCCCGGCCAGGAATGGGCGACGGCGGTGGGGCGCGTGTCTTCCGGCGGGCGGCGGGAGTTGAGAGGACGACTCCCTTTTTCCGCCCTCGGAGGTGGCCCCGTGCGCCCCATGTACGTACCCGTCCGTCTGGCCGCCGCGGTCGCCGTCGTCGCCGCTGCCGCCGGCTGCATGAGCGTGGGCGACGACGCGGGCGGCGGTGCCAAGCCCTCGCACTCCGCCGGGCAGCATGCCGGTGAGGCACCCGACGGCGGTTCGGGGGTGTCGGGGGGCGGGCTCGGGTTCGGCGGTTCGGCGGGGGACGGGAAGCAGGGGCACGGCAAGCCGAAGCCGGGGGAGTCCGCCTCGGGTTCGGCCTCGCCGTCCGCGCCGGGGGGTGCGGCGAGCCCGTCCGCCTCCACGGCGCCCCGACCGGGCACGAGCGCGAAGCCGGGTGCGCCGACCACGGCCGCGCCGCAGCCGACCCCGACGCGGACTCCGCCGCCCGCCGACCCGTCGCCGAGCCCTCCGCCGCCGTCCCCCAGCCCGACCGTCGCGGAGCCCTCGTCCTCGGCCCACGAGGACCCCGTACCGCAGCTGGTGGACCGTGAACCGGCACCGGCGGCCGGGTCACCGGCGTAGGAACGGGTGTGACGCACGTCAATGTGGGCCGGTTTGCGTTGGGGGGTGGTGGGTGCGTAAGGTGGTAGATCGTTTGATCCCATTGCCCGGCGCCACTGTAGAGCGCGCCGTGTGGCGCGTACTCTCCCTTGCCGTGGCGGACCGCATTGAGGCGGTCGATAGCGAATCACGGAGTTGACGGGCGCGTGCCGACGGATACTCCGGAAGGTTTCGCATTCGCATGTCCATTTCCAGTACTGATCACGTCGTCATGCCCGAGAACGAGAACGAGGGCACCGAGACGGCCGTAGACGCAGCCGTGGAGGCTCCCGAGGTCACCTTCGCGTCCCTCGGCCTCCCCGAGGGCGTCGTGCGCAAGCTCGCGCAGAACGGCGTGACCACCCCCTTCCCGATCCAGGCGGCGACCATCCCGGACGCCCTGGCCGGCAAGGACATCCTCGGCCGTGGCCGCACCGGCTCCGGCAAGACCCTCTCCTTCGGTCTGCCGCTGCTGGCGACGCTGTCCGGCGGCCGCACCGAGAAGAAGCGCCCGCGCGGCATCATCCTCACCCCGACCCGCGAGCTGGCGATGCAGGTCGCCGACGCGCTCCAGCCCTACGGCGACGTCCTCGGCCTGAAGATGAAGGTCGTCTGCGGCGGCACGTCCATGGGCAACCAGATCTACGCCCTTGAGCGCGGCGTGGACGTGCTGGTCGCCACTCCCGGCCGCCTCCGCGACATCATCAACCGCGGCGCCTGCTCCCTCGAAGACGTGCGGATCGCCGTCCTCGACGAGGCCGACCAGATGTCCGACCTGGGCTTCCTGCCCGAGGTCACCGAGCTGCTCGACCAGATCCCGGCCGGCGGCCAGCGCATGCTGTTCTCCGCCACCATGGAGAACGAGATCTCCACGCTGGTCAAGCGCTACCTCAAGGACCAGGTCACGCACGAGGTCGACAGTGCGCAGGGCAACGTCACGACGATGTCCCACCACATCCTCATCGTGAAGCCCAAGGACAAGGCGCCGGTCACCGCCGCGATCGCCTCCCGCAAGGGCCGCACGATCATCTTCGTCCGCACCCAGCTGGGCGCCGACCGCATCGCCGAGCAGCTGCGCGAGTCCGGCGTGAAGGCCGACGCGCTGCACGGCGGCATGACGCAGGGCGCCCGTACGCGGACGCTGGCGGACTTCAAGGAGGGCTACGTCAACGCGCTCGTCGCGACCGACGTCGCCGCCCGCGGTATCCACGTCGACGGCATCGACCTGGTCCTGAACGTGGACCCGGCCGGCGACCACAAGGACTACCTGCACCGCGCCGGTCGTACGGCCCGTGCCGGTCGTACCGGAACCGTCGTCTCCCTCTCCCTGCCGCACCAGCGGCGTCAGATCTTCCGGCTGATGGAGGACGCGGGCGTCGACGCCGGCCGTCACATCATCAACTCCGGTACGGCCTTCGAGCCCGAGGTCGCCGAGATCACCGGCGCCCGTTCGATGACCGAGGTCCAGGCCCAGTCGGCGGGCGACGCCGCGCAGCAGGCCGAGCGTGAGGTCGTCCAGCTCACCAAGGAGCTGGAGCGGGCCACACGGCGTGCCGCCGAGCTGCGCGAGGAGTCCGACCGGCTGGTCGCCCGCGCCGCCCGTGAGCGGGGCGACGACCCGGAGGTGGCGCTCGCCGAGGCCGCCGCCGTGGTCGAGGCCGCTGCCGAGGCCGTGGCGACGGAGCAGTCGGCCGCCGCCGAGGCGCCGGCACGCGAGGAGTCCTCTTCCTACGACCGTCCGCGTCAGCAGCGTGACGACCGCGGCAACTACGAGCGCCGTGACCGTCGTGACGACCGTGGCGGTGACCGTGGTGGCCGTTCCTTCGACCGTCGCGATGACCGTCCGTCCGGTGGCTTCCGCCGCGACGACCGCCGTGACGACCGTGGTGGCCGTTCTTTCGACCGTCGTGACGAGCGTCCCTCGGGTGGCTTCCGCCGTGACGACCGCGGTGGCAACGACCGTCCGTCTTCGGGCGGCTTCCGTCGCGACGACCGTCCGTCCGGCGGCTTCAACAACGACCGTCGTGACGGCGACCGCGGTGGCCGTTCTTTCGACCGTCGTGACGAGCGTCCCTCGGGTGGCTTCCGTCGCGACGACCGCGGTGGCAGTGACCGTCGTGACGGCGACCGTGGTGGCCGTTCTTTCGAGCGTCGTGACGACCGTCCGTCCGGTGGCTTCCGCCGTGACGACCGCGGTGGCAACGACCGTCCGTCCTCGGGCGGCTTCCGTCGCGACGACCGTCCCTCGACCACTGGTCACCGGGGCAGCGACCGTCCGTTCAACCGTGACCGCCAGGGCGACCGCCCCGGCTTCCGCGCCGGCGGCCACGACCGTCCGGCCGGCCACCGCGGCACGACCGGCACGGGTACCGGCACCGGTTCCTTCGGCCGCCGCGACGACAAGCCCCGCTGGAAGCGCAACGGCTGACGCCGTGTGACGTAGCGAAACAGTGAGATGGCCCCCGCCCGGGATCGGGTGGGGGCCATTTTTTGCGCGTTTCTGTCTGTGCGGTGACTGTATGATCGGCCGACTTCTGTGGGGGATGTGACGGCTGGGGGCCGGGGCAGCGAGAACGCCATGCATCCCTCACTTCTCTGGGGGAGGATTCCTTGGCTCGTCATGCCTTCACAGGTATCGCTGTCTCGGCCGTGCTCGCGGCGGGGTTGAGCCCACTACTGCCGACACCCGCGTCGGCCGTGGGCACGGCGCAGGAGACGGTCGTCCCGGCCACGCTGCGCAGTACGTACACGACAGCGTCGCTCTACTACCCCGACACGACCTCGGGCGGGGACGGAGCGGGCAGCCAGGGCGTGTTCCACCGGCTGGAGGGCCGCGGAGTGGTGTGGACGCGCTACTCGGACGGCACGTCGTTCGACGCGCCGGTGGGCGCCGGCACGGTGGCTACCCTGAGCACGGGCAGCGACGTCCTCGCGAACCGCTACAGCGACGGCCGCTACGTCCTGTGGAACGCCGTCGACGGCACGTCGACCACCGTTCAGGTGCCCACGGGACAGTCCGTGCACGCCGGCGTGTTCGGCGGCCTCGTCGGCACCCTTGAGAACGTCACCGCCGCGGACGGGACCACCACCAGGGTCGAGCACCTGCTGTCCGCGGGCCCCGACGGCACCACGCGCGATGTGATCGTCGGGGACGGCGCGCCCGAGGGCATGACGATCGCGGGGCCGCTGCGGGGCGACGCCTCAGGGATGATCTTCTTCGCCCGACTGGACGACTCCGTCCGCATGGTCGACGTCGACCCGGCGACCGGCCGGGTCCGTGGCTGGACGCCCCCGTTGCCCTCGGGTTACCTGTCCGCCAAGATCTCGCCCGAGCACCTCGTCGTGTACAGCGGCGCCCAGAGCCCGAAGGCGCTCGTCTTCTCCCGCTCGGACCTGTCGGCGGCGCCGGTCGAGGTCACCTTGGACACCAGTAGCAGCGGCACAGCCACGGCGGACGACCTCTCCGTGGTCGGCGACTGGCTCGTGCACCGCCCCGGCAGCCTGGGCCAGGTGACGGCGGTGCCGATCGCCGGCGGCGCCCCGGTCACCCTGATCGCCTCCTCGAACTCCGGCGTCTCCGCCGTACCGGACGGCACCGCCGTGGTGATCGGCCGCACCGGCGCCGACGACTGGGGCGTCCAGCACATCCAGGCCGGCCCCGACGGCAAGCCGACCGTCACCCTCGTCAAGCCGCTGCCGAAACCGCCGTACAAGATCCAGGGAATCGCCCTGGAGCAGGGGCGGTTGACCGTCGCGGACAGCAGCTGGGGCGGGGTTCGCGACGACTACGTGCGGACCGTCGCCGCGACCGGTACGCCCACGTTCGGTGCGCGGTCCTCGTACGACGGGACCGATCTGCTCGTCGGCGACTGCCCGGACACGGAGATCGGTTGCTCGCAGCTCTACGGCACGGACGACGACCGTGCGGTCTGGCTGTCGAAGAACTCGGCCGACTACGACCGTCTCACCGTCAGCGGGTCCGGCCCGTACGACTACTGGGAGCAGTCGGTGCCCGCTGGCGGCCGGATCACCGATGTCTCCGGCCGGTACCTGATCCACACCACGGCGACCGCGCAGACCGTCTACCGGATCGGCAGCGGCACCCCGGCGCTCACCCGCACCCCCGGCGCCGCCGCCCTCTCCGGCGACACCCTCTGGACGCCGGGCACCACCCCCGGCACCCTCACGGCGTACGACCTCACCACGAAGAGGACCACCGAGACCCTCACCACGGACGCCGGCTGCGCGCCCACCGAACTGCGGGTCGACGGCCGTTGGCTGTACTGGAGTTGCGCCGACGGCACGGCCGGCGTCTACGACCGTACGGCGAAGAAGTCAGTCCAAGTCCCGTCCGGTGAGGCGGAGTTGGGCGACGGATTCGTCGTCACGCACGACAGGCAGGCCGGACAGCTGGTCCTCACCACGCTCGCGGACGGCACACCCGTGAGCCAGGTGATCGGCGCGCTGCCGGACACCGGGGTCTCCCAGCGCGAGGTGCGCTGGACGGTCGACGAGTCGACCGGGAACGTGGCGTACGTCGACGACCAGGAGCGCGTGCACCTCGTACCGACCGGCGTGCCCCAGCAGCCGTTGCGGCTGCTCGCCCCGGTCGACTCCGCGGCCACGCTCATCGCGCGGGAGATCGACACGACACCGTCCACCCTCACCACCCTGCTGCTGTCGAAGCCGGCCGCGGGCTGGCGGCTGACCGTGCGCAGCCGGGCCACCGGCAAGGTCGTGGACACGCGGACCGGCGGTGAGACGCGCGGCGAGGTGAAGGTGGGCTGGTTCGGGACGGACGCCAAGGGGGCGTTCCTGACGAACGGGTCGTACGACTGGACGCTGTCCGTGACGCCGGCCGACGGGGTCGGCGCCCCGGTGACGGCGAACGGCACGGTCCGGCTGTTCGACGCCGCGCCGGCCCGCCACGACCACATCGGCGGCGGCGACTCCGTCGGCGACCTGGTCACCCTCAGCTCCTCGGGCACGCTGGCCTTCCGGCAGGGCTCGGGCAAGGGCACGTTCTCCTCGTCGGTCGGCAGCAGTACCGGCTGGACGACCGCCGACAAGGTGGTGTCGATCGGCGACCTGAGCGGGGACCGCTGCAACGACGTCCTGGTCCGGCTGAGGACCGGGGCGCTGCGGGCGTACAGGCCGGCCTGCGACGGCATGCTGAAGCCGTCGACGGCGTACACCTCGCTCGGCACGAGCGGCTGGAACCAGTACGACGTGCTGACCGCGCCCGGCGACATCAGCGGCGACGGCCGTCCGGACCTGCTCGCGCGGGCGGCCTCGTCCGGCACCGTCTACCTCTACAAGGGGACGAGCACGGGCAAGCTCTCCGCCCGCGTGAAGCTGTACGCCGACTGGAAGACGTACAAGAAAATGGTCGGCGTCGGTGACATCAACGGCGACGGCATCGGCGACCTGCTCGCCCAGGACAAGTCGAACACCGTGTACCGCTACTACGGCACCGGGAAGGGCACGTTCGGGGCGCGCGTGAAGCTGTTCGGTGCGTGGGGCGGGTCGTACAACACGGTGGTCGGCGTCGGCGACATCACCGGGGACGGCAAGGCCGACCTGGTCGAGCGGGACTCGGCCGGGGTGCTCTACCGCAACGCCGGTGATGGGAAGGGGTCGTTCGGGGCGCGGGTGAAGATCGCGACCGGATGGCAGGCCTACAAGGGCGTCTTCTGATGTGACTCGTATGTGACTCCTAGGGCGTTTTTTGGCCACATCGAGTCCTTATCGATTCCTTAAGTGGCGCATGTCACGCCCCCGGCGAGGGAATCGCTGGGGGCATGACAGATGACGCCATAGCGAGTGGGCTGTCAAAGGGAGATCCCCCCGGTCTCTCCGACGAAGAACGGCTTGCCCAACTCGGCTACACGCAGGTTCTCGCCCGCCGCATGTCGGCGTTCTCCAACTACGCGGTCTCCTTCACGATCATCTCGGTCCTGTCGGGCTGCCTGACGCTGTACCTGTTCGGCATGATCACGGGCGGTCCGGCCGTGATCATGTGGGGCTGGGTGGCGGTCGGCCTGATGACCCTCTTCGTCGGCCTGTCGATGGCCGAGATCTGCTCGGCCTACCCGACGTCGGCGGGCCTGTACTTCTGGGCCCACCGCCTGGCACCTCCGCGCACGGCGGCGGCCTGGGCGTGGTTCACGGGCTGGTTCAACGTCCTCGGCCAGGTCGCGGTGACCGCCGGCATCGACTTCGGGGCGGCGTCGTTCCTGGGCGCGTACCTGAACCTCCAGTTCGACTTCAAGGTGACGCCGGGCCGGACGGTGCTGCTGTTCGCGGCGATCCTGATCCTGCACGGCCTGCTGAACACCTTCGGTGTGAAGATCGTCGCCCTCCTCAACAACGTGAGCGTGTGGTGGCACGTGCTGGGCGTCGGCCTGATCGTGGGCGCGCTGACCTTCGTCCCCGACCACCACCAGTCGACGACGTTCGTCTTCACGAAGTTCGTGAACAACACGGGCTGGGGCAGCGGGGTCTACGTGGTGCTGCTGGGCCTCCTGATGGCGCAGTACACCTTCACCGGCTACGACGCCTCGGCCCACATGACGGAGGAGACACACGACGCGTCGACGGCGGGCCCGAAGGGCATCGTCCGCTCCATCTGGACGTCATGGATAGCCGGCTTCGTCCTCCTCCTGGGCTTCACGTACGCGATCCAGTCGTACAACGGGGAGTTGAAGTCGGCGACGGGCGCACCGCCGGCGCAGATCCTCCTCGACGCCCTGGGCGCCACGTCGGGCAAGTTGCTGTTGTTGGTGGTGATCGGCGCGCAACTGTTCTGCGGGATGGCGTCGGTGACGGCCAACAGCCGCATGATCTACGCCTTCTCCCGCGACGGCGCGCTCCCCTTCTCGCACGTCTGGCACACGGTGAGCCCGCGCACCCGGACACCGGTCGCGGCGGTGTGGCTGGCGGCGGCGGGCGCGCTGGTGCTGGGCCTGCCGTACCTGATCAATCTGACGGCGTACGCGGCGGTCACGTCCATCGCGGTGATCGGCCTCTACATCGCGTACGTCATCCCGACGCTGCTGCGGCTCGGCAAGGGGGACGACTTCCAGCGCGGGCCGTGGCATCTGGGCCGGTGGTCGCGGCTGATCGGGATGGTGTCGGTGGTGTGGGTGGCCGTGATCACGGTGCTGTTCATGCTGCCGCAGGTCGCGCCGGTCACCTGGGAGTCGTTCAACTACGCGCCGGTGGCGGTACTGGCGGTGCTGGGCTTCGCGGCGATCTGGTGGAGCGCGTCGGCCCGACACTGGTTCCTGAACCCGGAACACGCCCGCACGAAGGCGCGGGAGGCGGCGCGTGCCGGTGCGCCCGAACCGGTAGATCCGTAACACTCCGGACGCCCCCGGCCGCCTTCCCCGCATCCGGCGTGGCCGTGTCCCCGATACCCGATCGGAGACACGGCCACCTCCCGCTATGCTCGGGGAGGCAACATCGCGAGGACCCTTAGCTCAATTGGCAGAGCAGTGGACTTTTAATCCATTGGTTGTGGGTTCGAGTCCCACAGGGTCTACTGGCGCGGGGGAGGGGAAACCCCTTCTGACCTGCGGTGCAGCGCCCGGTTCGGCTTCGGTCGGGTCGGGCGCTGTCTCGTTCTCCGGCCCTTGCGTGAGCGGATGTGCTCGTGGTCTGCCGATCGGAAGTTGATCCCTTGGGGGCGGGGTGCCGCGGGGTCTCCCTCACTGTGGGGATGCCGCCGCCTCCGTGCGCGAACGTCGCCGTAGGTCCCGCAGGGTGATGGGTGGCAGGTCGGTCGCGGCGAGGATGCGGCGGACCGTCTCCGGGTGCAGACAGGAGCCGTCCGCCTCGGGCTGGAGGGCGCTCCGGCGGCGGAGAAGTGCTGTGCCTTGGGGTCGCATCGGGTGGTGCCGCGCGTCCGACGGGCCGTGGCCGGTGTCGGCGTGGAGTTCAAGACCTCGGTAAGGCTGGCGTTAGAAAGGGCTTGCTGCCGCATCAAAGCCCCGTCAGTGGGAGGCCGTTGACCCGGATTCGAGCCGTAGCGTCGCCGAGGGCGCCGGACCGGCGCCTGCGCAGCGGGCCCCCACATGGCCGCACCGAGGAGCTGACGAACATGACCACCACCGTGCCCGGCACCACCCCCGCGGCCGGGCCGCTCGGCGACCGGCGGACCGATGCCCGCGAGAAGGACATCATGCGCTTCCGTGTGGTGTCCGGACCGGATCTGACCACCCGCAACGACGCCTACCTGGCCTGGCAGCTCGACCGCCAACAGGCGGACCTGTGGCCCTACTTCCGCCGCTACGACACCGCCCTGACCACCCGCGCCACCGTCGTGTCCCACACCGGCGTGATCACCGGGGGACCCAACTTCGGCGGCCAGGACTACCTCTCCCTCACCGGCCACCCCGCCGTCCTCGACGCCGCCCACCAGGCCCTGCGTGACTACGGCCCCCTCACCGCCGGCTCCCCGGCCCTGGGCGGCGCGACCCCGATCAGCAGGGCGCTGGAAGCCGGTCTGGGCGAGGCGCTGCGCACCGAGCACGTGGCGCTCTTTCCCACCGGCTGGGCGTCCGGCTTCGGCACCATCCGGGCCCTGATGCACCGCCGCGACCACGTCCTGCTCGACAAGCTCTCCCACGACTCACTGCGCCAGGGCGCCGCCGCCAGCGGGGCGAGTGTGGAGTTCTTCCGCCACCTCGACAACGACGCTGTACGACGCCACCTTGCCGGTATCCGCGCCACCGACATCACCAACGCCGTCCTCGTCGTCACCGAGGGCGTGTTCTCCATGGACTCCGACACCCCGCAGCTGGCCGAACTGCTCGGTATCTGCCGGGAGTTCGGCGCCCAGCTGATGGTCGACGTCGCCCACGACTTCGGCGCCATGGGCGAGTTCGGCGGTGGTCAGCTGGAGGTGCACGGCATCCTCGGCGAGGTCGACTTCGTGGTCGGCGCCTTCTCCAAGACGTTCGCCACCACCGGCGGCTTCCTGGCCACGCCGTCGGCCTCGGCGCGGGAGTACGTGCGGATGTTCGGCGGTCCGCAGACCTTCTCCAGCGCCATCACCCCCGTACAGACCGCGGTGGCCCTCGCGTCCCTGTCCGTCGTGAACTCGCCCGAGGGCGCCCGGCGCCGGTCGGCGGTCGCTGCCGTCGCCACCCGCCTGCGCGAGGGACTGACCGCCCGCTGTCTGGAGGTCATGGGCGACGTGGTCTGCCCGGTCGTCCCGGTCCTCATCGGCGACACCCCCACCGGCCGTACCGCCTCCGGTCTCATCGCCCGCGCCGGCCTCGTTGCGCACCTCGTCGAACAGCCGGCGGTCGCCTCCGACGCGGCCCGCTTCCGCATGCAGGCCATGGCCTACCACAGCGACGACGACGTCGACACCGCGATCGACATCCTCGACACCTGCATCCGCGCGGCCCGGCAGCAGACCTCCCGCTGAACCGCGCCCCTGGCGTGAAGGAACCGGGCGGGTCGACGTGCTCGCACCGCCCGGCCCGGACGGACGCTCCGCACCGTGCCGTCGGCCTGGACATGACCGCCGACCATGAGTCTTCGTGGACCAACCGTCAAACGGTGTCCGGCGTACGCGGACCCATCCGCCGCAGCCTGAGGCGGGCGGACGGCGACATTTGGAAGGGCTGTTCAGAGGGCCTCTGTGCGGGAGCGGATGTCCGGGGTCGGATGTGCCGTCCGACGTGATCGTGTGACTGCCTCCGCACCGACGGACATCGGCATCGGCAGCGGCGTTCTCAGCTTCGGCGTCATCCCCATGGCCTTCGGCAGGGGCCTTCCGGTCGGGGTAGGTGTTTGCCTACCTCAGAAGTAGGTTTCGGCCCATGGCGCTTGCCGGACCCCTCGCAGCAGCATGAGTCTCCAGGCCGCACACGTGGCCCGGAAGATGAGACGGGGGGCGGATATGTGGCCGTTGCCGGTGGGCGGGGTGCCTTGGTCGGCGGGCGTGCTCGTGGCGTTGACCGCGGTCGGCGCGGTGCTGGCCTTCAGGGCGGAGCAGGCGTGGGACAGGCCGGGGCGTACCGCGCGACCGGCTCGGCGGATCGGCTGGCCGGTCGTGGCGGGGCTGGTGGGTACGGCCGCGTACGGCAGTGTGCCGACCCTGCTGTTCGCCCTGCACAACTCCGCCGGATCGGACGGCTACATCGTCACCGTTCCGGATCTGCAACCCGACGGGCTGCTCGCGGCGGCGCTGCTGATGGCCGGCCTGTTGGCCACCACGCTGCTCACCTCGGCGAGTGTGCCCGGGCGGTGGGTGCTGCCCGTGGTCGCGGCGGTGACCGGCGAACTGCTGGAATGGACGTACTGGCTCACGCATTCCTCTGCCGGTTATGGGAAGACACTGCTGAACGTCCTGGTGGGCTGTGTGAGCGTCCCGGTGCTCGCCGCCTTCGCCGGTGCGGCTCTGTGCCGGCCGGCGAACGGCAGGCCCGCGCGTCTGGCCGGAGCCGGCGCGTCGAGGTCCGCGCGCTGGGCCCTGCTGTTGCCCGCCGTCGTGGTGATGACCGGTGACCTGCTCGGTCTCGATCTGTGGCAGTTCGCGTCACCGGGCACTGGGATCGGGTCGGCAGTGGTGGGTTACCTGGCGGGGCTGGCGCTGCTGGCGGCCGTCGTGGCAGGGCTGGTGCGGTGGCCCGGGGCGGCGGCGAACCTGGCTGTCCTGGGGCTGGTGGGGATCGGGGGGTACGACGTCGCCCAGAGCGGGTTCGGGCAACACCTGGTGGAGGTGCGGAAGTTCGGCTCCCCGCCCGGGCCGGCGCCGTCCCTCCCCCTGGAGATTGCCAACCACGCATCGGTCCTCGGCGGCATCCAGGGGGCGGTGCTGCTGGCCCTCGGGCTGTGGCTGCTGCCGAGGACCGTGCTGGCGGATGCCGGTCGGCTGCTCGGGAGGGGTCCTGACCCGGCGCTGGCCCGGCGGGTGCGGGAGCTGGCCGAGACGCGGGCCGACGCGGTCAGCTCCGCGGCCGCGGAGCTGCGCAGGATCGAGCGGGACCTGCACGACGGCGCACAGGGACGACTGGTCACCATCGGGATGAACCTCAGGGTCGCGGAAGAGATGATTCACAGCGATCCGCACGAGGCCGCCGCGCTGGTGGTGGAGGCCCGCGTCGCCTCGGCGGCGGCACTGGAGGAACTCCGCGGCCTGATCAGGGGGATGCACCCGCCGATGCTGGCCGACCGGGGCCTGGCGGAGGCGGTCCGGGCGCTCGCACTGGACCTTCCCCTGCCGTGTGAGACCGAGATCGATCTGCCCGAGCGGCTCGCCGCCCCGCTGGAGTCGGCCTGTTACTTCGCCGTCGCGGAGGTGGTCACCAACGCCGTCCGGCACTCCTCGGCACATGCACTCCAGATCCGTATGGCCCGGACGGACGGGATGCTGCGCATCGAGGTGGTCGACGACGGGGTGGGCGGCGCGGACCCCGCCCGGGGCACCGGGCTCGCGGGGGTGGAACGACGGCTGGCGGCCTTCGACGGCATCCTGGCGGTCAGCAGCCCGCCCGGGGGGCCGACGATCGTGGCCATGGAGGTGCCGTGCGCGTAGTCGTCGCGGAAGATCTCTTCCTGCTCAGGGAGGGGCTGGTCAGGCTCCTCAAGGCACGTGGGTTCGAGATCGTGGCGGCCACCGACAGTGCGCCGGGCCTGCTCGGCGCACTGCTTGAGTTCCGGCCGGACCTCGCGATCGTGGACATCAGGCTGCCGCCCACCCACACGGACGACGGGCTGCGTGCGGCGCTGACCGCCCGGGAACGGATACCCGGGCTGCCGATTCTGCTGCTCTCGCAGTACGTCGAGCAGATCTACGCCCAGGAGCTGCTCGCCGACCAGTCCGGAGGGGTCGGTTACCTGCTCAAGGACCGGGTCTTCAGCGACGACCAGTTCGTCGACGTGATCCGCACGGTCGCCGCGGGCGGCACGGTCATGGACCCCGAAGTGGTCACCAAACTGCTCGGCCGCCACAGCCGCGGCGAACGCGAACCCCTCTCCAGGCTGACCGAGCGGGAACGCCAAGTGCTTGAGCTCATGGCAGAGGGACGCTCCAACAGTGCCGTCGCGAACCGGCTCTTCATCAGCGAGAAGGCCGTCTCCAAGCACAGCACCAGCATCTTCACCAAGCTGGAGCTCGCCCCCTCCGAGGACGACAACCGCCGCGTGCTGGCCGTGCTCGCCTACCTCATGTCCGCGCCGCGTGACGGCCGCATCCCACCGAGCCACTGAGCTGATCAAGACCGAAAAACTGCCGCGCCGGGCCGGCGGCCCAAGCGCCGGACGCAGCCCAGCACTGTCCAGAAACCCAGGGAGGGTCCGTGACAACCACGCCGTTCATGAACCAAGAAGGAATGACGCGCCGTCGCATGCTCGGAGCCGCGCTGGCAGTCGGGGTCACCGTGCCGACCGGCGTCGCAGGTCAGTCGTGGGCGGCTTCGACCGCCGCCCCGGGCCCGGTGCAGCTCACGCTGCCCGTGCCCACAGGACCGTACCCGGTGGGCACGGTGCCCCTGCACCTCGTCGACACTTCACGTCCCGATCCCGTGGCCGGTCCCGGGCATCACCGCGAGTTGATGGTCGGCGTCTGGTACCCCGCCCGGGGCGTCGAACGGTTTCCGCCGGCCCGCTGGACGTCCCCGGCCGTGTTGCGGCCGCTCCTTACGTCAGTGGGTTTTCCGGCCGATGTCGCGGTGGCGCCACTCACAGCCGGCCATGAGGGCGCGCCGGTTCGGCGAACGGGCGGGCGATTGCCCGTCGTCGTGTTCTCGCACGGCGCACACGATCACCGGGCGGACACCACCATCGTGGTGCAGGAGCTTGCCAGCCACGGGTACGTGGTGGTCACGGTGGACCACACGTACGACGCGTTCAGCGTGTTCCCGGACGGTCGGCTCACTGTCCCGCTCGACCGACCCGCCCTGACGCCACGGGACTTCGCAACCGACATCCGGTTCGTCCTCGACCGCGTCGAGGACCTTGCGGCCGGGCGCAACCCCGATGTCGAACACCGGCCGCTGCCGGCCGGCCTGCTCGGCGCCCTCGATCCGCAGCGCATCGGCATGTTCGGCTGGTCGAAGGGCGCGTCGGCGACGGCCTTCGTGATGAGCGAGGACCGGCGCGTCCGGGCCGGGCTGAGCTTCGACGGACCGATGCAGCCTACGGTCACCACCGACCTGGACCGGCCGTTCATGCTGATGACCGCCGAGTTCCCCCGTGCCACGCAGCCGAGCGTCGCCGAGTTCTGGTCGCACCTGCGGGGATGGCGGCTCAACGTCCAGGCGGAGGGCGCGGTTCACTCGTCGTACTGCGACGCCCAGTTCCTGATCCCGCAGCTGGCACAAGCCGTCGGGATGAGCGACGAGGAGCTGCAGGGCTGGATCGGCACCCTCGATCCGGTCCGGGCGGTGCGGATCCAGCAGGCGTACCCGCTCGCCTTCTTCGACCTGCACCTGCGCCACCACCGAGGGCACCTGCTCGACGGACCGTGCCCGGCCTTCCCGGAGGTGAAGTTCATCCCATGAAGCGGCGAACCGCCTCACTCCCGGTCGGCTCGCCGCCGTGACTACCGACATCCCTTGCGGTCACGGACTCCGCGTCGGCATTCGCGCGCGGTGGGGTCCTGCTTCGGAGCGGGTATCCGTACTGGTCAAACCCACGGTCTGCGTGAGCGATGCGTGAGCGGACGATGCGGCATGAGCCGTCACGAGCCGCACCGCGCATCACGGCGCGCATGCCCTGACCAGGTGGTTCCGGACACCGAAGAACCGTCCGGAACCACCCAGCAAGATCCCGCCAGGACTTTCAATCCATTGGTTGTGGGTTCGAGTCCCACAGGGTCTACCGGTGGTGGGCGGGGGTTATGGCCTCTGACCTGCTGTGCGGCGCCCGGGTCGGCTTCGGTCGACTCGGGCGCTTCCTTGTTTTCGAGCCATCATCCGCACACCGGCGGCCGGTGAAGCGATGGGCCGGTCGGCCTCTGTCGTCGCGCGGGCTGAGCGCGCACGATAACCGTGTGCCAGGTCGTGTGGAAGTGGGGCCACTGCGCGGGGCGCGGGAAGCACACCGTGCGGCACGCGGAGCGCGTCGTGTCGCCGCAGCACCCCGGCGTTTCGTCAAAGGGGTTCACTGCCATGGCTGTACAGCGATCGGGACCGGTGTCCCAGGGGCGAAACGGCGGGGAGCGGCTTGCCGGCCCGGCCGGTCGGCCCGGGCTTCGGGTACGGCTGCGGTCGCGGGCGGCCGGGGCCACGGTCTGGTACCTGCGGATGGTCGCGCTGCTGAACCTGGTGGCGGTGGTCTCGCTGCCGTTCCGGGAGGAGGTGCGTGAGCACAACGCAGGTGGTTTCTTCACTCCCTATCTCGCCACCGCGGGTCTGGTCTCGGCGGCGTTGGCGATGTTCCTGGCCGTGGTGATGCGGCGCCGCAAGCGCGCCGCGTGGATGTTCAACATGCTGCTGGCCGGCCCGCTCTTCGCGCTCTACGTCCTGGCGTTGACCCAGGCCCAGTACCAACGGCACGGCCTCAACTGGTTGTCGGCCCTGTTCACCGGCCTCTTCGTGGTCGCGCTGCTGCTCGCGCGCGAGGAGTTCCAGGCTGTCGGGGACCGTTCCAACCCCCGCCTCGCGCTGGCCGTGGCGGTCGGCGGGGTGGTGGTGAGCGGCACTCTGGGCACCGTGCTCGTGAGCGTCACCAACCGGGTCTCCGGCGCACCGCTGGGCGACCGGATCGCCTACACCCTGCTGCGGAGTGTCAGTGTCGGCCCGCTCGCCGACCACCTCGACTCCGTGGTGGCGCCCCGCTGGGCGGACGCTCTGATCAACGTCCTGGCGGCCGTCACCTTCCTTCTCGTGCTCTACGCCTGCTTCCGTGCCCCGCGAGGCCGTGAACTTCTGGGCGAGGACGACGAGAAGCGGCTGCGCGCACTGCTGGCCCGGCACGGTGAGCGGGACTCGCTCGGCTACTTCGCGCTGCGCCGCGACAAGGCCGTCATCTGGTCCCCGACCGGGAAGGCGGCGATCACCTACCGGATCGTGGGCGGCGTGGCCCTGGCCTCCGGCGACCCCATAGGCGACCCCGAGGCGTGGCCCGGCGCGATCGAGGTGTGGCTGCGTGAGGCGCGCCGGCACGCGTGGACGCCGGCCGTGATGGGCGCGAGCGAGGAAGCGGGCACGATCTATGCCCGGCACGGTCTGGACGCCCTGGAACTGGGCGACGAAGCCATCGTGGACCGTGTCGACTTCACCCTGGAGGGGCGCGCGATGCGTGGCGTGCGCCAGGCACACAACCGCGTCCGCCGGGCCGGGTACACCGTGCGTGTCCGCCGCCACGAGGACATCCCGGAGTCCGACATGGCCACCTTGGTCGACAGGGCGGACCACTGGCGGGACGGGGAGACGGAGCGCGGCTTCTCGATGGCCCTGGGGCGGCTCGGTGATCCGCTGGACGGCCGTTGCGTCATGCTGGAGTGCCACGACAGCGCGGCACGACCGCGGGCGATCCTCAGCTTCGTACCGTGGGGCGAGAAGGGGCTGTCGCTGGATCTGATGCGCCGGGACCGCAGTTCCGAGAACGGCCTGATCGAGTTCATGGTCATCGAACTGCTCCTGCGCGCGCAGGAGTTCGGCGTGGAGCGGGTGTCGCTGAACTTCGCCATGTTCCGGGCGGTCTTCGAGCGCGGCTCCCGGCTGGGTGCCGGTCCCGTGCTGCGTCTGTGGTGTTCCGTGCTGACCTTCCTGTCCCGTTGGTGGCAGCTGGAATCGCTCTACCGGGCCAACGCCAAGTACCGGCCCGTGTGGGAGCCGCGCTATCTCCTGTTCGAGACGAGTGGCGAAGTGCCCCGCATCGTGTTCGCCGCCGCCCGCGCCGAGGGCTTCCTCGCCCTGCCCGCCCTGCCGAAGCTCGGCCGCCGCCGGCGGCGGCCGCGTGCATCCGGCGAGAGCGCCCAACCGCCGCTGGGAAGCGGTCCTTTGCCGACGAACACGCCGTCGCCCGATTGACCGGCGCGCGGCGGGCAGGTCCGTGCCGGACCGGATCCCGCCGTCGCCACCGCGGCGAGCCGTGTTCCCGCCGGTGGTCGAGACGACGTCGTACAGAAGGTCGAGACGATGTCGTACCGAACCCTGCGACGGAGCGTTCACATCGAGCGGGTTCAACTCGACGGCAGTACCACTGCCGGTCCGGAGGATTCGGGGCCCGACCTCGGCCTCGTTCCGTTGACGACAGCGAGACTCATGTGGGCTTTCGGTGGCCCGGCTCAGGGAGCGAGTGAGAAGTAGCTTTCCTCCTCCTGGCTGAAGTGCAGGCGGAGGACGGAGTGGAGTCCGTACAGGCAGGCGCGCAAGTCGTCGAGTTGTTCCGGCTTCAGCGCGCCCGTCTCGTCCGCCATGCGGAGGTGGGTGGTGATGCGGCGGGCCAGGCGGGTGATCTCGGTGTGGGCCCGGCTCATGGTCTCGGTGGTCTCCGGGCCCCCGAGCTGTCTGTTCATGGCCGGGTAGAGCTGGTGCTCCTCCGCGTATTCGTGGGGGAGCAGCCGGGTGGTGAGCAGGTGGTCGACGCGGCGTACGGCGGCCAGCGACCGCGGACCGTCCTGCGCGGAGAGCAGGCCGGCGGCTTCACGGATGGCGTCCAAGGCGTCCCTGAGGTCGTCGTGTTCGGCCGCGAAGCGGTGGATGAGGGCCTCAGCGTCCGGTTCGAGAGCGGTGCGGGCGCCACGAGGCGGCAGCAGCGCGCGCAGGGCGTTGAGGATGACCGCGATGTCGATGGCTTCCTGGAGAAGGGCTCCGACGGCAGGGGGCAGCCAGCCGAGGAGGGCCGCGATCATGGCGATCAGTGACATCGCCATCCCGCCCGCGGCACTCTGGACCGCGATCCGGCGGGCCCGCACGGCGATCTCCATGGCGTCGGCGAGGCGGTCCACCCGGTCGGTCGTGAGGACGATGTCCGCGGCTTCGGAGGTCGCGGTGGAGCCGCGGGCGCCCATGGCCACGCCGATGTCGGCGGCGGCCAGGGCGGGTGCGTCGTTGACGCCGTCGCCGACCATGACGGTGACGGCCCGTGCGCGTTCCTCCTGTACCGCCGCGACCTTGTCGGCGGGGAGCTGACCGGCCCGGACGTCGTCGAGGCCCAGGACGGCTCCCACTTCGCGGGCGGGTTCGGCGCGGTCACCGGTGAGCATCAGCAGCCGGGTCAGCCCCGCCGAGCGAAGCCGGCGCACCGTGCGTGGGGCGTCGTGGCGCAGCGGGTCCTGGAGCAGGACCGCACCGGCGAGCGCGTCGTCGACGGTGAGCCAGGCGATGGTGGCGCCGTCGAGGACGGCACGGTTGTCCACGGCACGTGCCCAGTCGGGGAGGGCCGCCTGAGGGAGATCGGACCTGCCGACGCCGAGGCGGAGGCCGTCCACGGTGCCGGCGGCCCCGCGCCCGGGTTTCTCCGTGACTTCGGCGGGCATGGACAGCGCCAGGCCCCGGACACGTGCCTCGCGGACGATCGCCTCGGCCAGCACATGCGCGGATACCTGGTCGAGCGATGCGGCCAGCCGCAGCACCTCGGACGGCGACCGTTCGGGGGCGGCGGCGACCGCCAGGACACGCGGTCGGCCGACGGTCAGGGTGCCGGTCTTGTCGATCACCAGGGTGCGGGCCCGGCCCAGGCTCTCCAGTGCCCCGCCGTCCCGGACGATGACACCGCGGCGGGCCGCCCGCGACAGCCCGGAGACGACGGCGACCGGCGCCGCGAGCAGCAGCGGGCAGGGGGTTGCCACGACGAGGACGGCGACCGCCCGTACGGCGGATCCGCTCACCAGCCAGGCGAGAGCGGCCAACCCCATCGACAGCGGCAGGAACCAGGCCGCGTAACGCTCCGCCAACCGCACGGTGGGTGCCCGCTCCGCGCCCGCGTGCCGGGCCAGTCGCACGATCTCCGCGTACGTACTGTCCTGCGCGGTGGCGGTGGCCCGGAGTTCGAAGACACCGCCCGCGTTCACGACACCGCTGCGTACGGGCTCGCCGGTGCCGCGCTCGACCTGGGCGGACTCGCCGGTCAGCACGGACTCGTCGAGTTCCGCCGTACCGGCCAGGACGCTGCCGTCGACGGGGACCACGTCTCCCGGGCCGACCACGAGCACATCGCCGACGACGACCTCGGCGAGCGGGATCACGGCCACCTCGCGGCCGGTCCGGCGGCGGGCCGAGCGGGGGGCGTGCTCCAGCAGGGCCCGCAGGTCGTGGGAGGCCCGGCTCTCGGCGGCGGCGTCCAGGGCCCGGCCGGTCGCCAGCATCAAGGCGATCAGCGCACCCGCCAGGTACTCGCCCACCGCGAGCGTCCCGACCAGCGCCAGCACCGCGATCAGGTCGACGCCGGCCCGTCCTTTCCGCAGCGCGGCCAGGACCCAGGCCAGGGCGGGCACGACGGCCAGTACGGTGCCGGCCGCCCAGCAGGCGTCGGCGATGCCCGGGCTACCGACTGCCCAGGCGATTCCACCGCTCAGCAGGGCGGCCGCCGTAGCGACCAGCAGCGTCGGTTCGAGCAGTCCGCGGACACTCCGGGCCTTCGGTTCCTGCCGGTCCCCGGTGTCTCCCATGTGCGACACGACAGTGGCCCTCCGACTTCCCCGGGCACGTCACTCCGCCGGGTGCGGCAGTGTCCCGGGTCTTCATGCAACCGTGCGCACCGCGCCGGCCGGCAGGGCCGAACGGTCCACAACCATGGGCCTGTCGGCCAATCCGGGCGCGGGTGGCGGAATCGTAGGATGTCGGTGTGCTTGTGCTGGTGGTCGAGGACGACCCGGGGATCGCCGCTTCCCTGGTGCTGGGCCTGGAGCGGGCCGGGTACCGGGCACGCAGTGTCGGCACCGGGAGGGAAGCGCTGGCGGCGGTCCCGGACCCCGATGTGGTGCTGCTCGACCTCGGCCTGCCCGACTTGGACGGCGTCGAGGTCTGCCGTCGGATGCGGAGCCGCTCCGGCGCCGCGATCATCGTGGTGACCGCGCGCGGAGAGGAAGCCGATCGGGTCGCGGCCCTGGACGAGGGCGCCGACGACTACCTGGTCAAACCGTTCGGCCTGGCGGAGCTGCTGGCGCGGATCCGGGCCGTGCTGCGCCGCGTCCAGCCGTCCGACTCCGAACTGCTGCGGCACGGACCCCTCGCGGTGGACCTGCGGACCCGCAAAGTGACCGTCGGCGGGCGTGAAGTCGTGCTCACACCGAAGGAGTTCGACATCCTGGAGTGTCTGGCCGCCGACCCGGGGCGGGTGGTCACCCGCCAGGAGGTCCTGGAACGCGCCTGGGACGCGCACTGGTACGGCCCCACCAAGGTGCTGGACGTGCACATCGCGGCGCTGCGCCGCAAGCTCGGCGTACCCGGACTGGTGGAGACCGTGTACGGCCGTGGGTTCCGCCTCGGCGCACCCGATCCCGGCCAGGACCCTGCCGCCGGTGCGCGATGACCCGGCGTATCGCACTGGCCTTCATCGCGCTGATCGTCATGCTGCTGGTGCTGGCGGTGGTGCCGCTCGGGCTGTCCCTGTCGCAGCGTGAACGCACCTCTTTCCGGGACACGACCGAGGCGGTGGACCGGACGATCGCCGCCGCGGCCGAGGAACACCTGTCGGACCACCGCTCCTCCGCCTCCATGCGACAGCTCCTGGAACAGGCCGAGCGGGCGGGGGACTGCGCCGCGGTCTTCGACGCGGCGGGGCAGGTCGTGGCGGCCACCGAGTGCCCCGGACGAACCGGCGAAGGCGACGAGGACGACGAGGCCGCCGACGCCTGGGGCGACCTGGCGCACCAGGTGCTCGCCCACCCGGAGACGGCCACCCGTGAGCGGGACGACCGGCTGGTCGTCGCCGTGCCCATCGGCGACACCGCACGTCCGGTCGGGGTGGCGGTGCTGTCCCGGTCGGCGGAGGCCACGAACGACCGGATCAGCGCGATGTGGGGGCGGCTGGCGCTGATCGGCGCCGGTGTTCTGGTGGCGGGCGGGCTGTTGTCGGTGGCGCTGGCCCGCTGGGTCGGACGCCCGCTGCGGGCCGTGGACGCCGCCGCGCTGCGGCTCGGCGAGGGCGCGCTGGACGTACGGGCGCCGGGCGGGCACGGTCCGGTGGAGGTACGCAGGCTCGCCTCGACCTTCAACACCATGGCGGCACGCATGGAGGCCCTGATCCACGGGCACCGGGCGGTCGTCGCCGACGTGTCGCACCAGCTGCGCACGCCGCTCACCGCGCTGCGGCTGCGGCTCGACCTGCTGGCGGCGGGCGCCGACGAGGCCACGGCGGCGGAGTTCGCCGGGGCGCAGGAGGAGATCGCCCGGCTGTCCCGGCTGGTGGACGGGCTGCTCGCGGTGGCCCGCGCGGAGACCGCGGTGCCCAGACCGGTTCCGGTCCGGGTGGACCACGTGGTGGACGAGCGGGTCACCGCTTGGGAGCCGGTGGCACGGGAGCGGCGGGTGCCGCTCGTCGGCCACTGCGGCACCGGGGTGACGGCGTACCTGGGCGCGGGAGATCTGGAGCAGGTGATCGACAACCTGGTGGCCAACGCCCTGGACGCGGTGGGTGAGGGCGCGACTGTCCGCGTCGAGGGGAGGGCGACGCGTGAAGGGGTGCTGCTGACGGTGGTGGACGACGGCCCGGGGATGACCGCGGCGGCCCGCGAGGCGGCCTTCCGGAGGTTCGGCAACCCGGACGCGTCAGGCAGCGGTCTGGGACTGGCCATCGTGCACCGGTTGGTCACCGCGAACGGCGGCACCGTACGGCTTGAGGACACGGCCGGCGGAGGGCTGACCGTCGCGCTGGAACTTCCCTCGCCACCGTCCCAGGGGCCGTCGCGTGGCCTGCGGGCGGGATCTTAACCGCTTCTGAAGAACTCCTGAACCGGTTCCCGACGGGCCGCCGGGCAGCCTGGGTAGTGGGACAACCGATCTCCTGGTGAGGAGTTCATCCATGCCTCTTCCCGAGCAGCCCGCAGCCGCCGACCGATCCGTGCACGATGCCGTCCGGCGCCGCGAACGAGGACTGCGTCGCGTGAGCGTGACGAGCCGTTGGGTGGCCGCCGCAGCCGTCGCGGGCACCGCCGTACTGGGTGCCGGGTACGCGCACGCGCTCCCCGGCATCGCCCTGCCGACCGGGTCCGCCCAGCACGGCACCGGTACCAGCACGGGCACGAGCGGCGGCCTCCAGCCCGCCGGACAGGCGCCCGCGCCGACCGGGCAGGCGCCGCAGACCCAGTCGGGTGCGTCGTGAGCGCCACATCGGCGGGCGCACGCAGCCGAGTCGGAGGCGGTGCGGGAGCCGCGCGCCCGGCGGCGACCGTTCGTACGGTCGCGGCTATTCCCGCCGTCGCCACTTCGGCTGTCGTCGCGCCCGCGACCGCGGTCTTCCCCGCGCTGGGCACCACCGCCGTACTGCTCACCGCCGACCAGGCCCGCGCCGACGACGCGCTGCTGATCCTGCGGGCCGAGCTGGCCGCCATCGACGCGGCGTGCAGCCGGTTCCGTTCCGACTCGGAGCTGTCCCGCGTCAACGCGGCCGCGGGCATCGGGCCCGTACCGGTGAGCGCCCTGCTCGCCGAGGCCGTGGAGGTGGCCCTGCGCGCCGCCGAACTCACCGACGGAGCCGTCGATCCCACGGTGGGCCCGGCGGTCGTGGCACTCGGCTACGACCGCACCTTCGCCGAGGTCGCCGCGCGGCGGCCCGAGAACACCGAGCCGGCGACTGCGCCGCGGCCCGCCGCGGGCTGGCGGTCCGTCCGTTGGGACCCGGCCCTGCGGCTGCTGCGCCTTCCTGCCGGCACGACGCTCGACCTCGGCGCCACGGCCAAGGCCCTGGCCGCGGACCGTGCGGCCCGCCGGGCCGCCGCAGCGGTGGGCTGCGGAGTCCTGGTCAACCTCGGCGGCGACCTGTCGGCGGCGGGCGAACCGCCGGCCGGCGGCTGGCGCGTCGCCATTGCCGACAACCACGCAGGCCCGGAGGGCGGTTGGCGGGCCGGGATCGCGGACGTCCACGCGGCCCGGGAAGGCAGCGGACGGGCTGGGATCACGGACGACCACACAGCCCCGAACGCCGGTCCGCAGGCCGCGACCGCCGATCGCCACACAGTCCTGCACACCGGCCCGCAGCCCACGATCACCGACAACCGCGCGGCCCCGAACGCCGCCCCCCGACACCCTGTCGTCTCGATCCGCGACGGTGGCCTCGCCACATCCGGCACCACCGTACGGACCTGGCGGCGCGGCGGCCGGACGCTCCACCACATCGTCGACCCGGCCACCGGCGACGTCCCACCGGCCGTCTGGCGCACGGTCAGTGTCGCCGCGGGCAGCTGCGTGGACGCCAACACCGCGACCACCGCCGCCCTGGTCCTCGGCGAACGCGCCCCCGACTGGCTGCGCGGCACCGGTCTGGCCGCCCGTCTGGTCCGCGTCGACGGCAGCGTGCTGTGCCTCGGAGCCTGGCCCGCCGACGGAGGCGACCGATGACCGGCACCGGCGCCGTCCTGTTCGCCGCGGGAACCTCCGGCCCCAGCCCGCTCTGGTACGCCACCCGAGCCGGCGGCACCGTATCGCTGGTCCTGCTGACCGCGACGGTCGCGCTCGGTATCGCGACGGCGGGACGGTACGCGCCGGTGCGCCTGGGCCGGTTCGAGGTGTCCGCGCTGCACCGCAACCTGTCGCTGCTCACCCTGGCCTTCCTGGCGATGCACATCGTCACCGCCATCGCCGACAGCTACGCCCACCTCACCTGGCCGACGGCGTTCGTGCCCTTCATGGCCTCGTACCGTCCGCTGTGGGTCGGCCTGGGCGCGGTCGCTCTGGATCTCCTGGTGGCGGTCGCGGTGACCAGCGCGGTCCGTGGACGCCTGGGCCTGCGCCGGTGGAAGGCGGTGCACTGGCTGGCGTACGCGTCATGGCCGGTGGCGCTCTTCCACGCGGCAGGCACCGGTACGGACACCCGCCTGGGCCCGCAACTGGTGCTGTACGCGGGCTGTCTGCTGACCGTCGTGGCCGCCGTGTGGTGGCGGCTGGTCAGGGCCGGGGCGCAGGCGGCCCGGGTACGCCGGTGGGCGACGGCGGCCCTGGTTCTGGTGCCCGTGGCACTGGTCGCGTTCCTGGCCGTCGGCCCGTTGCGGCCCGGCTGGGCGCAGCGCGCGGGCGGCACGGCACAGGCCCCGGCGTCGTCCACCGCCCCGGTGGTCCCCCACCAGTCGCCGACTCCACAGCAGCAGTCCGACCAGCAAGCCGAGCACGAGGGAGACGACGCCGAATGAACTCCGACACCGGGACCGGGTCCGTACTCGCCGGAGAACATGCGGCGGCCCCCTGCGGGCCCTACGGCGAACGACTGCTCCACGGCTGGTACGACACCGGCCGGACCGCCGACCTGACGGAACACCTCGGCCGGTACGGCCCGCTCCCGCTGTCCTCGGCGCGCAGTCGCGGGGCCGCCATGCCGCTGGTACGCGCCGTGGAGGAGGCCGGGCTCACCGGCCGGGGCGGCGGGGGCTTTCCCACCGGCCGCAAGCTCCGCTCCGTGGCCGGGGCGAAGGGGCCCGCCGTAGTGGTCGCCAACGGCATGGAGAGCGAGCCGGCCAGCCACAAGGACGAGGTGCTGCTCTCCCTCGCCCCGCACCTCGTCCTGGACGGTGCGGTACTGGCCGCCGTCGCGGTCGGCGCCGACGTGGTGCACCTGTGCGTGCCCCGCACCCGGGCGACGCAGGCGGACCAGCTCACCGCGGCGGTCGCCGAGCGGCGCCGCGCCCGGCTCGATCCGGTACCGGTGAAGGTCCACACGCTGCCCCACCACTTCGTCTCCAGCGAGGAGACGTCCCTGGTGAGCTGGCTGAACGGCGGCGACGCCCGCCCTTTGGCCACCCCACCCCGCCCCTTCGAGAAGGGCGTCGGCAAACGGCCCACCCTGATCGGCAATGTGGAGACCCTGGCCCGCCTCGCGCTGATCGCCCGCTACGGCTCCGCCTGGTTCCGCGAGAGCGGCAGTCCCCGGGCACCGGGCACCACGCTGGTCACGGTCTCGGGCGCCGTCCGGTACCCGGGGGTGTACGAGATCCCGGCGGGCAGTCCGGTGCCCACGGCGCTGGGCCGGGCCGGTGGCCCGCTGGGGCGGCTCGGTGCCGTACTCGCGGGAGGCTTCTTCGGCAGCTGGCTGCCGGTGCCGCTGAGCACTGTGGCCCCGGAACGAGGCGCGGGCGTTCTGGTGGCGCTGCCCGAAGACACCTGCGGTCTCGCCGAGACGGCAGCCGCGCTGGAGTACCTCGCCGCGCAGAGCGCCCGGCAGTGCGGGCCGTGCCGTTTCGGGCTGCCGGCCGTCGCCGAGGACTTCGCCGCGCTCGCCCGGGGCGCTGCCGATGCCCAGCGGATCGACCGGCTGCACCACCGCCTCGGACTGCTCCCGGGACGCGGCGCGTGCAGCCATCCCGACGGCGGAGCACGGCTGGCCGCCTCGGCGCTGCGGGTCTTCGCCGACGACGTCCGCCGGCACGTACACGCCGGACCGTGCCGCGCCGCGTACGCCCCCCTCGTCCTGCCCGTGCCCGCAGCCCGGCCCCCCAAGGAGGAGGAATGGCGATGACCCGCGCCCGAGCCGAAGTCCAGGCCCACGTACTGGCCGTCGATTTCGCCGCCTGCGACGGGCACGGCCTCTGCGCCGAACTGCTGCCCGAGCTGGTCGGCCTGGACGAATGGGGGTACCCCGTGCTCCATGGCTCCACGGTCCCGCCCGAGCTGCTCTCCCACGCCCGACGCGCGGTCGCCGCGTGCCCGGTGATGGCGCTCCGCCTGAACCGCTTGCCCGCACCTCCGCCCGATCGGCCCCTGAGCCCCACTACGGGCACCCGCGGACGTACGTAGCCGCTGCTCGGCGACTCGCCTTGCGTGAGTGGACGACGCGGCAGAGGCCCCCGCGGTGTGGACCGGGCGCGGAGCAGTACCTGCCCTGACCTGGTGGTTCCGGACACCGAGTCAGCGTCCGGAACCACCCGACAAGATCGCGCCAGGACTGTTAATCCATTGGTTGTGGGTTCGAGTCCCACAGGGCCTACGCAATCGGTCCCGGCTCAGAGGCACTTCGAGCTGGGACCGCAGCTGTTTTCGGGGCTTCGGTGATCGTTAGTTCAGCCGACGCTCAGATGGCGTGGTCCCGAAGCCCCGGCACGAACTCCTCAGGCAGGGTGTCGCCCTCTTGCAGGTTCAGGTCGAGAAGCGTCTGCCTCGCCGACGGATCCAGTGATGTCCACCATTGCGCGACTCGCGCGCTGCGTGTGTTGGCCATGGGCCCAGGAGAACAGGGGCGAAAAGGGGTGAGCCAACCTCATGAGACAGGGCCTGGTCCCGCCCGACGCCAAGTGCTCACGGGGTACGGGACGGGCGGGGGTCAGTAGCGTCGCCCGGGCGCGGTCTGGGTCGGCACTGGCTTGCACGGAGCCGTGTGGATGTGGATGAAGAGTGTCGTGCCCGCGCCCGAGGGCGACATCTTGGGCACGTCTCTCGCGTCTTCGTCCCGCATCGGCTTGTCGCAGCTCACGCAGATCTTCACCGCCGGACCTCCTTGCGCCAGACGACGAACCAGGCCGGTACAGGGCCTCCGCCTCCGGGCACTTGGGCACTTGGGCGGTGGCTCCGGACTGTCCACGTCGACCTTGCAGCCGGGGCGGGCGACCGAGTGGTCGAAGAGGGCGTTGAGCGCCTCGTCCATCGGGGTCGGTGCGGGTGCAGGTCCGGTCATGATGTGGAGGCCGGTAGGGCCTGATCGGCGAGCGGCACGCGGTCGTAGGCCTGGCGGCATGGGTGGCAGGCGAAGTGGTTCCCCATCGTTCCCGGTCCACTGCTCTGCTCGATCACCTGGATGAGGCGCACGCCCCGTGCGTAGTTCTGATGCCAGGCACACCACCCGACAGCGGCGGGGGTGTTCGCGGTGCCCGCGGTCTGCGTAGGTTCGGCCATGTCGACCTGCTTTCTCAGGTTGGCCACGCCCGGGGCCGTCGACACGGCCGCCGGGGTTTCTCATGTCTCCCGGCGCTAGGAAGCTCCGCCTCCCATGTCATGCCGGCTACCTCCAGACGCCTGGCTACGCGACGGCGCTCATGGGCACGATCGCGGGCTTCCGCGGCACCCCGGATGCTGTGAGCGAGGCGGTCGAGGTCCGTATGCGCCGCGCTCGGGTGATCCACGAAGGCGATCACCGGTTCGCGACGCTCATTGAGGAGAACGTCCTCCGGCACCGGGTCGGCGACACGGACGTGATGGCCGGCCAGTTGGGCAGCCTCCTCGCCGCGATGGTGCTCCCGTCCATGTCGCTCGGGATCATCCCGGCGGCAGCGCCCCGGGAACAGATCATGTGGCCTCTGGAGCAGTTCACGGTGTTCGACGATGTGCGCATCCACGTGGAGTTGCTCGCCGCGAAGGTGACGGTCACAGCCCCTGGCGAACTCGACATCTACCTCCGGGCGTTCGCGCGACTCGCAGACCTTGCGGTGCACGGCGCCGAAGCGCGCGCCCTGATCCTGAAGGCGATCGAATACCTGCACTGATCCCGGACATGACGAAGCGCCCTCAACCACGGCCGCGATGACCGTGGTTGAGGGCGTTCGATGTTCAGCGCATGAGGAACTGGGTGACGATCCCGGCGCCCGCACCGAGGACGGCCGCGCCGCCGGCCGCTCGCCAGCTGGTGTGTTCGAGGGCGCGGATGCGGGACTCGTGGCCGGCGACGTCCTTGCCGACGTCGGAGAGGGTCTGGCCGATGATGTCGAGTTTGGTCTCCACCCGGGTCACGTCATCGCTCAGGGATCTCACCTCCTGGTGCATCTGGCCGTTGCTGATGTAGACGCCCGAGTCGGGGGTGCTCAGCGGTGGCTCGCGTCCGTGGTAGGCGCCTTGTTGGGTACGGCGTAGGTGATGCCCAGGCGCCGAGGACGGCGAGCACGATAGTGACGCCCTCCCCGGTGCTGAGCGATCCGTCCTGTACGGCGGTGGCGCCTGCGGCGAGGTCGGCCGCGATGGACTTGGCGATGCTGGAGATCTTCATGGTCGCCCTCGCTTCGCAGGGAGCGTGAGCTTCTGGCCGGGCCAGGTGCGGAAGCCTCCGTTCGGGCTGCGGTGGAGGCATCCCGCATGCTGTTCAGGGGCTGCGGCCCGTCGGCATGACCGTCGCTCTGGAAGGCCGGCCGGCGTCGCGGACGCCGCGAGAGACCTCACACGGATCTTTGGACGGCAGTGGGAGTACGTACAACCGTCCTTGATCAATGCCGACGCGTCAGCTCGCCAGGACTTCCGGCAGGGGGCTGGCGAGGCGCCTCACTGAACTGACTGAAGCCGAACGGAAGTTCATCGCTGCAGCGCAGCCTGTCCTGGGGGACGGAGGGGCAAGAGCGATACCGGACGCCTCAGCAAGGGATGAGTGAACGGATGGGAACACCGGGTCCGGGCTGGCCGACTGTTGCTGCTGGTCGCACCACCTTGTGACTCGCAGCGACAGCCGGCCATTGGCAATGACAGTTGGCCCGTGCCATCCGGTGAGAGTCGGAGCGGGTTGTGCCGAGTCACGCTGCTTGGCACCGCCCTCGCTCATCCATGTCAAGATTCGACGGTGGCGATGACCGACGTCACGCGTGCGATCGCGGCTGCGACTTCGGTCGCTGCATCGCTCGACCTGCCGGCCGACGACGCGATTGTTCTCCACAACTCGAACAAGCTGGCACTGCGGCTGACGCCATGCGGCGTCCTTGCCCGGGTCGCCCCTGTGGGACGAGAGGTTGCACAGTTCGAAGTCGAGCTCGCTCAGCGGCTCGCCGAGGTCGGATGCCCGGTGTGTCCCTTGGAGCCTCGGGCGGACCCGCGTGTGTACACGCGCGATGGCTTCGCAGTGACGCTGTGGACCTACTACGAGTCCGTGACACCTCACACCTCACCAGTCGACCACGCCAAGGCGCTGGAACAGTTGCACGCCGGCATGCGCAAGGTCGATGTGCCGAGCCCGAGGTTTACGGACCGGATCACGGAGGCGGAAGAAGTTGTCGCCGACGCGGATCGCTCGCCGGGGCTCGCCGACGCGGACCGCGCTTTCCTCAGCGGCAGGCTGGCTGGCCTGCGACGGGCGATCGACGACCGCAGCGCCGTGGAGCAGCTGCTTCACGGCGAGCCGCATCCGGGCAATGTGCTCAGCACGAAGAACGGCCCGTTGTCCATCGACCTTGAGGCGTGCTGCCGCGGACCTGTCGAGTTCGACCTCGCCCATGTTCCCGAGGCGGTCTGCGAGCACTACCCGAACGTCGAACAAGGGTTGCTGCACGATTGCCGACAGCTTGTCCTCGCGATGGTCGCCGCGTGGCGTTGGGAGCTAGCTTGGCGACCAGTTTCCGAACGGGAGGCGATTCGGAGAGGAACTCCTGCGCGCACTGCACGACGGTCCTCCTTGGCCGACGCTCGACACGATGAACAAGCGAGTGGGCGGCCTTTAGAGATCGCCTAGAAATCGCCGATGGTCACGTGAAAGCAGCAAGGAACCAAGCGACGAGGCTGTCGCCGTTGCAACCCCATGCGCGTCGGCCTCGCTGCCGTGCTGAACCATGGCGCCGGCGCCAACAGGAGCCGGTCCTCGGTGTCTGTGTACAGACCGCGGGTGACGTCGGCGAGGTCTTCGACGAAGTTGAGTGAGACGGGTATGCGACCACCTCTCACGGCGTTGCCGGGCTGTTCTGCGCCATGACGTGGAGAGGGCGGTTGCGGAGGCCCGGTGGCGCGGGCGGCGTGGATGCGGTCTTCGGCTTGGGTACGCCGGCGGTGACGCAGTTCCAGCGTGGCAATCGGGGTGTTCGTGGTGTTGGTGGCGAAGCAGGTCGCCCTGTCCAAGACCCTTTACGACCCCTGTGAAGCCCACGGGGCATTACGCGTGGCAGGGAGAAGGACCGTCGGCGACGCGTAATGCCCCGCGGGCATCACAGAACACGAAACAGGTCTTGGACAGAACCGGCGATCAGGCCGCACGGTGGAGTCACACCTGATCAACAGCGACGGTTGGCATGAGGATTTTCCTGACGGGCGGATCTGGCTACATCGGCCGGGCCACGATGCCGAATTGCTGCGACGAGGCCACTCCGTGGAGGCGCTGGCGCGCAGCGAGCAGTCGGCACAGGCCGTGACAGGCACCGGGCGGTCGAGGCAGCAGACCTACGGGGACGTCGGTGATCATTGGTGCCAGCGTGCTAAAACCGAACAAGCAACGTAAAGGGGACGCTTGATGGTTGACGGGACTGCATCTCTTCTCGTGTCCGAGTCGGTCGACTACGGCGTCTTGATTCCTCTGGACGTTTATTTCGACGACCTCGACCCATACGGGATGCTGCACAACAGTCGTTACACCGTGATGGTCGAACGTGCTTGGAACACGTACGCGTTCAGTCTGGGCTTCGGTGCATCCGAAGAGGCCAAGCCGACCCATTACGTCGTGAAGGCGGTCGGCATCGTGTTCGACCTCCCTGTGACCGGCAACGGGGAAATCGCCGTCCACCTCTGGACCGAGCGGGTAGGCCGCACATCGGCAACGACCTGCTTCCGCGTGTGTAGTCGTGATGGCAGCACCACGTATGCACATGGGACGCGGACCATCGTGAATGTAAGCGGGGAGACGATGCGCCCCACCGGGTGGTCTGAGGACCATCGAGCGGGGTTCGATCGAATCCAGGGCCCTGAAGCCTGAGATCCTGCTTTCAAGCCCTCGAACCGGTGGGCTCGCCGGATTTCACGAGCCTCCGGGTGGACGCTCACCATCACCCGGCGGTTCGTGCGTCTTACAGGTCTCAGGGTTTCCGTTCGTTCCACGGTCGCCGTAACCGTTCAACGGAATGCTTCCTCAAACTTCCAATTTCGGCCAACGGGTGTTGAACTGCGACTTTTTGGACGTCCGGTGTGGCTTGCCCAGCCAGCCTCCAGACGTGTTCGCGGACGTGGCCCTGGCCCTGCGGATCGCCGACAGGATGAAGTCCAGGAAGGTGTCCTGCTCGGCGACGACCACTGCTCAAGGGCACGATCCAGTATCCCCGATTCTTCCCCATACCTGCCGCTCGCCGTAGGAGAGAAGCCCGGGGGGCTCCAGGTCAAGTTTCTCGGCACGCTTTACCAGGACTTCTTGGTGTCCATTCATTTCCCCGGTCGCCGGATCCAAAAGAAGGGTGAACTGGACCCCCTGGCCGTCTGCCTGTGCGGAAATGCCGAAAACCTCACGGCCGGATTTGTCCGAGGTTGTTCCTGCAATGGTCAGGCCCTCCACTCCTGCCAGCACACGCAGAATCGCGGCACGCAGTGACGCCTCCACAACGCCCAGATCGTAATAGATTTCCTTCACCGCCCCAAGCAGTCCCTGCGCGCTTCCGTCACTCACAGACATCAGCTGCCGTGAAAGGCTCTCAGGATTGTGAGACAAAGGCATGACGCCTTCCCATACGTCCTTGAGCGTGCTGTACTGTCCGGCTCGAACCGGGCGATCTGTTACTTGTGCATCGTGGAGCACCGCATCGGCTTCACCCCACATCCCCGCTGCGCCAGTGGAGACAAACTCGGGAGGATATTCTGTACGTACGAGGCGGCCCGATCCATCCGAGCTACGCCAACGTTCCGTCGTCGTGGGAAACCAGGCACTGGCAGCCATGCCACCGATCACCCGAGTCGTGAGATTCAGCCCAATGTCTCTGGTATAGATATACGGGCCGCCGAAAGGTGGGTCATTAAGTTGCGCCACACTCTCAGAGATACCCGTCATGAATTCAACTCTGCTGAAGTCGAGCGGCTCAAACGCCAACATTTAGTCCTTCGACATTCACGAACTGGCTGATCGACGGCTGACCACGGAACAGGTCGACGATCCCACGTTCTTGATCACTCTGAGGCGGACGAATCGGTGGCTGCCGGACGAGACCGGGGAGATCAGTTTCACCGCCTTCTCGGCGATCTCGCGGTCCAGTTCAGGGAGCAGGCTCGTGTACGTGTCCGAGGTCAGTGTGATGGTGGAGTGCCGCAGCGTCTCCTTCACCGTGTGGAAGTCGCCGCCTCCTCCGTGCGTGAGCGTCGCGAGGATGCGGCGGAAGGGCTCGGAGACCGTCCCGGGATGGAGCCAGGAGCCGTCTTCCTTCGTGAAGACCTTGCCGGTGTCCTGCCAGGCTTCGCCCCACTGCGCGCGCTTCTTCTGCTGGCGGGCTTTGTGGTCGCGCAGTTCGGAGATGGTCGTGCTGTCGAGCGTGATCGTGTTCGCGCTGCCGTCCGTCTTGGGCTCCGGCTCGTAGGTAGGGGTCCCAGCCGTCCCCACGATCTCCTTGGCGGGCGTGATGAGGCCGGCGTCGAGGTCGATCTCGCGCCAGTCCTGGCCGACCGCCTCGCCGCGCCGGAGGCCACGGGTGCCCATGAGGTGGAGGATCGCGTACAGGCGGTCGCCCTCGGCTGCGTCGAGGGAGGCGCCGAACTGCTGTGGCGTTCACGCACCATGACAGGGCCGGGGATCTGACGCGTCTCTCGCCACAGCCGGACACGTTCATCGGTCCACAGGAGGGGCTTTGGGCGCTTGGCGGACTCCGGCAAACCGGCTGCCTGCTGCCTCATCACCCGCGGACAATTTGGCACGCTCTACTGAGGGCCGGCGATCCCCGAATTGGAGGACACGAGGCAGTCGGAGTAGTCCACGAACTCGGTTTGATAGTCGGCGAGGGACATCTGAATCTTGCCAGTGGTCAGCTTCGTCGGCGCATAACCGGTAATCAACCGCATGATCTCGTTGGCAGCCATACCCGCGACGATGCTTAGAGACGGAGCGCTCTGCCAGGCGTTAACCGATCGGATGGGTCGAGCGTGGACGGATTCTTTACGGAAGGTGGTAAGCATGGGGTTGTCTCCACCCCACCATGTCGCCCTTTCGCGCTCCTGGATCTTTCCCAGGTCTAGATGAGTCTCTTGCGAGTAGTCGTAGAGAGGGCCTACGCCGACATCGAAGGGATCGCCGGCGAGTTCAATAAGAGGAATCCCCAACTCTGCGCAGACTTGGTGGATCAGTACCTCCGCAGTCTCCTTCACGAAGGCGGACTGATTTGCCCAGCACAGGACAACCAGGTGGCAGTCGGTCACCGCCCGACGGATCTGCTCCTCGTCGATTTCGATGAATTCATCCATCGTCTCGACGTTCACATGCGGGTTGACGCGCTTCAGTTCGTCGGCCGCTGCGGCGACCTTCTGCCGACCGATGGAGTCGTTGCGGTACAGCACCTGCCGGTTGAGGTTGCTGTGCTCGACGTAGTCAGCGTCTACAAGGCGTACGGAGCCAATACCGACCAGGCCCAGGAGCAGAGAGTTCCAGGTTCCCCAGCCGCCCATTCCTAGGATGCAAGCACGGGTGCGCTTGAGTTTCTCCTGGTAGCTGAAGCCGGGCTGGCCGGATTCCTCAAGCGCCTCAAACTGGATCATTTGCCGGTCGTAACGTTCGATCTCCGCGTTGGAGAGGAGATCGGACCGCTCGGCCTCGTCGACCAGAAGGTTTGCCTCGCTCAGTTGCTGGAGCACTTGGCGCGTCTCCGCGCGGGGAATGTTGTGAGTGACCTCCATGTCCCGCTCAAGCCTTTGGGTCGTGCGGGTGCCGTCGAGCATCTGGATCAGCCCGACGAAGCCGGACGGCGCATCGGGAACAAAATAAGCGGACGGGCCGACTTCTCCGATGGCCAGGTCGCCGTTCGAGCTTCGATAAACTGGGTGAGAATTCTTCAGTCGCGGCTTTATCACTGGTCGGTCCATTTCGCTCTATGGGGGAGCAATATGAGTTCCGGGGTGCCCAGAGGAATGAACTGGGCGCCCCGGAACAGGGTTCTACGAGTTCCCTACTTGGCCGCCTTCAGCTCGCGACCCTTGTGATACATCGCCAGCTCTTCGGCGACGAGCGCAACACGCTCTGTCTGCTTTACCAGGACGATCTTCATATTCAACTCACCTCCCCCTCTAATCGGCGTGAGGGCAACCTCACGATTTCAAAAACGTACCAGATGGCTACGCCACCCGGAAGAGCGTCTCGTATCCAGAGGCCGCCCATACGCGGGCGCGTTCGGTCGACTTGCACCGAATGTGAATTATCGAATACAAAGTGGCCCTCATGATTATTTGGATGATTCAACCAAAAGGAATGAGTCAATTTACGGGGAGTGCGTTTAATGAATTCCGATAGGGGCACCTCGCTCGCGGCGAGGAGACCGGTCTGTTCGATGCCGGGGAACGGTTCCCTGCTCCTGACTGCCTGTTGCGGCAGATCACCTGCGGCACGCCGCCTGCGCAAGTCGTAGCCGCCGCGGCGCAGGTGTGGCGGGTTCCGGGTGCGTCGCTGGTGCGAGTGGGGACCTTGCTGAGCTTGGCCGGTCTGTGCTGTGGCCTTCGTGAGCGTGCCTGACGGCCGGCCCGCTGTGGATGCCCCGGGCCTTGTGGGTGCCGTGTCTCACTGTGGCCGTGCCGTGCTACTCGGTGGCTCAGCGGACGGAACGGTGCCTGAGACCGCACGGATCGAGCACCGCGGCGACTGGCTGGACGGTGCTTGATCCGACGGGAGCGGTTGGGAGATCGGCGGGAGCGGTCGAGGGTTCGGGGGTTCGGGAGTTCGGGGGTTCGAGCGATCGAGACGCCACCCGTCCGACCCGCCGCGCAGCGCCCGGCATCGGTCCTGGCGCGCGGTTCCGTCCGGCCCGACCACGGCCACCGGGATTCCCGTGGCCTGCGCTAGCCTCCGCTTTCGGGCGGAACCGTCAACACCTGTTGATGGACCGGTCTTTGTGACCCCCGCTTTGATCAAACACGGCGCAAACTTTCGAGCCGCCGACGCACCTGCGAACCATCACCGGCCTCCGCTGTCCCGAACGTGACCTATTCTCCCGTCAGTTCCAGCCAACATCTGACTGGATCGCACAGGCCGTACGCGCCGACTTCCGACGCTCTCATCGGCCCGGGGGTGGGGGAACGTGTTCATGGGGCGTATGGGACGTATGGGATGCATGGGACGTAGGCGAAGACAACCGCTGGTGGCGTCCGCCGCTCTGGCGGTCCTGGTCGTCAGTTGCTTCGGGGCGGGCGTGGCGCATGCGGACGCCGCCGTCGCTACGGCGCTCTACGTCGACGATGAGGCCGCCAACTGCAGTGACACCGGCCCCGGTTCGGCGGCGGAGCCCTTCTGCCAGATCCAGCCGGCCGCCGACGCCGTCGCTCCCGGCGACACCGTGTACGTCACGGGCAGCAAGGCGCCCTATGCGCCGGTGACCATCAGGTCCACCGGCACCGCGGACGCACCCGTCGCCTTCCGCTCCGTACCCGGCGACGGATCGCCTGTCACCGTCGCGGGCAAGAGCGCGGCGGCGGTCACCTTCTCCGGTGCCCAGTACGTCGACATGGCCGGGATACGCGCAAGGACATCCGGGACGACCGCTCTGGCCGTAGTGGGGGCCCAGCACCTCACCTACCGCGTCGCCCTGGTGCAGAGCACCCTGGTCGACGGCACCACTCCGGTGATCGCGGTCGACGGATCCTCCTCCGGCGTCTCGCTCACCCGTCTCACCGTCAGCCAGCCGTCCGGGCCGGGTTTCAGCAGCGTGGCCGGGGCGCGGAACATCACGCTCGCCGACGACCTCTTCGAGGGCGGCGGTGTCTCGGCCGCGGGCACCACGGGGATCGACCTCGCGGGCGACACCCTCTCGACGGTCTGCGGCGACGCGGTCAGTCTGACCGACGGCAGTTCCGGGTCGGTGGAGAACACCGTCGCGCTGCCCGGCGGTACGACGACGTGTTCCGGCACCGGCACCCCGGCCGAGATCACGGTGGACGCCGCTTCCGCTCCGCAGGTCACCGTCGACTACAACGCGGTCAACCCGTTGTCGACCGGCACCGACTACGACTGGGCCGGTACCGCGTACGCCACCACGCAGGCGTTCCGGGCAGGCACCGGACAGGGCGCCCACGATCTGGACCAGACCGATCTGACGATCCCCGGGTTCGGGCGTCCCGCGGAGCACTCACCCCTCGTCGACTCGGCCGACGCCGACGCTCCCGGTGAGCTGTCCACGGACATCGACGGCCGTTCCCGGGTCGACGACCCGCTGGTCCCGAACACCGGAACAGGCGCAAGCGTTGGCTACGACGACCGGGGTGCCACGGAGTTCCAGGACCCGCTCACCGCGAGCGGGATCGACATGAACCCGGGCCAGTCGACCGGGTACGTCGGTGTTCCGGTCACCGCCACCGCGCAGTTGAGCAACCCGTGGTCGGACTCGGTGGCCGGACTCACGTACACCTTCGACTTCGGCGACGGCACCACCCTCACCTCCACCACCGGCTCGGCCACGCACACCTACACCCAGGCCACCGGGACCAGCGGAATCCAGGTCGGGGTCGTGGTGGACCGGGCCGACGGCACGCGGGCCGGCGCCACCGACATCGGGTACCGGGTCGAGCCGGCACCCGACCTCACCTCGACCGTCGGCTGTGCGACCAGCCCCTCGGCGCCGGACACCGCCACCTGCTCCTACGACGTCGACTTCGATCCGTACGCGATCACCAGCGACCGGATCACCTACGGCGACGGCTCCGCGGCTGTCTCCGTCACCGCCCTCAGCGACGCGGTGAAGCACACCTACGCGGCCCCCGGCACGTACACCGTCACGCAGACGATCACCGACTCCGGCGGGCGGACCGCCACCACGACCACCGGGGCCACGGTCGGCGCGGCCTTCGTCACCGCGGGACCCGAGCGGCTGTTGGACACCCGGTCCGGGACGGGTGCGCCCAAGCGGCCGGTCGGCCCCGGTGGCGTGGTCCGGCTGAAAGTCCTCGGCGCGGGCGGCGTCCCGGCGTCCGGGGTGACGGCGGTGACACTGAACATCACCGACGCGGGCGCCACCGCCGCCGGCTATGCGACGGTCTATCCGGACGGCACCACCCGCCCGAACGCCTCGAACCTCAACTTCCAGGCCGGGCAGGACAATCCGAACCTGGTCACCGTCCGGGTGGGTGCCGACGGCTACGTCGACCTCTACAACGCGCACGGTGATGTGAACCTCATCGCCGATCTGGCGGGCTACTACACCACCACGCAGCCCAGCAGCGACGACCCTTACCTGTCCGGCCTGGCCACGGTGACACCGACCCGGGTGCTGGACACCCGCAACGGCACCGGAGCGCCCAAGGGCCAGGTGGGGCCCGGCAGCACCACGACCGTCACCCTGCCGAAGTACGCCCAGGGCGAGGCGACCGTCGGCGCCGTCCTCAACGTCACCGTGACCGGAGGCACCGGCAGCGGCTACGTCACCGTCGCCTGCGCCGGCACCACCCCGCCGACCACGTCCACCCTCAACTACCGGGCCGGGCAGACCGCCTCCAACCTGGCCACCCCCTGCGTGGGCGGCGGCAGGGTCCACATCTACAACAGTGCCGGGCACGTCCATCTGATCGCCGACGTCCAAGGTGTGTACACGAACGACCTCGCGGGCTCGTCCGACGACCCGGTCGACCCCGACGCCCTCAGCGGCGGACCCTTCGTGGGGACCACTCCGACCCGTTTCCTCGACACCCGCGACGGCCTGGGCGCACCGGACAGTGCGCTGGGCGCGGGCGGCACCCTCACCGTGAAGGTCGCCGGTGTCGACGGGGTGCCCGCGGGAGCCTCCGCCGTGCTGGTCAACCTGACGGGTGTCGCTCCGACCGCCAGCACCCACCTGACGGCCTACGGCGACGGCAGCCTGCCGAACGTGTCCAACGACAACCTGACCGCGGGCCAGACCCGACCGATCCTGGCCGTCGTTCCGGTGGGCGCCGACGGCTCCATCCGCATCCACAACGCGCTCGGCTCGGTCGACGTCGTCGCCGACCTGGAGGGCTACTTCGGCTGATGCGCCTGGGTGCCAGTGGTTGGTGGTGAGTGGTGGTGAGTGGTGGGCCGGGGGATACTCGGGCACCCACGAAGGGGGGTGCAGGTCGTGCCGCACGTGCTGAACCTATGGCGCCAACAGCTGGGGAAAGTACCCGAGTCGGTCTGGCGGCGCCGCGAACTCCAGGTCCTGATCCTCGCGGACAACGGACTCACGGACCTGTCGCCCGAGGTCGGCCGACTGCACCGGCTGACCACCCTGGACCTCGGTCACAACCACCTCACGGCCGTGCCCGACGCCCTCGGCGACCTGGCCGACCTTGACGGCTGCCTCTACCTGCACGACAACGCCTTGGCCGAACTCCCGGACTCCCTGGGCGAGTTGACGCGGCTGCGCTACCTCAACGTCGGCGAGAACGCGCTCACCGCCCTGCCCGGGACCATCGGCCGGATGACCGGCCTGGTCGAACTCCGCGCGCAGCACAACCGGCTGACCACGCTGCCCGACAGCATCGGCGGACTCCTCGACCTGCGTGAACTCTGGCTCCGGGGCAACGCCGTCACCCGCCTGCCGTCGTCCGTGGCCGGCCTCCACGAACTGCGTCACCTGGACCTGCGGGAGAACGCCCTCGCCGAACTCCCGGAGGTACTGGTCGAGTTGCCCCGACTGCGCCAACTCGACCTGCGGAGCAACCGCCTCACACTCCTGCCGGACCGGGTGCTCGACATGCCCTCCCTGGAGAAGCTGGACCTGCGGTGGAACGACTGTGTCCCCTCCCCGTCGCTGCTGGCCGAGTTGGAGCGGCGAGGGTGCGTGGTGCTGCTGTGAGCCGAGAGTCGCAGCCCGCCTTGGCCTCCATGACCGGCCTCGTCGCCGCCGTCATCGTCCACGACAAGGCCGCTCGTCGCGTCCTCGTCCTCCAGCGCGGCGAGCACGCCAAGTTCGGGCGCGGGATGTGGGATCTCCCCGTCGGCAAGAGCGAACCCGGTGAGCCCGTCACCGAGACCGCCGTGCGCGAGCTGTACGAGGAGACCGGGCTCGTCGTGGAGGCGGAGTCGCTGAAACTCGTGCACATCGTCCACGCCTCCCTGGAGGTCGAGGCGCCCAGCAGTTTCCTCACCGTCGTCTTCGTCACCGACGAGTGGACCGGCGAACCCGAGAACCGTGAACCCCTCAAGCACGCGCAGGTCCGGTGGGTCCAAGTCGACGCCGTTCCCGAGGAGTTCGTCAGCGGGAACGGCCAGGCTCTTCGGCAGTACCTCGACGGCGTCGAACCGCAGGTGTCCCTGCACGGGTGGGTGTGAGCGGCGACCCGACCGGCTTCAGTACTCCGTCACCTGCGACTCCAAGTACCCCTTCAAAAACGCGTACTTGGCGTCCGTGTCCGCCGCCGGAAGCGTCGCGAAGTGGTCGCCCAGTTCCATCGACACCGGCCTCGACGTGCGCAACGCCGGCCACACCGGCAGGCCGTGGCCGTTCGGGTTTCCCGTGGCCACGAAGTTCGTGACGTACGACGACGTCGTGTCGGCTATCGCGTAGTCCGCGGACGTCCAGGGGCGGTCCGTGCCGTACAGGTTGCCGAAGAAGTAGTACTTCTCGGCGCCGTGGTAGGCGCCGACGCCGTCCGCCGGTTCGATCGGGTTGGTGGTGTCCTGGCCCGGGGGGACGTGGGTCCACCAGTAGGTGTAGACGGGGCTGCGGTTGGCGGCCGTCGACCGGAACTGCGTGCCCCAGAGGAAGGTGGAGACCCGCTCCTCGTCGCGTGCGTAGTTGTTGTACTGGGCTGCCGCCTCCGCGTCCGTCGTGGCGGGGTAGAGGGCGAGGAAGTCGGCCGCCTTGTCGCCGAACGTCGTTGTCGCGTACGCCTCGTATGCCGCGACCGTCATCGTCAGCGTCGGTGAAGCGCCGTTCTCGTCCTTGTTGTTGCCGGTCAGGACCGGGACGTCGTACTCGGTACGGGACGTCATCGCGGCCGTGTACGACGTCGGGAGGACATAGCCGTCCAGTACGTTGCCGAAGCTCGTGCCCGCCGCCGGGGCGCCCTGCGCGTACACCTTGGTCACGATCTCGTCGGCCGTGAGCGCGCGCAGGTCCGACAGGGAGGACGCGCCCATGTACGTCGCGAACGCCGTTCCGTTGGCCTCCGCCGCCGCCAACTGCGCGTAGCCGCCCGCCACATGACCCAGCGCCGGGTCCTTGGTGTACTGCACGCCGGCCGACAGGAGTGCCCGGTGGAACAGGCCCCTCGCCAGCTTCGAGATCATGAGGATGTTCACGAACGACGAGCCGTGCGACCAGCCCGCCAGCGTCACCCGTTCCGGATCGCCCCCGAACGCGGCGATGTTGCGGCGGATCCACCGCAGCGCCGCCACCGTGTCCTGCACACCCCAGTTCCCGGAACCGCCGTGCCCGCCCTGCGAACTCAGCTCCGGATGGGCGAGGTTGCCGAAGGCGCCCACCCGGTGGTTGTACGTCACCACGACCGCGCCCTTGGCCGCCAGGTTCGCCCCGTCGTACACCGGCTGCGAGGCCCACATGGCGCTGTTGCGACCACCGTAGATCCAGACGAAGACCGGGCGGAGGTCGCGGGAGGACTCCGAACTCCCCGCTCCCGTCCAGATGTTGAGGTTCAGGCAGTCCTCGCTCAGTGGGGGCACCTTGTCGGCGGCTATGCCCGTGACCGGCTGGGGGCACGCGGCGCCCCAGGTGTCGGCCTTGCGGACGCCCTGCCAGGACGGCGGTGGCTGCGGGGCGCGCCAGCGGTTCTCGCCGGCTGTGGAGGCGGCGTAGGGGATGCCCTTGTAGACGGTGACGCCGGGGAGGGCGGCGGGGATGCCTGTGACCAGGCCTGACCGGGTTCTGACCGGGTGGCTCGCGTCGGTGTGCGGGGTGGCTGATGCCGGGGCGGGGGGCAGGGTGCTCAGCAGGGTCGCGCCGGCCGCGACACCTGCCGTACGGCCGAGGAAGTCGCGGCGGCCGACACCGGTGGGGGAGGAGTTCACTGGGTCTCCGGATCACTTGAGGTCGAGTCGCCTCATGTTCTGCCGGGCCTGCCGGGACGGCCTAGGGAGTTGTCGTGACCCACAGTGTCCACGGGTGCAACTTAGGTTGCGGACCTGCGGGTTGACACTGGGGATCGTGAACGACCCACCTACAGCGCCGACTTGACCGTGCGCAGCACCGCGTCCGCCATGCCCCGCTCCCCGCGCGCGTTCGGGTGCACCGGAGCCGCCGGGCTCTCCGGTACGAGCGGCTCGATCCAGCGGGTGTCCTTCGCCGCGCAGGCGTTGCGGTCGGCGGACGGGGTGTACGTGTCGACGTAGCCGGCCCCCGCCTTCGAAGCCCGTTGCCGCAGCATGGTGTTGAGCTGCTGTTCCTTCTCCCGGAGGAAGGTCACGTCGCCCGGCGCGAGGGACATCTCCCGGCCGCAGTCGGCGCTGTCGGCCGGCAGCAGCGCCGGGTACGAGACGACGTAGACCCGGGCCTCGGGGGCACGGCGCCCGACCTCGCTCAGGACCTGGGTGAGCCGGTCGCCCGCCGTGTCGATCTTCTCCTTCACCGCGTCGGAGTCGCCGTTGACGTATGCGCGCTCGCAGGGCGCGTCCTCGGCGATGTACTTGCCGCTGCCCGTCATCTCGTACAACGCGCCCATCGCCACGCACCGTTTGATCATCGAGCTGAAGTCGATGTCGTTGCCGCCGATACCGATGGTGACGAGCCGGGTGGTGGACGAAAGCGCCCTGAGCTGGGGGGAGTTGGTGCCGTCGTCGGTCTTCTGCGCCGCCGTGAGGTCGCTGGTCGTGGCGCCGCTGCAGCTCACATCGCGGAAGTCGCCTCCCTTCAGGCCGAGTTCGGCGGCCACGAGGGCCGGGTAGTTGCCGGCGGAGCGGTCGCAGCCGGCGGGGGTTCCGGTGGGGTCGGTGATGCCGGGCCCCGCGGTGTAGGAGTCGCCGAGGGCCACGTACGGGCCCTTCGTCGGGGACGAGTAGGCGATGCCGGTGTGGCTGTCGTCGCCGCCGTCGCCGTCGCCGTCGCGGGAGACCAGGACGACGGTGAGCAGCGTGCCGCAGGCGAGCAGCCCGGCCACTCCGGCCTGTACTGAGGTTTTCATCGAAGTGCCCTCTCTGGCTGGTGAGTTGTGGACGTCCGCGGGCCCGGCGACAGGCGGGGGGAGTGCCCTGTCGCCGGGCCCGGGACTTACGCCGGTCCCCGTCCCCACGAGATCCGGCACCGCGAGGCCGCCTCCGCTCTCGGCGGCCCCGGTCTGGGGGGAGTTGGTCAGGGGACGGGAGTGAGCCGAGTAGTGGGCGCGTCGGCGGTCGGCGGCGCCGGGACCCTGCGGCTCAGGGCCTCGCCCTCGACGTCCATGCGGGGGAGGATCCGGTCCAGCCAACTCGGCAGGTACCAGGCCTTGTTGCCCAGCAGGGAGAGGACGGCCGGCACGATCGCCATCCGGACGACGAACGCGTCGAAGAGGACCGCGATGGCCAGCCCGAAGCCGATCATCTTGATCATCGAGGCGCCCGCGCCGATGAAGCCCGAGAACACCGCCATCATGATCAGCGCGGCGGCCACTACCACCCGGGCGCTGTGCCGGAACCCGGACACGATCGCCTGACCGGGCCCGTCCCCGTGGACGTACGCCTCGCGCATCCGGGAGACCAGGAACACCTCGTAGTCCATGGCGAGGCCGAAGACGATGCCCACCAGGAAGATCGGCATCAGGCTCATGATCGGGCCGGTCTGGTCCACGCCCAACAGCGAAGCCCCGTGGCCCTGTTGGAAGACCGCGACCACCGCGCCGAGCGCCGCGAGGACCGAGAGCAGGAAGCCGAGGGCCGCCTTCAGGGGGACCAGGAGCGAGCGGAAGACCAGGAGCAGGAGGACGATCGCCAGGCCCACCACGAGTGCCAGGTACGGGATCAGCGCGTCCTGGACCTTCTGCGCCACGTCGATGTTCAGCGCGGTGGTACCGGTGACCTCGAAGCTCGCGCCCGCGCCCGCGGCGGCGACGATGGCCGGCCGTTCGTCGCGGATCGTCTGGACGAGCTGCTTGGTCTTCTCGTCGGTGGGGCTGGTGGCCGGTGTCGCGGAGAACACCGCTGTGTCGCCAGCCGAGTTGAAGCGGGCCGGTGAGACCGAGACCACCCCGTCGGTGGCCGCGATCTCCTTCGAGATCGTCGCTACGGCGCTCTTCGCGTCACCCGCCTCTTTGGCGTCCACGACGATGGTCAGGGGGCCGTTGAAGCCGGGGCCGAAGCCCTGGGCGAGGTCGTCGTAGGCGCGGCGTTCGGTGGTGGAGGTGGACTTGGCCTCGTCGCCGGGCATGCCGAGCTGGAGGTTGAGGGCGGGGAGGGCCATCGCGCCGAGGCCCACGACGCCGAGCAGCAGGACGGGGATCGGGCGGCGGACGACGAGCCGGGCCCAACGGCTGCCCCCGTTCTCGCCGTTGCCGCGCCTCACCTTCTTTTTCCGTTCGCGGCGCGACAGTACGGCGTTCGGCCAGAAGCCGAGGACGGCCGGGACCAGGGTCAGGCAGATCAGGACCGCCAGGAGGACCGCGCCCGCCGCCGCCAGGCCCATCTTCGTCAGCATCGGGATGCCGACCACGGACAGTCCGGCGAGCGCGATCACGACGGTCAGGCCGGCGAAGACGACCGCCGAGCCCGCCGTACCGGCCGCCAAGCCCGCTGCTTCGCGCGGCGCGTGGCCCTTCTCGCGCTCCTCCCGATAGCGGGAGACGACGAACAACGCGTAGTCGATACCGCAGGCGAGGCCGAGCATCGTGGCCAGCGTGCCCGTGGTCTCGGAGAGGCCGAAGGCGCTGCCCAGGGCGAGGACCGCGGACATGCTGATGCCGACGCCGAGGATCGCGGTGAGGAGGGGCAGTCCGGCGGCGGCCAGCGAACCGAAGGTGATGAGGAGGACCACGGCGGCTATCGCGATGCCGATCGCCTCGGCGCTGCCGCCCGCCGCGGGCTGCGTGGCGAGGGCGTCGCCGCCGACCTCGACGGTCAGGCCCGCGTCCCGGGCCGTGTCGATGGCCCGCTCCAGATGGGTCTTGGCGGCGCCGGTGAGGTCGTCGGCCTTCACCTTGAAGGTGACGGTGGAGTACGCCGTCGACGCGTCCTCGCTCACCGCCTTCGCGGCGAACGGGTCGACGGCGGAGGCGACTTGGGAACCGTCGGCCGCCTCCGTCACCAGTTTCTCGATCGCCGCCCTGTTCTCGGTGGCGGTGACCTTCTCGCCGTTCGGGGCGACGAAGACGATCCGGGCGCTCGCGCCGTCCGCCGCGGTGCCGGGGAAACGCTGCTCCAGCAGGTCGAAGGCGCGCTGCGACTCGATGCCGGGCATCGTGAAGCCGTCGTCCGGAGCGGCCGGGGCCTTGGTGGCGGCGAATCCGACGGCGCCGAGTACCGCCACCCACAGGAGGGTGACGCACCAGCGCCACCGGAAGGCCGCACGGCCCAAGCGATAAAGGAGAGTAGCCATGGCTGGGGAGGGCCTCCACGTCGGCGGTCGGTCGAGATCGTGGTCTCAACCCTTCCGTCGGCCGCTCCCCGGCACGAGGGAGTGCCCTCCCGAATGGATGGTGTAGCCCGCTACACCACCGGGCCCCTCACGGAGCAGCTCAGCCCGCGTGCAGCTCCGTCAACTGGCCCAGCGGCAGCGTGTGTTGGGTCTGGAGGACCTTCGCGCGTAGATACCGGACGTTGTGCGGGGTGGTGAACACGCCGGTCGGCACGCGGTCGTGGACGTCGATGCCGAGCCCGCGCAACTGGTCCGCCTTGTCGGGGTTGTTGGAGAGCAGGTCCAGCGACGTGATGCCGAGGGCGGCGAGCATCTGCGCGGCGGCCGTGTAGTCGCGGGCGTCCTCGGGCAGGCCCAGCGCGGTGTTCGCGGCGTACGTGTCGAGGCCCTGGTCCTGGAGGGCGTACGCGTCGAGCTTGTTGTAGAGGCCGATGCCCCGGCCCTCCTGGCGCAGGTAGAGCAGGACACCGCCGCGGTCGGCGATACGCTCGACGGCCTCGCGCAGCTGGGGTCCGCAGTCGCAGCGGGCCGAGCCGAAGACGTCGCCGGTCAGGCACTCGGAGTGCAGCCGGACCAGCGGGGTGGTGCCGGGGGCGGGGTCGCCGAGGACGACCGCGACGTGTTCCTGGCCGTCGGCCAGGCCGTGGAAGGTGACGAGTTCGGCGTCGACGCCGTAGCCGTCCTGGAAGCGCAGCGGTACCCGGACGCGGGCACGCGGGGTGGCGGCGGGGAAGTCGGGCATGCGGGTCTCCGTGGTCCGGCGGCGGGTACTCGGGATGTGCTTCAAAACTGAAGCACATCCACGATCATGGACCCTACCTCTGCTTGAAATTTGAAGCAACAGAATTGTGTGACGGGTCACGAACGCCGGACGACCTACGAGCACGAAGGCGTGGAGCGGCGGCGCCACGGGACGTCCTCCGGCTCCTCCAGCGCCCGCACGATCCCGGCGCTGATCTCCTCCATCTGCCGGACCTGCTCCGGGGTGAGGTGATCGAAGATCGCGGCCCGTACGGTCTCGACATGACCCGGCGCCGTACGCTCCAGGACGTCCATCCCCGCGTCGGTCAGGACCGCCGTGCTGCCCCGCTTGTCCGACGGACACCCTTCCCGTCGCACCAGACCGTCCTTCTCCAGCCGGGTCACGGCGTATGTCAGCCGGCTCCGGGTGATCTTCGACTTCTCGGCGAGGTCGGTCATGCGCAGGCGGCGGTCCGGCACCTCGGAGAGGTTGGCGAGGATGGAGTAGTACAGGTGGGGCATGCCGGCGTCCTGCTGGAGCTGCCGGTCGATCGCGTCCTCCAGGAGGTGCGTCGCGGCGATGTACGCGCGCCAGGCGCGCTGCTCCTCGGCGGTGAGCCAGCGAGTCGTCATGCCCCCAGTGTAGGTTTGTTTCAAACTTGAACCAAGCCCCGTCGTTCCACCGAGCCCCGCCCGCCTCCGACAGAGAGCGCGTCGATGCCTTTCCCGTACGTCCTGCTGTCCGCCGCCGTCTCCCTCGACGGCTACCTCGACGACACCGGCCCCGACCGGCTGCTCCTCTCCAGCCCGGCCGACTTCGACCGCGTCGACGAGGTCAGGGCGTCCGTGGACGCGATCCTCATCGGCGCCGGCACGATCCGCGCGGACAACCCCCGCCTCCTGGTCAACTCCCCCCAACGCAGGGCGAGTCGAGTCGCCGAGGGCAAGCCCGAGTACCCCCTCAAGGTCACGGTCACCGGCTCGGGAGACCTGGACCCGACGGCCAACTTCTGGCACACGGGTGGCGACAAGCTCGTCTGTACGACGGACAAGGGCGCGGAGCGAGCACGCCAACTGGGCCTGGCCGCCGACCTCGTGGCCCTCGGCTCCGACCTCGACTGGCGCCGGCTCCTGGAGCACCTGCACGACGTGCGGGGCGTGGACCGCCTGATGGTCGAGGGCGGCGGCACGATCCACACCCAGCTCCTCCAACAGGGCCTGGCCGACGAACTCCAACTGGTCCTGTCTCCCCTCTTCGTGGGCGACAGCGAGGCCCCCCGCCTCTTCGGCCCGGGCACCTACCAGTCCGGCCGCCTCCGCCTGCTGGAGACCCGCCCCATCGAGGACGTGGTCCTCATGCGCTACGCACCCACCGCCCCCGGCACCGGCGACCTCCCCTCCGCCGCAGACCACCACTGGCTCGCCCTGGCCTGCGACCTGGCCGCCGACTGCCCGCCCTCGGAGACGGCGTTCAGTGTCGGCGCGGTGGTGGTGGCGCAGGACGGCACGGAGCTGTCCCGCGGCCACTCCCGCGAGGCCGGCGACCCGGTGGTCCACGCGGAGGAAGCGGCCCTGGCCAAGCTGGACCCGGCGGACCCCCGCCTCTCCGCCGCCACGGTCTACACCAGCCTGGAACCCTGCACCCACCGCGCCTCCCGCCCCAGGCCCTGCGCCCGCCTGATCCTCGACGCGGGTGTACGACGCGTGGTCACGGCCTGGCGCGAGCCGGACACCTTCGTGGCGGGCGCCGACGGGAGCGGGATGCTGGCGGCGCGGGGAGTCTCCGTGGTCGTACTCCCGGAGTACGAGGAGCGGGCGAAGGCGCCGAACAGGCATCTGCCGGGCTGAGGCGGGACACCTACTTTGAAAAAGTGTGTCACTTTCGCGAAAAGTGACACACTTTTTCGGGACACCTACATCCCGCCAGCCCCGGTGTTCACGGCACCAGCACGATCCGGCCGCGCAGACCGCCCCGGGCCAGCCGGGCATGGGCCTCGGCGGCCCGCGCCAGGGGATACACCTCAGCCACGCGCGGTGTCAGTACGCCGACCTCGGCGAGGGCGGAGAGATACGCGAGCTGGGGCGCGTCGGGACCGGCGGCGGTGTGGCGCACCACCACGCCCCGCTCCGGCTCCGGCAGTACGTCGAGCCGCACGCTCACGAAGACGCCGCCGTCCCGTACGGCCGCCAGCGCGGGTGCGCCCAGCGCCGCCGCGTCGAGCACGCCGTCCACTCCGCCGGGCACCAACCGCCGTACCGCCGCGCCCGGTTCCTCGTCGCGGGACACGAACCAGGTGGCGCCACGACCGCGCAGGAACTCCTCGTCCTCGGGCCGCCCCTGCGCGACGATCCGCACGCCCCGGGTCCGGGCCAGCTCCACGGCGTAGCCGCCGACGGCCCCGGCGGCGCCCGTGACCAGCAAGGTGTCGCGGGGGCGCAGCGGGAGGTGGTCCAGGGCCAGTGCGGCGGTCGTCGCGTTGAGCGGGATCGTCGACGCGAGCGTCGGGTCCATGCCCTCCGGGGCAGGGGCGAGGGAGTTGAGGTCGGTCACGAGGTATTCGGCCTGGGCCTTCGTGGGGCGCAGTACGGGGGCGTCGAACACGATCACCGGGGTTCCGACCTTGAGCAGGACACCCGGGCCGACCGCTTCGATCGTCCCGGCGGCGTCCAGACCGAGACCGGTGTGGTCGACGCCCTCCAGCGGCCCGAAGAACCCGGCCCACACAGCGGTGTCGGCGGGATTGAGCGCGGCGGCCGCGACCTTGACGCGGACCTCCAGGGGACCCGGTTCCGGAAGGGGGACCTCCACGACCTCGACGGCCTCGGGGCCCCCGACCTTCCTGACGACTGCAGCGCGCATGATCTTCACTCCTGCATTTGCGTAGTGGAACACGACAAACGCTAGGTGAGTAACGATCGATCGGTAAGTAGGCACTTCAAAGTGCGTTACGCCCCCGCGTCGTAGCGGGCGCGCGCCTCGTCGACCTCGTCGGTCTTCTCGGCGGCCCAGTCGCGCATCTGGGACAGCAGGCCGTACAGACCCTGCCCGAGCGGCGTCAGCTCGTAGTCGACGCGGACCGGCACGGTCGGTGTGACCGTCCGCTCGACCATGCCGTCGCGCTCCAGCATGCGCAGGGTCTGGGTGAGCATCTTCTGGCTGACGCCGGGGATTTCGCGGCTGATGCGGTTGTAGCGCATCGCCTCGCCGTGGGACCCGAGGGTGCACATCGTCAGGCTGACCCACCGGTTGCTGATCGTCGAGAGCAGGGCCACCGCGGGACAGTCGCGCATGTACGCCTCGTACGTCTTCGTGGTCATCGTCTCTCCCGTCGGGGGGTAACGCACTCAGAAGTGCCTACTTACTAATCGATCGTAACTCACCTAGTATGCAGAGGATTTCGATTCGCAAACATATGAGTGACCGTGCCGGGAGGGTGACCAATCGGCCCAACAGATCCTGCGCCCCGCCGCCCACCGGGTCACGCTCGCAGTGAGGCCGGTGCGGACAACGCGGAGGTAGGACACATGAGGGCAGTCGCGGTGCTGGGTACGTCCGTGGTCGTGGGGCTTCTCGCCTCGTGCGGGGCGGCGGACACCGGCACCCGGACCATGGCGCGGGCGCTGCCCGCCGACGCGGCGTTCACGCACCCCGGAGTGCTGGTCAGCAAGGGGCAGTTGGACGCCGTACGGAAGAACGTGACCGCCGGGAAGCAGCCCTGGCTGAAGGCGTACTTCGGGATGCGGGACAGCAAGTACGGGTCGTACAAGTACACGGCGAAGCCGTACGCCGACGTCGACTGCCCCTGGAACGGCAAGGCCGCGCACGGCTGTGTCGAGGAGCGCGAGGACGCCATCGCGGCGTACACGCAGGCCCTGCTGTTCAGCATCACCGGGAAGCAGCACCACGCGCTCAAGGCCCGCGAGATCATGGACGACTGGTCGGCGAAGATGAAGGAGCACACCTCCGAGGACGCCGGGCTGCAGACCGCCTGGGCCGGGTCGACGTGGGTGCGGGCGGCGGAGATCGTGCGGTACGCGCCCGGCGCCGGGTGGCCGGCGGACCGGGTCGAGCGGTTCGGGACCATGCTGCGCACCGCCTACCAGCCGGAAGTCACCAAGAACCTGCCGGACTACAACGGCAACTGGGATCTCGCGATGACGGACGCGGCGATCGGCATCGCCGTCTTCCTCGACGACCACAAGGCCTTCGACGCGGCCGTCAAACGCTTCCGCGACCGTGTGCCCGCCTACTTCTACCTGGCCAAGGACGGCAAGCTGCCGCTCACCCCGGTGGGCTCGAAGGTCACCACCCCGCAGAAACTGACGACGTACTGGTTCAAGCAGACGACCTTCAAGGACGGCGTCGCCCAGGAGACCTGCCGCAACTTCAAGCACGTCGGGTACTCCCTCGCCGCCACCGCCCACATCGCCGAGACCGCCTGGCACCAGGGCGTCGACCTCTACGACGGGGTCAAGGACCGGCTCAAGGCCGCCCTCGAACTCCACGCCCGCTACCAGCTGGGCGAGCCCGCGCCCGCCTGGCTGTGCGGCGGCAAGGTCGACCGGAACATGGGGCCCGACCTGGAGGTCGCCGTCAACCACCTGGAGGACCGGCTCGGCATGAAGGTGCCCGCCGCGCACCAGCTCGCCGAGTCCACCCGGCCCGCCGGCAGCGACGACCTCTTCGTCTCCTGGGAGACCCTCACGCACGCCGGGAACCCGTCCGACTGAAACGTGTGTGACTTCGGACCCCGCGGATGGCGTATAGTTCTAATCACAACGGCGCGGGGTGGAGCAGCTCGGTAGCTCGCTGGGCTCATAACCCAGAGGTCGCAGGTTCAAATCCTGTCCCCGCTACTAAGGCCAAGGGCCGGAATCCAGAAATGGATTCCGGCCCTTGGTGTTTTCCCGTCTGTCGCCCCCAGTCGGCCCACCCCGCTCGCCGCCTGCTCCCCACCACGAAAAACTGGACGCGTGGAGGAGGAGGGTCCGTACGTGCGAGCCGGCGGGCGCCTGCCCGGCGATCCCGTGCCCGACCCCGGCCTCGGCCCCGTCGAAGGACGGCGGATCTCGTACACCCGCACCACCGTCCGCCGCCTGCCCGCGCTGCTGCTGATCGTCGGGGCGTGCTACGACTACCTCACCCCGGAGGCCTTCACCGCGGCCCCGTTCTTCACCGCCGCCCCGCTCGTCGCCGCCCCGCTCTACTCGCGGCGCGGCACCGTGCTCACCGGCCTGGCCTCCGTCGCCGTCGTCCTCGCGATCCACCTCAGGCTCGGCATCGTCCTCCACACCGACGCGGTCACCGAGACGGCCACCGTGGCGACGGTCGCCGTCCTGGCCGTCCTCATCAACCTCCTCGTCCGCCGCAACAGCGAACAGCTCGCCTCCGCGCGCGAGATCGCCGAGGCCGCCCAGCGGGCCGTACTGCCCGAACCGGCCGAGCGGATCGGCGGGTTCGAGATCGCGGCACGGTACGAGGCCGCCCAGCAGGACGCCTCCATCGGCGGCGACCTGTACGCGGTGCAGGACACCCCGCACGGCGTACGGCTGGTCGTCGGTGACGTGCGCGGCAAGGGCATGGGCGCGGTCGCCGCCGTCGCCGTGGTCATCGGGGCGTTCCGGGAGGCCGCCGAGCAGGAGGCCACTCTGGAGGCGGTCGCCCAGCGGCTGGAGCGGGCGCTGGCCCGCGAGGGCACCCGGCGCGACGGGCTCGACGCGTTCGAGGGGTTCACCACGGCCGTCCTCGCCGAACTCCCGCACGGCGACGGCGTCGTACGGATCGTCGACCGGGGGCATCCGCCGCCCCTGCTCCTGGATGAGGACGGGACGGTGCGCACCCTGCAGGTCAAGGAGCCCGCACTGCCGCTCGGAATGGGCGAGTTGGGGGTCTGGCCCGACCGCGCCGAGGAGTTCGCGTTCCCCGGCGGAGCCACCCTGCTCGTGTACACCGACGGCCTGTCCGAGGCCCGCGACGCCCGCGGCGTCTTCTACGACCCCGGGGAGCGGCTGGCCGGCCGGACCTTCCGCAGCCCCGAGGCGTTGCTCGGCATCCTCGCCAAGGAGGTCCGCCGGTACTCCGGGGGCTGGATGGCGGACGACATGGCGATGATCGCCGTACGGCATCCATGACCGTTATTACGGGGGGTGATCGGCCGAGCGCCCTCCGCATAACAACTGACATACCGTCAATACCTGTGGGAATTCTGAGACTTGGCCAACTCGCCCGTTTTTCGCCGGTGGTGGGCCGTTCGTCCAGCAAGGAAAGGTTAATGATCAAGCCGAACAGCTTGGAAACGGGCGCCCGTGTCTATTAACGTTCGATAACGCAGCGCGGTCGTCCCAGCCGTCACAAGAGATGGCTCCGTGCGCACGCGCCGAATCCCGCAAGGGAACCGGGGAACCACCACCTTGGGGTGAATCGCTCGTCAACTGCCGTGGAAACACGGCCGGTTTACGCGCGTAGGAGACCTTCCTGCTCCGAACCCGTCAGCTAACCCGGTAGGCGAGAAGGAAGGAAAGGAGCACGCCCACGTGGCGTCCAACCAGGCTGCCCCAGAAGCCCCTGTCGTCTACGGCGGTTACCGCCCCGACGAGGGCCCCTGGGAGGAGTGGAATCCGAGCGCGGAGTCCGTTCTTCCCAACCGCGGCAAGCACCGTGTCGCCAAGCAGCGTGGTGGCGGAGGATTCGCCCGCAGCTCCACCGTCCTGGGCGTCGGTGTCATAGCCGCCGTCAGCGCGGGCGGGATGGCCAGCGCCAACACCGGCAAGCCGCCGGTCTCGATCTCCCTGCCCGACCTGCCCTCCGTGGGCCACCTGCTGGACGACTCCTCCAGTACCCCCAAGGGTTCCGCGACCGCGCTCAGCAGCGTCGGCGTGACCACCACCGAGAGCGCCAAGGGCACCTCGGGCGCGGGGGAGCAGCTGCGCAACCGGATCATGGAACAGGCCGAGCTCCAGCAGCTCCAGGTCGACGGCAAGTCCCAGGCCGCCGCCGAGGCCGCCGTCGCCAAGCAGGTCGACGCCGCTGCCGCCAAGGCCGAGAAGGACGCCGCCGCGAAGGCCGCCGACGCGAAGAAGGCCGCGGAGGCCGCCGCCAAGAAGAAGACCGAGGCCGCGAAGCTCGCCGCGCTGGCCAAGCAGTACACGCTGCCGGTCGGCTCGTACACGATCACCGGCACCTTCGGCCAGGCCGGCACGATGTGGTCCTCCGGCTACCACACCGGCCTCGACTTCGCCGCGCCCACCGGCACGCTGATCAAGGCCGTCCACAGCGGCACGGTCACCGAGGCGGGCTGGGCCGGAGCGTACGGCTACCGCACGATCATCACCCTCGACGACGGCACCGAGCTGTGGTTCTGCCACCAGTCCTCGATCAACGTCAGCGCCGGGCAGAAGGTCTCCACCGGTGAGGTCATCGGCCGCGTGGGCGCCACCGGCAACGTGACCGGACCGCACCTCCACCTGGAGGTGCACCTCAACGGCGCGGCCACCGCCAGCGACCCGGCGCCCTGGCTGCGCAGCAAGGGTCTCAACCCTTAAGGGTCCTAAGGGCCTTAGGGGGTCTGGAATACGCGGTTCCGGTCCGGCTGTTGAAGAGGGTCATGACTTCTCTTCGCAAGCTGGGCCGGTCCGATCTTGAGGTCTTCCCGCTCTCCCTTGGCGGCAACGTCTTCGGCTGGACCGCCGACGAGGCGACCTCCTTCGCCGTGCTCGACGCGTACGCCGCCGCGGGCGGCAACTTCGTCGACACCGCCGACTCGTACTCGGCGTTCGCGCCGGGCAACCACGGCGGCGAGTCCGAGACCATCATCGGCAAGTGGGTCAAGGCCCGCGGCAACCGCTCCGACGTCGTCATCGCCACCAAGGTCAGCCAGCACCCCGACTTCCCGGGCCTGAGCGCGGCCAACATCAAGGCCGCCGCGGACGCCTCCCTGCGCCGCCTGGACACCGACCACATCGACCTGTACTACACCCACTTCGACCAGGTCGAGGTGCCGGTCGAGGAGATCATCGGCGCGCTGGACGAGCTGGTGAAGGCGGGCAAGGTGCGGCACATCGCCGCCTCCAACATCACCCCGGAGCGCCTGCGGGCCTCCCTCGACTTCTCCGAGCGCGAGGGCCTGGCGCGCTACGTCGCCCTCCAGCCCCACTACAACCTGGTCTCGCGCGACACGTACGAGGGCGAGCTGAGCGAGCTCGCCGCGCAGGAGGGCCTGGCCGCGGTCCCGTACTTCGCGCTGGCCGCCGGCTTCCTCACCGGCAAGTACCGCCCCGGTACGACGGTCGACAGCCCGCGCGCCAAGGGCGCCGAGAAGCACCTGACGACCGAGCGCGGCCAGAAGGTGCTGACCGCCCTGGACGAGGTCGCGCAGGCCCACGAAGCCCCGGTCGCCACGGTGGCCCTCGCCTGGCTCGCCGCCCAGCCCACGGTCGCGGCCCCGATCGCCTCCGCCCGCACGGTCGAGCAACTCCCCGCACTGCTGGGCGTGGCCGAACTGGAGCTGACGGACACGGAGATCGCGAAGCTGACGGACGCTTCCGCCTGACGGCGTCAGGACCGGTACGGGTTGTACAGGGAAGTCCCGTACGACCCGTACACCGGCGGCCACGGCGGCACCACCACCGCGACCGGAGGCGCCGTGCGGCGCGCCGCGTACTCCAGCGCGGGCCGCGCCACCTCCCGGCGCTGCCACAGCTCGTGCAGCAACTCCCTTTCCCGTAAGGCGAAGTCGGCGCCGGCGCGGCCACGTGCGGCCCGGTGCCGCAGGAACGCCAGCGAGGTCGCGTACGCCTCGTACTGGGCGACCGAGCGGGCCGCTGGTCTGCCGAGGTGGTGTCCGGCGTACTCACGGGCCAGCCGGCGGGCCTTCATCGAGCCGAGCACGAACGGTTCGGCCGGGGTCAGCCAGCCCGCGTAGACGTACGCGGGCAACTCCTCGCGTACGGTGCGCAGTTCGCGTTGCCGGGTCCAGACCGCGAGCCAGGTCAGCAGGCCGAACGCGGGCACCATGAACGCGCCGTAGACCTCGAAGAAGCCGTACTGGCCGAACGTGGACGAGCCGTTCCAGACCGCGTGCATGCCCATCGCGAGCAGCAGGCCGGTCAGCGGCACCAGGACGCGCCGGACGTGATGCCGGTCGGGCGAGAGGGCGGCGATGCCGAAGCCGATGCCGGTGAGGACGGTGAACAGGGGGTGCGCGAACGGGGACATGACGATGCGCACGAAGAAGGTCGCCGCGGTGACGGAGGTGAAGCCGCGGTCGCCGGTGAGCTGGTCGGTGCCGAAGGCGGTGCCGAGGTAGAGGATGTTCTCGGTGAACGCGAAGCCGGTGGCGGTGACGCCGGCTATCACCACCCCGTCGACGATCCCGGTGAAGTCCCGTCTGCGGAACAGGAAGACGAGGAGTACGGCCGCCGCTTTCGCCGACTCCTCGACGATCGGGGCGATGACGGTCGCGCCGAGGGTGTCCGCGCTGGTGGGGTCGGCGGTCGTGGTCGCTATCCATCTCGTCGCGAAGCTGTTGGCGACGATCGCTATGAGGGCCGCGGCGCAGGCGCCCCACGCGAAGGAGAAGAGCAGGTTCCGCCAGGGCCCGGGGTCGACGCGGTCCAGCCAGCGGAACGCGGCGACGAGCAGCGGCACGGGCAGTACGGCGAGCCCGAGCCCGACCAAGAACCCTTCCGTGCCGGTCTGTTGGCGGACCAGCGCGAGGATGACGAGCCCGGAGAGCGTGAGCAGGGTGATCAGCGCGCCGTAACGGACCCAGTTCCGCTGCCACCAGCGCACCCGCGGCCCGTGCCCGGGCACACCACCGGCGGGGTGGCCGGGGTGTGGGGGATACGGCGAAACGGTGGCCACGGCATCGACCCTAACGAGGTAAGGGCACGGCCCGCGAGGGAGCCTGGCGTCGGCGCTGGTCGTCAGTCCTGGTCGTCGTGGGGTACGCGGCGGAAGAGCAGATCGTTCACGACATGTCCCTTGTCCAGTCCCTGGCCCTCGAAACGGGTCAGCGGCCGGAAGTCCGGACGGGGCGCAAAACCGCCGTCGGGTTGGCTGTTCTCGAAGTCCGGGTGCGCGCCGAGCACTTCGAGCATCTGCTCCGCGTACGGCTCCCAGTCCGTCGCGCAGTGCACGGTCGCTCCGGGCTTGAGCCGGGTCGCGGCGAGGGAGAGGAACTCCTCCTGGATCAGCCGCCGTTTGTGGTGCCGCTTCTTGGGCCAGGGGTCCGGGAAGTAGACGCGCAGCCCGTCGAGCGAATCGGGGGCGAGCATCTCGCGCAGCAGGATGATCGCGTCCCCGTTGGCGACCCGGATGTTGGACAGGCCGTGGTGGTCGGCGAGGTTCAGGAGGTTGCCCTGGCCCGGGGTGTGCACGTCGGCGGCGAGGATGTTCGTCGCGGGGGCGTCTGCCGCCATCTGCGCGGTGGCCTCGCCCATGCCGAAACCGATCTCCAGCACGACGGGGTTGTCGTTCCCGAACAGCTCGGTGAGATCGAGGTTCCGTTGCCCGTCGATGTCCAGGCCCCACTTGGGCCACAGGCGTTCCAGCGCGTCGGCCTGGCCGGCGGTCACGCGGCTCCTGCGGGGCTGGAAGCTCCGGATGCGGCGCTCGAAGTGGGAGCCGGCGGGGTCGGGCGTTGGCCCGTCGGGGAAACGGAGTCGCTGCGCGGGCTTGGCGGGGGCGTCGGGGTTGTTGAGGGAGTCAGACACAATGGGTTGATTTTACTGGGCGTCCGCCTGAGCGTCTGCGTGGCTTGTGTTGTCGTGCGAGTGCCGGTTCGTCGTGGCTTGTCGCGCAGTTCCCCGCGCCCCTTAGGGGGCTGTCCTTCCCGGCGTTTGAAGTGGCTGCCGGACGCTTTCCTCTTGGCGCAGTACGGCCAGTGCCCGTCGGGCCACCTCCCGGCCGATCGGAAGTGACGCGGTCGCCGCTGGGCTCGGGGCGTTGAGGACGTGGACGGCGCGTGGGCCCTCCTTGATCAGGAAGTCGTCTACGAGGGTGCCGTCGCGCAGCACCGCCTGTGCCCGCACCCCGGCCGCCGAAGGGACCAGGTCGGCCGCCGTCACGGCCGGGAGGAGTCGCTGTACGGCCTCTGTGAACGCGGCCTTGGACACCGAGCGCCGGAGTTCCCCCACGCCGTAGCGCCAGTGCTGGCGGGCCATGCGCCAGACTCCGGGCCAGGCCGCCGTCGCCGCGACCTCCCGGGGGCGTACGACGCCCCAGTCGTAGCCCTCGCGGGCCAGCGCCGGTACCGCGTTCGGTCCCAGGTGCACGCTGCCGTCCATCCCGCGCGTGAGGTGCACGCCGAGGAACGGGAACGCCGGGTCCGGTACCGGGTACACCAGGCCCCGGACCAGCTCGGGGCGGGCGAGCGAGTAGTACTCGCCGCGGAACGGCACGATCCGCATCTCGGGGTCGTCGCCGGTGAGGCGGGCCACCTCGTCGCAGTGCAGGCCGGCGCAGTTCACCAGCACGCGGGCGCGGACGACCTCGCCGCCGGTGGCGGTCGCCGTGCGGACGGCGACACCGCGCTCCGGGCGCCGGTCGATGTGGGCGACGGGGGCGCCGTAGCGGATCTCCGCGCCGGAGGCGTCGGCCAGGTGCCGGGCGACCTCGGTGTAGTCGCAGATGCCGGTCGTGGCGACCTGTATGGCCGCGAGGCCGCGCACCTCCGGTTCGTACTCGTCGATCTGGGCCCCGCCCAACTCCCGCACCGCGATGCCGTTCTCCCGGCCGCGCTGCACGAGCGCGTGCAGGCGGGGCAGCTCGGCGCGCTCGGTGGCGACGATCAGCTTGCCGGTGACGGCGTGCGGGATGCCGTACTCCGCGCAGAACTTGACCATCTCGGCGCCGCCCCGCACCGCGTACCGCGCCTTCAGGGAGCCCGGGCGGTAGTAGATCCCGCTGTGGATCACCCCGCTGTTCCGCCCCGTCTGATGCCGGGCGGGGCCGGCCTCCTTCTCCAGCACGGTCACCCGCGTGCCCGGCGCGGCACGGGTGATCGCATACGCCGTCGACAGCCCGACAATCCCACCACCGACCACGAGCACGTCACAGTCGTACCCGACCACGGTGCACCACCTCCCGCATCCGATAGTGCACTGCACCACTGACAGTCACTTCAAACGCCGGGAAGAGCAGCACCCTAAGGGGCGCGGGGAACTGCGCGACCAGCCACAGCGCACCCGCACACCCAAGACGGCACAAGGCGGGCAGATGCGACGGGACCCGTTCTCACAGCGGAGCGCTTACGCGGGCGCCATCAACAACGGCCGAGCCCGCTCCCGCAGCTCAACAACCCGCGGCTCGTCCCCATACGGCTCCAGCCGATGCAGAAGATCCTTCACATACTCGGTCGTGCGGGCCGACGAGATGCGCCCCGCGACCTCCACCGCCCGCACGCCCTGCTCGCATGCCGCATCGAGGTTGCCCGACTCCAACTCGGCGACCGCCGAGACGACGAGCCGGAGACCGTGCGAGCGCACGAACTCCTCCGTCGGCTTCGACAGCGCCTGCTCCGTGAACCGCCGCACCTGACGCGGTGCCTTCAAGTCCCGGTAGCACTCGGCAGCGTCCGCGGCGAACCGGTCGTAGGAGTAGAAGCCGAGCCACGACGGATCGTTGTCGCCCTCCCGGGACCGCTCAAGCCACCCCTCCGCCGCTTTCAGGGCCGCACCGGCCGCCTGGGCATCCCCCGCCTTCGCGTGGGACCGCGCCTCGACAAGCCGGAAGAAGCTCATGGTGCGGGCCGTGGCGAGGCCCCGGTTGCGCTCCAACGCGGCCTGCGCGAGGTCGACGCCCTCGTCGCCGAAGCCGCGATAGGTCGCCTGCAACGACATCGACGCCAGTACGTAGCCGCCCAGCGGCACGTCCGCCGCCGCGCGGGCCAGGCGCAGGGCCTGGATGTAGTACCGCTGCGCCGCCTCCTGTTGCCCGGTGTCGAACGCCATCCACCCGGCGAGCCGGGTGAGTTCGGCACTCGCGCCGAACAGGGCTCTGCCGACCTCGTCGGAGTACGAGCCGAGCAGCAGTGGTGCCGCCTCCACCCGCAGGCACTCGGGCACCATGGACGAACGCCAGTCGCCGCCCCCGTACTTGGAGTCCCAGCGCCTGGCGTCCTCCGCGGCCTCCCGCAGCTTCTGCACATCGCTGTGGCCGACTTTGAGCGGTGTCCCGGAGCTCTCCGCGGAGTTCGCCTCCCGGGCCACCGAACTGTCGGCCGGGGTTATCAGCCACCGTGAGGCGGGCGTTGCGTATGCGCTGACTGCGAACGACCCGGCGAGGGACTGCCAGATGCCGCCGGAGCCGGCCCGGCGGCCGGCGAGGTCGAGACGGTACAACTCCGTTGCGGAACGCACGGCTTGTCCGACGTCCCTGGGAAAGGCGAGGCCCACTTCCGGTGCGGGATCCGCGTCCGCCAGGCCGATCTCGTGGAGCGGCACAGGGCGGCCGAGCTTCTGGCCGATGGCGGCCGCGATGAGGTGCGGGGCGGCGCCCTGGGGCACCATTCCCTTCGACACCCAGCGCGCCACCGACGTCTTGTCGTAGCGAAGTGTCAACCCGCGTTGAGCGCCAAGATCGTTGACGCGACGCGCGAGTCCTGCGTTGCTGATTCCCGCGAGGGCGAGAACGGTGCCGAGTTTTTCGTTCGGCCCGCGTTGCTCCCTGGACATGCGCCACCCCTCGACACAGACGGCTGCCGCGCTGGCATAACCACGCGGCATTCGTAAACCCAGCGTAGTTCGCCGCATCCCAAGCGTTAAGGGGCATTGTTCCGGATGGCGGGATTGTGGTCCGTACGCGAGTGCGGGGTTTGCACGCAGGGTCGCGACGTGCCCCCGCCGTGTGGCCGTGCGCCCGTGTGTGCGCTCTTCTCCGGCCATCGCGGGAGCGGTTCCATGGATCGTGCGTGGGTCGGCCCGCTGTACTGGATCCAGTGGGCTGGGGGACACCGCCGCCTACATCCCCGCGGGCGGCGGACCGGTCCGGGAGGCGCACTCCGCCTCCCGGACTGTGCGCGGTGCGAAGCGGTGCGCACGGCATGTACGGAGCGTGCGCGAGCCTGTCCTCGTAACACCGATTTGGCCGAAAACCGCCCCCGCCTCTCGGTGCCGAATACCGCTCCTACCACGGGAGTTGAGGGCGCGTTAGGTGTTTTGGGGGAGCGTATCGGGGGCGCATTCGCGTCGCGGACGTAGGGTCGTCGTTGTCCGGTTGTCCCTCGTCCAGGGCGTCTTCACGCGATCTCAAGCGGCTTCTCCGGCCCTCCGGAAGGCGTCCTTCATGGCAGCATGGTGCCCAGTTCGTGCGGTGCACTGGTTGTCCACAGCCTGTGGAGGCGTCGATGCGGTGGTTGGTGGGATGGAGCAGTACCGCCGCTGGAGCCGCCGCGATCGGTTCCGCGGGGGCGACCGGGTTCGACGGTGAGACGGTGCACCCGGTGGGGTCCCAACTCCTGTGGGGCGACCCGGATCCGCTGTGGGCGGTCGGCGACTGGCGGCCCGACGAGGTGCGCGTCGTGAAGGTCGACGCGGAGACGCGGATCGCGGTCCTCGGTACGTGCGGCGCCTCCGACGAGGAGCTGCGGCTGAGCCTGTTCTCCGCGCGCGGAGGGGCACTTAGGCATCTGACGGCCTGGTCCGGCAGTTACACGGCGGTCGTCAAGGTCGGCCGCCGCACCATGGTCTGCGGTGATCTAGCGGGCGCCAAGCCGGTGTTCTACACCCCCTGGGCCGGCGGTACGGCCTACTCCACGGCCGCGCTCCCGCTCGCCGACCTCATCGAGGCCAACCTCGACTTCGGCCACCTCGCCGCACTGCTCGCCGCCCCCGACGTCCCCGCCGCGCTGCACGACTCGACGCCGTACGACGGAGTACGTCGCATTCCGCCGGGGCACGCGCTGGTCCTGCGCGCCGGGGCGCGCGAGATCGCCGGCTACGAGCCGGTCGCCTCCCTCGCGGTCGCGGCGGCGGCCGTGGACCCGGACAGCGCGGTGGACGCCGTACGGGACGCGCTAGTTGATGCCGTGCGCGCCCGCCTCTCCGCACCTCGCCACGTCCCCGACATAGACCCGGGACCCGTCCCCGGCATGGGCCCCGCAGAACGGCGTGCCGCGCGCGGGATGCCCGTCCCCGGGATCGGCGCCGACCTCTCCGGGGGGCCCGCCTCCGGGACGCTGGCCCTGCTCGCCGCCGGCCTGCCGGGAGCACCGGGCACGGTCCTCGGGCACGGCACCGGCGCGGGCGAACGGCTCCTGGCCGTCACGTTCAACGATCTCGCCGTCCCCGGGCGCGAGTCCGAGGTGGAGCGCGCGGGCACCCTCGCGGCCAACCCGCGCCTGCACCACGTGGTGGTCACCGGCGGCGAGGACGTCCTGCCGTACGCCGAACTCGACGGCCCCCTCACCGACGAACCCGGCCCCTCCCTGATCACCGCCGCCCGCCACCGCGCCCGGCTCGCCGCGGGCAGCGCCGACCACTTCACCGGATACGGCGCCCGCCAGGTCCTCGACGCACACCCGGCCCGCCTCGCCGACCTCCTCATGGACCGCAAACGACGTCATCTGGTGCGCCCGGTGGCCGCGTTGGCGAAGGCGGACGGCTCGGTGATGGTCCCGGGGCGCGTCTACGGCGCGGCCCGCCGCCTCGCTCGTACGCCCTACGGCGCGGGACTCGAAGTCCTCGCCGACCGGTTGATGAACCAGCGTTTCGACGAGCCCGGAGGCGCCGTCGGGGCCTCCCTCGCCGCGCTCACGTGGGCCAGACCGGGGCCCGCGGCACGTTGGCTGACCGGCGAGGCCCTCGCTGAAGTATCGGTTCGCCTACAAGGGGCACCCAGCCGTCAGGGGGTCGGCCCGGGACAGCGCCCCGGCGACTTCCGCGCGCGTGCGGCCCTCGCCCGCCACGCGTCCGACCTCCGGGTCCTGGAACAGGCCGCTGAGATCCGCTCCCAGCGCCTGCACACGCCCTTCCTCGACAACCAGGTCGTCCGCGCCTGCCGGTCCCTTCCCGAGGCGCTACGGGTGCAGCCAGGGGCGCGGGCGGCCATCCTGCGCACGGTCCTGGAAGGCGCCGGGGTGGGCGACCTCCCGCCCGGCTGGGGCGCCCCCTCGCACGCCTCGGCGGCAGCTGCGGCCCGCAAGGGTCTCCGGGTGGCCGCGGACTCCCTGATGGACCTCTTCGACACGCCCCTGCTGGCACAGGCGGGCCTGGTGGAGGCCCGCGTCGTCCGCAAGGCACTGCGCGCGGCGGCCCAGGGCGAGCCCCTGCCCCTGGACGGCCTCGCGGACCTGGTCTCACTGGAACTGTGGCTGGGACGACTGCTCGCCCGCCGGGGCACTTGCTGGACGGGCACACCTGCACGCGCGCGTGCGGTACCGGCGGGGATCCGCCCGCAGCGCGGGGCGTTGGCCTCCGGCGGGGGAGCCGGGGTGGTGTGAGCGGGGTGCGCTGAGTCTGGGGCTCTGGCGGGGAATCTCCCGAGCGGGAATGGGCGGCGGGCGGCAGATCTACGCAGGCGTTGAGCGCCCCAAAGGGGCGCGGGGAACTGCGCGACCAGCCACGACGGCGCAGCAGCCGACCAACAACCCACTGCGCTACGGCTTCAGCCCGCGCAGCGTGTGCGCCAGTTCAGGGTCCCGGCGCCTCGGCCGTCGGCGCATGCACTCCGAGCTGCTACGACCAGCACACCGGCACAAACCGCCCCAAGCCCAGCGCCCCGCCGCGAAACCCCGTGCCCCCGCCCCGCCCACCCGGCGACAATGACCCGGTGCGGTACAAAATCCTGGGCAGCACCCGGGCGGAGGACGAGCAGGGCACCAGTGTGCCCGTCGGCGGTGCGCGGCTGCGCGCCCTGCTCGCCGCCCTCGCCCTGCACCCCGGCCGGATCGTCCCCTTCGGCGCCCTGATCGACGAGGTGTGGGCGGACGAACCTCCCCAGGACGCCCCGGCCGCCCTCCAGGCCCTCGTCGGCCGGCTCCGCCGTACCGTCGGCAAGGACGCGGTCGCCTCCGACCCCGGCGGCTACCGCCTCGCGGCGGCACGGGACGACGTGGACCTGTTCGTCTTCGAACACCTCGTACGCCGGGGCACGGCCGCCCTCGACCGGGGCGACGCGACCGCCGCCGCCCGCGACCTCGACGAGGCGCTCGCCCTGTGGCGCGGCCCCGCCCTCGCCGACCTCCCCGACCGCTCCGCCGCGGCCCGCCCGGACGCGCTGCGCCAGGAGGCGGCCCGCGCGCGGGCCGAGGCCGACCTGCTGCTCGGCCGCGCCGCCGACGCCGTACCGGAACTGAAGGAACTGACCGCGACGCATCCCTACGACGAACCGCTGCACGCCCTCCTCATCCGCGCCCTGCGCGACTCCGGCCGCGGGGCCGACGCCCTCGCCGCGTACGAGACGGTCCGGCGTGCGCTGGCCGAAGGACTGGGTACCGATCCGGGTCCGGAACTCCGCGCCCTGCACGGCGAGTTGCTCAAGTCGACGGCACCGGCGGGCCCGGCGTCGGCTGCTCCCGGGCGCCCCGAACGCAACGGCAACCTGCGTCCACGGCTTACCTCTTTCGTGGGCCGGGAACCCGAGATCGCCGCCATCCGTTCCGAAGTGCACAGGGCCCGCCTCGTCACGCTCACCGGACCGGGCGGCTCCGGAAAGACCCGTCTCGCCGAGGAAGCCGCCGCCGGGCTCCCGCAGGCGTGGCTGGTCGAGCTCGCCCGGCTCGACCGGCCGGAGGCGGTGCCGGGCGCGGTGGTCAGTGCCCTCGGTCTGCGCGAGACCGTGCTGCTGACCACCGAGCTGACAACCCAGCAGGACGACCCGGTCGCCCTGCTGGTGGAGTACTGCGCCTCGCGCGGCCGACTCCTGATCCTTGACAACTGCGAACATGTCATCGGCGCGGTGGCCGACCTCGCCGAAACCCTCCTGACCCGCTGCCCGGAGCTCACGATCCTCGCCACCAGCCGTGAACCCCTGGGCGTTCCCGGCGAGTCCGTGCGCCCGGTCGAGCCCCTCGTCCCCGACCAGGCGTACCGCCTCTTCGCGGAGCGCGCCGCCGCCGTCCGCCCCGACACGGAGACCGTGCTCCAGGACAGGGAGGCGGTCGCGGAGATCTGCCGGCGCCTCGACGGCCTGCCCCTTGCCATCGAACTGGCCGCCGCCCGGCTGCGGTTGCTCACCCCGCGCCAGATCGCCGACCGCCTCGACGACCGCTTCCGCCTCCTCACCTCCGGAAGCCGCACGGTCCTGCCCCGCCAGCAGACCCTGCGGGCCGTCGTCGACTGGTCCTGGGACCTGCTCGACGAGGGCGAGCGCACGCTCCTGCGCGAGGTCTCCGTGTTCGCCGGCGGCTGGGACCTCGCGGCGGCGGAGGCCGTGTGCACCGGGCCGGTGGCGGACCTCATCGGAGCGCTGGTCGACAAGTCCTTGATCGTGGCCACCCCGGGGGAGGCGCACGACGGCATGCGCTACCGCATGCTGGAGACCATCCACGAGTACGCCGTGGAGCGCGCCGCCGAGACCCCCGACCAGCGGACGGCGGCCGAGCACCGGCACGGGGCCTGGGTGCGCGCACTCGCCGAGCAGGCCGAGCCGCTGCTCCGCTCCGGTGACCAACTCCCGTGGATCGACCGCCTGGAGACCGAGCTGGACAACATCCGCGCGGCTCTGGACCGGACCGTCACCGCGGGCGAGGAGGCCCAGGCGGGCGCGCTGGCCCTCGCCGTCGGCTGGTTCTGGTGGCTGCGCAACTACCGCCGCGAGGGCGTCGACTGGGCCGAGCGCATCCTCGCCCTGATCACGGCCGGGGGCGCGCCCGACCCGTTCGACGCCTACCTCGCCGACCCGGACGCCGAGACCGGCCATCCCCTGCACGCCCAGCGGATGAACCTCCGCATGCTGCACCTCTTCCTCGGGGCCGAGTCCGGCGCCCTGGACCACCTTCCGAACGGACTGCGCGACGAGCGGCTGCGCCGGTACGTCACGCTGGTGCAGGGCCACTTCGCCGAGGGCGGCCCGGACGCGGCCCGTATGCCGGGGCTCGCCTGGCCGTTCACCGCGTACTTCCTGCGCGACACGATGGACATCCGGGACGTCATGGACGTGGCGGTCGCCAACGCCCGTGCGTACGGCGGGGATTGGGAGATCGCCGTCATCCTGATGTTCCGCACCCACATGGTCGTCGACTCCCCGGGCGGCATGGCCGGCGTCGACGACGACCTGGAGGAACTGCGCGCGCTCTGCCACCGCGTCGGCGACCGCTGGGTGCGCGCCCAGGTGTCCAGCGCGATCGGCGAGGCCGCCATGAGCCGCAGCCGCTTCGAGGAGGCGAAGGAGGCGTACGAGGAAGGGCTGGCGCTCGCCTACGAGGTCGGCGCGTACACCGAGACGCCGTTCCTCATCGCCCGCCTCGCCGAACTGGCCTTCCGCGCCGGTGACCGCGAGGGCGCACTCGCCGGCCTGGACGAGGCGACCGAGGCGACCGACCGGCACGGGGTGCCGGACGCCCACGCGTTCATCCTGCTGCTGCGCGCGCACATCGCCCTGGAGGACGGGGAGGTGGCCCGCGCCCGCGCGTTCTGCGACCAGGCCCGCGCGGAGAGCGGACGCGGCACACCGCCACCGCAGTTCCGGGCGGCACTGAGCGCGGTCGACGCCCTGGTCACGGGCGCCGAGTCCGGCCCGGAGCGCGGGCTGGTGGCGATGACCGCCGCCCTGCGCGAGGCCGTGGACCTGCGCTGCGCCGAGGCGGTCACCGCGGCACTCGTGGACCACACGGCACTGCTGCTCGCCGAACTCGACGAACTACCGCGCGCGGTACGGCTGTTGGCGACCGCCGACCAATGGCGCGGCGGCCACCCGCGCCCCATGCCGGAGCGCGGACGGGCCGAACGGATCGAAGCCGCCGCCCGCACCGACCTGGACCCCGAGCGCTACGCCGCCGAGCGCGCCCGCGGCAAGGCCCTCACCGCGGCCGACGTACTGGCCCAGCTGCCCGGCCGGGCGGAGCGCCCTACCGGCAGGTGAACTTCGACTCCGCCCAGTCCGCCAGCGCCAGGTCGTCGAAGGAGCTGTGCGGTTCGACCACGAGCCGTACGGTCTTCCGCCCGGCGAGGTTCACATGGACGGGCTGCGCCGGGTCCCCGCCGTCGATCTCCCCGGACTTCCACAGCTGGACCCCGTCGGCGTACACCGAGAAGTAGACCTTGCCGAGCCCCAGCATCATGTCGTCGACGCCGACCGTCGCGTCGTAGGAGACGCACTGGCGGTTGAGGTCGATCGTGACGGACGACCGGCCGTGCACGGTCGCCCCGTGGGTGTACCGCGTGCCGCCGATCGAGACGCTGTGGCGCTGCCACACCCAGCTGCTGTCGCCGAGCCGGATCTCCGGTGCGGTGCCGTCGCCGTTGACGTTGTAGGAGAGTTCGCTGACCTCGAAGATCGTCGGCGCGGGTGGGGGCGTCGGCGTCGGGGTCGGGGTGGGAGTGGGCGTTGGTGTGGGGGTCGGTTTCGGGGTCGGGGTGGCCTTCGGCGTCGGGGTCGGGGTCGGCTTCGGCGTCGGTCTGGGCGTGGGGGACGGGGTCGGCGTGGGGGCCAACACCGCTGGTTCCGGGGCGGGTTGCTTCTTCGGGGGCGTCGGGGTCGGCGACTCGGGCTTGGCGATGGGGGAGGACGAGGGCGCCGGTTTCGCCTCGGGCTTCTTCGCCGGGTGGCCATTGCCGCCGGTCAGCGCGAGGGCGATCGCCGCCGCTGTCGCTGCGGCGACCACACCGGCCGCGATGCCCGCCTTCACCGGCGCACCGAGCCCCTCGGAGGCCGCCGCGCCCCCGGCACCCGCCCCACCGGACGAACTGCCACCCGCAGCGGCGGCGGCACCCGCGGCACCGGCCGCACCGGCTCCCGCACCACCGGCGATGAGCGCGATGGCCTTCGCGTACCCGGCGGCGCCGAACCAGCCGATGACCGCGACCGGGACGACCGCCGGGATACCGCTGGCGACCTCCTCGATCTGCAGCGCGGCCAGCCGGCACTTGGCGCACTCCTCCAGGTGCTTGCGCAGCCCGCGTTCGGCACGCGTGCGCAGCCGGCGGCGGGCGTAGGTGCCGAGCTGGTCGGCGTAGCGCGAGCAGTCCTCGTCGTCGGTGAGGGTGGCGCTGACATGGGCCTGGAGGTAGGCCTGCTTGAGGCCTTCGCGGGCCCGACTGGCCAGCACGCGCGTGCCGTTGGCGTCGAGCCCGAAGAGCGTGGCGACCTCGCTCGGCGACTCGTCCTCGACCTCGGTGTGCCACAGCACGGCCTGCCACCGCTCGGGCAGCGACCGGAAGGCCTGCATCGCCATCGACTGCTCGGCCTCGTGCATGGCCCGTACGTCGGCGCCGAGGTCGAGTGTGTCGTCGTCGGAGACTTCCGACACCCGCGCGGACTGCGCGGCGAACACCGCGAAGTCGTCGACGAGTTGCTCCCTCTTCGCTGACTTCGTCCAGTTCGCGGCGACGCGTCGGACGGAGGTCAGCAGATAGGCGCGTACGGCGTGCTCGGGCCCGGAGCCGCCGCGCACCGCCTGGAGCATGCGCGCGAAGACCTCGGCGGTGAGGTCGTCGGCGGTGTGCCCGTCACGGCAGCAGGTGCGGGCGTAGCGGCGCACTGCGTCCGCGTGGCGCCGGTACAGCTCCTCGTACGCCGTGTCGTCGCCGGCGCGCATCCGCTCGATCAGCGCGGCGTCGGCCGGCGGCGCGTCCGGCGACGGCGGCAGGACACTGCCCTCGCGCTGCGGCGGGACACTGCCCTCGCCGGGATCGCCACCCTGGGGGACACCGCCCGGCCCGCCCTGGCTCGGTACCTGTGGTGAGGTCAGCCCACCGGCCTCCGGGTCACCGTCACCCAGTGACTCGTCACGCCCGTCAACGCTCATCGCGGAAAGCCCCCGCCGCCTGCCCAACAGTCCCGAACACCGGGTCAGCGTGCCATATTGGCTTTTGTTCAGGACCCCGTCGTACGGACCTTCCACTCATCCGTGGGGACTTCCCGCAACGCAGTACTAGCGTTCACCCCTCCGGGGAAGGCTCAACTGTCGCCCCCGGAACGGGAGTTGGCGCCGATGACCGAAATGCGGGGAATCATTCCCGGGCATCACGAGGGGCGCGGGCACCACGGCACCCCCGCCCCACAGTCACCTATTCGAGTCACCCGCGAACGGGCTGCCCGGCCGCACCCTTTCAACTGGGCCGGCGCAATCCAGCCCGTCCGGCGTTTGAGGACGAGGCCCCTTCAGAGCCGATGGGGGCCTGGGGGCGCAGCCCCCAGAAGACGCCCACACCAACGCTGGCCCACTCTCACAACGGCCGCGACCGCAACCCCTCCAACAGAATGTCCAGCAACCGCGCCGACGCCGCCGCCTGCTGCGCAGCATCCGGCAACGAGGGCGCCGCCGTAGCGATCACCAGCAGCACGTCCGACACCGAAACGTCCGCCCGCAACTGCCCCGCCGCCCGCGCCCGGTCCACCAGCTGCCCCACGACCTCCAGCAGCGCCGCCGCCCCGGCGTCGTAGTCCCCGGAGCCCAGGGACCCCGTCGACTCCTCCGGCACCAGCCGCAGTTCACCCGCACTCGGCTGCGTCCGCTGCTGCGGCACCCGCGCCTCGTCGAGGAGGGCAGCACCCTCACCCTCATCGGCGACGCCAACCCGCAGCACCTGCGGCGGCAGCAGCCGCCCGGCGCCCGAGGCCACCGACGTCCGCAGGAAGCGCGACAGCGCCGACCACGGCTCGTCCTCCTGGCCGAGCGCCGAACGCGCCTGGTCGGTCAGCCGGGAGGTCTCCTCCTCGGCTATCCGACGCACCAGGACGTCCTTGCTCGGGAAGCGCCGGTACACCGTGCCGACACCGACCCGCGCGCGCCGCGCCACGTCCTCCATCGGCGCGCCGTACCCCAGCTCGCCGAAGACCTCACGCGCCGCCCGCAGCACGTGCTCCAGATTGCGCTGTGCGTCCACCCGCAACGGCGTCGTCCGCGAGCTGTCCCCGCGTCCGTTTCCCACCGCCGCACCGACCGCGCCGCCGGATGCGACAGCTGACGCGGATGTCCAATGAGAATCCTGAATATGCATACACGTTCCCCCGGTTAATGACGTCTCCCCCCGGAGACTCCCCGCCATCGGCAGCCGGAGCATCGTGAGACAAGCCCGGTTCGCGAGCCTCGCTCTTCGCGGACTCGCTGAGCGCATCCCCCTTCACCCCGTCGACACACGAACATAGTTGAGAGGGGGTCAATTCAGAAGGGGCAGGTTCCGCACGGAGCGCCCCCCGATCGGAGTACGGGTCGCATACGTCCCGGTTGCGCCCCCCGACACCACCCCGATCACCCCCACTGACCTGCGCACCTGCCGCGCACTCCGGCACTTTCCGCGGCCCCGCGCGACCTCCGCGCCCGGTCACACAAATTGTCGAGGCTGTGGACAAACTCCAGCGCCGGGTGCGTCATGGGATGGTGAAGGAACGCGCGCGCATTCTCGTTGTCGGTGGCGGCTACGTCGGGATGTACACAGCCCTGCGCCTTCAGAAGAAGTTGAAACGTGAAATCAGGCGCGGACAGGTCGAGATCACGGTCGTCACCCCCGACCCATACATGACGTATCAGCCGTTTCTCCCCGAGGCCGCCGCCGGTTCGATCTCCCCCCGCCATGTCGTCGTCCCGCTGCGCCGCGTCCTCGACCGGTGCCGGATCGTCATCGGCGAGGCCACCGTCATCGACCACGGCAAACGCACCGCGACCCTCACCACCCTCGCCACCGAGGAAGAGGGCACAGGCACAGAAGAGCTGTCGTACGACGAACTCGTCCTGGCCCCCGGCTCGATCGCGCGCACCCTCCCGATCCCCGGTCTCGCCGACCACGGCATCGGCTTCAAGACCGTCGAGGAAGCCATCGGCCTGCGCAACCACGTCATCGAGCAGATGGACATCGCCTCCTCCACCCGCGACCCCGCGATCCGCGACGCGGCACTGACCTTCGTCTTCGTGGGGGGCGGTTACGCCGGCGTCGAGGCGCTCGGCGAGCTGGAGGACATGGCCCGCTACGCCGTGCGCTACTACCACAACGTCGACGCCGACGACATGAAGTGGATCCTCGTGGAGGCATCGAACCGCATCCTCCCCGAGGTCGGCGAGGAGATGGGCACCTACACCGTCACCCAGCTGCGCCGCCGCAACATCCAGGTCCTCCTGGAGACCCGCCTCGAATCCTGCGTCGACCGCGTCGCCGTACTCAGCGACGGACAACGCTTTCCGACCCGCACGCTCGTGTGGACCGCCGGCGTGAAACCCCACCCGGTCCTCGCCGCCACCGACCTCACGCTCACCGAGCGCGGCCGTCTGAGGTGCACCGCCGAGCTGATGATCGAGGGCGCCACGCACGCGTGGGCCGCGGGAGACGCCGCCGCCGTCCCCGACGTGACCGCCTCCGAACCCGGCACCGAGACCGCCCCCAACGCCCAACACGCCGTACGCCAGGCCAAGGTCCTCGGCGACAACATCGCGCACTCCCTCCGCGACGAGCCCCTTCAGACGTACGCCCACAAGTACGTCGGCTCGGTGGCCTCCCTGGGACTGCACAAAGGCGTCGCGCAGGTCTACGGACGGAAGCTGAAGGGCTACCCTGCCTGGTTCATGCACCGCGTCTACCACCTCAGCAGGGTGCCCACCTTCAACCGCAAGGCCCGTGTGCTCGCCGAATGGACGCTGGCGGGGCTCTTCAAGAGGGAGATCGTTTCTCTCGGTTCGCTCGAACATCCCCGAGCGGAGTTCGAACTCGCGGCCGGTGGAAAGCCTCCACACGACCCGAAGGGGTCGAACTGACCGGACCGAGGAACTCCACCGGCCGCCCCGGCGTCTGACGAATGTCGGCCCGGTTCGGGCACACTGCCAGACTGGTCCACGACTTCGGGCGGGCCCACGCTCGCCCTTCTCACCCAAGAGGCTTTCCCCACTGTGCTGCATCCCCCGGGGGCCAACCCCCGGACCCCCGGCAGGGTCCGGAGCGGGCCGACAACATCTACACGAGGCATGGATTCGTGAACTTCACGCGCTGGAGCGCCCGGCTCCCCGGAACGCAGCGCCGCGCCGCAGCGCGGACCGACCACACGGTCACCCCGGACCGGCGGGGAGAAGGCTCCGTGCCCGCGGCCCGCGCTGAGCAGTTCACCGACGAGCAGCCACCGGTACCCGCCGTCGACGACCTGCCCGTCCGCGAGGTACTCGACCGCGTCCCGGCCCTCGTCGCCCTCGTGCACGGCCCCGACCAGCGCATCGCGTACGTGAACGACGCCTACGCCGCGGCCTTCGGCACCCGCCCCCTGGGCGCACCGGCCCGCGAGGCCCTCCCCGAGCTCGACGAACTCGGCCTGCTCCCGCTCCTCGACCAGGTCCTGCGCAGCGGCAAGCCCCGCACCCTCAAGTCCCGCAAGGCGCCCGGGGGCCGCTCCTACACGTTCACCTGCACCCCGGTCGCCGAGAACGCCGACAGCGCCGAGGGCGGCGTCCTGATCTTCGCCACCGACGTCACCGACCACGCAGAGGCCGCCGAACGCCTGCGCACCAGCGAACGCCGCCAACGCGAAACGGCCGTAACCCTCCAGCGCTCCCTGCTCCCCCAGGAACTCGAAGAACCGGACGACCTGCGCATCGCCGCCACCTACCAGCCCGGCGGCACCGAGGCGGCGGTCGGCGGCGACTGGTACGACGTGATCACCCTCGGCGGCGGCCGCACCGCCCTGGTCATCGGCGACGTCATGGGCCGAGGCGTGCGGGCAGCAGCCGTCATGGGCCAACTCCGCACCGCCGTCCGCGCGTACGCCCGCCTCGACCTGCCCCCGCACGAGGTCCTCCAGCTCCTGGACGGCCTCGCCACGGAGATCGACGCCAACCAGATCGCCACGTGCGTTTACGCCGTCTTCGACCCGAACGAAGGCCGCCTGGTCTACGCCTCGGCCGGCCACCTCCCGATCCTCGTCCGCGACGAGAGCGGAGTGGTCCAACGCGCCGACGAACCCACCGGCCCGCCGCTCGGCACCGGCGGCTGGATCCACGCCTCGGGCTCGATCGCCCTCAGCCCCGGCTCCACGGCGGTCCTCTACACGGACGGCCTGGTGGAACGCCGGGACGAGGACCTGGACGAGGGAATCGCCTCCCTGGAGCGCGCCCTGGCCGGCGCCACCGGCACCCCCCAGGTGGTCTGCGACCGCCTGGTCCGCTCGCTCGGCGTCACCGCGGACCACGACGACGACGTCGCCGTCCTGGTCATCCACCACCCGGCCCGCACCGGCCACGACGGCGACCTCTTCCGCAACGCGGCCCTGGAGCTGCTCGGCGGAGTGGAAGCGGCCCCACGCGCGCGTGCGTTCGCCTCCGGAGTCCTCACCAGCTGGCGCTTCCCCACCGAACTGCACGACCTCGGCGTCCTGGCGGCAAGCGAGCTGGTCGCCAACAGCCTCCAGCACGGCACCCCACCCATGCGCCTACGCCTTCGCCGCACCGACCGCCGCCTCATCGTCGAGGTCACGGACGGCGACGACCACCTCCCCAGGCGCCGCCGGGCGGAACCGGCCGACGAGTCCGGCCGAGGCATCGCCATCGTCGCGACCATCGCCTCCAACTGGGGCTCCCGCCGCACACCAGGCGGAGGCAAGGCCGTCTGGTGCGAGTTCGTACTCCCGAAGACACCCCCGGCGTGACCTGACCTACGCCTCGACCCCCACCGGCTCCACACTCCCGCGAGCGACGACCAGACTCCCCTTCGCCCGCCAAGGCTGATCCTGTACGGCGGTCAGCTGCCGCCCCAACTTCACGGCAAGCAGACTGATCCCCAGCGAGAACAAGAAGAACGTCACGACATACGGCCCCGGCAGCGAGGCCCCCAACGGCCCACCCACCGCGGGCCCGACAGCCAACGCGAGCTGCTTCACCAGAGCGAAGGCCGAGTTGTACTGCCCCGCCATCCCCTCCGGCGCCAGATCGGCCACCAGCGGAGCGACGGTCGGCGACAACATCGCCTCCCCGAGCCCGAACAGCGCGTACGTCGACACGAAGGCCGCCGTAGCCATCTCCTGACTCCCGTGCCCGAGCCCCGCGAACCCGGCCGTGACCCACGCCAGCGCCCAGATCATTCCTACGGCCGCGATCACGCGCGAGCGCCGACGCCGCTCGACGAACTTCAGCACCGCGAACTGCGCGACGACGATCATCGCGGTGTTAGCGGCCAGTGCAGTCCCGAGCGCGGATGTCGAGATCCCGGCGGCCTCGACCCCGTACGCACTCAACCCGGACTCGAACTGCCCGTAGCAGGCGAAGAACAGCACGAAGCCGAGCACGCTCAGCTGCACCATGGCCCGGTTGCCGAGCAACTGCTTCCAGGCACCCTTGGCGGACGACTGGGAGGGAGCGCCACCAATGGCCGGCGAATGCGGCATCGGCACGGTCGCCATTACCCCGGCCAGCACCAGGAACATCGCCGACTCGATCCCGAAGAGCAGCGTGAACGAGGACGCGCTGGTCGTGTCGACCAGATGACCGCCGATGAGACCGCCGACGCCGAGCCCGAGGTTCTGCAGAAAGAACTGCATGGCAAAGGCACGCGAGCGCGTGTCCGCCGTAGAGCAGTCCACGATCATCGTGGCCAGTGCCGGCTGCATCACGGCCTGCCCGGCCCCGAGCGCCGCCGCCGACAGCAGCACCGCGGTCGCGCTCCCCGCCAGCCCCAGGCTCATCGAACCGAGGGCGGCGACAACGAGGGCGACGATCAGAACCGGTCGCGGGCCACGCCGGACGATGGCCCGCCCGGCGAACGGCAGCACGATCAACGCGGCCACGGCGAAGACGGCGAGTACGAGACCCGCCGTCATGGCTCCAAGGCCCCGCACCTGCGCCACATAGACGTACAGGTACGGGACGGTGAAGCCGAGCCCGAACGCGCTGAGTGCGTTACCCACGTGGATCCGGCGCATCGCTGCGCCCATCGCCCTGGTCACGGTCACCTCAATCAACTAGTTAGATCTGAAGACTTAGAACCTAAAGAGTACATACTCAAGGACTTCAAGGCAAAGGAAGCCCGTGCCATACTGCGCGCATGGCCGACACCAGCGGCGTCCCGGAGCCGACGCTCGACGAACAGATCGCCGCCTACCAGCGCGAATTCCGGGACCTCGACCCCCAGGTCGAGAAGATCGTCTCGGCCCTGGGCCGGCTCAACCGCCGCATGAACGTCGCCTACGGCCGCCAGACCGCGAACCTCGGCATCAGCAGCGCCGACTGGGAGGTCCTCAAGGCCCTCGTCCTCGCCGGCGACCCCTACCGGATGGGCCCCAGCGACCTCGCCAAGCGCCTCGGCCTCACCCCGGCCGCGATGACCCACCGGATCGACCGCATGGTCGCCGAGGGGCTGGTCACCAGGGAGCGGGACGAGTCCAACCGCGTCCGCGTGATCGTGGAGCTGACCCCCGAGGGCCGCGGCAAGTGGCTGGAGGCGATGCGCATGGCGACGGTCTTCGAGGGCGAGCTCCTCCAGGACCTCTCCCCGGAAGAGCGCACCGCCCTCGGCGAGGTCCTCACCCGCCTGCTGCGCAGGGTGGAGCACGCCCAGCCGGACGCCGGCGGGCGTCTCAGCGACCTCGACTAAAAGATCTTGACAAGGGGTGCTTGACAGCCCTCTCTCCGGTCCGTAATGTTCTCCGGGTTGCCACGGGGCCGTAACGGTTCTGCGACAGCACCTCCGCCGCATCAGCGGCACCCCAAACCATCAGCGCGATCTCCCAACGGGATTGATTTCGGCGTGCCCGAATTCAATTCGATTTGGGTACGACGGTTCGGTAGCCCGATTAGGAACTGTCGAGCGGATCCGCTAAGGTTTGAAACGTCGGAACGGCCCAACGGCCGGGAAGGCAACCCCCGCTGACTGGGAGTCAGGCCCGAAAGGATCTGATAGAGTCGGAACCGCCGGAAAGGGAAACGCGAAAGCGGAAACCTGGAAAGCACCGAGGAAATCGGGACCGGAAACGGTCTGATAGAGTCGGAAACGCAAGACCGAAGGGAAAAGCCCGGAGGAAAGCCCGAGAGGGTGAGTACAAAGGAAGCGTCCGTTCCTTGAGAACTCAACAGCGTGCCAAAAATCAACGCCAGATATGTTGATACCCCGTCCATCACATTCGTGGTGGTCGAGGTTCCTTTGAAGAAAACATACAGCGAGGACGCTGTGAACGGCCGGGCTTATTCCGCCTGGCTGTTCCGCTCTCGTGTGTGTGGTCCCGATTACGGGAAAACATTCACGGAGAGTTTGATCCTGGCTCAGGACGAACGCTGGCGGCGTGCTTAACACATGCAAGTCGAACGATGAACCACTTCGGTGGGGATTAGTGGCGAACGGGTGAGTAACACGTGGGCAATCTGCCCTGCACTCTGGGACAAGCCCTGGAAACGGGGTCTAATACCGGATAA